>CAUSDE010000037.1:0-53681 GCA_963530045.1 uncultured Achromobacter sp.
TCCGCCACCGGATTGCCGTAGCGGTCCAGCACCTGGCGCCGCAGCGTGTTGACGCGTTCTTCCAGCGCAATGTTCAGCACATCCGAACCGTAGTAGCGCGCCCAGCCGCCGCTGACGACGGTGTTGCCGTTGCCGAACGCATCCCAGTCCAGTCGGGTGCGCGGCGACACGTTGGTGTTGCCCAGGAAGGTTTCGCGGTCGTAGCGCAAGGCGCCGGTCAGCGCCACTCGACCCAGCTCCACCCGGTCCGACAGATAGACGGATGCGGCGTTGTATTTCGTTTCGACGGTTCCGCGCAGATAGTGCACCTTGCTGGCGTGGCGTTCAACGCCGTTGGCGGCATGCGTGGCAATGTACGAATAGGCGTCGCTGAAACGTTCGAAATTCACGTCGACGCGTTGCAGGTCGACCCCGGCGTACGGGGTGTGGGTGAAGACGCCGGTGCGGATCGGGTCGAAGTCGATTCGGCCCTTCAGTGTCCAGGTGTCCTGTTCCTTCTGTTCTTTTCCAAAGCCGCCCATCACGTATTGCGGGATCGACGGAAACTTGTGGGTGACGAGCGAAGTCGCGTCCGACGAGCGGTTGCTGAGCGCCTTGTCCCAGCCCGCCTGCACGGACGCCCGGCCCCCCTGGAACGCGTGGTCCAGGTTCCAGCCCACGCCGCGCGCGGCATGCGTGTTGTCCCACTGGGTGTTGCGGAAGGTGTCGCTGGAAAGCGTCTCGCGGCGGTCGCTGTACTTCAGCGTCAGGTCGGAGATGGTGTCCGCCGTGGCCCGCACCGTGAACTTGCCCAGGAAGTTGTCGATGCGGTCGTCGTAGTTGTCTTCGCCTTGCGTGGGCTGGTCGCCGTCCACTCCCATGTTCCAGCGCCGGATGCTGGATTCGCGCCGAGACATGCTCAGCACCGCGCCTGTCTTGTCATTGATGGCGATGTCGCCGATGGCGGTATAGAAGCGCTTCTTCCATTCCGGAGAAAACCCCGGCTTGCCCTGGTCCCAGCCTTTCTCGTCGCCTTCGGCGATCTTCTGCTGAGTCATCTTCGACGTGTTCCAGCGGTAGTCCAGCTGCAGATGGTTTTCGCCCGAGGGACGGCGCAGCCGCGCGTCGACCACGCCGCCGGTGAAGCGCCCATATTCCACGGGCACAAAGCTGTCCATCACGCGGACCTCGCCCAGCAGATTCGTGTCGACGAAGTAGGACTGCGAATTGCTGGGGATGTTGCCGACCTGCAAATTCAGGTTTTTGCTGGCCGGGTCGACCCGGTTGGTCGCGTCCATGCCGTCGATCTGGAACAGGTTCTGATAGGGGCTGGAGCCGTGGAAGGAAATGTCCTCCACATTCATCGAGCCGCGGTTCGTCGATCCGTTGGCCGGCGTATTCGTGCGCACGGCGGGATGGGTCGCCACCAGCGAGGTGAGGTCCTGGTTCGCCGTGGGCGTCGTGGCGATCTCTTCCTGGGTATAGACGCGTTCATCGTTGTGTTCGCCGTACACCTTCACCGCATCCAGGCGCAGCGCGGAGAACTGGTTCGTCTTGTCGACGTAGATGATGTAGCGGCCAGGGCCGTCGCCGCGCAGCGCCAGGCCGGAGCCGCGCAGCAACTGGTCCAGCGCGTCCAGCGGCGACATGGTGCCCCGCAGCGCGGGCGCCGATTTGCCGGCGACGGTGGCGGGCACGAAGGACACTTCCAGATTCGCTTGCTGGCCCAGGGCCAGCAAGGCGGTTCCCAACGGCTGGGCCGGTATGTCGAAGGCAACGGGTGTCGCGCGGGTCTGGGCAAGCGCCGGATGGGCCAGCGCCAGCGCTGCGCAGAAGGCGATGGCTGCAACGGGAAGGCGGCGCGTGGAAAAACGGGAAGACATGCGTAAGTCCTAAGCAGTAATGTCAGCCGTAGGACGTCGGCACTGCCCAAACCCCTCATCAATTTCGCGATGAATAATTTATATCGATTCTCATTTACCGATTGAGTCAGGGCTGCGCGCCTTCAGCGCAAGATCAGCAGGCCCGGCAATTCGGTCACGCGCACGGGCGTCTGCGCCAGCAGCAGTTCCAACGCCCTCTGGGGGTCGGCGACGAGCGCGGTGCCGGACACGCGTTGGGTCTTTGCCGCCTCGCCGACCACGAGAATGTGCTTGGCGCTGTAGCGCGCCAACGCGTCCGCCGCGGTCTGCAGCGGCACGTCGTCGAAGCTCAGCAGGCCTCGCGTCCAGCCGGGCGACGCCGTGCCGGCCTCGGCTTCGCGTTTGACGCCAGCGGGGGATACCTCCGCCGTTTCGCCGGCGGACAAGATCACGCCGGCGTCGTCTGCGCACGGCAGGCAGCGCACGGCGACCTGGTGCTCCTGGACCGATACGCGGGTGCCGTCCTGGCCCAGATCCACCGTGAAACGCGTGCCCAGCGCCGTGGCGGAGGCGTCACGGGTGGTGACGGAGAATGGCGCCATGCCCGGTTGCCGCGGCGTGGGCTCGAACTGGGCGCGCCCGGTCAGCAAACGGACCTGGCGGCGGCCATCGGCGTAGTCCAGCGCCAGCGCGCTGTGTGCGTCCAGCACCACGGCCGAGCCATCCGGCAGCGTGAGACGGCGCACGCCGGCTTCGGCGGTGTAGTCGGCTTGCGGCAGGTCCGTCGCCCCGAACCAGCCGGCGAACGCGGCCGTCAGCAGCGCAAGCAGGGCGGTGCCGCGCAGCTTGCGGGCAGGCCGCTTGCCAAGCTTGCCGCGGTCGATCTCACCCATGCGGCGCCACAAGCGCGACAAGCGGTCATACGCAGCCGCATGCCGCGCGTCGGCCCGGTACCAGGCTTCAAACGCGGCATGCGCCTCGTCGTCGAGCCGCTGCCCGCTTTGCCGGATCACCCAGCGCGAGGCCTCTTCGATGGGATCGGGCGGGCGGACGCGCGTGGCCATCAGTCGGCCAACGCCAGGTCGCAGGCCAGCAGGATGCGCATCATGTGTTTTTCAACGGCGCTGACGGATATGGCGAAGCGCTCGGCGATGTCGCGGTAGGTCAGGCCTTCGTGCCGGTGCAGTACGAAGACATCCAGGCTGCGGCGAGGCTGGGCGAGCAAGGCCGATTCCAGGCGGCGCAAGGTCTGATGGGCGGACGCCACGTCGAAGGTGTCGGCCGCGTGCGCCACGGGCAGCGCGGCGGCGTAATCGGCGGTGGCCGACAGTTCGCGGGTGCGGCGGCGGTGCCAGTCCGTCGCGATGTTGGCGGCGACCCGGAACACATACGCCCGGTCATTGTCGGGACGGGTGCGGTCGTTGAATTCCGCCAGCTTGATCCACGTGTCCTGCGCGCAATCCTGGGCCACATCGCGTGAGCCGGTGCGCATCGAAAGAAAGCCAAGCAGTTCGCGGTAGTGGCGAAGGAATACGTCCGAAAGCGTAGACATGTCGCTGGCGCCGGGCGCCAGATGGAGTCAATTTCGCGACGAAGTATAAATGATAATGGTTATTATTAATAGATAAGAGCGGTCAGCCGGACAGCGGGGCAGGCCCGCCGCCCGGGCGACGCCCTAAGCTTCGCTCTGATCGATTTCTTCCAGCGAGCCCTGGATCTCAAGCCATTGCTCTTCAAGCTCGTCGATGCGCTTGCCGTGCTCGCCGTGTTCGGCCATGACCTTCTGGCGTTCCGCCCGGCGCGCATCGGAATACAAGTCCGGGTCGGCGATGACGGCGTCCAGCGCGTGGAGCTTCGTCCGCAGCTTTTCCATTTCGGATTCGACCTTGGCCAACTTGGCTTCCAGCGGTTTGCGCAGGGCGGAGAGCCGCTGCCGCTGTTCGGCTTCGGCCCGGCGCTGCGCCTTGCGGTCCACGACGGGTTCGCTGCCTTCCGCATTTTCGCGCGCGGCTTCGGCACGTTCCCCGGCATTGCGGGCTGCCAGCCAATCGCGATAGTCCTCAAGGTCGCCGTCGAACTCGCGCACCGCGCCGTCCGCCACGATCCAGAAGCTGTCCACGGTGGTGCGCAAAAGATGCCGATCGTGAGAGACCAGCAGCATGCTGCCCCCGAAGTCGGCCAGCGCGGCGGCCAGCGCTTCACGGGTTTCCACGTCCAAGTGGTTGCTGGGTTCGTCCAGCAGCAGCAGATTGGGCTTTTGCCAGACGATCAGGGACAACGCCAGGCGCGCCTTCTCGCCGCCCGACATGGGTCCGACCTTGCTGGTGACGGTGTCGCCCGAAAACCCGAATCCGCCCAGGTAGTTGCGCAGCTCCTGCTCGCGGGTGTCTGGCGCCAGGCGGGCCAGATGCGCGATCGGGGTGCTGTCCACGTCCAGCATGTCCAGCTGATGCTGATGGAAGTAGCCGATAGCCAGCCCGCGCGAGGCGCGGCGTTCGCCCGCCTGGACGGGAATTTCTTCGGCCAGCGTCTTGATCAGCGTGCTCTTGCCCGCGCCGTTGGCGCCCAGAACGCCGACGCGGCTGCCCGCGCGCACCATGAGGGTGACGTCGCGCAGGATGGGAACGGCGTTGCCCGCCGCGTCCGTGTAGCCGGCCGACAGGTGTTCCAGCGTCAGCAAGGGATCCGGCACCTGGTCAGGCGACGGGATGCGGATGTCGATGCCGGCTTCGGCATGCAAGGGCGCCAGCACCTGCATGCGGGCCAGCGCCTTGACGCGGCTTTGCGCCTGCTTGGCTTTGGAGGCCTTGGCCTTGAAGCGGTCGATGAAGCCTTGCAGGCGGGCCGTTTCGCGGGTCTGGCGTTCGTACGCGATGTTGGTCTGGCGCAGGCGCTCGGCGCGTTGCGTCAGGAAGTCGCCGTAGCCGCCGCGATAGCGCACCAGCTTGGCGTGGTCGAAGTGCAGGATCGACTTGGCCACCGCATCCAGGAATTCGGTGTCGTGGGAGATCAGCATGACGGTGCCTGGATAGGCGGCCAGCCATTTCTCCAGCCACAGCATCGCGTCCAGATCCAGGTGGTTGGTGGGTTCGTCCAGCAGCAGCAGCTCGGACGGCGCCATCAGCGCGCTTGCCAGGGCCAGGCGCATGCGCCAGCCCCCGGAAAAGCTCTCGACCGGCTGCATCCACTCGTTGGGCTTGAAGCCCAGGCCGGCTAGCAACTGTTCGGCGCGCGAGGCGGCGCTCCAGGCACCGGCTTCCACCAGCGCCGCTTCCACTTCGGCGATCTGCGTGCCCTGGTCGTCCGTCAAGGTGGCGCGGCGTGCCTGCAGTTCGCGCAGGTGCGTGTCGCCGTCGATGACGAATTCACGGGCAGGGCGGTCGTCGGCATCCAGTTCCTGCTTGACGCTGGCGATGCGCCAGCCGGCCGGCAGGTTCACGGTGCCGGCGTCCAGGTCCAGGGCGCCGGTCAGCAGGGCAAACAGCGAGGACTTGCCCGCGCCGTTCTTGCCCACGATGCCGACGCGTTCGCCCGGATGGACAACGAATTCAGCGCCGTCCAACAGCACTTTCGTGCCGCGGCGCAGGGTCAATCCAGTAGCGCGTATCACAGGGTAAGTTGCTCTCGGGTAAGCAGCAGAAGCTGGTCCGATGCCTCTTCCGTATCCAGCCAAACGGGGGATAGCTGCGGGAAGGCGGCTTCGAAAAAGTCGCGTTCGTGGCCGATCTCCAGCACGATCACGCCGTCTTGAGTGAGGTATTGGGGAGCCGCCGCCAGGATGCGCCGCACAAGATCCATGCCGTCTTCGCCGCCGGCCAACGCCAGCTGCGGTTCATGGCGGTATTCCTGCGGCAGCACATCCATGGAGCCGCTGTTCACATAAGGCGGATTGCAGATGATGACGTCGTACTGGCGTGCCGGCAGCTTGTCGAACAGATTGCTTTCGTGCAGGTCCAGGCGGTCTTGCAAGCCGTAGTCGTCCACGTTGCGGCGGGCGACTTCCAGCGCGTCGTCCGACACGTCCACCGCGTCCACATGGGCGTAGGGGAAGGCCAGGGCCGACAGGATGGCCAGGCAGCCCGAACCGGTGCACATGTCCAGCACGTTCTCGACCGCCGTCGCATCCTGCACCCAGGGCGACAAGCCCTGGTCCAGCAGTTCCGCGATGGGCGAGCGCGGCACGATGACGCGCTTGTCCACGTAGAAGCGATGGCCGCGCAACCAGGCCTCGTTGGTGAGGTAGGCGGCCGGCACGCGCTCGGTCACCCGGCGTTCCAGCAGGTCCAGCACGCGGTCGCGTTCCTCGCGCACCACGCGGGCGTCCAGGAACGGTTCCAGCGTGTCCAGCGGCAAGTGCAGGGCGTGCAGCGTCAGGTAGACCGCCTCGTCCCAGGCGTTGTCGCTGCCGTGTCCCAGCGCGACCTGGGCGCTGTTCAGACGCGACACCCCGTAACGGATGAGGTCACGCAGGGTCAGCAATTCTTGGCGGGCAGATTGATACATAGTTAGACCTTTTTCCCCGTCGGGCCGTCCCAAGGGGAAAACACCCCCTCGGGGGGCAGAGAGTCCGCAAAGCGGACGAAGCTTGGGGGCATTTCTCCCGCATGGGAAAAAGCCCCCGGGGGGGCTGGGACTTATTTGGACAGCAGAAGGTTTTCCAGCGTGCGCCGATAGATGTTCTTGAGCGGTTCCAGCGAAGCCACTTCAATACGCTCGTTGACCTTGTGGATCGTGGCGTTGCCGGGGCCGAACTCGATCACTTGCGGACAGATCTTGGCGATGAAACGGCCGTCGGACGTGCCGCCGGTCGTCGACAGTTCGGCGGTGACACCGGTTTCAGCGTGAATCGCCTGCACCAGCGCATCCGTCAGCGAACCGCGCGGGGTCAGGAAAGGCTCGCCGCCCAACTCCCAGTCCAGGTCGTATTCCAGGCCGTGCTTGTCCAGCACCGCATGCACGCGGGCCTTCAGGCTTTCCGGCGTGCTGGCCGTCGAGAACCGGAAGTTGAACAGCGCCACGGCTTCGCCCGGCACCACGTTGGTGGCGCCCGTGCCCGAGTTCAGGTTCGACACCTGGAACGTCGTGGGCGGAAAGTACTCGTTGCCCTGATCCCATTCGATGCCGACGATTTCCGCCAGCGCCGGAGACAGTTGATGCACCGGGTTACGCGCCAGATGCGGGTAAGCCACGTGGCCCTGGATGCCCTTGACCGTCAACTTGCCCGACAGCGAGCCGCGGCGTCCGTTCTTGCAGGTGTCACCCAGCACGTCGCCGGAAGTCGGCTCGCCGACGATGCAGTAATCCAGCTGTTCACCGCGGGCTTTCAGCGCGTCGCAGACGATGGCGGTGCCGTCGATCGACGGGCCTTCTTCGTCGGACGTGATCAGCAGCGCGATCGAACCGCCGTGCTGCGGGTGGGCCGCCACGAATTCCTCGGCCGCCACCACGAAGGCGGCGATCGAGCTCTTCATGTCGGCCGCCCCGCGGCCGTACAGCCAGCCGTCGCGTTCGGTGGGAACGAACGGATCGCTCTCCCACTTTTCGCGCGGACCCGGAGGCACCACGTCCGTGTGACCGGCGAACACGGTCAGCGGCGCGGCGCTGCCGCGCCGGGCCCACAGGTTGGTGACCCCGCCTTGCGCGATGGTCTCGCACGTGAAGCCGATGCGTTCCAGCCGGGCGGCAAGCGCCGCCTGGCAGTCTTCATCCGCCGGCGTGACCGACGGGCGGGCGATCAGGTCCTTGACCAGATCCAGTACGGCGGACGGGGATTGGCCCCCCTGGCGCGTTGCGCCTGCCTCCCCGAGGGAGGGTGCACGCCCTTCGGGCGGCCGTGCGGACGTGCTCATTTACGCCCTCAGCAGATCATTGATGCTGGTCTTGGCGCGCGTTTGCGCGTCGACACGCTTGACGATGACGGCGCACGCCAGGCTGTGCGAACCGTCGGCCGACGGCAGCGAACCCGGAACCACGACCGAACCCGACGGCACGCGGCCGTACGTGATCTTGCCAGTGGCGCGGTCGAAGATCTTGGTGCTTTGCGACAGGAACACGCCCATGGCCAGCACCGAGTTCTCTTCCACGACCACGCCTTCCACGACTTCCGAGCGGGCGCCGATGAAGCAGTTGTCTTCGATGATGGTGGGGTTGGCCTGCAGCGGTTCCAGCACGCCGCCGATGCCGACGCCGCCGGACAGGTGGACGTTCTTGCCGATCTGGGCGCACGACCCGACGGTGGCCCAGGTGTCGACCATCGTGCCTTCATCGACGTAGGCGCCGATGTTCACGTAGGAGGGCATCAGCACCACGTTGCGGCCGATGAAGGCGCCGCGGCGGGCGACGGCGGGCGGCACCACGCGGTAGCCGCCTTGCTTGAAGGCGTTGTCGCCGTATTCCGAGAACTTGAGCGGCACCTTGTCGTAGAACTGCAGGGGCGCCTGGCCCATGATGGCGTTTTCGCTCAGGCGGAACGACAGCAGCACGGCCTTCTTGATCCACTGGTGGACCACCCAGTCGTCATTGATTTTCTCGGCCACGCGCAAGCGGCCCAGATCCAGGCCGTCGATGGTGTGTTCCACCGCTTCGCGCACTTCGGCGCTGGCGTCGGCGGGCGACAGGTTGGCCCGGTCGTCCCAGGCTTTTTCGATGGTGGTCTGCAGGTCGAGAGTCATAGCGGCTCAGCTTTTAAAGGTTGATCAAACAGAAGTATGTACAAAATGGGCGATGCGTTCGGCTGCCTGCACGCAGTCAGCCAAAGGCGCCACCAACGCGATACGGATGCGGCCGTGGCCGGGATTCACGCCATGGGCTTCCCGCGCCAGGAAACTGCCCGGCAGAACGGTAACACCGGTGCGGCCGTAAAGGTCGCGGACAAAGGCCGTATCTGCCCCCGGCGTGGCCGCCCACAGGTAGAAAGACGCCTGCGGGCGCGACACGTCCAGCACGTTTTCAAGGATCGGCACGACCGCGTCGAACTTTTCGCGGTACAGGCGCCGGTTGTCCTTCACGTGCGCCTCGTCCGACCACGCAGCGACGCTGGCCGCGGAAACCAGCGGGCTCATCGCACTGCCATGATACGTGCGATACAGCAGGAAGCGGCCGATCAGGGCCGCGTCGCCCGCCACGAAACCCGACCGCAGGCCGGGCACGTTGGATCGCTTGGACAGGCTGGAGAACGCCACCAGATTGCGGTAGTCGTCCCGGCCCAGCCGGCGCGCCGCCTGCAAGCTGCCCAGCGGCGGGTTGCCTTCGTCCAGATAGATTTCGGAATAGCACTCGTCGGACGCGATGACAAAGCCGTAGCGGTCGGACAGTTCGAACAGCGTTTCCCATTCGTCCAGCGACATGACGTTGCCGGCCGGGTTGCCGGGCGAACACACGAACACCAGCCGCGTCTTTTTCCAGACCGCTTCCGGCACGTGGCTCCAGTCGCTGGAAAAATTGCGCAACGGATCGGCGTTGACGAAGTAGGGCGTGGCGCCCGCCAGCAGCGTGGCGCCTTCATAGATCTGATAGAACGGGTTGGGGCAGATGACCACCGAGCCCGCCGACGGGTCGATCACCGTCTGGGTAAAGGCGAACAGCGCTTCGCGCGACCCCAGCGCCGGCAGCACCTGCGTGTCCGCATCGGGGGCGGGGATGCTGTAGCGGCGCGCCAGCCAGCCCGAAATCGCCTGGCGCAGCGCCGGGTCGCCCTTGGTCGACGGGTACACGGACAGGCCGCCCATATGGTCGCGGATCGCCTGCGCGATACGCTCCGGCGCGGCGTGCTTGGGCTCGCCGATCGACAGATTGATGGGCGTCAGGCCGTCCGGCTGCGCGCTGGCAGAAGCCAGCAACGCCCGCAGTTTTTCGAACGGGTAGGGGTGTAAAGCATCGAGGCGCGGATTCATGACGCAAGATTTTAACAAGCAAGCTACAATAGCGGGCTTGACCTTTAGCGAAGGTGGCGAAATTGGTAGACGCACCAGGTTTAGGTCCTGACGCCGTAACAGGTGTAGGGGTTCGAGTCCCCTCCTTCGCACCACATATTGCCTGACGTTGTTTGGCGTTACGCCGACAATGCCATACCACCCCCGAGCGCTCGAATGCGCCGGGGGTTTTCTTTTGCCCGCAGGGTTGGCATTCCCCCGCTTGGCATTCCCCCGCTTTGGCATTCCCCCATAGCGCGCCGCCTTTCTACGGCAAATCCACACCCGGATCTACGCCAAAGGGGGACAAATCGGGCATTTTCAGCAAGCGCGCGGATTCATGGCGCGGGAAAGTCAGCCAGGGCGGCGCCGGGGAAAGCTGGCCCTCAGGGCTTGGGAGAGCCGGCAGGCGGGGGCGGTGGATAGGCTTGGTTCAGGTACTGCACGATCAGTGGCACTTGTTCGGCCGGAATGGGCGCGCCATAGGTGCCGACCATTTTTTTGACCTCGGCGTCCCAGAAACCCAATGGCATCGGCGGCTGCGACGACAGGTAATCGACCGAGTGGCACATCAGGCAGAGGGCCGCGCTTTGGGCGCCGGCGCCGGTGCCGGGGTGCAGCGTTGCGGTCTCCGACGGGAGCTGAATGTCCAGGGCGGCGGCGGACGCGCAGGCGGAAATCGCGGCCAGGGCGACGGCGAGCCTGACCAGGCGGGTGTGAGGATGACGACGGGCGGGGCGGATCATGGGGGGCTCCTTACGCGGCGTCGACGCGCACGGTTTCGACCACGTTGCGCATATACCCGGACGGGTTCCACAGCGGGTCCAAGGGTTGGGTTTCGCCCGCCGTATTGGTGGCGCGGACCTTCAGGGCATAGGCGCCGGCCTGCTCAGGCGTGAAGTCGGCGTGCCATTCGCGGAAGGAATAGCGGCCCAGGTCCTCGCCCAGAGCGGCGGCGCGCCAGGTCTGGCCGCCGTCGGCCGAGAATTGCACGTCGCGAATGCCGCGGCCGCCGTCGAAGGCAATGCCGCGCACCGGCACGCGTTGGCCTTTGGCCACGCGGGCGCCGTCGGCCAGGCTGGTGATGAAGCTGCGCACGTTGTAACGGCCGATGGGGCGCGTTTTTTCCGGTGCTTTGCCCACCGGCGTGCAGGCACAGTCGTTGTCGGGAATACGGTAGGCCTTCTGCATCCAGAAGCCATCGAACTCGGTGTTCAGCACCTTGATGTCGGCCAGGTGCTTGACCCAGTAGGTGCCGTAATAACCGGGCACCACCAGCCGAACGGGATAGCCATTGAGCATCGGCAGGTCGGCGCCGTTCATGGCGTAGGCCAGCATGACTTCGCCGTCCAGGGCGTGGGCAGTGTCCAGCGCCTTGACGAATTCCGGGGTGCCAGGCAGCACGGGCCGGTCCAGCCCTTCGAAGGTGATTTGGCGGGCGCCGGCCTGGATGCCGGCCTTTTCCAGGATGCGCTTGAGCGGAATGCCCACCCAGCGGGCGTTGCCCATCGCGCCATTGCCCAGTTGGCCCCCTCCTACGCGCGGTTCAAAAAAACCCCGGCTGTTGCCGGAGCATTGGGTGACGGCCACCAGTTCGACGGGCGCACCGAACTGCTGCTTCAGGTCGGTCAGCGACAGCTCAAGGGGCGTGCCGACCAGCCCGCCCACGCGCAGCCGGTACGTGGCAGGGTCAATGGCTGTGGGAATGTTGCCCAGGTGGTAGCGCACGAAGAACGCATCGTTGGGCGTGATGACGCCGTCGTTGAACACGGCGAACGGCGTTTCCAGTTGCGGCGGCCGCGAGGTCTGGCGGATCAGGGGGCGCTTCTGCGGGTAGGCGATCAGGTCGCGCTCGCCGTTCGCGAAAGGCAGCGTGACGGTGGCCGGGGCCGCCAGGCCGATCAGGGCATGGCTGGTCAGCGTGCCCGCCGCGCCCACGGTACAGGCTTGGCGCAGGAAGCGCCGGCGCCCATCCGGATCGAATGTGCTCATGCTTGTCTCCTCGTTGTTTTCCCGTCCCCGCTATTGGCGGCGTCGTCGAACGAGGCTACGCCGTGCTAGCTGACGGCCACGTTAATTGTCGCGGCGTCTTGCAACAACCGTTCCAATAATCGCGTTATCTGCACAATCCGCGCACGGGTTCCCGATGAGATGGACGTCTGAGCAGCGGCTCGGCGTCCTTCAATGCCCGGTAATGGCCACGCCGAAAAGGCAGGGCGTCTAGGTTCAAAACCAGGGGGAAAAAGAATCCCAGACGGTCAGGTCTGGGGAAAGGAGATAACACGCACGACTGATTCTACGTACGGGAATCATCCGAGCCTATGAGACGCGTCCGATTAAGCGGCCGGAAAAGCTCGTATATCGTCATTGTCAGCGCTCAGGTCCAACCGCCCAAGTCCGCGATATGGCGGTGACGCCGGTCGGAGGCAGGCTCGCAGGTATCAAATACTGCCTCGCGCTTGCTCAAGCCCGACCCAGCGCGACGCGGCGCTCAAGTTTCCGCGCTGGTTGCCGTTAATGCCGATACAGCTTGCATAAGCCACCGGAAAAACAGCGCCATGTTTGATTTCATCTCTATCGTCGTCACCATCGTTGCCCTGATCGCCTGGGCAATCCATCGCCAAAAGAAGCGGCATAACGCATTGTTGGCGAAGTTTCGCGAACACAACCAGCGACTCGGTACGTCCTTCCCCGAAGACAGCGTCGACAGCGAACTGATTCTCAGCGATAAGGACAAGAAGGTCGTCATTGCGTTTGATCCCCAAACTCAAAAGCTCTGCATGGTGTCGGGGAAGAATGATCCGGGCGAAGTGCTCGACTTTTCTTATATTCGGCAATGGCAATTGAAATGGACCGAGGTTTCAGGCAACGGCGGGCTCGCGTTCAAGAATGTCCATTTCGCCTTTTCCACCAGTGACCTCAAAAGACCGCTGATCAATATCCCGGTGGCCGGCAAAGGCTATGGGGATACCTGGAATAGCCGCCTGGGGATCCTGATGGGCGCCTGAGCAATTTCAAGCTCAACCCTTATTCCAGCTACCCGCCTTCAGCGTCCGGCGCCGGGCGGTTCGGGAATACGTTCAGCGACATGATTTCGCGTTCGTATTCCGTCATCAGCATGCCCACCAGGTGGCCATGCAGCAATCCGAAGCGGGTCCAGTTCAGCGGTTCGGTGCCCGGCAGCAGGTCCAGCAAAAGAAGCTGGCCCGTGCGCACCGTGCCCACGAAATAAGCCCGTTCGTCCAGGCCGCCCGCAGGCGGGGCGTGGTAGATCTTGACTGCCCGGCCGGTATCGTCTTTGCGCCACGCGCTGACGCCTCTTGCGGCCGCGTCATCGGTGCGCTTCAGATTGTTCTGGATCGTCATCCAGAGGCCTTTGGCGTTCGGGGTATGTACAACAATCGTCATGGGCGGCTTTTTTCCGTGTTGGCGGGCAACCTGGAATTTATCCAGAACCCGCCAACAGCGACAAGCCCTGATTCGCGTTCAGGGCCCCGGACCCGATCAGTTCTTCACCTTGACCCGATCGCGCCGTTTCTCGGTCCGGGCTTCCACATCCCGGCCCAATTGCACATCCATCAAGATTGCGGCATGCACTTTCGCGCGGCTGGCTTCAATGCGATGCATGCATGACCAGCCCCGCTCTGCCGCAACGGCCACTTTCTTGTCCAACTCCGTGTGGCGGCGGCGTTTGTTTTCGGTCGACATGTTGCCGAGTTCTTGATCGGTGATTAAGCGCATCTGAATTCCTTTTTCAGTCGGGTTGTGTGATCGGGTGATCGCCTCTTTGCGGGTTTGCGTATAAGTGCGAGTGCGCGGCGCTTAAATGAGGCGCCGGCAACGTCGCGGGTTTTCTGAAAACGGCCGTAGTGTGCCAGCTTGCGTATTTAATGCAAGTCATTGAAAAATAAAGATAAAAAAGTATAAGAATTGCATTTTCCATATACTTTCCTGTGGCTTTGGATACTTTTTCCAGCGGGCGAAAATCACTGCGGAACAGGGTTTGTCCTGATGCCCGACCTGCTTGACACCCCACCGCGCAACCCATAAAGTCACCGCACAGATTTAGATAAAAGACCATCTGTAAGGTGGTCTTTTATCGCGTGCAGATTGCGTCGACCTCTTACAGAAATAATTCCAAGAGGAGACGACTGTGCAATCATCGACCGTGAAAATACGTGGCATCGACGATGTCATCGCTTTTATTGATTCACGCCCCGGCATCGCCGGCCGGGCCGGCCTGATCTGGTGGCTGGCGCTGGGCGGCCTGTTCCTGGATGCGTTTGCGAATTCGGCGTTAAGCGCGGGCCTGGGCCCGATGACCCGCGACTTGGGCCTGAAAGCGGGCCAGGTCGCATTGATGACTTCGTTCGCCTCTTGGGTGGCCATCGCCTTCAATCCCATCGGCGGCTGGATGGCCGATCGCTGGGGGCGTATCCGTCCCTTGATCATCGCCAAGTTCCTGGCCGTGATCGGCGCCGGGCTGGTGATGTTCGCGCCCAGTTTTGAAGTCATCCTGGTGGGCCGTTTCTTTGTGGGCGCGGCCTACGGCATCGACTTCGCGATCGCGATGGCCGTTCTGGCCGAATTCACCCCCGTCAAATTCAAGAGCCGCCTGAACACGTGGCAGGGCATGTGGTACACGGCCGTGTGCACCAACCTGCTGCTGGCGATGCTGTTTTTTTCGTGGGATGTGGGCGATTCGATCTGGCGCTATTCCGTCGCGGCCACGGCGATCTTCGCGCTGATAATCCTGGTGCTGCAGCTGAGCTACATGGTTGAAAGCCCCATCTGGCTGGCGCGCAAAGAACGGGTCGAGCAGGCTGCCCTGGCGATGACGCGCATCTACGGGCAGGCTTTTGTCGCCGCGCCGCCGGCCGAACGGGTGCCGGTCGTGAACCAGGCCAAGCGCGGGCTGGCCAACGTGCTGCTGATCTTTCGCGGCGTGTACCTGCCGCGCACGATCCTGGCCGCCACGGTGCAGATCGGGCAGTCGATCCAATATTTTGCGGTGGGCTGGTACCTGCCGCTGATCAGCGCGGCGCTGTTCGGCAAAGACTTCATCTACGCCACGATCGGCGCGCTGGTGTTCAACATCTTCGGCATCTTCGGCGGCTTCCTGTCACCCTACATCGGGCGCAAGCTGGGATTGCGCCGCGCCTCGGCGTTCGGCTTCGCGATGGTGTTCGTGATCCTGCTCATCCTGGGCACTTTCCACGGCCAGATGCCGTTGTGGCTGGCGGTCGCGTTGCCGTCGCTTTTCATCCTGTTCCACTCGGGCGGCCCGGGCGCCAACGGCAAGAGCCTGTCGTCGCTGTCTTTCCGCAGCGAGCTGCGCGCCGGCGCCAACGGCATCATCGGGGCGCTGGGTTCCACCGGAGCGGCGGTCGGCCTGCTGGTGTTCCCGCTCTTCCGCGAAAACTACGGCCTGGAAAAGACCTTTCTGATCCTGTCAGTCGTGCCGCTCATCGCCAGCATCATCTGCTTCGTGATCAAGTGGGATCCCACCCGCACCACCATCAACCCCGACACCGAGACCGGCGCGCCCCAGTTCAAGGACGACAGCGCGCTGGCGACCCTGGACCCCGCCATTGGGAAAGCCGCGCGATGACGAACAACCCTGTGATTCTGGCCATTGACGAGGGCACGTCGGGCACGCGCGCGGCCACCGTGTCCGCCGACGGCCACGTGTCGTGCCTGGAATATCAGACGCTGCATGTGCAGACGCCCCGGCCCGGCGTGGTCGAGCAGGACGCCAACGAGATCCTTGAAAAGACGATCAACGTCTGCCGCGCCACCATCGCTCAGGCGCACCGGGCGGGGCAGCAGATCGCGGCGCTGGCGGTGGCGACCCAGCGCGCCACCGCCGTCTTGTGGGACACGCGGACGGGTGCCGCGCTGGTGCCAGCCATGGTCTGGCAGGACACCCGCTTCGTGGACGAGCTGGATCAATTGGCGCCCGAATGGGATGCGCGCTTGCTGGAGCGCGTGGGCCGTCCCGTGGGAGTGAGGTCGCTGTATCTCTGGGCGGCCCGTCACCTGCGCGACACGCCACAGGTGGCAGAGGCCTGGCGCGAGAAGCGTCTGGCGTTCGGTACGGTGGACAGCTGGCTGCTATGGCATTTCTCGCAGCGCCGCGAGGTCGTCACGACGCCGACCAACGCCACCTCGTCCGGCGCCTATGTGCTGGCGGACCACCGCTATTACCTGGAATGGGTGCGACAGCTGGATTTCCCGTTCGAGCTCTTGCCCGCCTTGCGCCAGGACGCGGACGATTTCGGCCGGACGCGACCCGAGGTATTGGGCATCGAGGTGCCGATCCTGGCGTCCGCCGGCGACCAGCACGCCGGCGCCATCGGCCTGGGTTGCCTGGATCGCGGGCAGGCGATGTGCGTGCATGGAACGGGAAGTTTCGTGGACTTGATCATCGGGCCTGAACCGCCCGTGAACTCGGGCCTGTCCGAAGGCTCGTTGACGATGACGGCCCGGCGCCAGGGCGGCGTGTCGCACTTTGCCGTCGAGACCTTTGTGGCGACAACGGGGTCTGCTTTGAACTGGGTCTGCGAAAAGCTGAAGTGGTTTGCGGATGCGCGCGAGATCAGTGCGCTGGCGGCGACGGTGCACGCATCGCAGGGGGTGACGTTTGTGCCTGCCCTGACGGGCTTGCGCGTGCCGCAGATGGAAGCGGCCGCGCGCGCTTCGCTGACCGGCGTATCGATGGCGACCACGCAGGCCGAGGTCGCCTACGCCATTCTGGAGGGCATCGCGCATTCGGTGACCAGCTGCATCGAGGCGGATGAAGCCGTGTCGGGCGTGCGGGTGTCCGAACTGGTGGTGGGCGGTGGCTTGTCCTGCAGCGATCCCTTGCTGCAGATCCAGGCCGATCTGATCGGCATTCCGATCCGCCGCATGCAGGAATCCGACCGGGCCAGCCTGCGCGGCATTGCCTATCTGGCAGGTTCCTCCGGGCTGTTGTGGCCGTCGCTGCATGACGCCTGCAAGACCATCGCGACCGACGCGGTATTCCAGCCAGCCATCGGCGTGGCGGAACGGGCCCGGCGCCGGGCCTTGTGGCACGCCCGCGTGGGCTCTGAATTGGGCCACGTCAGGCAGTTCAAGCAGGAAAAAGAGGAGGCGTTGCACAAATGATCGGTTGGCTATCCAGAAAGCCCAGGAAGGACCGGGCCGATATGACGAACACCGAGCCATTACGTCTGATTCGGCAAGAGCAATTGGACAGGTTGGGCAGTGAGCAGTACGACATGCTGATCGTGGGCGGCGGCATTACCGGCGTGTATGCGGCGTTGGACGCCAGCCTGCGCGGCTATCGCGTGGCCGTCGTGGAGAAGGACGATTTTGCATCGGGCACTTCTTCGAAGTCATCGAAGATGGTGCATGGCGGGTTGCGCTACATCGAACAGGGCAACCTGGGGCTGGTGCGGCATTCCTTGCACGAGCGCCAGCGTCTGCGCCGCAACGCGCGGCATCTGGTGCAGCGTCTGCCGTTCCTGTTTCCGATCCTGGAGCGCGACGGGGTGTTCGACAAGCGGCTGGCCAAGGCCTTTGAAAGCCTGCTGTGGACCTACGACATGGCGGGCGGCTGGCGCGAAGGCATCCTGCACCAGAAACTGACCGCCGCGGAAGTGCTGTCGCATTGTCCGACCTTCAAGGAAGAAGGGCTGCTGGGCGGATTCCTGTACTTCGATGCCCGCGTGGACGACGCGCGGCTGACGCTGGCTGTTGCGCGCACGGCGGCCTTCCATGGCGCGACGGTCATCAACCACGCCAAGGCGATCGAGGTGACGCGCAACGCGCAGGGCAGGGTGGACGGCGTGATCGTCCAGGCGGGGCAACAGGAGATCCGCGCGCGCGCCGGCGTGGTCATCATGGCCACCGGCGTCTGGCTGCGGGATTGGAACGGCGCGAAGCGGGGCGACGCGTCCGCGCTGCAGGTGCGTCCCGCCAAAGGGGTGCACGTGGCGGTGCCCTGGCTGAAGGTGCGCAACGATTGCACCGTCACCATTCCTGTGCCGGGCCGCAGCCGCCGCGCCACCATCACGCGCTGGGGCAACGTGTCGTATCTGGGCACAACCGACGAAGACTACGCAGGCGATCTGGACGACGTGTACTGCACGCGCCGCGAGCTGGACTTCCTGCTGGAAGGCGCGCGCTCGGCCCTGAAGACCGACCTGCAGGCCGAAGACGTCGTGGGCAGTATCGCGGGTTGCCGGCCGCTGGTCGGGCCGCCTGGCGGCAAGACGTTGGAGGTCAAGCGCAATCATGAAATCCGCGTCGCCGCGGACGGATTGGTCACGATCGTGGGCGGCAAGCTGACCACGTCGCGTCACATGGCCGAACAGACGATCGACGCCGCGCAGCAGGTCATCGGCCAGCGCAATCCCTGCCAGACGAAGAAGGCCTATCTGCTGGGCGCAGCAGGCTACGACCCGCAGGCCATCGTAGCCTCGGGCGGCATGTCGGCGCATCTGGGCGAGCGCTATGGCACCGAGGCGCGCTTTGTCAGCGACCTGATGCAAGCCGCGCCGGCGCTGCAGACGCCCATCGTCCAGGGGCTGCCCTACACCGAGGCCGAAGTCCTGTACGCCGTGCGCCACGAACTGGCCGGCACGGTCGAAGACGTGCTGTCGCGCAGGATGCGCGCCCGCCTGATGGCGCGCGACGCATCCGCCTTGGCCGCCGCGCGCGTGGGACAGATCCTGCAATCCGAACTGGGCCTGGCGCCCACCGTCATCACGCAGCAGGTCAATGACTACCTGGTTGCGATCCAGCACGAAAAATCCGTACTCATGGGAGACAAGGAATGATCAGCAAAGAAGCCATCAAGCGCGGCTACAACCGTGGCAACTACGTCGTCGGCGCGCACACGCCGCCGGCCTACGCCGCCGCATTGACCCAGACCGGCTCGGAACCCGGATTGCAGCGCGATCCGGTGCGTCTGTCGGCGGGGCAGATCGACGCCTTGCGCCACGTGGCCGACGAGGTGCTGACCGGCACCGCCGATGTCGTGGCCTGGACCCGCGATTGGTGGGCCGGGTCGATGATGTCGGAGACGGGCGGCAAGCCCGCCACGCCGCAGGCGGTGATCGTCAAGGTGTCCACGGTGGAGCAGGTGCAGGCGGTGATGCGCATCGCCAGCGCGCAGGCCATCCCCCTCACGGTGTCGGCAGGCCGCAGCAACGTTACCGGCGCGGCCTTGCCCGTGCGCGGCGGCATCGTGCTGGATGTCTGCCAATTGAACAAGCTGATCGGCGTGGACCGCGAAAGCCAGATTGTCGAAGTGGAGGCAGGCATGTTCGGCGACGTGTTCGAACAGACGATCCAGGACGAGTATGGCTTGACGATGGGCCACTGGCCCTCGTCGTTCGGCATCAGCACCGTGGGCGGCTGGGCGGCTTGCCGTGGCGCGGGCCAGTTGTCCACGCGTTACGGGAAAATCGAAGACATGGTCTTCGGCATGGACGTGGTGCTGGCCGACGGCAGCCTGATCACCGTGGGTGGCTATTCCCGCGCGGCGGTGGGCGCTGACCTGCAGCAGGTCTTCATCGGATCCGAAGGCACGCTGGGCGTGATCGTGCGCCTGCGCCTGAAGCTGCATCGGCTGCCGGACTACGGCCGGGCCATCGCCTACGGGTTCAAGACGTTCGCCATTGGCCTGGAAGCGTGCCGCGAGATCATGCAGCGCGGCGCCAACCCGGCGGCGCTGCGGCTGTATGACGAACTGGAAAGCGGCGTCCAGTTCAACCGGCCCGACCTGAACGTGCTGCTGGTGGCCGACGAAGGCGCGCGCCAGATCGTGGACGCCGTCATGGAGATCAGCCAGGGCGTGTGCGAGGAACTCGGCGAGAAGCTCGATGGCGACGCGGTCTTCGAGCGCTGGCTGGAGACCCGTTACCTGACGGGAAAGAGCGCCGAAGGCTTCAAGCGCAGCCCGGGTTTTGTGGCCGACACGCTGGAAATGGCGGGCCGCTGGAGCGACCTGCCCGGCATCTACGCCGACGTGGTGGCCGCGATCAACGCGGTGCCGGGCACGCTGGCCGGTTCCGCGCATCAGTCGCACGCCTACGTCGACGGGGCGTGCCTGTATTTTTCATTGCGCGGCGAGGTCGAGGTGGAGCGGCGCGCGCAGTGGTATCGCGCGGCCTGGGATGCGGCCAATGCCGTGCTGATTAAATATAATGCGGCGCTCAGCCACCATCACGGCGTGGGCCTGTTGCGCGCGCCGTACATGCAGGAATCGTTGGGGGGCGCGTTCGACGTGCTGCGCACGATCAAGCGCACGCTGGATCCGCAGAACATCCTTAACCCCGGCAAGCTGGGATTGAGCGACGCGCGCTTTTACGATCAGGAAGATCGATAACCATGGATAGGTCATTCGGGGCATGTCTGGCGCGCCATCCCGTCATCGCGACGATGTACGGGCTTGAGCAGATCAATACCTTCGTGGGCAGCGTGGCCGAAATCGGCATCGTCGCCAACGTCGAGCTGCGCAAGCTGGCGCCCGTGATCGCGGCGCTGAACCGGGCGGGCAAGTTCGCGATCGTCAACATAGACAGCTGCGAAGGCCTGTCGCAGGACAAGGGCGGCGTGGAATACCTGGCTGATATCGGCGTGGCCAGCCTGGTGTCCACCCGCGTGGCGACCATCCAGCGGGCCAACCGGGCGGGCATGGTCACGATGCAGAAAGTGTTCGTGACCGACCGTTCGACCTGGCCGCGCAGCGTCAAGGCGCTGGAGCAAAGCGACCCCAATCTGGTCCAGCTGATGCCGGCGCCGATGCTCACGCACATGGCCGAGCAGGACCTGAAGGCCCTGCCTCCCATCGTGGCGTCGGGGTTCGTCTGCAATCAGACGGACATCGGCATCGCGATGAAGCACGGCGCGGTGGGCGTGTCGACCAGCGACCACGCCTTGTGGAGCCTGGACCCGCGTCAGCTCAAGGGCTGACGCAATTCGCCTGCATACCGGATCTCCGCGCCAGCGCCAATGGTCCGATTATGACGGAACGGTTGGACTATTTGCTGGATACGTATCCAGTATTCTGGTCAAATTACCGAATCCCCGGCCGTGAAACCGCAAGGCCGGGCCGATTCCCCCCCCCATTGAAAGGCTGAACATGAAATTCGGATACACCATCATCTATGTGCCCGATGTCCCCGCGTCGCTGACATTCTTCGAGCGCGCCTTCGGCTTTTCCCGCCGCTTCCTGCATGAATCCCAAACCTATGGCGAACTCGACACGGGCGAGACCACGCTGTCGTTCGCCGCGCATGCGCTGGGCGACATGAATTTCAACGGCGGGCACGTCGAAGCCTCGTCGTCGTCCAAACCGCTGGGTATGGAAGTGGCTTTCGTCACGGACGATGTGGCCGCCGCGCATGCGCAGGCGGTCTCGGCGGGTGCCACAGAACTGAGCGCACCGTTGGCAAAGCCGTGGGGGCAGGTCGTGTCGTACCTGCGCTGCCCGGACGGCACGCTTGTGGAGTTGTGCACGCCGATGCACGGCTGATCCGCCTTCGCGGAAGTCAGCGCAGGTCGCCGCGCCGGTAAAGCGTCAGGCCCAGCGCCAGCGCGGCCAGCATGCCCGCGCAACCGCGGTTGACCCACGTCATCACCCGGGCGGAAAACGTCCGCATGGCGTGGCGTCCACCGAAGGCGTAAAGGCTCATCATCACGCAGTCGATGGCGGCGCTGGTCACTGCCAGCAGCAGGTATTGCTGGGCCACGGGCGCGGCAGGCTGGATGAACTGCGGCAGGAACGCCGAAAAGAACAGGACGCCCTTCGGATTCGACAACCCGACGAACAGCGCCCTGAAAAATGCCGAGCGGCCGCTTGCGGGCGATGGTGCCGCATTCGCCCGCAAGGCTTGCGCCGGTGCGCGCCAGATGGCCCATGCCAGATAAAGCAGATAGGCGGCGCCGCCCCATTTCACGATGGAAAACAGTTGCTCGGACGCTTGCAGCAGCGCGCCCAGCCCGCCACCCACCGCGCCGATCAGGATCAGGTCCGACAAGGCCGCGCCGGCGATGCCGCAGCGGGCGACTCGCATGCCGTGGCAAGCGCCATTGTTCAAGGCCAGCAGCATCGACGGACCGGGCGTGATCATCACTGCACTGACGGCAACGATATAGAGAAAGAGGGTGGGTGCGTCCATATTCTGCCGGGGCGGTTCGAGGCCGCATCAGGATAGCGCGAAAGGCCCGGGCCTTTCAGCATCGGCCGTTTGCACGATCGCCGGATCCCGCCGGGGGCCTTACCGTCAGCAATGCCCTGGCGCGGGCGCCGGCCTGGACAAGAACTGTCAAGATTTTCAGTTCTTTAAAGTCGTGATCGCCGCTGCAAGATATCTTGGGCTTTTCGCATTCGGAGAGTTGACATGTATTCGCTTCCAAAGCGTTGTGGCGCGGAGTTTTTCGGCACGTTCTGGCTGGTGCTGGGCGGGTGCGGCGCCGCAGTGTTGGCAGCCGGATTTCCGCAGTTGGGCATCGGCTTCGCCGGCGTCGCGCTGGCGTTCGGCCTGACGGTGCTGACGATGGCGTTCGCGGTGGGCCATATTTCGGGCGGGCATTTCAATCCGGCGGTCACCGTCGGCCTTTTCGCCGGCGGCCGGTTCCCCGCCAAGGAAATCCTGCCTTATGTCATCGCGCAGGTCTTGGGCGCGATCGTGGCGGCAGCCGTACTGGCTTGCATCGCCAGCGGCAAGCTGGGCTTTGACCTGAAGGGCAGCCATTTCGCGGCAAACGGCTATGGCGCGTATTCGCCCGGCAAGTACTCGCTTGCGTCCGCGCTGGTGACGGAAGTGGTGATGGCCGCGGGCTTCCTGTTCGTGATCCTTGGCGCCACCTCCAAGCGCGCGCCGGCGGGCTTTGCGGCCATTCCCATCGGGCTCGCCTTGACACTGATCCATCTGATCAGCATCCCCGTCACGAACACGTCGGTGAACCCGGCGCGTTCGACCGGGCCGGCGCTGTTCGTAGGCGGGTGGGCAATCGAACAGTTGTGGCTGTTCTGGGTCGCGCCCATCGCCGGCGCCATCATCGGCGCCATCGCGTACCGGCTGGTCAGCAATCCGGCGGCGGAGCGAGGCTAGCCGAAACCTAGGTCACCTCGTTCAACTGCGCCAAAAGCGCGTCGGCGGGAAATCCTTGCGTGCGGTACCTGATGGGGTAACCGACTTCGCGCGCCAACAGGGGTTCCAGCACGCGCACCGCCTGCTCCCAGGATACGACCCGGACTTCGCCAATCTCGTCGTCGGCGTCCGGGCGGACGAGCGCCAGGCGATCGACCTTGGGCAGCGACGTGTCTACGCCCCGTGTCCATGACGCCAGCGAGAACGAGGTGGCGGGGTCATCCTCTTGCGTGAAGAGGTTGTAGTGGGCGACGAAGATGTCCATGCCCTGTTCTTCGTGGATATGGTCCAGCGCCTCTTTCTGGGCGTCGTATTCCGACTTGTCCAGCAGGCGGGCCAGGTGCGCCAGGCGGTGCGCCAGCGCGGGGCTGGCGGGCTCGTAGCGCAAGGGTTCGCGGTCTTCATAGTGGTACATGTGCGCGCTGACTACCCGCCCGTGCTGCAACGCCTGAAGGCAGAATTCCACCATGGCGACCAGTCCTTCGTCGTCGTTGTCTCCGGTGACAAGCAGCACATCGCGCGTGGGCATCATGAACACGGGGCGGCCGCGCACCGGAACGCGCTCGAGCATGTCGGGCAGCAGGGCGCGGCTGATGTCATAGCCGTCCGCCCAGCCGCCGCGGTAGACGCCAGGCGCCAATTCGGAAAAGTGGTCGGGAGCGTCGCGCAGATTGTCGATGGCGATCGCCAGCGCCTGCTCGAACGTCAATCCCCATGCGGCTTCCGGGCCGTTGGTCAGCGTGGAGATGGCGTCCGGGTGGTCCAGTGCCAGCAGGACGACGCAATCGTCGCCAAAGGGCCGGAACGCGGGGTGGAAGGCCGAGTCGTTGCCTTCTGTACGGACGTGGTGCAGGCGCACGTCTTCCAGCGCGCTGCGGCCGCGGATCACGGCCCTGAGCATCGGTCTGGCGACGGAGGCCTGTTGCGGCGTGCCCTGCGTGCTGCTGGACAGCGCCGACACGAAACCCTGCAAGGCGCGTTTCTGGTCCGCTCCGCGGGTGTTGCAGTACGCATGGTAGGCATTGTGCAGATTGAAGTACGAGCCTTCGCCCAGCAGCAGCCGGAATTCATCCGACTTATAGGTCAGCGCATTCGCGAAACCTTCGCGCCGCGCCGCGGCGACGAACAGCTTGGCGAACTGGTCCGGCGAGGGCTTGCGCCGGAAAAGAGAATCGAAAAAACCCATGAGCCCACCCTTGTTTCAAGTGCCGGACGGCGCGACGACCGGTCCGCAACGGATCATTGTGGCCAGTGAACCGCAGCGCGTCCAGCGATAAAGCCGCGCGCTCAGGACGCCGTAAGTCGGATGTCCCTACGCTTGCGGGCTATTGTCTGCCCAAGAGCGCTGCTGATGACGACGTCCCCTTTACCCGCCTCCCATCCGGTTTCGGCGCACTACGACCGCGGCACGATCGTGTTCCATTGGCTCACGGCGTTTCTGGTCGTTGGCCTGTTCGCGCTGGCCGAGACCTGGAGCTTCCTGCCGCGCGGAACGCCTACGCGTCGCTTGCTGCAATCGCTGCATATTTCATTCGGCCTGGCGTTCGCGGCGGTCTTCGTGTTGCGCGTCATCTGGCGCCTCTGTCTAGGCAGGCGCCTGCCGCCCGCCTCGAGCGGCTGGTTGCGGGTGGCTAGTACGGGCGTACACGGGCTGCTGTACCTGTTGATGGCCGTGCAGATCGCGCTGGGGTTCCTGTTCCGCTGGGCCCAGGGCGAGCCATTCGCCTTTTTCGGCTTGTTCAACGTGCCCACGCTCATCGCCATCGACCACGAGCAGCGCCAGTTCATCGGCGGGCTGCACGACACGGTGGCCTGGACGATCATCATCCTGGCGCTGCTGCACGCGCTGGCGGCCCTGTTTCACCATTACGTGCTGCGCGACGGCGTGCTGCGCCGCATGCTCGCCAGCCGCTAAGTCCTGGGAGAATCCGGGCCGGAAGGTGAAAAGCGGGCGGGGCAGGTTGTACATTACGCACTGTCACCTGCCTTATCACTACAGGATTCCCTCATCATGACCGCCCCAGAAGTCGTTATCTCCCCGTCGATCCCCTGCGCCAACGATCGCCCTTTCGTGCTGTTCGGCGGCATCAATGTGCTGGAATCGCTGGATCTGGCGTTGCGCGCCTGCGAGGAATACCAGCGCGTGACCCGCAAGCTGGGCATTCCTTACGTGTTCAAGGCGTCGTTCGACAAGGCCAACCGCTCGTCCATCCATTCCTACCGTGGCCCGGGGCTGGAAGAGGGCATGAAGATCTTCGAAGCGGTCAAGAAAGAATTCGGCGTGCCGGTCATTACCGATGTGCATGAACCCTGGCAGGCCGCGCCGGTGGCCGAAGTGGTCGATATCCTGCAATTGCCCGCTTTCCTGGCGCGGCAGACGGATCTGGTGGTGGCGCTGGCAAAAACGCAGCGCGTGGTCAACATCAAGAAGCCCCAGTTCCTGAGCCCGACCCAGATGCTGAACATCGTCGAGAAGTTCACGGAAGCCGGCAACGACAAGCTGATCCTGTGCGACCGCGGCACCAGCTTCGGTTACGACAATCTGGTCGTCGACATGCTGGGTTTCGGCGTGATGAAGAAAGTGACGGGCAACCGCCCGTTGATCTTCGACGTGACGCATGCATTGCAGCAGCGTTCGGCGCTGGACGCGGCTTCCGGTGGCCGCCGCGAGCAGGTGGCCGAGTTGGCGCGCGCCGGCATGGCGGTCGGCCTGGCGGGCCTGTTCCTGGAAGCCCACCCCGATCCCAAGAACGCCAAGTGCGACGGCCCCAGCGCCTTGCCGCTGGACAAGCTGGAACCGTTCCTCACCCAGCTCAAGCAGCTGGACGACCTGGTGAAGTCCTTTGCCCCTATCGACATCGAACCGTGACGCGGGCTGTCATCCTGCCTACGTCAACTTGTTATACGATCCAGGCCACACTTTAGGGAGGCCTGGATGGCTTTGCATGTGATCGTCGCCGTTCGAAAAGAACCCGTCAGCGGGCATATCGCCTACGTGCGCTGGGGCCAGGCCGAGCGCGGCGTGCCCGGCTGGGTCACCGAACCCGTGACGGCGGCGGCGTCGGAAGTCATCGAAGTCATCAAGGACGGCGGAGATGTTGAAACCGCCTTCAGCGTAGAGGGCACCAGCGTGGCGTTGCGCGCGGTGCGGGTGCTGGTGGACGACGACGGGCGCGAACATCTGGCATCCGTGCCGGTCCCCAGCTCCACGCTGCATACGCTGTTCGATCTGCCCGAATTCTAGGCGGCCGCGCGGCGGCCTTCGGCAAAGCCGCGCAGCGCCTCGTCAGCCAGACGGTAGCGCACCCATTCATCCATCGGCAGCGCGCCGATGGACCGGTAAAAATCGATTGCCGGCTTGTTCCAGTCCAGCACGCTCCATTCCAGCCGGCCGCAGCCGCCGGCGACGGCTTCCTGCGCCAGGTGGCGCAGCAGGTCGCGTCCGGCCCCGATGCCGCGGTGCTCGGGCGTGATGTACAAATCTTCCAGATAGATACCGTTCTTGCCCAGCCAGGTCGAATAGCTGTAGAAATAGACGGCGTAGCCGATCGCCTTGCCGTCCGCGAGGCACATCAGGGCCTTGGCGGGCGCCTGGGGGGCGAACAGGGTGCGGGCGACGTCGTCGGCGCTGGCGATCACCTCGTGTGCGGCGCGTTCGTAGACGGCCAGTTCGGTGATGAAAGCGTAGATCTGGGCCGCATCCGAAGGGGTGGCGGGGCGGATGGTGATATTCACGTTGACTTCCTCCAAATGGGACGGCCATGCTACCCGCTAATGCACGGGCTTGCAGGCAGGGAGGAAGACGGGTCACCGGGAATCCCCCCACTTGCGCCGGGTGGCCTGCGGCGCGACGCTAGCGCAGGAATCCGCCCTCGCGTCCGGCCGTGCACACAAAGGGGTTGCCCTCTATGGCTGAGTCTGGTTCTGCCGCTGGTGAAACGCCCTCGCCCCTGCCGCGCAAGCGGCGGCGGGTTTCCTGGATCTGGCTCGTGCCCCTCGTCGCGGCGGTGGGCGGATTGCTGCTGGTGTTGCAGGTCTGGCTGAACGCGGGGCCCACGGCCGTCATTCACTTCCAGACCGCCGAAGGGCTGGAGGCCGGCAAAACCCAGGTGCGCTACAAGGAGGTCACCGTCGGCCTCGTCGAGCGTGTCGCCCTGAACCGGGAGCGCTCCGGCGTGGACGTGACCATCCGCGTCGATAAGGATGCCAACGGCTTGCTGCAGGACGGCACCGTGTTCTGGGTGGTCCGGCCCCGCCTGACGCTAAGCGGCGTGTCCGGCCTGGGCACGTTGCTGTCGGGTTCGTATATCGGCCTGGATCCGGTCGGCAGCAAGGACGGCGCCCATCCGAAGAGCAGGTATGAATTCACCGGCTTGGAAGTGCCGCCCGAAGTGGCGCAGGACCGGGCGGGCAAGCGCTTTACGCTGCACGCGCAAGACCTCGGGTCGCTGGACATCGGGTCGCCCGTCTACTATCGCCGAATCGCCGTCGGCCAGGTGGTGGGATACCGGCTATCCAAGGGGGGAGACGGCGTGGACGTGCAGGTGTTCGTCGATGCTCCCAACGATGCCTACGTCAATGACGGCACGCGTTTCTGGAATGCCAGCGGCGTGGACTTCAGCGTGGATGCCCGAGGCTTGCAGATGCGGTCGCAATCGCTGTTGTCGGTGATCGTGGGGGGCGTGGCGTTCGATACGCACGAACAGCGTAGCCATCAGGCGGCAGCGGCTGAGGCGTCGTTTGTCATCTATCCCAATGAAGAGGCGGCCCGGGCGCAGCCCGATGGCGTTGCGCTGCGCATCCGGATGCGGTTCGACCAGTCCGTGCGCGGCCTGGTGGTCGGCGCGCCTATCGACGCCTACGGCGTGACGGTCGGCAAGGTGGACGCGATCAACCTGGATTTCGACCGACTCACCCAGCAGTTCTACGCGGTGGTCTCCGCCACGCTCTATCCGGAACGGCTGGGGGGCAAAATGGTCGGCCAGATCAAGGAATACGCCGGCAGCGATCTGCAGCATCCCAGCGGCAGACTTCTGGCGGCGATGATCGAGCGAGGAACGCGTGCGCAGTTGCGCATCGGCAACTTGCTGACCGGCCAGCTGTATGTGGCGATGGTCGAGTTTCCGAATGCGAAGCCGGTCACGTTCAAGATGGAGGAGGAACCCTTCATCCCTACCGTGCCCAACAACCTGGATCAGCTGCAGCAGCAGGTCAACAGCATCCTCACCAAGCTTGACCGCGTGCCGTTCGAGGCGATCGGGACCGAGTTGGGTGGGGCCTTGCGCGCAGCCTCCAGCCTGCTCAGGCGGCTGGATACGAGGCTGGCGCCGGAGGCGCAGGCATTGCTGCGGCAGGCCAACCGGTCTCTGGCGGCCGTGGGCGGGTTGCTGGCGCCGGATGCCGGGTTGCCCCAAAACGCGGACGTTGCGTTGCGCGAACTGGGCAGGGCAGCCCGATCGCTGCGGGAGCTATCGGATTACCTCCAGACGCATCCCGACGCGTTGCTCCGGGGAAGGGCGCCGGACGTGCCCGCCGGCCGGTAGTTTCTTCATCGCAGGGCAGGCTCTTACCGCTGCGCCAGCGACGGCCCGTGCCCGGCAGGCGGGCTGGCGCGCGGCGTGACGCGGGTACGGCACTTGCTGCACGTGCCGTGCGACCAGCTGCTGGAAGAGGGGCGCTGGCGCGGTATCAAAGGGGGGACTATCGCATGGACCATAGTGAAATGATGGTGCGCATGATCTCGCAGCCCGTTGCGCCGGGCAAGGTCGACGGCTGGGACGGCATACTCTCGGCCTATGCGGATTGCCTGTTGCAGGTGCAGGCGAAACTATCGGATGCCGACGTCACGCGATTCCTTGAAGTCGGAGCACTCGTCTTTCGCACCTGCTGCCAGGAAGAGGCGCGCCAACGCTGGACGGCCGAGGAACTGGCCGCTTTCCACCGCAAGCGCGAATTCGGCGTCTAGGCGCCGGTCAGTACAAGCATTGGCTAAGGGCGAATTTGCGGCCGAATGCCCGCACTTCGTCGCCATCTACCGAGGCTGCCACATCCCAGTGGATGCCGCGCGTCACCAGAAATGACTGGCCCAGCAGCGCGTGACGTAGCGCAAACTGCCAGAATGCCGATTCCGTGCCGACCGGCTCCAGTTCGTGCGGCCCGATCATCAGGCGCGTGGGCCGGGGCGTGGCCCCCATCGACCATCGCAAGGCAATCGCCATGAAGGCGAAACGCGCGGAAAGCGAGGAAGGTTGAACGCAAAGCAGTCGGATCTTGTTGCTCATGGACGTCACCTTGTTCAGGTGTCGTCAGCGTAGCAAAGACCCGCTTGCCCTTCCATACCGCGTTTGGTGGATTTCAGCCACGATGGTCCAAGATTCGTCGATACCTTGCGGGCTCAATGCCTGCCGGCCGTTGCTCGCGTGACCCGTCCAAGCAGCAGCAAGGCCAGCGCGGGCGCGGCGGCGAAAGCGGCGAACAGCCATCGCGCCGCCTGTTGCGCGCCTTCTACGCCACCCGGGTCGGCCAGTCCCGCGCTATTGGTAACCACCCCCGCCAGCGCAGCCGTCACCGCCGATGCATAGAGCTGCACGGTGGTGATCGAGGACGACGTCAGCGTTTCCTCTCCCTTGGGCGCGGCATTGAAGATCCGGGTCAGCAAGTGTGGCCACGCCAGTCCGATGCCGAAACCCACGCCTGCCAGCGCGACGATGTAGGCGGCCAGGCCCGCCAACGACGACAGCACCGCCGTTTGCGGCGTCATGATGGCCAGGCCGATCAGCGAAGCCAGGATCACGGCCGGGCTCAGGCGCACCAGGCGATCGGCGGCGGCCCCTGTGCGGGTGGCACTGGGCATCGCGGCAAGCGTCCAGCCCGCGGCCATTGCGGCCGTCATGTAGCCCGCAGCCAGCGGCGAAAGGCGATGGATGACCTGCAGGAAGTAGGGCACGAAGATCTCGGTCGTGATGGCGGCTACCACCAGGCACATCACGGCATATAGCGCGCCCAGCGGCGTGCGTATCGAATACGCGCCGGTGGGCAGCAAGCGCCTGTCGGCGCGAGAATCCACCCTGGCGATCAGGGTGGCGATGGCCAGTCCGCCGGCGATGCCCGCCAGGTTCCCGGCCAGATTCGTCGACAGGCTGGCAAGCGTGATGGCCAGCACGGAGGCCACCAGCAGCGCGAGCGTGCCCAGCGGCAAGGGCGAGGGTGGGGCAGGAGGCACGGATGACCGGCCGCCGACCTTGAACGTCACGATCAAGGCCAGGGCGGCGGCCACAGGCAGCAAGGCCCAGAATGCCAGCCGCCAATGTCCGGTCTGGGCGAAGATGCCGCCGATCGCCGGACCGCACAAAGTCGCCACGCCCCACATGCCCGACACCAGCGCCATGGCGCGCGACCAGAGGGGCGCATCGAACACCAGCCGGATCAGCGCATAGCTCAGCGCGAAGAGTATGCCGCCGCCCAGGCCCTGGATGCTGCGTCCGGCGAGCAACACCGGCATGGTGGGCGCCAGCGCACAGGCGACGGCGCCGGCGGTAAATATGGCAACGGCCGCCAGGTACGCCGCGCGCGGGCCCAGCGTTTCGATCAATTTGGCTGACAGCGCCGATCCGATGATGGAGGTCACGACGAACAGCGTCGTGTTCCAGGCGTAATACTCCAGCCCGCCGATCTCCTGGATGACGCTGGGCAGGATGGTGGTGACGATATAGACATTGATGGCGTGCAGCGCCACGCCGCCTGCCAGCGCGATCGAGCGCAAGGCATTGGCGCCGTGCAGCAGGTCGGCCCAGGAAGCGCTGGATTCAGGGGTTGTGCTGACGGCCACAGCGGTCTCCAGAATTATTTAAACAAGAATATGCTTTGATAATACGTGGATCACGGCCGATGCACAATCGAAGGCCTGCCGAAGGTAGGGGCTTAGCGCCGTCGCAATCCGCGCAGCAGCAGGTCCAGCGCATGCAAGGCCTGCTCAAGCCGCGGTGCGTCCTCCGGCGCATCGGCGATCCAGAACGCGGCGTCGGTCAGGCTGCCATTGACCAGCCGCGCAAGCGCGTGCGGATCGGCGTCCTCGATGATGTGCGCCGTCATCAGGCCGTGCAGCAGCCCGGCCAGCGACGCGATGCACTGCTGCTGCGCGGCGTCGGAAGCCGGGCCCAGCACCGCGCGCGCGTCCTGCAGCACGATCCGGCGAATGTCGGGCTCGGTCGCCATCCGCAGGTAGGCGCGGCAACGTCCGCGCAAGGCGTCCCAGGGGGCGGTGGCCTGCGCCGACACCGCGTTGAGGCGTTGATCCATTTCGCCGTCGATTTGTTCGACCACGGCGACGAGCAAGCCTTGTTTGTCACCGAAATGGTGATACAAAGCCCCTCGCGTCAGCCCTGCGGATGCAGTCAGGTCGTCCATGGACGTGGCGGCGTAGCCCGCGTGCTGAAAGGCGTGGCGGGCGGTCGCCAGCAATTTGGTCCGGGTGGCCTCGATCATCTCGGCGCGGGAACGCGACATGCAATTCTCCAGTGACATACGGCGCGTATGTTAATTGACATACGCACTGTATGTGAATACGATCTCGCCGTCTATCAGGTTCTAAAGGTCATCGGTGTCCAATCCGTATCGTGAGTTGTTCAAGGCGCCTGGCGCCACCGGTTTTGTGTTGGCGGGCGCAATCGCGCGCCTGCCCTTGCCGATGATCGGCATCGGCATCATCACGATGTTGTCGGAAGTGCGCGGGGCCTATGCGTTGGCGGGGGGCGTCGCCGCCACGTTCGCGTTGGCCACCGCCTTGCTTGCCCCGCGCATCTCGCGCCTGGTGGATCGGCATGGGCAGGGGCGGGTGCTGCCGGTGGCGGCCGGCATTTGCGTGCTGGCATTGATCGGCCTGGCCGCGTGCGTGCAATGGAACGCGCCGGATTGGACGCTGTTCGTGTTTGCCGTGCTGGCGGGCGCCTTGCCCAGCATGCCCGCGATGATCCGCGCCCGATGGACGGAGATCTACCGCGACCAGCCGCAGCTGCGCACCGCCTATGCGCTGGAATCCGTGGCGGATGAGCTCAGCTTCATCGTGGGGCCTCCCATTTCAGTGGGACTGAGCGTGGCATTGTTTCCCCAGGCCGCCCCGCTGGCTGCGGCCTTGCTGCTGGCGGTGGGCGTGACGGCGTTCGTCCTGCAGCGGGCTACCGCGCCCGCCGTTCAGGTCAGGCAAGCAGGGCGCGAGGCCTCCGTCCTGCGCATGCCCCCCATGCAATCGCTGGTGGCGATGATGTCGGCCATGGGCGTGATCGTCGGCACGATCGACGTGCTTAGCGTCGCGTTCGCCCGGGCGCAAGGGGTGCCGGCGGGCGCCAGCCTGATCCTGTCGGCCTATGCTTTGGGTTCCTGCGTGGCGGGGCTGATCTTCGGCGTGCTGAAATTCCAGATGCCGCTTGCGCGGATGCTGTCCATCGCCGCGGCGGTCACGGCCTTCACGACCTTGCCGTTGCTGCTGGTGAACGACCTCATCACGCTGTCGCTGGGCGTGCTGCTGGCCGGGCTGTCGTTTGCGCCCACCATGATCATCGCCATGGCGCTGGTCGAAAGCAGCGTCCCCGGACAGCGCCTGACCGAAGGGCTGACGTGGCTGGTGACGGGGTTGGGCGCCGGGGTCGCGGCGGGCGCCGCGATGGCGGGGTGGGTGGTCGACCACTACGGCGTGCGGGCGGGATTCTGGACGGCGGTCGCCGCCGGCGCGATCGTGCTGCTGGTGGCCTTGCCGGGCGCGCGCGCCGGCACGGCAGGACACGCCGCTTCCTGACGCGGGCGTCTCGATAGAATGGCGGTTTCGGCGCGCTGCGGGGCGCGCCGCCCACAGGAGCACCTCATGACCCGAACCGTCATCAATCCCGACACCGTATTCAACACCGTCCAGTACGGTTTCAGCCAGGCCGTCATCGTGACGGGGCAGCGCCGGATGCTGCTGTCCGGCCAGGTCGGCGTCGACATCAACGAACGGACGGTCGGTCCTGGCCTGCAAGAGCAGACCGAGGCCGCACTGGACAATATCCAGCGCGTGCTGGCGGCGGCGGGCGGCACCATGGCGCAGGTGATCATGCTGCGCATCTACATCTGCGAGACGGTGCGCGAAGACCAGGAAGTGATCGCCCAAGCCCTGCGCGACCGCTTTCCCGTGGACCCGCCGCCGTCGTCCTGGGTCATCGTCAGCGGGCTCTCCCTGCCCGAATGGCTGGTCGAGATCGAAGCCGAAGCGATGCTGGACTAGGCGCGCCCTAGCTTTTTTCGCGCCAGGGCGTGGCGGTGAACGCCGCGCGCAGATGCGCCAGGAAGCCGGCGGTCCGCGCCGACAGGTCCTGGCGCGATTTCACCAGCGCCACCACATTGGCGTCAGGCAGGTTCCATCCGGCCAGCAGGGGCACCAGCGATCGCGTCTTGACGTGTTCGGCCACATCCCATTCCGACCGCGCGACGATGCCATGCCCGGCCAGCGCCCACTCCACGGCGGCCGCGCCGGTGTTGCTCGACAGCACGGGCGCGATGCGCACCCCGACAGCCGGCCCGCGTCCGCGCTTGAAGCGCCACAGCGTCACGTCCTCGTCGTTCTCGCGCAGGGCGATGCAGTCATGGTCGCGCAGGTCTTCGGGTTTGGCGGGCGCGCCGCGGCGCGCCAGATAGGCGGGCGACGCGCACAGGATGCGGCGGTTGGGCGCCAGCGGGTAGGCCACCAGCGTGGAGTCGCGCAGCTCGCCGATATGCACCATCACATCCCAGTTGTCGGTCGCCAGCCGCGGCGGCCCGTCCGATAGCGTCAGGCTCGCGGTGATGTTGTCGCTGCTGTTCCGGAAGCCGGCCACGAGGCCGGCCACGTAGCGCTGGCCGAAGCCCAACGGCGCCACCACGCGCAGATGGCCAGCCACCACGCCGCGCCGCCCCGCCAGTTCATCGGCCAGCTCGCCCAGTTCGCCGCAGATCTGCCCTGCCCGCAACGCCAGCAGCCGCCCTTCGTCGGTCAGCGCCGTGCCGCGCCCCGACCGGTTGACCAGCCGGACACCCAGGCGCTTTTCCAGGGCATGCAGCCGCTGCGTGACGGCGGGAGGCGTCACGTCCAGCGCGCGCGCCGCCTGCGCAAGGGACGGGGTGGCCGCCAAGGTCATGAAAAACCGCAGATCGTCGGTGGTGATCATTCAGATTGGGATTAATTAAAAATTAAGCTTGTATTAAACACCTGTGACGCGCTCCGCGCCATACTTCATCCAACCGGACTCCTGCTTCGCCTGGCGTCCTCCCGACCCGATCTGCCGAGACCCGCCCGATGACTATCCCCAGTCTGCCCACCCCCCTGGATACCCTGGACACTCCTTGCCTGCTGCTGGACGAAACCCGCATGACGCGCAATATCCAGCGCCTGAACGCGCTGATGGCCGGGCATGGAGTGCAATTGCGGCCGCATCTGAAGACGCCAAAATCGATTGACGTCGCGCGCCGCGTGATGGCCAGCCCTCAGGGGCCGGCCGCCGTTTCCACGCTGCAGGAAGCCGAACAATTCGCCGCGGCCGGCATCACCGATCTGCTCTACGCCGTCGGCGTGTCGCCCTCCAAACTGGACCGCGTGCTGGCCTTGCGCGGCAAGGGCGTGGACCTGACCGTGGTGGTCGACAGCATCGAAGCGGCCCAGGCGGTCGCAGACCGAGCCGTGGCCGAGGGCCGTCCCGTGCCCACGCTGATCGAGATCGATTGCGACGGCCACCGCGCCGGCGTGCAGCCCGGCAATCACGGGCACCTGCTGTCCATCGCCCGCACGCTGCATGCCGCGGGCTGCCTGCGCGGCGTCATGACGCATGCCGGCGAGTCCTACGGCTGCCGCAGCGTCGAGGCGATCGCCGACATGGCCGAACAAGAGCGCTGGGCCGCCGTCAGCTGCGCCGAGGCCATCCGCCAGGCCGGGCTGCCTTGCCCGGTGGTCAGCGTCGGCTCCACGCCCACCGCGCACTTCGCCCGCCACTTGGATGGCGTGACGGAAGTGCGCGCCGGCGTCTACGTGTTTTTCGACCTGGTGATGGCGGGGCTGGGCGTGTGCTCGGTCGACGACATCGCCGCCACCGTGCTGACGACCGTCATCGGCCACCAGGCCGACAAGGGCTGGATCCTCGTCGACGCGGGCTGGATGGCCATGTCGCGCGACCGCGGCACGGCCAAACAACCGGTGGACCAGTTGTATGGCCTGGTGTGCGACGTGGACGGCAAGGTCTATCCCGACCTGCTGCTGGCCGAAACCAACCAGGAGCAGGGCATCATCATGCTGCGTGCGGGAAGCAGCGCCCGCCTGCCCGATCTGCCCCTGGGGACGAAGCTGCGCATTGTCCCCAACCACGCATGCGCCACCTGCGCCCAGCACGAGGCCTATCAGGTGGTTCGCCCGGGCGAGCCTGGCGTCGTGGCCCGATGGGAACGCTTCCGCGGCTGGTAAGCCCGCCGCGCCCGACCCCTTTCAACAGGAATCCACGATGGAATTGATCAATACCTCCGATGCCACGCCGCCCGCCGGGCATTACTCGCAGGCCGTGCGGGCCAACGGCCTTGTCTTCGTCTCTGGGCAACTGGGCTTCCGGGCGCCCGCGCAGCCAGGCGCCAAGCCGCAATTGGCAGATGGGGCCTCCGCCCAGACCGAAGAGGCCCTGCGCAGCGTGAAGGCGATCCTGGCGGCCGCTGGGGCCTCGCTGGCCACGGTCGCCAGCGTCACGGTGTATATCCCGGATATCGCGCTGTGGGATGAGGTGAACCGGGTGTACGAACGTGTTTTCGGTGACCACCGCCCGGCGCGGGCCATCGTGCCTACGCGCGAACTGCACTACGGCGCGCTGGTCGAGATCAGCGTCGTGGCGGTCGCCGCCCAGGGGTGATCCCACGCCTATAATGCGGGCGCCTCAATGCCTTCGGGGGAGAACGTTCGCATGCAGTACGAATATTTGTTCTGGTCCATGGCCGCGATGGTGGCGGCCGCGCTGATCGGCGGCTCGCTCTGTGGCCGCCTGCGCTCGGTCAAACACGTGCTGATCGGGGTGGTCGCGCTGGCCGCCACGGTCTTCGTGGCGGTGTTCCTGCTGTCGCGCCATGGCGGCTTCAGCGACCTGTCGGCGATGCTGTCGATCGCCGCCTTCATGTTCAGCCTGGTGATCGGCGCCGCCGCATCGCTGCTCACGCGGCGCATCCTGCAGCGCCGCTGAGCGCCAGGCCTCTGCCTTATTCTTCGGCGTCGAAGTCTTCGGCGTCTTCTTCGTCGTCCTCGTCCTGCTCCAGGGCATCGTAGCCCTTCCACGTGATGCGCCAGCGCGTCGCGGCGGCGCTGGCGGCCGTCTCGCTGACTTGCTTGACCAGGCCGGCGTCCGACAGCAGGTCCAGGTGATGCGCAATGGTCTGCAGGCCTTGCTCTTCGGGGTGCGGGGCCAGGGCGGCGTTCTTGATGTCGTGCGTGCTCAGGTTGGGGCCAGGCGCGTCGCGCAGGGCGCCCAGAATCGTGACGACCAGATCGAAATCGCGTTGCATGATGTTCACCGTGTAGAAAATGGGTAAGCCGACAATAGCAGAGTTCCGTGGCGCCGATGCGACAGGGCGCAAGGCCGGGTTACAGTGCAGGGTTCTCGACAACAAAACACACAGAACGCTATGAAGAAACCCGCTGAACGCGATTGCCTCGCGCTGATCCCCGGCTACTCGGGCCAGGCTGCCAAGCTATTTCTTTCGCGTGGCGAAGACGACCGCATCGTCGGCGTGACGGTCTACGACTTGCTGGGGCACGTCAAGCAGCAGGGCGACGCTGAAGCCGTCGCCACCTGGATCGGCGAATGGCTGGCCGAAGAAGCGGGCAACCGCAAGGCGCGCCGCACCCAGCTGCTGGCCCAGATGTTCATCTGCAAGCTGGCCGGCGACGACAAGGGCGCCTTCCTGGCCGCCCAGAAGCCGTTGATCCGCGTCCTGGCCGAAGCCGGGGTGCGCTGCCGTAGCGTCGCAGCCACGTCTGGCGCCGCCAGGCAGTCCCTGGGTCCGAATGTCAAGAAGCATTAGCATAAGGCTGTTATAGTCGCGCCTGGGCGTGAGATTGCACCTGCACGGTGCGTGCGCCCAAGCGGGCTCCGCCCGCTGATCAAGGAAGATTGAACATGGAAATAGTAAGTCGGCACCTTGCCGACGTGACGGGCGGCGTCGAGCTGCTCACGACGATCGATGGCGAGTCCATCAGCGTCTATGTCGTGGTGGGCGTAACCGATCTCAATGCGATCGCGGACATCGTTCCCATCGAAAAGGTCGAAGCTGGGGCGGATATACACGCTTCAAATGTCGACAATGTTGATAATGCGCAAGAACAAATCGACCAAGTCCTGGAAAATATGAATCCCGGCGACGTGGCGGTTTTCCTTTGCTCGGGTTCCGATGCTTTTGGCGCGGCGCTCGATTTGTTGGGTTTACCTATCGACGAGTAAGCCTGGCGGCAAACCAAAGTGCCTATCTGAACGGCGTATGAAGGGTGTACGGGTTTAGACGGCATTTATATAAGCCTTGATTGTTTTTTTATGAATGCATGGGTGTTTACACCTATGCAGGGACAAGTTTTGCCTATGAAAACGTGCAAATTTTCAACGCAGTTTCTCTTTGTTGCATTATTGGCACGTATTTTTTAGGATTATGTTGACTTGTGAGGGGAACATAACGATAGTGTCGGCACACGATCACAAGCGTTGCGATTTTCGTTCAGTGCCGTGCCTTTTCCGGCTCAGCGTTATTGTTCTACTGTCCCCTCCTTGATTGATTCGTGACCTCCGGGCATTTGCCCATTATCTCTAGGAAATACAGTATGGAAACCGGCGTCGTTAAGTGGTTCAATTCGGAAAAAGGCTATGGCTTCATCACCCCGGAAGCGGGTGGTAAGGATCTGTTCGCTCACTTTTCCGAAATCCAGGGTTCTGGCTTCAAGTCTCTGGAAGAGAACCAGCGCGTCAGCTTTGTGACGGCCAATGGCCCCAAGGGCCCGCAAGCCACGAAGATTCAGGTCCTGTAAAGGTCTGAGTTTTCAAAAAAGCCCCTTCGGGGGCTTTTTTTGTTTTTGCGCGGTATCCTTCTGAAGTTCGGTCTGCAGGGGCGTCGCCCGCCATGCGGGCTCACCATGCCTCCAGGATCGCCGCCATGACCTCATCTTCCCCGAAGCCCCTTGCCGTGCAACCGCAAGACGTGGTCGCGTTCTGGACGGATGCCGGGCCGCAGCAGTGGTTCAGCAAGAGCGACGCCTTCGATGCCGAGTTCCGCCAGCGGTTCGAGGCCGCGCATTGGGCCGCCGCGTCCCGTGAGCTGGATGCCTGGCTGGAAGACGCTGACGGCGCCTTGGCGCTGATGATCCTGCTGGACCAATTCCCGCGCAATGCCTACCGCGGCACCGCGCACATGTTCGCCACCGATCCCTTGGCCCAGTATTTCGCCGAACGCGCGATCGCTTCCGGTCACGACCTGGCCGTAGATCCGCAGCTGCGCCAATTTTTCTATCTGCCGTTCGAACACGCCGAAAGCCTCGTGACGCAGAACCGCAGCGTCGCGCTGATGGAGCCGCTGGATGCGGATTCGCTGCGCTGGGCCGTCCTGCACCGGGACATCATCAAGCGCTTCGGGCGCTTCCCGCACCGCAATGCGGCGCTGGGCCGCCAGACGACCCAGGCCGAGCAGCAATTCCTGGATGCGGGCGGCTTTTCGGGCTAAATCGCTGGGCCGGTAGGGCGAGCGAATCTACAGGCCCGTCCTGGGTACCCGCCGGGGCAAATCGACAACGCTCGACAGCAGCGCTCCCGGGGGTATCGGCATGTATCCGTTCATGCCAAGGTGAAAATGTTCGATGTCGCAATGCGTTCCCGCCGGCCGCGATCAGCGCGTTAATCATGCGTGACGCGCGCAGTCGATCAACGCTTCGGCCATTCGCATATTTGACGTTTTTCGGGGTTCACCAATACACTGGGTTCAGCGAGATTCTCAAGCGACGCGGTCTGCGTTAACTTGTCGCCGTCAGTGGTGCTGCGGTTGCTTCCTCTCCCATCCTTGATGATCTGGCGCCCCGCGAGCAATCGCACTTTCTAGGTTCAAGGACACTCCATGGCAACCGGCATCGTTAAGTGGTTCAACGCCGAAAAGGGTTATGGCTTCATCATGCCCGACGACGGCAGCAAAGACCTTTTCGCCCATTACTCCGAAATCCGTAGCGAAGGCTATAAGTCGCTTCAGGAAAACCAGCGCGTCACCTTCGAGGTCGGCACCGGCCCCAAGGGTCCGAGCGCCAAGAACATCAAGGTCGCGACCTGATGTCCTCCGGGTAGCGCCCCGGGGTGGCCCCGGTGTTCGGCCCATAAAAAAGCCCCCATGCGCAACGCATGGGGGCTTTTTTTTGCCGCCGGGCCGCCCCAAGGCAAAAAGCGGCCCCCTTTGGGGGCAGCAAGCACGCAACGCGTGCGCAGCGTGGGGGCTTTTCTCTACCGCCGGGCCGCCCCCAGGCAAAAAGCGGCCCCCTTTGGGGCAGCAAGCACGCAACCCGTGCGCAGCGTGGGGGCCTTTCTTGCGGAATTTTTAGTGCTTTTGCGGCGCGGTCGTCGACAGCTTGTCCACCAGCGCAATCCCCAGCGCCGACAAAATGAACAGCGCGTGGATGATCGTCTGCCACATGACGCCGGCTTCGGTGAAGCGCGCGTTGGGCGTGCCGATCGTGCCGGCTTCGATGAAGGTGCGCAGCAGGTGGATCGACGAAATGCCGATGATGGCCATCGCCAGCTTCACCTTGAGGACGCTGGCGTTGACGTGGCTCAGCCATTCGGGCTGATCCGGATGGTTCTGCAGGCGCAGGCGGGACACGAAGGTCTCGTAGCCGCCCACGATCACCATGACCAGCAGGTTCGAGATCATGACCACGTCGATCAGTCCCAGGACCAGCAGCATGATCTCCATTTCGCCAAAACTGCTGGCGTGCGTCACCAGGTGCCAAAGCTCTTTCAAGAAGAGCATGACGTAGACGCCTTGCGCGACGATCAGGCCCAGGTACAAGGGCAGTTGCAGCCAGCGGGAACTGAAGATCAGGCTGGGCAGCAGGCCTAGGCGGGGAGGGGGGGTGTTATGCATGTTGGGTGCGAGCCGTTTGTTGTGGGCGATGAAAAGTGCGGCGGCAATTCTATCAATGCCCGGACGGGCCGGGCATGAGTTTTTTGTGGCGCGTTCATGTTGGGGAAAGCGGCCCAATAGCACGCTTGCGCGCGGTTTGCTGGGCTTTTATGTAAGCGAAACTGCCATTTGCGAAACTCTGTGGCGAAACGCTTTGAGCGCTTTTGGCATGGATAGAATTGCCGCCTCACTCGCATAGAGCCAGTCAAGAGGAGTTTGTTCCCATGAAGATCCGCTACACCGTTGCCGCGTTGACCGTTGCGCTTGCCCCTTACTCTGCGTCGCATGCCCTCGACATCGGCGGCCTGGTGGGCGCTGGCAGCAAGGTTGTGCAAGCTGCCACCCTGAGCGATGCCGAAATCAAGACCTTGTCCGACAAGGCTTGCGCGCAAAGCGACTCGCAGGAAAAAATCGCTGCCCCGGGCAGCAAGTACGACGCCCGCCTGCAGAAGATCGCCAAGTCGCTGGGCGGCACGGTCAATGGTCAGAAGGCCAACTACAAGGTCTACATCACCAAGGACGTCAACGCCTGGGCGATGGCCAACGGCTGCATCCGCGTCTACAGCGGCCTGATGGACATGATGACCGACGACGAAGTGCTGGGCGTGGTCGGCCACGAGATCGGCCACGTGGCGCTCGGCCACAGCAAGAAGGCCATGCAGACGGCCTACACCGTGTCGGCCGCGCGCGACGCTGCCGGCGCAGCGGGTGGCGCCACCGTCGCGGCCCTGAATTCCTCGCAGTTGGGCGATCTGACCGAGAAGTTCATCAACGCGCAATTCTCGCAATCGCAGGAAAGCGCCGCGGACGACTATTCGTTCGACCAGTTGCAGGCCAAGAAGCTCAACACCCGTGGTCTGGTGACGGCATTCCAGAAGCTGGCCGAGCTGGATGGCGGCAAGAGCGATATGATGAGCTCGCACCCGTCCTCGGCCAAGCGCGCTCAGCACATCGAAGATCGCATCGCCAAGGCTAAATAAAGGCGTCGAAAAGACGTTCTCCCTCCCTTTTCGGGCGGAAAACGGGGCGCGAGCATCCGGGCAAATCCGGGGCTCGCGCCCCTTTGCGTCAGGGTCCCGGAAGTTTCCGGTAAAATGGCGCGTTTATCCGCCCGTAATCTCATCTCTCGGAAAATAGGTCTTTTAATGCAGCCTGTGGTTGAAACCCTCTCCGGCCTGGAGCGCCGTGTTGATCTGGCCGTCTCGGTGGCCGACGTCGAAAAGGAAGTCCAGGCGCAATTGAAGCGCGTGGCTCGCACCGCCAAGGTCCCCGGCTTCCGCCCGGGTAAAGCTCCGCTCGCCATGCTCGAGCGCAGCCATGGCCCCGGCATCCGCTACGACGTGATCAATAGCCAAGTTGGCCGTGCGTTCGAACAAGCCATCGACGGCGCCAAGCTGCGCGTCGCTGGTGCCCCGAACCTGGAACCCAAGACTGAAGGCGTCACCGACGACACGCTGGCGTTCACCGCCACGTTCGAGGTCTACCCCGAAGTCGTCGTGCCGGACCTGTCGTCCCTGGCCGTCACCCGTTTCGACACCGCCGTCACCGACGCCGAAGTCCAACAGACCCTGGACGTCCTGCGCAAGCAGCGCGCCACGTTCGAAGCCCGCGCCGACCGCGCCGCGCAAGACGGCGACCGCGTCACGCTGGACTTCGCCGGCACCATCGACGGCGTGCCGTTCGAAGGCGGCAAGGCCGAAGACTTCCCGTTCGTGCTCGGCCAAGGCCGCATGCTGCCGGAATTCGAAGAAGCCGCCCGCGGCCTGAAGGCTGGCGAAACCAAGGTCTTCGAACTGAAGTTCCCTGACGACTACCAAGGCGTGGAAGTCGCCGGCAAGACCGCCGAATTCACCATCACCGTCAAGGAAGTGGCTGAAGGCGTCCTGCCCGAACTGAACGGCGAATTCGCCAAGTCGCTCGGCCAAGCGGAAGGCGACATCGAAAAGCTGAAGGCCGACATCCGCAGCAACATCGAGCGCGAAGTCAAGGTCCGTTCGGCTGGCCGCACCAAGTCCAGCGTCATGGACGCCCTGGTCGAAGCCGGCAAGTTCGACGTGCCGAAGTCGCTGGTCGACAACGACGTGCAAGGCCGTGTCGCCGCTGCCCGCGAAGAGCTCAAGCAGCGCGGCATCCCGAACGCCGAGTCCGTGCCGATCCCGGCTGAAGCCTTCTCGACCGAATCCGAACGCCGTGTCCGTCTGGGCCTGCTGGTGTCGGAACTGGTCAAGCAAGCTCAGCTGCAAGCCAAGCCCGAGCAAGTTCGCGCGCGCATTGAAGAATTCGCCGAGAACTACGAACAACCCGCTCAGGTTGTCAGCTATTACCTGGCTGACCGCCAGCGTCGTGCTGAAATCGAGGCTATCGTGCTGGAAGACAACGTTGTCGCGCACGTGCTGGAAAAGGCCAAGGTCACCGAAGAAAAGGTGCCTTTCGATCAGTTGATGGGGATGGCGTAACACTATGCAGAGATTCACCGATTTCTATGCGGCAATGAATGGCGGGTCTTCGGTGACCCCCACCGGCCTGGGCTACATTCCCATGGTTATCGAGCAGTCGGGGCGCGGCGAGCGCGCCTACGACATCTATTCGCGTCTGCTCCGCGAACGGCTCATTTTCCTGGTGGGTCCGGTCAATGACGCAACGGCCAATCTGGTTGTGGCGCAGTTGCTGTTCCTGGAATCGGAGAATCCTGACAAGGACATTTCCCTGTACATCAACTCGCCCGGCGGGTCGGTGTATGCGGGAATGGCCATTTTTGACACCATGCAGTTCATCAAGCCGGACGTATCGACCCTGTGCACCGGCCTGGCGGCCAGCATGGGCGCGTTCCTCCTGGCGGCTGGCAAGAAGGGCAAGCGTTTCACGCTGCCCAACTCGCGGATCATGATCCATCAGCCGTCGGGCGGCGCCCAGGGCCAAGCGTCCGACATCCAGATCCAGGCTCGCGAGATCCTGGACCTGCGTGAACGCCTGAACCGGATCCTGGCCGACAACACCGGCCAGTCGATCGAGCGTATCGGCCTGGACACGGAACGTGACAACTTCATGTCCGCCGAAGATGCGGTATCGTATGGATTGGTGGACAAGGTGATGACCTCCCGCTCGGAAGGCTGACTTCCCGGTTGATCCGAACCCGCTGCCATCAAGTTTGAGTAAGCGCATGCGCTGGACCCTTTATCCGGTCCGGCGCATCTTTACCTGAGATACGAAACAAATATGCCTGAAAAAAAGGGATCGGCAGACGCAAAAGTGCTGCATTGCTCGTTTTGCAATAAAAGCCAGCATGAAGTCCGCAAGCTGATCGCGGGTCCGTCGGTGTTCATCTGCGATGAATGCATAGACCTGTGCAACGACATCATCCGCGAGGAAGCGCAAGCGACCGCGCGCGCGGCGATTCGTTCCGAACTGCCTACTCCGGCCGAAATCAAGACTTTCCTGGATCAGTACGTGATTGGGCAGAACTCGCCCAAGCGCATGCTGGCCGTGGCGGTCTACAACCATTACAAGCGCATTCGTCACGGCGAGATCAAGGGTGACGAAGTCGAGCTCTCCAAGAGCAACATCATGCTGATCGGCCCCACCGGGTCGGGCAAGACGCTCCTGGCCCAGACACTGGCGCGCATGCTGAATGTGCCGTTCGTCATGGCGGACGCCACCACGCTGACCGAAGCCGGCTACGTGGGCGAAGACGTCGAGAACATCATTCAGAAGTTGCTGCAGAACTGCAACTACGAAGTCGAGAAGGCGCAGCGCGCCATTATCTACATCGACGAAATCGACAAGATTTCCCGCAAGTCCGACAACCCGTCCATCACCCGCGACGTGTCGGGCGAGGGCGTGCAGCAGGCTTTGCTGAAGCTGATCGAAGGCACGGTTGCCTCGGTGCCCCCGCAGGGCGGCCGCAAGCACCCCAACCAGGACTTTGTCCAGGTCGACACGACGAACATCCTGTTCATCGTCGGCGGCGCTTTCGACGGGCTGGAAAAGGTCATCCGCGACCGCACCGAGAAATCGGGCATCGGCTTCTCGGCGTCCGTGCGCGCCAAGTCCGAACGCGGCGTGGGCGAGCTGTTCTCGGAAGTCGAACCCGAAGATCTGATCAAGTTCGGCCTGATTCCTGAACTGGTCGGCCGCCTGCCTGTCGTCGCCACGCTGGACGAACTGGACGAGGCCGCTCTGGTGCAGATTCTGACCGAGCCCAAGAACGCCTTGCTCAAGCAATTCCAGAAGCTGTTCGCGATGGAAGGCGCTGAGCTGGACCTGCGGCCTGCTGCCTTGAAGGCCATTGCCCGCAAGGCGCTCAAGCGCAAGACTGGCGCTCGCGGCCTGCGCTCGATCATCGAGCAGACGCTGCTGGACACCATGTACGAGTTGCCGTCCCAAGGCAACGTCAAGCGCGTCGTGGTGGACGAGAACGCCATTGAAGGTGAAGGCAAACCCCTGCTGATCTACGCCGACGAAGCCGGCGAAACGGAAAAGCCGGACCGCGGAGAAGTCCGCGACGCCGCAGCCTGATATTTCAAAAAAACCCGTTCCTGTAACGGGTTTTTTTCCTTCCTGGCGGCCCGCAGGGGCATTTTTTTTTGCCTTTTGTTTATCGGGCCGCCGAGATCTTGAATTTTCGGCTATTGTTCCCATAACAGACGTAACTGACGTGGATAGCTCGGGGTATACCCGGGCCTCCTGTCCCCGATACGCCGAGTCATACCGAGGAACCTCCTATGTCTGCCAGCCAGACCCTGCCTTCCGACCCGATCGACCTGCCCCTGCTCCCACTTCGCGATGTCGTGGTGTTCCCGCACATGGTCATCCCGCTGTTCGTCGGCCGTCCGCGCTCTATCCGCGCGCTCGAGGTTGCGATGGAAGCGGGCAAAAGCATCATGCTCGTGGCCCAAAAGTCCGCCGGCAAAGATGACCCCACGCCCGAAGACGTCTACGAGATCGGCTGCGTAGCCGGCATCCTGCAGATGCTCAAGCTGCCCGACGGCACCGTCAAGGTGCTGGTCGAAGGTACCCAGCGTGCCCGCATCAACAGCATTGAAGACGCCGATTCGCACTTCACCTGCCAGGTGACGCCGATCGAGCCGGACGCCATGCAAGGCTCCGAGACCGAGGCGCTGCGCCGCGCGATCGTTGCCCAGTTCGAACAGTACGTAAAGCTCAACAAGAAGATCCCCCCGGAGATCCTGACCTCGTTGGCTGGCATCGATGATGCCGGCCGCCTGGCCGACACGATCGCCGCGCATCTTCCGCTGAAGCTCGAGCAGAAACAGAAGATGCTCGAGATCGTCGGCACGTCCGAGCGCCTTGAAGGTCTGCTTACCCAGCTGGAAACCGAAATCGACATCCTCCAGGTCGAGAAGCGGATTCGCGGCCGCGTGAAGAAGCAGATGGAAAAGAGCCAGCGCGACTACTACCTGAATGAGCAGGTCAAGGCCATTCAGAAGGAGTTGGGCGAAGGCGAAGAGGGCGCGGACATCGAAGAGCTTGAAAAGAAGATCATCGCTGCCCACATGCCCAAAGAGGCGCGCAAGAAGGCTGATGCCGAGCTCAAGAAGCTCAAGCTCATGTCGCCCATGTCGGCCGAAGCCACCGTGGTGCGCAACTACATCGATACGCTCATCAACCTCCCCTGGAGGAAGAAGAGCAAGATCAACAACTCGATCGCCAACGCCGAGACGGTGCTGGACAACGACCACTACGGTCTGGAAAAGGTCAAGGAACGCATCCTTGAGTATCTTGCCGTGCAACAGCGCGTAGACAAGGTGAAGGCGCCGATCCTGTGCCTGGTTGGTCCTCCGGGCGTGGGTAAGACGTCGCTTGGACAGTCCATCGCCAAGGCGACGAACCGCAAGTTCGTGCGCATGGCCTTGGGCGGCGTTCGCGACGAGGCCGAGATCCGTGGCCACCGCCGCACGTACATCGGCTCCATGCCGGGCAAGATCGTCCAGAACATGTCGAAGGTCGGCGTGCGCAATCCGCTGTTCCTGCTTGATGAAATCGACAAGCTGGGCATGGATTTCCGTGGCGACCCCTCGTCGGCGCTGCTCGAAGTGCTGGACCCGGAACAGAATCACACGTTCCAGGACCACTACATCGAAGTCGACTTCGACCTGTCGGACGTCATGTTCGTGGCCACCAGCAACACGCTGAACATTCCGCCGGCGTTGCTCGACCGTATGGAAGTGATCCGCCTGTCCGGTTACACGGAAGAGGAAAAGATCCATATCGGCCGCGACCATCTGCTGCCCAAGCTGATGAAGAACAACGGCGTGAAGGACAGCGAGCTGACGGTGGACGATTCCGCGCTGCGCGACATCGTGCGCTACTACACCCGCGAAGCTGGCGTGCGTGCGCTTGAACGCGAAGTGGGCAAGATCTGCCGCAAGGTCATCAAGCAATTGCTGACCCAGACCGATCGCGCCAAGGCCGAAGGCAAGACCTTCGAGGTCAAGCCGGTGAATGTCACGGGCGAGAACCTGAGCGACTACCTGGGCGTGCGCCGCTACACCTTCGGCATGGCCGAAAAGGAAAACCAGATCGGTCAGGTGACCGGCCTGGCGTGGACGGAAGTCGGCGGCGACCTGCTGACGATCGAAGTCGCGGACATGCCCGGCAAGGGCGTCATCCAGCGCACGGGTTCGCTCGGCGATGTGATGAAGGAGTCGGTCGAGGCGGCTCGTACGGTGGTGCGCTCGCGTGCTCGCCGTCTGGGTTTTGCCGACAGCGTCTTCGAGAAGCACGACATGCACGTGCACGTGCCGGAAGGCGCGACACCCAAGGACGGTCCGTCCGCGGGTATCGCAATCACGACCGCCATGGTTTCGGCCTTGTCGCGCATCCCGGTGCGCGCCGATGTCGCCATGACCGGCGAGATCACGCTGCGCGGTGAAGTGCTGCCTATCGGCGGCCTGAAGGAAAAGCTGCTGGCTGCACACCGTGGCGGCATCAAGACGGTCTTGATCCCGGAAGAAAACGTCAAGGATTTGGCGGAGATCCCGGACAACGTCAAGAACCACCTTGAGATCGTGCCGGTCCGCTGGATCGACAAGGTGCTGGAACTGGCCCTGGAGCGCCTGCCTGAGCCGCTCGCTGAGGAAGAAGCGGTCAAGGAGCCTCTGGTGGCCAAGCCGGCTGAGCCGGGCTCGACCGATCCGGTGCTCAAGCACTGATTCCGACCCCAAGGGCGCCTTCGAAAGAAAGCGCCCAATGAAAAACCCCGCTGCGGCGGGGTTTTTCTTTTGCGCCAAGGGCGCGTTGGCATCGGAGGCTGCGCGGGCTAGTGCAGCGCGTGCGTGCGGATGAGGCCTACCGCAATGCCTTCCAGTGCGAATTCCTGGTCGGCCTCCACCACGATGGTTTGGAAGTCCGGGTTTTCGGGCAGAAGCTCGATATGCCCGTTGGTGCGCTGAAGGCGCTTGACGGTGACGTCGTCGCCCAGGCGGGCCACGACGATCTGGCCGTTGCGGGCTTCAGAGGCTTTTTTCACGGCCAGCAGATCCCCTTCGAGGATGCCGGCATCGCGCATGCTCATGCCGCGCACCTTCAGCAGGTAGTCGGGCGCTTGCGCGAACAGGTGGGGGTCGACGCCCACTTCGCGTTCGACGTGTTCGGCGGCAAGAATGGGGCTGCCGGCTGCTACGCGGCCCACCAGCGGCAGCAGCAGCTGTGCCAGCGAGGGCATGGGCAGGGAAGCCTGCGAAGCGGCAGAGGCGCCGTCTTTCAGGCGGATACCCCGCGAGGCGCCGGCGGTAAGCTCGATGGCGCCCTTGCGGGCCAATGCCTTGAGATGGTCTTCCGCCGCGTTGGGCGAACGGAAACCCAGGGCCTGGGCGATTTCGGCACGCGTCGGCGGAAAGCCGGTGCGCGTGACGGTTTGCCGGATGAGGTCCAGGATTTGTTGCTGGCGATCTGTAAGTTTGCTGGCCATGGCGATGATCCGGTGCGAGCGGACTGTACATATATACAGCGCCATTCTGGGGGACGTAGCGCAAAAAAGCAAGCCAGTCCAGGCCCCAAAGCAAAACGGAGCCCGAAGGCTCCGTCTTTCAGCAGTCAGGCCGAGGGGCCCACGCTACGGGTTACAGCACGGCGGCGATGCCGGCGGCAACCTTGTCGATGTTGCCGCTGTTCAGGGCGGCCACGCAGATGCGGCCGCTGGACACGGCATAGACACCGTGCTCTTCACGCAGGCGGTCCACTTGCGCGGCGGTCAGGCCCGAATACGAGAACATGCCGCGTTGCTGCAGGACGAAGCTGAAGTCCTGCTTGCCGCCGTGTTCCTTGATCTTCTCGACCAGTTGCTTGCGCATCAGGCGGATGCGGTCGCGCATGCCGGCCAGTTCTTCTTCCCACATGGCGAAGAGTTCCGGCGTGTTCAGCACCGTCGACACCACCGTGCCGCCATGGGTGGGCGGGTTGGAGTAGTTGGTGCGGATGACGCGCTTCAACTGGCTCAGCACGCGGGTGGCTTCTTCCTTGCTGCCGGCCACGACCGTCAGTGCGCCCACGCGTTCGCCATACAGCGAGAACGACTTCGAGAAGGACGAGCTGATGAACATGGTCATGTCCAGGTCGGCGAACATGCGCACGACCGAGGCGTCTTCCGTCAGGCCTTCGCCAAAGCCCTGGTAGGCGATGTCGAGGAACGGGACCAGATGGTTTTCCTTCACGACGGCGGCGATCTGCTTCCATTGGTCGGCGGTGGGGTCCACGCCGGTCGGGTTATGGCAGCACGCGTGCAGCACGACGACGGTCTTGGCCGGTGCGGCCTTCAGATCCGCCAGCATGGCGTCGAAATTCAGGCCGCGGGTGGCGGCGTCGTAGTACGAGTAGGTGCCGACTTCGAAGCCGGCGCGCTCGAACAGGGCGCGGTGGTTTTCCCAGCTGGGGTTGCTGATCAGGACCTTGGAGGTCGGCAGCAACTGGCGCAGGAAGTCGGCGCCGATCTTCAGCGCGCCCGTGCCGCCCAGAGCCTGGGTGGTCAGAACGCGGCCGGCGGCGGCCAACGGGGATTCCTTGCCCAACAGCAGCGCTTGAGCGCCCTGGTTGTAGCCGGCAATGCCTTCGATCGGCAGGTAGCCGCGTGCGGCGGCGGCCTCGATGCGGGCGGTTTCGGCCTTGCGTACGGCGCCCAGCAGGGGGATCCGTCCCTGATCGTCGTAGTACACGCCCACGCCCAGGTTGACTTTACCGGGACGCGTATCCGCGTTGAATTGTTCGTTCAGACCAAGAATGGGGTCGCGCGGCGCGAGTTCGACGGAATCGAAAAGGTTGCTCATGGGACTCTGATGAGGATGGGTGGACGCAGTACGGTGTGCTGTGGATAATGGGGGTTTACCCTGGAACAGTCTAGCATGCCCAAGAGCCCAATAGACCCGAGCAGCGCGGGAGATCTGAATGATGATCTCGCTGCGGATCTGACGGCGGCATCGGCATCGGCTGCGTCCGCGCCGAGGCTGGATGTGAAGCCTGGATTCGTCGAGTATCCGGACAGCCCGTTTCAGCTGTATCAGCCTTATCCGCCGGCGGGCGACCAGCCCGCGGCCATCGACGGCCTGACGCAAGGGGTCGAAGACGGCCTCATGTTCCAGACGCTGCTGGGCGTGACGGGATCGGGCAAGACCTACACCATGGCCAACGTGATCGCCCGGATGGGGCGCCCCGCGTTGGTACTGGCCCCTAATAAGACGCTGGCCGCCCAGCTCTACGCCGAGATGCGGGAGTTCTTTCCGAAGAACGCGGTCGAGTACTTCGTCTCTTATTACGACTACTACCAGCCCGAAGCCTACGTGCCGACGCGCGACCTGTTCATTGAAAAGGATTCGTCCATCAATGAACACATCGAGCAGATGCGCCTGTCGGCCACCAAGAGCCTCCTGGAGCGCCGCGACACGATCATCGTGGGCACGGTCTCGTGCATCTACGGTATCGGCAACCCTGGCGACTATCACGCGATGGTGCTGATCCTGCGCAGCGGGGACCAGATTTCCCGCCGCGAGATCCTGGCCCGCCTGGTGGCGATGCAGTACACGCGCAACGACGCCGAATTCACCCGCGGCGTGTTCCGGGTGCGCGGCGAGACCATCGACATCTTTCCCGCGGAAAGCGCCGAACTCGCGCTGCGCCTGACACTGTTCGATGACGAAATCGAAAGCCTTGAGCTCTTCGACCCGCTGACCGGTCGTATCCGCCAGAAGCTGCCGCGATTCACCGTCTACCCCGGCTCGCACTATGTGACCCCGCGCGACACGGTCCTGCGCGCCATCGAGACCATCAAGGAAGAGCTGCGCGAACGCGTCAAGCGCTTCGTCGACGACGGTCATCTGGTCGAGGCGCAGCGCCTGGAGCAACGGACCCGGTTCGACCTGGAGATGCTGCAGGAGCTGGGCTTCTGCAAGGGCATCGAAAACTACTCGCGGCACCTGTCAGGCGCGGCGCCCGGGGATCCTCCACCCACGCTGATCGATTACCTGCCGTCTGACGCGCTGATGTTCATTGACGAGAGCCACGTTACGATCGGGCAGCTGAGCGGCATGTACCGCGGCGACCGCTCGCGCAAGGAAACCCTGGTGCAGTACGGCTTCCGCCTGCCGTCGGCGCTGGACAACCGGCCACTCAAGCTCGAGGAATTCGAGACGCGGATGCGCCAGTGCGTCTTCGTGTCGGCCACGCCGGCCGCTTATGAGAAAGAGCACGCGGACAACGTCGTAGAGCAAGTGGTGCGGCCTACCGGGCTCGTCGACCCCCTGGTCGAGGTGCTGCCGGCGCGCACCCAGGTGGATGACTTGCTGGGCCAGATCAAGGCGCGCGTGTCGCTGGGCGAGCGTGTGCTGGTCACCACCCTGACCAAGCGCATGGCGGAAGACCTGACCGACTTCCTGAGCGAACACGGGGTGAAGGTGCGCTATCTGCACTCCGACATCGATACGGTGGAGCGCGTGGAAATCCTGCGCGACCTGCGCCTGGGCACGTTCGACGTGCTGGTGGGGATCAACCTGCTGCGCGAAGGCTTGGACATCCCCGAAGTGTCGCTGGTGGCCATTCTGGACGCGGACAAGGAAGGTTTCCTGCGTTCCGAGCGAAGCCTGATCCAGACCATCGGCCGCGCGGCGCGCAACCTGAACGGGCACGCCATCCTGTATGCCGACCGCATTACGGATTCGATGCAGCGCGCGATGGAGGAAACCAGCCGCCGCCGCGCCAAGCAGCTGCAGTTCAACATCGACAACGGCATTACGGCCCGCGGGGTGCAGAAGGCGGTGCGCGAACTGATCGACGGCATCGTCGCGCCGGTTCAGCACGATGCGCTGGAGGCTGCGGTGCCGGCGGAATTCCTGAAGGATGAGAAAGCCCTGGCGCGTGAACTCAAGCGCCTGGAAAAGCTGATGATGGACCACGCCCGGAACCTGGAATTCGAACAGGCCGCGGCCGCCCGCGACGCCTTGACGGCCTTGAAGCAGCGGGTGCTTCTGGATGGGGCGGTATAGCCAAAACACGTATCAAAAAGTGTCTGTTAGCTGACTGGTTGCTGAAAATGTGTAAAACCCGCAATGTTGCAATTGCGGCTTCACAATCTTCGAGAATCCTCGGGATCCGAGCGGTAACTCTGCGCCTGATTGTGAGCTTAAGTCATTGATTTAAATGGTAAAAAATCAGGCGCTTCGCTGCAGTTATCCAATCGGTTAATTGCAAAAAAAGCTTGCCTTATCTCGGGTTTTCCCGCACACTTACTCCCATGATGACCAAGGTACTTTTCGTTTGCATGGGCAATATCTGTCGCTCGCCGAGCGCAGAGGGCGTGTTTCGCCATTTGGTGAACGACGCGGGTTTGGGCGATGTTGTTCGCATCGACTCCGCGGGCACGCACGCGTTTCATATCGGCGAGGCGCCTGATGCCCGGGCGCAGGCTGCGGCGCGTAAGCGCGGCTACGAGATCACGCACTGTGAGGCGCGTCAGGTCACCGCGGAAGATTTCCGCGACTTTGATCTTATCCTCGCCATGGACTGGGACAATCTGTCCGCCATGCAGCAGCAGTGCCCCAAAACCTATCAGCACAAATTGATGCTGCTGATGCGCTTTGCCAATGAGTTCGAGGAGGCCACCGTGCCTGACCCGTACTATGGCGGCGCCGATGGTTTCGGCAAGGTGCTCGATTATCTGGAAGACGCCTGTCAGGGTGTTCTTGAACTGGTCCGTAAGCGCGCTACCCAGTACCAGGCGGCGTGACCGTCTAAACCGTAGAGCCGCCCACTGAGCGGCTCTCGGGGTACTTGGCAGTGAAAAAACCGCGCAAATGCGCGGTTTTTTCTAGCCGGGAGCCATACCAAATTAGTCGGGAATAGGCTATACTTGACCCAATTACTCGGGTATTGACCGCTGGATTCGCTGGCGGCCATAGCCGATTCACAGGGAACCCACCATGCGGCTAACTACCAAAGGGCGTTTCGCCGTGACTGCCATGATCGATCTGGCTATGCGGCAGCATAGCGGCCCGGTCACTCTTGCGGCCATCAGCCAGCGTCAGAATATTTCGCTTTCCTATCTGGAACAGCTGTTCGGGAAACTGCGCCGCCACGAACTCGTGGACAGCGTGCGCGGCCCGGGCGGCGGTTATTCGCTTGCGCGCCTTGCGCGCAACGTGACCGTTGCCGACATCATCTTTGCGGTCGATGAGCCGCTGGACGCCACGAGCTGTGGCGGCAAACGGGACTGTACGAGCGGCAACGACGGCAAGCCGGGCAAGTGCATGACGCACGAACTCTGGGCCACGTTGAATCGCAAGATGGTCGATTACCTGGATTCGGTGTCCCTGCAAGATCTGGTTGATCAGCAGCGCGTGCGCCAATTGCAGGAAGCCAACAATCAAGCGCAGGCCTGCGCGGTACGTGTGAATCGGGTAGGGGGCACGAATGCCGCCGCCAACGCCCCGACCACGACCGTCGCCGCCAATGCCACCGTATAAGCAGTATCAGGAGTTGTAGATATGACCACCCGCCCGATTTATTTTGACTATTCGGCCACGACGCCCGTCGACCCCCGCGTCGTGGACAAGATGGTGCCCTGGCTGTACGAGAACTTCGGCAACCCGGCATCGCGCAGCCACTCGTTCGGCTGGGATTCCGAAGAAGCCGTTGAGCGCGCCCGCGAAGAAGTCGCCAAGCTGGTCAACGCCGACCCGCGCGAGATCGTCTGGACCTCCGGCGCAACCGAATCCGACAACCTGGCCATCAAGGGCGCCGCGAACTTCTACGCGGAACGCGGCAAGCACATCATCACCGTCAAGACCGAACACAAGGCGGTGCTGGATACCTGTCGCGAGCTCGAACGCCAAGGCTTCGACGTCACGTATCTGAATGTGAAAGACGATGGCCTGATCGATCTGGACACCTTCAAGGCCGCGCTGCGCCCCGATACCGTGCTGGTGTCGGTGATGATGGTGAACAACGAGATCGGCGTGGTCCAGGATATTGAAACGCTGGGCGAGATCTGCCGTGAAAAGGGCATCATCTTCCATGTGGACGCCGCTCAGGCGACCGGCAAGGTGGAAATCGACCTGCAAAAGCTGAAGGTCGACCTGATGTCGTTCTCGGCGCACAAGACCTACGGC
>CAUSDE010000038.1:0-53406 GCA_963530045.1 uncultured Achromobacter sp.
GCAGTCCGGAGCGAAGGCTCCGGACCGCAATCGTGGGCGCGCGCCATCAGCCCAATCCCGACGATGGGCGCCCTACGAAGCCACCCCAACGCGCCAAGGCCCCCCCCGCACCTACGAAGCCCCTACTTACACCGACACCAAAAAACTACTTCGCAGCCCCGGCCGCCCACCCTTTGGACAATTCCACCGCCTGCCTCCACCGTGCCATCCGAGCCTCCCGCACCGACTCCGGCCATCCCGGCTCGAACGTCCGTTCCGCCTGCCACTTCGATGCGAACTCGTCCAACCCGGACCAGAATCCCACCGCGAGTCCGGCCAATCCTGCTGCGCCCAGCGCCGTCGACTCCGGCACTCTTGGGCGTACCACGGGCACGCCCAGCAGATCGGCTTGCATCTGCATCAGCAGGTCGTTGCGTGCGGCGCCGCCGTCCACGCGCAGTTCGGTCAATGCGATGCCGCTGTCGCCGTTCATGCAAGTCAGCAGTTCCGCGCTTTGCAGCGCGATCGATTCCAGCGTGGCGCGGGCGATGTGGGCGCGGGTGGTGCCGCGGGTCAGGCCGATCAGCGTGCCGCGGGCGTAGGGGTCCCAGTGCGGGGCGCCCAGGCCAGCGAAGGCCGGCACCATGAAGACGTCGTCCGTGTCCGACACGCTGGCGGCCAGGGATTCGACTTCTTCCGAGCGCTGGATGATGCCCAGACCGTCGCGCAACCATTGCACTGCCGCGCCGGCCACGAACACGCCGCCTTCCAGCATGTACGTGGGGGTCCAGCTGTCTTGGCCGGACTGGGGCAGGCCCCAGCCGACCGTCGACAGCAGATGGTTCTTCGATTGCACGGGCTTGTCGCCCACGTTCATCAACATGAAGCAACCGGTGCCGTACGTGTTTTTCGCCATGCCCGGCTTGAAGCAGGCCTGGCCGAAGGTGGCAGCTTGCTGGTCGCCGGCCACGCCCGCGATCGGGATGGAGCCGCCCAGCCATTCCGGCAGCGCGTTGCCCACGACCGCGCTGCTGGGCGCGATCTGCGGCAGCACGCCGCGGGGGATCTTCAAGAGCGCCAGGATCTCGTCGTTCCAGTCCTGTGTGTGCAGGTCGAACAGCATCGTGCGCGAGGCGTTGCTGGGGTCCGTGCTGTGCACGGCGCCGCCGGTCAGTTGCCAGATCAGCCAGGTGTCCACGGTGCCGAACGCCAGTTCGCCGCGTTCGGCCATCTGGCGCGCGCCCGGCACGTGGTCCAGCAGCCAGGCCAGTTTCGTGCCCGAAAAGTACGCGTCCAGCACCAGGCCGGTCCGCGATTGCAGGAAATCGGCGTGGCCGTCGCGGCGCAGCTGATCGCACATCGGCGCGGTGCGGCGGTCTTGCCAGACGATCGCGCGGGCAAGCGGCCGGCCCGTGGCGCGTTCCCAGATCAGCGTGGTTTCGCGCTGGTTGGTGATGCCGATGGCGGCCACGTCAGCCGCGGTGGCGGCGGCGTTGCGCAGCGCTTCGCGCGCCACGTCAAGCTGGGTGTGCCAGATCTCGCCGGCGTCGTGCTCGACCCAGCCCGGACGCGGGTAGTGCTGGCGGAATTCACGCTGGCCGACGCCGCGCACCACGCCGTCGCGGTCGAATACGATGGCCCGGGAGCTGGTCGTGCCCTGGTCCAGGGCTAGGACAAATTCATTCGTCGTCACTTTGTTTGGCGCCGTTCAGGTGTGCCCCGGCTTGCGGCTCGAGGCGTCTAAAGGAGAAGGTCGAGGCCATGCACATCAGGCCGATGACGATGAAGCCGGCGACGACATCGCTGACTGCAAGCGTCTCGGCGCCGCGCAGGGCCATGCTGACGTTCAGCGTGACTGCGGCCACCCCCACGCCCAGGCTGATGCCCAGCTGCTGCGCCATCGCCGCGAAGCTGCTGGCGCGGCTCATCTTGGCCGGGGGGATATCGGCATAGGTTAGCGTATTTACCCCGGTGAACTGCAATGACCGGAAGAAGCCGCCGACCAGCAGGATGGCGATCATCAGCCAGACCGGCGTGGCCGGGGTGAAGGTGGCGCAGACCATGATGAAGACGCCGGTCAGCAGCGCGTTCACGGTCAGCACGCGGCGAAAGCCGAAGTGCCGGACGATGGGCGTGGCCACGAACTTCATCAGCAGCGCGCCGGCGGCGCTGGCGAACGTGATCAGGCCGGCCGAAAACGGCGACAGGCCGAACCCCACCTGCAGCAGCATGGCCAGCAGGAAGGGCGTCGCGCCCACGGCGAAGCGGCACAGGTTGCCGCCCAGGGTGGAAATGGCGAACGTGGGGATCCGCATCAGCGACAGGTCGATGATGGGGTGTTCGACGCGCCGGGCGTGCCAGGCGTACAGGAAGCCGCAGGCCGCGCCCACGGCGATCATGCCCAGCAACATCGGCAGCGGCATGACGTCGCGGCCGATGGCTTCGAAGCCGCTGACCAGCGTGGCCAGGCACACGGCGCTAAGCAGGAAGCCCAGCCAGTCCAGGCGCGGGGCGGTCTCTTCCTTGATCTCGGCCACGTAGCGCAGCACCAGCGCAATCCCCAGGACGCCGATCGGGATGTTGATCAGGAAAATCCAGTGCCACGACATGTAGGTGACCATGAAGCCGCCCAGCGGCGGCCCGATCACCGGGCCCAGCAGCGCCGGAATGGACAGGAACGACATGGCTTTCAGCAGATCCTGCTTGGGCACGGTGCGCAGCAGGATGATCCGGCCCACCGGCACCATCATCGCCCCGGCCATCCCCTGGATGATCCGGGCCACGACCAGCTGGGGCAGGTCCTGCGAGACGGCGCAGGCGACGGAACTGAGCGTGAACAGGCCGATGGCGGCCACAAACACCCGGCGTGCGCCGTATCGGTCGGCCGCCCAGCCGCTGACGGGCACGAAGACGGCCACGGACAGCAGGTAGGACGTAATGGCCACATTCAGCCGGACGGGCGTGGATCCCAGGGCCCGGGCCATGGCCGGCAGGGCGGTGGCCACGACGGTCGCGTCCAGCATCTGCATGAACAGCGCACAGCCCACAATGAAGGGGATCATGCGCGCCGCGCGCAGCGCGTCCGGGTTCGAGGGCGGAGCGGGGTTGGCGGCTGCTGCGGATTCTGCTGACATGGCGGGAGGGGGCGTTGGGTGCCTGACGATTGTAACGCCGGGGGTTCGCCCGGCGTGAAGTAAACTCCGGGGATCCGAAACCCACTGAAATTGGTGTCATGGCGACCAACTACGAATCCGAGATCACCCTTTTCCTGAAAGACTTCAAGCAGTCGCACCCTGGCACCGAAGAACGCCAGCGCGAAGGCCGCGCCCGTCTTTGGGACAAACCGCAGGACTCGGAGCTGCTGGAAGGCTTCCGCGCGGCCCGCGTGCCGCAGCGCCCGTACGTCTATTCGGCAGACTGATCCCGTTGCGGCAGACATGTCCCAAAACCCTTCAGTCCCGGGCGAGGCACTGGCCAAGCTAGTGGCGCCTACCGTGGACAGCACGCCCGATACCGTCGATAGCGTTGCGTTCGCGCGCCTGTACGGCGAGCCGCTGTTCCAGATGCCGACGGATCTGTACATTCCGCCGGACGCGCTGGAAGTGTTCCTGGAGGCGTTTGAAGGGCCGCTGGACCTGTTGCTGTACCTGATCCGCAAGCAGAACTTCAATGTGCTGGACATCCCGATGGCGGATGTCACGCGGCAATACCTGTCGTATGTGGACCAGATCCGCATCACCAACCTGGAACTGGCCGCCGAGTACCTGCTGATGGCGGCCATGCTGATCGAGATCAAGTCGCGCATGCTGCTGCCGGTCAGGAAGACCGACACCGGCGAAGAGCCCGAAGATCCGCGCGCCGAACTGGTCCGCCGCCTGCTCGAATACGAACAGATGAAGCTGGCCGCCCAGAAGCTGGACAAGCTGCCGCAACTGGGCCGCGACTTCGTCAGCAGCCAGGCCGTGGCCGACCTCAGCGTCGAACGCATGATGCCCGAAGTCAGCGTGGACGACCTGCGCCAGGCCTGGGCCGACATCATGAAGCGCGCCAAGCTGAATCAGCATCACCACATCACGCGCGAACAGCTGTCCGTGCGCGATCACATGACGCACATCCTGCGGCGCCTGAATGACGTGCGCTTCATGGAATTCGGCGACCTGTTCATGGAACGCGTCCGCGAAGGCGCGCCTGCGGCGGTTGTCGTCGTGCATTTCATCGCCATGCTGGAGCTGGCCCGCGAATCCCTGCTGGAGATCACGCAGGCGGAGCCCTATGCCCCCATTTACGTGCGCCTGGCCTACACCAGCGTGGCGGCGGTCGCGGCCTGATCCTGACCGGGCTGCCCCCAACCCCGGAGAGTCCCCTTGAAAGTCGTACACACCATCCAGGAATTGCGCGATCACCTGCGCGGCCAGAATCGCGTGTCGTTCGTGCCCACCATGGGCAACCTGCACGAAGGCCACCTGTCCCTGATGAAGCTGGCGCGCCAGCACGGCGACCCCGTGGTGGCCAGCATCTTCGTGAACCGCCTGCAATTCGGCCCCAATGAGGATTTCGACCAGTATCCGCGCACGCTGGCGGCCGACATCGAAAAGCTGGAGCAGGCGCGCGACGTCTATGTGCTGTTCGCGCCGAACGAGCGCGAGATGTACCCCGAACCGCAGAGCTACCGCGTGCAGCCGCCGGACGATCTGGGCGACATCCTGGAAGGCGAGTTCCGCCCGGGCTTCTTCGAAGGCGTCAGCACGGTGGTGCTCAAGCTGTTCTCTTGCGTGCAGCCGCGCGTGGCGGTGTTCGGCAAGAAGGACTATCAGCAGCTGATGGTGGTGCGCAACATGTGCCGCCAGTTCCAGCTGCCGGTGGAGGTGTTGGCGCACGAGACGGTGCGCGCCGACGACGGCCTGGCGCTGTCCTCGCGCAACCGTTACCTGACCGAGGGCGAACGCGCCGAGGCGCCGGCGCTGTATGCCGAACTGCAGCACATCGGACAGCGGCTGGCGCAGGGCGAGCGCGACGCGCTGGCCCTGGAACGCGAGGCCGCCGACCGCCTGACGCAGCGCGGTTGGAAGGTGGACTACGTGGCCCTGCGCCGCCAGCAGGACTTGAAGCGCCCCGAGGCCGCCGACCTGCAGGCTGGCGTGCCCGTCGTGGTGCTGGCCGCCGCCAAACTGGGCGCGACCCGCCTGATCGACAACCTGGAACTGGCCTACACGGCCTGATCCTGTCCCGCAGGCCGGGGCGCGCGGGCTCCGCGCCGCCCCGATCCCTGACAGATTTGCCAGCTTCCGCCGCCTGGGGCGGCCGGGCAGACTTGATGTAATCCTACATTGCAAAAAGAGTCGCCCATGCAAGCTCCCCGTCCCGATCTTGAAGCGGTGCTTTCCGCATTGACACCCCGCGAGCGGCAGATCGTCGGCTATGTGGCGGCCGGCCAGCCCAACAAGGTCATCGCCATCGATCTGGGCATTTCGCTGCGTACGGTCGAGGCCCATCGGGCCCGCATCTTGGCCAAGCTCGATGCCCGCAACGCCATGCAACTGGCCTGTCGGCTATGCGCCCACGGCCGCTCAGGCGCCTCGCCCATGCTTGAGGACGCCGCCGGTCCCCACGAACCGCCACCCCGCGCCGGCTCTGCATCGGCGCCGCGCCACGTGCAGCACGCCCCGGCGCCGCCGACCTACGGGCCGAGCCCGCCGGATGGCACGCCGCTTGATTCGTGATGCGTGTCAGGGCTGCGAGCCCGCATGCCGTCCGCCCATGACGCCCTGCCGATGCGGCTTCGCCCATGCCGTCCTGCCAATGGCAAACCGGGCCTGGCGAACAGGATGTTCGCCAGGCCCGGCGGGGCATTCATTGGGCAGAGGGGTCAGGGCTGGCCGTCAGGCTGGTCCTGGACCCTCGGCGCCATCAGGGGCATTGGGGCGCTTGGGCCTTGGCCAGCTCGTCAATCGGATCCAGGTCCGGCTGGCGGGTCAGGTTGTAGTTCAGGTTGGGCGTCTGGCCGGCGATCGAACGCACGCGCAGCACGTTGTTGGCGGCCACCACGAATTCCGCGCGGGCATTGCCTTTGCCGTCCATCAGGATGACGCGCGGCGGGCGTTCATCGGTGGCGTCCCAGCAGCCTTGCTCCGTTACGGCCGGACCCTTTTGGGGGTCGTTTTCCAGATACGCCGTGCGGCCGCGCCAGCGGCCATTGGGCGCCAGGGTCAGCGTGACACGCTGCGCCGTGCATTGCATGGCGGGCGAGAAACACGGCAGCGTGCCCATATACGTTTGGGGCTGCGGCACCAGGCTGTGCGCAGCGGCGTTCGGGGCGGTGGGCGCCGGCGCGGGGGTCGACGCCGAAGCGGCAGTGTCGGCGCCTTCCGGCACGGCTTGGCCGTCTTCGGTCGTCTGGCCGGCCGGCGTGGCTTGCGAGGCCTGGTTTTGCGGCTTGCGGGCGTCGGGTTTCAGGGCAATCTGCACCTGCGACGGGGCACGGATGACGCTGCGGTAGCCCGCGCCCGAGCCCTGGTACTGGGCGTCGGTCACGGTGCTTTCAGCCGGAGGGTCGTAATAGCCTTCGGTTTTCTGCTGGGCGCACCCGGCAGCGCCGAGTGCTGTACCGGCCAGCAGCAGCCCCATGACGCTGAGTTTGCGGGATCGGGTAACGATGTCGACGCGGGCGGTCATGGCAGCTTATCCGTGAATTGAGTCTGTCTCCGATTTTACGCACTTATGCGAAGATTCGATACGTTCCCTTAGCCACTCTTGGGCGTTGCCAGCACTTTATGCACAAATTACGACACGGCCGCAGTTGGGCTGTCTGCTTTTCCGCCATCTGTGCTGCGATGGACCCGGACCGTCGCGCGCATCGGGCTGGCGCATGAGCAGCGTTCATCACGTCTTCGACATCCCGTTGGGCGCCTTCATCGGACTGGCTGCGCTGGCGGGGTTGTTCATCGGCAACTGGTTGACCCTGCTGACCTATCGGCTGCCGCGCATGATGGAACGAGAATGGCAGGCGCAGTGCCTGGATGCGGTCGGCAAAGCGCGGCCGGCCAGCCCCGACGGCCTGTTGCGCCCGGCCTCGCAGTGCCCCGCGTGCCATGCGCCGGTGACCGGCTGGCGCCGGCTGCCGGTGCTGAGCTGGTTGTTGCTGCGCGGCCGCTGCGCCGCCTGCGGCACCCCGATCAGCTGGCGCTACCCTGCGATCGAACTCCTGACCTGTGCGCTGTTCGCCGCCTGCGCGTGGCGCTACGGCGCGACGCCTGTCGCGTTGTTCGCGATGGGCCTGTCGGCGATGCTGGTGGCGCTGGCGTGGATCGACTTCGAGTCCACCCTGCTGCCCGACGCGCTGACCCAGCCGCTGGTGTGGGCGGGCCTGCTGGTCAATCTGTTCGACGCGTTCACGACCTTGCCGCTGGCGGTGGTGGGGGCGGTCGCCGGCTATGTTTTCCTGTGGGTTATCTTCCATGTGTTCCGCCTGCTGACCGGGCGCGAGGGCATGGGGTATGGCGACTTCAAGCTGCTGGCCGCACTGGGCGCGTGGTTCGGCATCGAATCCCTGCCCATGGTGCTGCTGGCGGCCTCATTGGTGGGCGTGCTGATCGGCGGCCTGCTGACGCTGTCGGGCCGCGCCGGCCGCGGGCAGCCGCTGCCCTTCGGCCCCTACCTGGCCCTGGCCGGCATCGTGATGCTGCTGCTGGGTGGAGAGCAGGGTTTATGGCAGTTCATGCGCTAGGCAAGAAAGGATGGGCATCATGTTCAAGATCGGTCTGACGGGCGGCATCGGTTCGGGCAAGTCCCGGGTGGCGGACATGCTGGGCGAATGGGGCGCGACGCTGGTCGACACCGATCAGATCGCGCACGCGCTGACGGCGGCAAACGGCGCGGCCATGCCCGCCATCGAACGCGAATTCGGCCCGCAGGCGCTGACGCCCGAGGGCGCGTTGAACCGCCAATGGATGCGCGAACGCGCGTTCTCGGATCCGCAGGCGCGGCAGCGGCTCGAAGGCGTGCTGCACCCCGCCATTACCGAAGAGACCGAACGCCAGGCGGCGGCCGCGACCGGGCTGTACCTGGTCTTTGTGGTGCCCCTTCTGGTGGAGTCCCTGGCGCGTTGGCGCACGCGCGTGGATCGTATCTGCGTGGTGGACTGCGACCCGGAAACGCAGGTGGCGCGCGTGCAGTCGCGCAGCGGGCTGACGGAGCCCGCCATCAGGCGTATTATGGCGGCACAGGCTGCGCGGGCAAGCCGGTTGGAGGTTGCGGACGACGTCATCGTGAACGACGGCGCGACATCGCCGGAGCAATTGCGCGCGCAGGCGAAGACCCTGCATGACCGCTGGCTGACGCTGGCGACCACAACGGGCCGGTAAGCGACAAGCTTGGCCGGCACCCCTGAATCCCTCGGCCTCCCCGCCGACCACTGATGGGCCTGTCAAAAAGCGTGATTGTTTACGAATATCCCTTCAATGAGCGCATCCGCGCTTATCTGCGATTGGAATACCTGTTCGACAGGTTGTTCTTCTTTGCTCGCGAGGGGGACTCACGCCAGCATCAGGTTGCCGTCACGTCTCTTTTCGATCTGCTCGACGCGTGCGAACGCACCGACGTGAAAGGCGCGGTGCTGCAAGACCTGGAGCGGCAGCGCATGGCGCTGGTGGGCTTGCGCGATCACCCTGGCGTGGCGCAAGACGCGCTGGAGGCCATGCTGCGCGAACTGGAAAAAGTGGCTAGCGCGCTGGCCGCCCCTGGCAAGACCGGGCAGTCGCTGCGCGAAAACGAATGGTTGACCAGCCTGCGTGGCCGCTTGTCCGTGCCGGGCAGCGCCACCCAAGTGGACATGCCTTCCTATTTCGCCTGGCAGAACAAGACCGAAGCCGCCCGTTGCGCGGACTTGCAGGCCTGGGTATCGCCCTTTCTTCCTTTGTACGATGGCCTGACGCTGGCGCTGCGCCTGCTGCGCGAGTCCGGCCGCAAGACCGATATCGTGGCCGAGCAGGGCGCCTACCAGCAGATGCTGGGCGGCAAGCAATTCCAGCTGCTGCGCGTCTGGGTGGATCCGACCCAGGGCGTGTTTCCCGAGATCAGCGCCAATAAGTACATGATCTGGATACGGTTTTCCACGCAAGACGGCGAATTCAAGCCCCAGCAGGTGGCGCGCGACGTTGCGTTCCAGATGACGCTCTGCAGCTCGTAGGTGGGTTAGCGGGCGGGCATCGAAGCGGGCGTTCTTGAGACCGATTCTTGTTGCGGCCAGTTTCAACTCGCGACCGCAATGGTAGAAAAGGCGACCGACTAGTAGACAATACGGCTTTCTCCGTCAGTGCCGGAACCGTTTCCATGTCCGATAGTCGTCCTGTTTCCCCGCCTTCCCGCTGGACCCGCCGCCGCATCATTGGATTGGTGGTGTTGTTGCTTGCCGTGGCCGTCATTGCCTGGCTTGCGCTGCGGCCGTCGGCCAAACAGGGCGCGGCCGGCGGGCCTGGCGGCCGTGCTGGCGGGGGACGGCCCCCGATGGCCGCCATGGCGAACCTGGCCGTGCCGGTGCGCATCGCCACCGCCGCGACGCAGGACATCGACATCTACCTGAAGTCCCTGGGCACCGTCACGGCCTACAACACGGTCACCGTGCGCAGCCGCGTCAGCGGCGAACTGGTGGACGTGGCTTTCCAGGAAGGCCAGCGCGTGAAGGCGGGCGACCTGCTGGCCCAGGTGGACCCCCGGGCCTTCCAGGTGGCCCTGGACCAGGCGCGCGGCACCCAGATGCAGAACCTGGCCCAGCTGGAGAACGCGCGGCGCGACCTGCAGCGTTATCAGGCCTTGTTCAAGCAGGATTCCATCGCCAAGCAGCAGGTGGACACCCAGGCCGCGCTGGTGCGCCAGTACGAAGGCACGGTCAAGAGCGATCAGGCCAATGTGGACAACGCCAAGCTGCAACTGGATTACGCCCGCATCACCGCGCCCATCAGCGGCCGGCTGGGGTTGCGCCAGGTCGACCGCGGCAACCTGGTGTCCAGCTCGGACGCGAACGGGCTGGTCGTGATTACCCAAACCCAGCCGATTTCGGTGGTGTTCACGTTGCCCGAGACCCAGCTGCCCGAAGTGCGCGGCGAAATCGCGGCCGGCAAGACGCTGACGGTCGACGCGTATGACCGCGCCGACACCCGCCGCATCGCCACCGGCGTGCTGGAGACTCTGGATAACCAGATCGACGTCACCACCGGCACGCTGAAGCTCAAGGCCAAGTTCGACAATGCGGACGACGCGCTCTTTCCCAACCAGTTCGTCAACGTGCGGCTGCATGTGCTGACGCGCAAGGACGTCACCGCCATTCCCACCGCCGCGATCCAGCAGGGGTCGGCGGGCGCCTTCGTGTTCCTGGTGCAGCCGGACAACACCGTCCTGGTGCGTCAGGTGAAGCTGGGCGCCATCAACAACGGCATGGTGGCCGTGAACGAAGGCCTGCAGCCGGGCGACCGCGTCGTCACGGAAGGCACTGACCGCCTGCGCGCCGGCGCCAAGGTGGAAGTGGTGGGCGGCGCGGAAGTGATTCCGGCCACCCGCGACAAGACGCTTGGGGCAGGGGCGCCTGCCGGCACCACGCCCGCGTCCAAGTAAGCCGAGGCCATCGTGAGCCCGTCGCGCCTGTTCATCCTCCGCCCCGTCGCCACCACGCTGGCGATGGTGGCGATCCTGATCGCCGGTTTCATCGCCTACCGGATGCTGCCGGTGTCGGCGCTGCCCGAGGTGGACTACCCGACGATCCAGGTGGTGACGCTGTACCCCGGGGCCAGTCCGGACGTCATGACCTCGCTGGTCACCTCTCCCCTGGAACGGCAGTTCGGGCAGATGCCAGGCTTGAACCAGATGTCGTCCACGAGTTCAGGCGGCGCCTCGGTCATCACGATGCAGTTCAACCTGACGCTGCCGCTGGACGTGGCCGAGCAGCAGGTGCAGGCGGCGATCAACGCCGCGTCGAACCTGCTGCCCAGCGATTTGCCGGTGCCGCCGACCTACAACAAGGTGAACCCGGCGGACGCGGCCGTGCTGACGCTGGCCATCACGTCGCCCACCATGCCCTTGCCGCAGGTGCGCGACCTGGTGGACACGCGGGTGGCGCAGAAGCTGTCGCAGATTCCGGGGGTGGGCCTGGTCAGCGTGGCGGGCGGCCAGCGGCCGGCGGTGCGGGTGCAGGTCAACCCGCAGGCGCTCGCGGCCAACGGCCTGGCGCTGTCCGACCTGCGCACCGCGATCGTGGGCGCCAACGTCAACCAGCCCAAGGGCAACCTGGACGGGCCGTTGCGGTCCACCACGATCAACGCCAATGACCAACTGAAGTCGCCCACCGACTACAACGACCTGATCATCGCCTACAAGAACAACGCGCCGCTGCGCCTGTCGGACGTGGCGCGCGCGGTCGAAGGCGCCGAAGACACGCGCCAGGCCGCCTGGGCCGGCGACAAGCCCGCCATCCTGCTGAACATCCAGCGCCAGCCGGGCGCCAACGTGATCGACGTGGTCAACCGGATCCAGGCGCTGTTGCCGCAACTGCGCGCGGCCTTGCCCGCCACGCTGGACGTCACCGTGGTGTCGGACCGCACGCAGACCATCCGCGACTCGGTGGAGGACGTGAAGTTCGAAATGCTGCTGGCCGTGGGGCTGGTGGTCATGGTGACCTTCGTCTTCCTGCGCAGCCTGACGGCCACGCTGATTCCCAGCGTCGTGGTGCCGCTGTCCCTGGTGGGCACCTTCGGCATCATGTACCTGGCGGGTTTCTCCATCAACAACCTGACCTTGATGGCGCTGACGATCGCTACCGGCTTCGTGGTGGACGACGCCATCGTCATGATCGAGAACATCGCCCGCCATATCGAAGAGGGCGAAACGCCCTTGCAGGCGGCGTTGAAGGGCGCCTCTCAGATTGGCTTCACGCTGATTTCGCTGACGTTTTCGCTGATCGCCGTGCTGATCCCGTTGCTGTTCATGACGGAAGTGGTGGGGCGGTTGTTCCGGGAATTCGCGATCACGCTGGCGGTGTCGATCCTGATCTCGCTGGTGGTGTCGCTGACCCTGACACCGATGATGTGCGCGCGCCTGTTGCGCGCCGAATCGGAGCAGAAGCACGGCCGCTTCCACACGGCCACGGGCAACTTCATCGACCGCGTCATCGCCGGCTACGACCGCATGCTGCAGGTGGTGCTGCGCCATCAGCCGCTGACGCTGCTGGTGGCGCTGGGCACGTTCGCGCTGACCGTGGTGCTGTACATGGTGGTGCCCAAGGGCTTCTTTCCGCAGCAGGATACCGGCCTGATCCAGGCCATCACGCAGGCGCCGCAATCCATTTCGTTCCCCGCGATGGCCGAACGGCAGCAGGCCGCGGCCCGGCTGGTGCTGGAAGACCCCGACGTGCAGGCGGTGTCGTCCTTCATCGGCGTGGACGGCAGCAACGCTACGCTCAGCGCAGGGCGCATGCAGATTTCGCTCAAGCCCCAGGCCGAGCGCAACGGCGACCTGCGCACGGTGATGGCGCGCCTGCAGGAATCGCTGGGCAAGCAGGACGGGTTGATCGTCTACATGCAGCCCGTGCAGGACCTGACCATCGAAGACCGCGTCAGCCGCACGCAATACCAGATGACGCTGTCCAACCCCGACCTGAAGGTGCTGAGCGAATGGACGCCCAAGCTGGTGGACCGCTTGCGCCAGGTGCCGGGGCTGAAGGACGTGACCGACGACTTGCAGGACGACGGGCTGCAGACCTGGGTCGAGATCGACCGCGACGCGGCGTCGCGGCTGGGCATCACCGCCGCGGTGATCGACGAGGCGCTGTACGACGCCTTCGGGCAGCGGCTGATCTCCACCATCTTCACGCAATCCAACCAGTACCGCGTGGTGCTGGAAGTGCAGCCGCAGTTCCAGATGAACCCGGCCGCGCTGGGCCAGATCCACGTGCCGACGTCGACCGGCGCGCAGGTGCCTTTGTCGTCGGTGGCGCACATCTCCGAAGGCCGGACCGTGCTGGCCGTGAACCGGCTGGACCAGTTCCCGATGGTGACGGTGTCGTTCAACCTGGCGCCGGGGGCGTCGCTGTCCAACGCGGTCCAGGCCATCACCGCCGCCGAAGCCGAAATCGGCCTGCCGGCCGGTGTGGAGACCCGGTTCCAGGGCGCGGCGCTGGCGTTCCAGAACTCGCTGACCAGCACGCTGTGGCTGATCCTGGCCGCGGTGGTCACCATGTACATCGTGCTGGGCATCCTGTACGAAAGCTACATCCACCCCATCACGATTCTGTCTACCCTGCCGTCCGCCGGCGTGGGCGCCTTGCTGGCGCTGCTGATCAGCGGCACCGAACTGGACATGATCGGCATCATCGGGATCATTCTGCTGATCGGCATCGTGAAGAAGAACGCCATCATGATGATCGACTTCGCGCTGGACGCCGAACGCAAGCGGGGGCTGACGCCGCGCGCGGCCATCCACGAGGCGGCGCTGCTGCGTTTCCGCCCCATCCTGATGACCACGCTGGCCGCGCTGTTCGGCGCCTTGCCGCTGATGCTGTCGACCGGCACGGGCGCTGAACTGCGCCAACCGCTGGGCCTGGTGATGGTGGGCGGCCTCTTGCTGAGCCAGGTGCTCACGCTGTTCACCACGCCGGTCATCTACCTGATGTTCGACCGCATGTCGCGCCGTTGGCGCGGCGTGCGCGAACCGGCGGCCGGGGACGCGTCATGATCCTGTCGGCGCCCTTCATCGTCCGGCCGGTAGCGACCACGCTGCTGAGCCTGGCGGTCGTGCTGGCAGGCCTGCTGTCGTTCTTCCTGTTGCCGGTGGCGCCCTTGCCGCAGGTCGACATCCCGACCATTTCGGTGTCGGCCAGCCTGCCGGGCGCCAGCCCCGAGACGATGGCCTCCAGCGTGGCCACGCCGCTTGAGCGGTCGCTGGGCAGCATCGCCGGCGTGACCGAAATGACCTCCAGCAGCTCGCAGGGGTCCACCCGCGTCACCTTGCAGTTCGACCTGTCGCGCGACATCAACGGCGCGGCGCGCGACGTGCAGGCCGCCATCAATGCGGCGCGCTCGCTGTTGCCTACCAGTTTGCGCAGCAACCCCACGTATCACAAGTCCAACCCGTCGGACGCGCCCATCATGACGCTGGCGCTGACCTCCGATACGCTCAGCCAGGGGCAGCTGTACGACATCGCCTCGACCATCGTGGCGCAGAAGCTGGCGCAGGTGGACGGCGTGGGCGAAGTCACCGTGGGCGGCAGCTCCTTGCCGGCGGTGCGCGTCACCGTGCTGCCGGGCGCGCTGGCCAACCGCGGCGTGTCGCTGGACCAGCTGCGCGCCACGCTGGCCAATGCCAACGCCAACCGGCCCAAGGGCGTCCTGGAGAACGACCGCTACCACTGGCAGATCATGGTCAGCGACCAGTTGAGCCGCGCCGAGCAGTACCGGCCGCTGATCGTCGCGTGGAACGACGGCGCGCCGGTGCGCGTGTCGGACGTGGCCAAAGTCGAGGATTCGGTCGAAGACCTGTACCAGACCGGGTTCTTCAATGAACGCAAGGCGATCCTGATGATCGTGCGCCGGCAGGCCGACGCCAACATCATCGAAACCGTGGATGCCGTACGCGCGCAACTGCCCGTGCTGCAGGCGCTGATGCCGGCCGACGTGAACATGACGGTGGCGCAGGACCGCACGCCCAGCATCCGGGCGTCGCTGCACGAAGCCGAACTGACGCTGATCATCGCGGTGGGCCTGGTGGTGCTGGTGGTGCTGCTGTTCCTCAGGCGCTGGCGGGCGGCCATCATCCCCAGCGTGGCCGTTCCCGTGTCGTTGATCGGCACGTTCTGCATCATGTACCTGTGCGGCTTCACGCTGAACACGATTTCGCTGATGGCGCTGATCGTGGCCACCGGCTTCGTGGTGGACGATGCCATCGTGGTGCTTGAGAACATCATGCGGCATGTGGAGAACGGCATGTCGCCGATGCGGGCGGCCCTGCGCGGGTCGCGCGAGGTCGGCTTCACGGTGCTGTCGATGAGCCTGTCGCTGGTGGCGGTGTTCATTCCCATCCTGCTGATGGGCGGCGTGGTCGGGCGGCTGTTCCGCGAATTCGCCGTGACCTTGTCGGCCGCCATCATGGTGTCGCTGATCGTGTCGCTGACGCTCACGCCGATGATGTGCGCGCGCCTGCTGCGCCACGAACCGAAGGAGCAAAAGGCGCCCGGGCGGCTGGCGCGCTGGTCCGAACGCGGCTTCGAGTCCATGCTGGACGGCTACCGCCGCAGCCTGCGCTGGGCGCTGGCGCATGGCCGGCTGATGATGCTGATCCTGGCGGTCGCCGTGGGCTTGAACATCTATCTGTACACGACGGTGCCCAAGGGCTTTTTCCCGCAGCAGGACACGGGGCAGTTGCTGGGCTTTTTCCGCGTGGACCAGGGCACGTCATTCCAGGCGACGCTGCCCAAGCTGGAAGCGCTGCGCAAGGTTGTGCTGGCGGACCCGGCGGTGCAGAGCATGACGGGCTATGCAGGCGGACGCGGCGGCAGCAACAGCAGCTTCATGCAGATCCAGTTGAAGCCGCTGGGCGAACGCGACGTATCGGCAGACGTGGTCATCAACCGGCTGCGCGGCAAGCTGCAGAACATGCCGGGCGCGCGCATGTTCCTGGTGTCGCAGCAGGACATCCGGATCGGCGGGCGCCAAAGCCAGGGCTCCTACGACTACACGCTGATGTCGGGCGACCTGCAATTGCTGCGCACGTGGATGCCCAAGGTGCAGCAGGCGATGGCGAAGATCCCCGAGATTACGGACGTGGACACCGACGTCGAGGACAAGGGCCGCCAGATCAACCTGGTGATCGACCGCGAGGCCGCCACGCGGCTGGGCGTCAGCATGTCCACCATTTCGACGGTGCTGAACAATTCGTTCAGCCAGCGCCAGGTATCGGTGATGTACGGGCCGCTGAACCAGTACCACGTGGTGCTGGGCCTGGAGCCCAAATTCGCCGAAGACATCGAGTCGCTCAAGCAGGTCGAAGTGATCACCTCGACCGGCGCGCGCGTGCCGCTGCTGGCCTTCGCGCGGCTGGAGAACGCCAACGCGCCGCTCAGCGTGCAGCATCAAGGGCTGTTCGTGGCGGACACCGTGTCCTTCAGCCTGGCGCCCGGCGTGTCGCTGGGGCAGGCGACCGCCGCCATCGACGCGGCGGTCGCCCGCATCGGCTTGCCCTCGGATCAGATCCAGGCGGGCTTCCAGGGCACGGCGGCGGCCCTGCAGCAGACGCTGGCGCAGCAGCCCTGGCTGATCCTGGCGGCGCTGGTCACGATGTATATCGTGCTGGGCATCCTGTATGAAAGCTTCGTGCATCCGCTGACGATCCTGTCGACGCTGCCGTCGGCCGGCCTGGGCGCGCTGCTGGCCCTGTTGCTGTTGCGCTACGACTTCACGCTGATCGCGCTGATCGGGGTGTTCCTCTTGATCGGCATCGTGAAGAAGAACGCCATCATGATGGTGGACTTCGCCCTGGATGCCGAGCGCAACCAGGGGATGGCCCCGCGCGACGCGATCTTCCAGGCCTGCCTGACGCGGTTCCGCCCGATCATGATGACGACGATGGCCGCCATCTTCGGCGCGCTGCCGCTGGTCGTGGCCACCGGCGCCGGCGTCGAGATGCGCCAGCCGCTAGGCATTACCATCGTGGGCGGCCTGGTGCTCAGCCAGATCCTCACGCTGTACACCACGCCCGTGGTCTATCTCTACCTGGACCGCTTCCGTCTGTGGGCCGCGCGCGGGCGCGGTCCCCGGAAGGGCGCTCCTGCTTCCATAGAACAAACATGATCCGTATCAAGCCGCTTTCGAACGCCTTCCTTCCTCGCAGCGCGGTCACGCTGGCGCTGTGCGCGCTGCTGGGCGCATGCGCGGTCGGCCCCGACTACCAGCGCCCCGAAATGGATGTGGGCGCCGCCTACAAGGAGGGCCAGGGCCAGGATCAGGTCGAAGGCTGGAAGCCCGCCGAGCCGCGCGACGACGCGGACCGTGGCCAGTGGTGGCGGGTATACGACGACGCGACGCTGAACGGGCTGGTCGATCGCCTGAACACGTCGAACCAGACGATCGCGCAGGCCGAAGCCAATTACCGTCAGGCGCTGGGCCTGGTGCGCGCGGCGCGCGCCGGCTTCTACCCGACGGTGGGCGCGGGCGCCGGCATGTCGCGCGCGGGCAGCGGCACCGGCACGAACGGTTCATCGTCGTCGTCGGGCAGCAACGTGTCGAACCAGTACTCGGTGACGGGCAGCATCAGCTGGGAGCTGGACGTGTGGGGCCGTGTGCGCCGCAGCACCGAATCGTCCGAGGCCAGCGCGGCGGCCAGCCTGGCCGACCTGGCGGCGACGCGATTGAGCGCGCAGGCGGCGCTGGTGCAGACCTATCTGCAATTGCGCGTGCTGGACGAGCAGAAGCGCCTGCTGGACGCCACCGTGGCCGCCTACGAGAAGTCGCTGCAGCTGACGCAAAACCGCTACGACGTCGGCGTGGCCGGGCAGGCCGATGTGGCCGTGGCGCGCACGCAGGTGGAAAGCACGCGCGCCCAATCGATCGACCTGGATTGGCAGCGCGGCCAGTACGAGCACGCCATCGCGGTGTTGATGGGCCAGGCGCCGTCCAAGTTCGGACTGGCGCCAGCCGTGTTCACGCTGCAGTTGCCGGAGATCCCGGTGGGCTTGCCGTCCGAACTGCTGGAGCGCCGCCCTGACATCGCCGCGGCCGAGCGCCGCGCGGCGGCCGCCAACGCGCAGATCGGCGTGGCGCAGGCCGCCTGGTTCCCGTCCTTGACCTTGTCCGCCGACGGGGGCTTTCGCAATGGGCAATTCGCCGACCTGCTGACGGCGCCTGCGCGCTTCTGGTCGTTGGGGCCGGCGTTGGCGTTGACGATCTTCGACGGCGGCGCGCGCGCGGCGCAGGTCGAACAGGCCCGCGCGGCGTACGACTCGCAGGCGGCGGCCTACCGCCAGGCCGCGCTGGTGGGCCTGCGCGAAGTCGAGGACTACCTCATCCAGTTGCGCGTGATGGAAAACGAACAGGTCGTCCAGCGCCGCGCACTGGAGTCCGCGCGGGAATCGTTGCGCCTGATCCAGAACCAGTACAAGGCCGGCCTGGTGGACTACCTGAGCGTGGCGGTCGTGGACGCCACGGCGCTCAACAGCGAGCGCAACGCGCTGAGCCTGCTGGGCACGCGCCTGGTGGCCAGCGTGAACCTGATCGTAGCCCTGGGCGGCGGCTGGGACGGTTCCTAGGGATAACGCCTAATCTCCTGCACTTTCGTTGACAAGTTTTCGGCGCCGGTTCTTAATGCGACGAAAGTGACCATGCGGTCACGTTCGTCGCGCAGTACCGACACCGAATTCCGTTTGATCAATCGAACACGCGTTACGCGAAGGGGAAAGAGGATGGGCTGGTCAACTCATTGGCGGACGGCCGCCAGGGCAGGACGCTGGACAGGCGTGGCGGCGGCCGCCACGCTGGCGTTGAGCGCGGCGGCGTCCGCGCAAGAGTGGCCGGCGCGGCCGATCACCCTGATCGTGCCGTTCCCGCCCGGCGGCACCACCGACCTCTTCGCGCGCACCATCGCCCAGCACATGCGGCCGGCGCTCGGCGAGTCCATCGTGGTCGAGAACAAGCCGGGCGCGGCGGGCAACCTGGGCGTGGCCGCCGCGGCGCGCGCGCAGCCCGACGGCTACACCATCGTGCTGGGCTCCGTCGGCACGCAGACCGTCAACCAGTTCCTGTACGGCAACATCGGATTCAACCCTGCCACCGACCTGGTGCCGCTGGGCATGATCGCGTCGACGCCCAACGTCATGGCGGTGGCGGCGGGATCGCCCTGGCACAACCTGGACGACGTGATGAAGGCGGTGAAAAAAGACCCCGGCAAGTACTCCTACGCGTCGCCGGGCATCGGCTCGTCCGTGCACCTGACGGGCGCCTATTTCGAATCGCTGGCCGGACTGCAGATGCTGCATGTGCCGTTCAAGGGATCGTCGGCCGCGATACCCGCCGTGATCGGCGGACAGGTCGACATCCTGATGGACAACCTGCCCAGTTCCATGGCGGCATTGAAGCCCGGCGGCCGCTTGCGCGGCATCGCGGTGACGTCGGCCGAACGCAGCCCTGCCGCGCCCGACCTGCCCACGATGGCCGAAGCCGGCCTGCCCGGTTTCGAGGTCACGGCCTGGTCCGGCCTGTACGCGCCGCGGGGCACGCCTGCCCCGGTCGTCGACAAGCTGATCGCCGCGATGAAGCAGGCCTTGAAATCGCCCGAGCTGCAGCAGTCGCTGGCGCAAGGCGGCGCCACGCCCGGCAATCTTTTCGGCGCCGATCTGGCCGCGTTCGAAGTGAAGGAACGCGACAAGTGGGGCACGCTGATCAAGAGCCGCGGCATCAAGGCGGACTGAGCGCGGCGCGGGCGCCTGCCCGCGCATCACGCCAGGGCGAAGGCGGCGGCGTCCACGGCAGGGCTGCGGCCCTGCATCAAGTCGGTCAGCATCCGCGCGCTGCCGGCGGCCAGCGTGAAGCCCAGGCCGCCGTGGCCGGTGTTCAGCCACAGGTTGCGGTAGGGCGTGGCGCCGATCAGCGGCTTGCCGTCGGGGCGCGCGGGGCGCAGGCCAGCCCAGGCCTCGGGCGGGCCTGCCGGGTTCAGGTCCGGGAAGAACTGCGCCACGTCGCGTTCCAGGCTTTGCACGCGGCGCGGATCCACGGCGCTGCCGCCCGTGCCGATGTCGACCATGCCCGCCACCCGCAGCCGCCGGCCCAGCCTCGCATACACCACCTTGCGCCGGATATCGCTGATGCTGGCGTTGGGGGCGACGCTGTCCGGCGTCAACGCATACGTCAGGCTGTACCCCTTGAGCGGATAAATCCGCAGGTTCAGCCCCAGTTGCCGCGCCAGCGGCGGCGCGCCCATGCCGCTGGCCAGCACATAGTGGTCGGCCTGCAGCTCGCCCGCGGCGGTGGAGACGCCCACGACGCGTCCGCGCTCGGACCGCAACGCCGTCACGCGGGTATTGAAATGGAAGCGCACGGGGTCCGCCGCCGCGCGCAAGATGCGCTCAAGCTCCGTGCATAGCCGTTGGCAGTCGCCCGCGTCTTCGGTCGGGGTGTAGAGCGCGCCCTGGATGCTGGCGCCGATGCCGGCCAGCGCGGGTTCCATGTCCAGGCAGGCGCGCGTGTCCATGACGCGCTGCTCGCTGCCCAGGGCCGCCAGGTAGTCGCGTTGCGCCAGCGCGTGCGTGTAGGCGCCGGCGTCTTGATAGACCAGCAGTTTGCCCGACGACGAGAAATCGAAATCGGGATTCTCCTGGCGTACAAGCTCATGCACGCACAGGCGGCTGTACATGCCCAGGGACAGCAGTTCGCGCGTGGTGGAGCGGCTTTTGGCGCGCGTGCAGGCGCGCAGGAAGGCGAGGCTCCAGCGCCATTGGTCGGGATCCAGGCGCGGCCGGAAACGCAGCGGCGCGTCCTGCGCCAGCAGCCATGAGGGCAGCTTGGGCAGGACGGCAGGGTCGGCCAGCGGGGCGACGAAGCTGTAGCTCAGCTGCGCGCCGTTGGCCATGCTGGTGGCTTGCCCGGGGCCCGAGCCCGCGTCGACGACCGTGACGCGATGGCCCGCGCGGTGCAGGAAGTAGGCGGTGGTCATGCCGACCACCCCCGCGCCGATGACTACGATGTGCATGATGCTCCAGGGAGGCGCCGCGCGCGGGCACGGCGTTCAGGGTGGGCGCCCGGCCAGCCGGGCGTGCGGCGGCGGGGGAATCAGGCCGCCCAGGCAGGGGTTTCGAAGCCGGGGGCCGCGCGGTCGTCGCCGCGCAGCAAGCGGCCGGGGCGGGCGCCAGTCGCGGCGCCGTCTTCCTCGACCAGCTGGCCGTTGACCAGCACCGCCTGGATGCCCGTGGATGGCAGCGTCGGCTCGGCGAAACTGGCCAGGTCGGCCACCGTTGCCGGGTCGAAGACCACCACGTCGGCGTAACAGCCGGGGCGCAGCACGCCGCGGTCCTTCAGGCCGAACTGCGCGGCCGTCAGGCTCGTCATGCGGCGGACGGCCTCTTCCATGCCCAGCACCCCCATCTCGCGCACGTAGCGCGCCAACACACGCGAAAACGCGCCCCACAGGCGCGGATGGGGGCGCTGGTCGTGCGGCAATCCGTCGGATCCGATCATGACGCTGCCATGGCTGATGACGCGCTTCACGTCGGCTTCGTCCATCGAGAAATAGATCGCGCCGCCCGGCGACAGTTCTTCGGCCAGGCGGGTAGGGTCGCGGCCTTCGCGCGCAGCCAGTTCGCGCAGGTCCACGCCCTGGATCTCGGGGCGCGTCTGCGACCAGGTGACGATGATCTTTTCGCCAGCGGCCACGCGGCGCGGCTCCAGGATGGTGGAGGACGCCGCATAGGGATAGACGTCCATGCCCAGCGGCTGCTCGGCGCGCATGCGGTCGTAGAGCGCCAGCGTTTCGGCCGTACGGCCGTGGTTGTGCTTGCCGGTGACCTTGTGGTGCGACAGGATGGCCGGCACGTCGGCCGCCCGGCCGATCAGGAAGGCCTCTTCCATCGCGTCGCAAACGTGGTCGGCTTCGTCGCGCAAGTGCGTGGTGTACAGGCCGCGCCAGGCGGCCAGCGGCTCGGCCACGCCGATCACTTCTTCGGTGCTGGCGTGCATGGCGGTCGGGTAGTAAAGGCCCGTGGACAGTCCCGCCGCGCCGGCGGCCATGGCCTGGTCCAGCGCCTGCCGCATGGCGGCGATTTCTTTCTTGTCGGCGGGGCGGTCCAGCCGGTCCATGGCGGACACGCGCAGGCTGGAGTGGCCCACCAGCGCCAGGCTATTGACGGCGGCGGGCGCGGCCGCGAGCGCGTCGGCGTAATCCTGCATGCGGGCATAGAGCTCGCCCGTGTGCTTGGCCAGCAGGTTCAACGGGGGCGGCACCACGTCGCCCGGCGTGCGCACGGGCGCCAGGCTGATGCCGCAGTTGCCGGTGACGACGGTAGTGATGCCCTGGCTGACCTTGGGCCGCATCAGCGGCGTGCCCAGCAGCGCCCGGTCGTCGTGGGTATGGCAGTCGATGAAGCCCGGCGACACCACCTTGCCCGTCGCGTCGATGCGGCGGCGCGCTCGCCACGCCGCGCCATCGCCAATGGCGGCAATGCGTTCGCCGCGGATCGCGACGTCCGCGCGGCGGGCGGGGCCACCCAGGCCGTCGGCGACTTGGCCGCCGGTGATGATGAGGTCGTATTCCTGCTGGTCGGGATGCTCGGGCATGAGGGCAAAGGCTCAGGTTTCTGGGTCGGCGGCCTGCGCGGTGCCGCGGCGCGCCTCCAGGTTGGCAAGGGATTCGGTATTCAGGTCGTCAGGAAAGCCATGGGCCACCAGATGCTCCAGTGCGCCGCCGATGCGGTCCCAGCCTTCCGGCGTGCGCAATGGGACGCCCAGGAAGTGGGATTCGGTCTTGGCGCGCAGCATCAGGTAGAGCACGCCCGCCAGCATCACGCTGACCATCGCCGGCATGTCGGCCTCCGGCGCCAGGCCGTCGATGCGGTCGATGAAACCGCGCGCGGCCCGTTCGCGCCGTTCGGCGAGCGGGGCGGACACTTCGTTGCGTTCGATGAGTTCCCAACGGCGCACTTCGCGCAGCGTCTCATTGCCGGCCAGCGCGTCGATCTGGGCGCGCAGCATGGACAGCACAAGCTCGCCGGGCGTGCGCTGGCTGGATTCGCCCGCGGCCAGCAGCCCGGGGTTGCGGGTCCAGAAATCCTGTTCCTGCATCCAGGCCAGCATCAAGCCGGGCATGCCGTCGAAGTAGCGGTAGATGAGTTCCTTGCTGACGCCGGCGCGCTTGGCGATCGCGTTGATGCCGACGCCGCCCATTCCGGTTTCCAGGATCTGGGCTTCCAGCGCTTGCAGGATCTGCCTTTCGGTATTCTCGCGTCGCGACATAGGCCTATTCCTTCATGATAATGAGGGAGCGGGCGGGGTCCGGCACGCCGTACACCCGGCCGTCGGCCATGTCGGCGGTGAGTTCGCTGACGGTGTGGCCGATATGCCTGCCATCTTGCCAGACTTCGCTGCCCAGGTAGACGGCATTGGCGCGGCGCGGCGACTGCGGCAGCGACGGGTCGGCCTGTTCGATGATCAGGATGCGCCCTTGCGCACTCACCAGCACGCGGTCGCGGGCCGCGGAGGTGACGGTGACGGGTGCGTGGAGGGTCAAGGCGCGATAGGGCATGGCTTCACCGGTCAAGGCATACCAGGCCAGGTCCGCCATCGCGTCGGCCAGCGGCGGGGACGGGTGGATGGCGTTATGCAGCACGGCGACGCGGCATTGGCCGTTGTCGCGATGGGCGAGCCCCAGATCGGGCCGGCGGGCGACGCGCCGCGTATTGCCCCAGGCAAGTTCACCCGCGGCCGACACCGCGATCAGGCCGGCGTCGATTTCGGGGTGCGTCCGCAGCACGTGGTCCACGGCGTTGGCCGGCGTGGCGCCCGCGGCCATGCGGCCGAGCACGGCCTGGTTCAGCGCGATGCCGCCTTCGCCCGGCCGGTTGGGCAGCCGGTGCCCGGTCACCAGTCCCACGCCATCGACGCCGGGCAGGAACTGCACCAGCGGTTCGGGGCGGTCCGGGCCGCTTTCGATCAAGGCCGCGCGGCGCGCCAGCAGCCAGTCCGGCGGCAGGTCCAAGGCGGTGACGCCGCCGCGCTGGCACCACCTGTGCCGTACGCGGCCGTCGTCGTCCATGACGGCGAACACGGCGAAGCCGCCGATCGCGCCGTGGCCCATCAGTTCGGCGGCCAACGCCGCCGCCCGCACCGCCGCGCCCGCTTGCGGGCCGGATGCCGCGACGCCGATCGTCATGCGTGGCTCCTTTCAGCGTTCACAGGTCCTAGTCCGTGTTGCTCGTCACGGGATCGACGATGTTCAGGTTGGTGATGAAGCGCTGGAACAGCATGGCCAGCGCCAGCGGGGGCAGGGCGGCGAGCATGCTGGCCGCGGCGAAGAGCCCCAGGTCGGCGCGGAACCCCGGCATCAGCGGCGACAGGCCCAGCAGCGAGGCCGACAAGGTCTGCGCGGATGTGCCGCCGGTAAGCACAATGGCGAACAGCAGGTCGTTCCAGCCCACCAGGAACGCGATGATGAAAGCCGCGGCGATGCCCGGCAGCGCCATGGGCAGCGTCACATGGCGCAGCATCTGCCAGCGCGTGCAGCCGTCCATGCGCGCGGCCCGCTCGATTTCCACGGGCAGCGACGCGAAGTAGCCCATCAGCACCCAGGACAGCAGCGGGATCACGGCGGTCAGGTACACGATCCACAGGCCGAACAGGCTGCCCGCCAGGCCGATGGCGGCGAAGAACACGTAGTACGGGATCAGGAGCGCGATGGGCGGCAAGGTGCGCGAGGCCAGCAACACGTACAGCAGCGGGCCCTTGAACGGGAAGTCGAACCGGCCCAGCACATAGCCCGCCAGCGTGGCGATGGCCGTGCCCACGGCCGCCGCAGGCAGCGCCACCAGCGCGCTGTTCACGAAGCCCGTCATGATCGCCTTGGTCTGCCCGCCGAAGATCGAGTCCGAGGTGGACAGGCCCAGCACGCGCAAGTAGTTCTCGAAGGTGAACCCGCCCGTGTTGTGCGCGACCCCCATGATGATGGCCGATTCGTCCATGAAGGACGCCTTCAGCGTCCAGTACAGCGGGAACAGGCACCAGAACGCGACGAGCGCCACGCCGGCGCCCACCACCCAGGGGCGCCATCCTTCGCCGGTGACTTTCGCGGCATCACTGCGCATGGGCGTCTCCTTGAGGGCGCTTCTTGCGGATCAGCATGAAGTAGGCGGTGGCCAGCAGCAGCGACAACACGGTCAGCAGGAAGGCGGCGGCTGAGGCCAGGCCGTACTTCGAGAATTCGAAGTTGTAGCGGAAGATCAGCAACGGCAGGATCTGCGTGGACGTGCCGGGCCCGCCGCGCGTCAGCGAGAACAACAGGTCGAACTGCCGCACCGCTTCCACCGTCATCACGACCAGCACGATCAGGGTCGTGTGCTTCAAATGCGGCAGCGTGATGTGCCGAAAGCGCGAGAGCGGGCCCGCGCCGTCCACGCGTGCCGCCCGGTACAGGTCGCGCGGAATCGTCTGCAATGCGGCCAGGTAGAAGAAGCAGCCCAGCGGCGCGATATGCCAGACGAACGCCAGTGCGACCCAGAACAGCGCCCAGTCGCTGGCCAGCCAGACCGTGGCCGCGTTGGCCAGGCCCAGCGGCGCCAGCAACCCGGTCAGGGCGCCGAAGCTGGGGTTGAGCAGGAACGAGAACACGGTGGCGGTCACGACCTGGGACATCGCCCAGGGCAAGAGCGCCAGCCCGCGCACGAGGCCGCGCAGCGGCATCTCTTCGTTCAGCACCAGCGCGATTCCCAGCGCGGCGGCGAACGAGCCCGCCACGCACATGGCGACGAAGCCCAGGCTGCGCCAGATCGCGTCGATGACGGCGGGGTCCGACAGCACTTCGCCGTAAAGGTCCGCGCCGACGAACTCTTCCGTGCGCAGGATGGCGTTGGTGTCGTGCAGGCTGAGCCAGAACGAATAGCCCAGCGGCACGCCGATGATCAGCGTGTTCAGCGCATACACCGCCACGATCACGGTCAGCGCGAAGCCCAGGTCGGACATTTCGCGGCCACCTTGGCGCACCGGCGCGGGGCGGGCGGGCGACAGGCTGGCGGCGCTCATGAGCGCGGCTCCTCGCCGCCGTGCACGCGCAGACCCTGGGCGTCGAACAGGTACAGGCGCGCGGCGGGCAACGCCAGCGCGATGGGCGCGCCGACTTCGTAGCGGCGTTCGGGCGGCAGGCGCGCGCGCAGGCGCGGGCCGTCTTCCGCGCCGACCGCCACATCCACGAACTGGTCGGGTCCCACCGGCTCGACGGCCCAGACGCTGCCTTCGAGCAGCAGGCCGTCGCCCGCCAGCGGCGCGGGCGCCATGGCTTCGGGGCGGATGCCCAGCGTGGCCGGGCTGCCTTCCGGCAGGGCGCGCGCGGCGCAGTACAGGGCGGGCGGCAGCACGTGGCGTCCGCCCGCGGTCTGCAGCGCGGGGGCGCCGTCGTGCGCATGCAGCGTGCCGCGCAGGAAGTTCATGCCGGGGTTGCCGATGAAGTCGGCCACCTCCATGTTGGCGGGCCGGCGGTAGATGGTGTCGGGGTCGGCGAACTGCAACAGATTGCCGCCCGACATCACGGCGATGCGGTCGGCCAGCGTCATCGCCTCGACCTGGTCGTGCGTGACGTAGATGAAGGTGGCCTGCAGCGTACGGTGCAGCCGCTTGAGTTCCACCCGCATGTCCGTGCGCAGCTTGGCATCCAGGCTGGACAGCGGTTCGTCGAACAGGAACAGGTCCGGGTTGCGCACCACCGCACGGCCGATGGCCACGCGCTGGCGCTGCCCGCCCGACAACTGGTAGGGCTTGCGGTCCAGCATCGATTCCACGCGCAGCAGGCGGGCGGCGCGGTCCACGCGCACGCGCACCTCGGCCGCCGGCATCTTCTGCATGCGCAGCGGAAAGCCGATGTTCTCGCGCACGGTCATGTGCGGATACAGCGCGATGCTCTGGAACACCATGGCCACGTTGCGCCGATGCGGCGGCACCTGGTCCACGCGCCGGTCGGCGATGCGGATCTCGCCGTCCGTGGGCGTGTCCAGCCCGGCGATCATGTTCAGCGTGGTGGTCTTGCCGCAGCCGGACGGGCCGAGCAGCACCACGAATTCGCCATCGCGGATGTCCAGGTCCAGCGAGCGCACGGCCTGGAAGTGGGTGTAGGCCTTCTGGATGCCTTGCAGGGATACGCTGGCCATATCAGCTCCGCTTGAGGATCTTGGCGTACTTCTTGTAGAGCGCGTCCCAGCGGGCGCGCAGTTCGGTGGCCACTTGCGCCGGCGTCTTGGACCCCTTGATCAGCATGTCCTGGGCGATCATTTCGTGCATGCCGGTGTCCCATTCCTGATACCAGGGCGCCTTCAGGATATGGGCGGCGACGGCCTTCTCGCGGCCTTGGAACAACCACTGGTAGACCTGTTCGGCCTGGGGCGGGTACATCCACTTCATGATGGCCGCCTTGCTGTCCGCGTCGCGGTACAGCTCGGGAAACGGCACTTCCAGGTTGGCCTTGGCGATCCAGTTCTTGTGCGTGGTCAGCTGGCCCGCCTTGTCGCGGTAGCCGAAGTACTTCACCAGTTCCCATAGCGCGGCCTGCTCGGCGTCCGTGCGCTTGCGGGTCGACATGCATAGCAGCGCATGGCCCACCAGCACCGTATCGTGGGTGGCGCCCGGCACGACCGGGTTGTAGCTGGAATACGCGGCGATCTGGCTCTTGGCCGGATCGTTGTAGTTGAAGCTGTAGTAATCGATATTCAGGTGGAAGGCGTGCTGGCCTTTCATCCATGAACTGGACGTCTCGGTGCCGGACCAGGTCAACACGGCGCGCTGCACCAGTTCGTCGTCCCACCAGCGCTTCCAGTCCGTCAGGACTTTGACCAGCGGCGTGTCGCCGCCGAAGGTGGCGCGCAGGTCGTCGTCGACGAAGCGTTCTCCTTCGGCAAAGCACTGTGCGATCAGGGCCCACGGCAGGCCGGTCCAGGCGTTGTACCAGGGCATCAGCATGGGATGCTCGGACAGGCCCGCTTTCTTGATCTCGCGCGCCTGCTTTTCGACCGTGGCCCAGTCTTGCGGATAGTCCGCCGCGTTGGCGGTTCCCCCGAAGCCGGCTTCGGCGAGCATTTTCTCGTTGCGAAACAGCGCGAACGGGCCGCCGTTGTAGTACGTCAGGCCCAGATAGCGGCCGTCGGTGGCGCGGGCGTCGTCCACGATGCCGGGGAACATCTGTTTCTGGATGTCGGCCAGGCCCGGCATGTCGTCGATCGCCCGGATCCAGCCTGCCGCGTACCAGCGCGACGCCTGGCCGCGTTGCGCATAGAACATGTCCAGCGGGGCCTTGGCGGCCAGCTGGGTTTCCAGCACCGCGGCGTAGTCGCCGGGAATGGGCGACAGGTTCACCGGCACGCCGCTTTCCTGCGTGAAGCGCGCCGCGCCTTGCTGCACGATTTCACTGCCCCACGGCCAGAAGGCGAAGGTCAGCGGCGAGGGCGCCTGGGCCGCGGCCTGCAGGGGCCAGGCGCCTGCCGCCAGACCGGCGGCGCCGGCCAGGCCTGCGGCGCTGCGCAACAGGAAGTCGCGGCGGGCGGGATCCGCCTGGCCTTCAAAGGGGGAACGCTTGAGCATGCTGGACTTCCTTGCGGTTGAGAAGACGACAAAGAGAGGGTGCAGCGAAGACGTGTGGCCGGTGTTGTGACCATGTGGTCACATTCCGGATTCAAGATATTGCTTCGGGAGGGCCGGCAGCAAGGGGGGAGTTTCCCTAGGAGGGCGGGAGAGGGTGCGCCGACGGCGGGTGCCGCCGGCGTGTCGTCAACGGGCCTGTCGACTTACAGCCCGATGGCCTTCAAGTCGGGGTGGCGGCGATGCCAATCGGTCACGGCCTGGAAGGCCATGCCGATCTTGCCCAGCGTGCCTTCGGCATTCGGCTTGCCCAGCAGTTGCACGCCCAGGGGCAGGCCGCCGGCGGTGAAGCCGGCCGGCAGCGCCAGTCCCGACGCGTTGACGTAGTTGCCCGCGCGGGTGAAGGCAGCCAGCGGCGTGGCGGCTTCATCCACGTCGGCCAGCAGGCGGGCGCCAAACGGGGCGCAGGGCGTCAGCACCGCATCGATGTTGTGCATCCATGCCAGCCATGCCTGGCGTGCCTGCGCGTGCGCCTGCAGCGCGGCGATGTAGTCGGCGGCAGACACGCCCTTGCCGGACAGCACGCGGGCGCGCACATATTGGCCGATGGGCAGCGCAGCGTCTTCGATGTATTCGCGGTGTATGGCGTAGGCCTCGGCGGCGATGATCTGGCCGTTTCGCAGCATCATCTCGCGGAAGTCGAAGGGGAAGGGCATTTCGGCCACCTCGGCGCCCAGGTCGACGAGCACGCGCCGCGCGTCGTCCAGGGCAGACAAGGCGTCGGCTTCCACGGCGATGGGGTGCTGCGACGGCGGCATCAGCGCGATGCGGATGCCGCGCAACGGTTGCGCGCCGTTGGCGGGTTCCTGGAACTGGAAGGCGGGCAGGCCTTGCGTCAACGGGTCCTGCGCATCGGGACCTGCCATGAGCGCGGTCAGCAGCATCGCGTCGCGGGTATCGCGCGTGAGCGGGCCGATGGAATCCAGCGTGGTCGACAGCGCCACCGCGCCATGCAGGCTGATCAGCCCGCGCGTGGTCTTCAACCCCGTGATGCCGTTCAACGCGGCGGGAATCCGCACCGAGCCGCCGGTGTCCGACCCCAGCGCGGCAGGCGCCAGGCCGGCCGCGACGGCTACGCCGGACCCGCTGGACGAGCCGCCTGGAATGCGCGGCGCCTGCAAATCCCAAGGGTTGCGCGGCGTGCCCATGACGGGGTTCGTGCCCCAGCCGCCGAACGCGAATTCGACCATGTGGGTCTTGCCCAGCATCACCATGCCGGCGTCCAGCAGGCGGGTCACCGCGGTTGCCGTGACGCTGCTGCGGCGCTCGCGCCAGGCCTCGGAGCCGGCGGTGGTGACCTGGCCCTGGATGTCGCACAGGTCCTTGACGGCCACCGGCACGCCGTCCAGCGGGCTGAGCAGGCCATAGCCGGCGCGGCGGCGCGCATCGGCGGCCTCGGCCAGGCGCAAGGCGCTGGTGTTGTCCACGCTGACATACGCGCCCAGCGCCGGATTGGCCTGGGCAATGCGGTCCAGGAAGTGCTGCGTCAATTCCACCGAGCTGTAGCGGCCCTTGGCCAGGCCGTCGGCCAGCTCGCCGAGCGTGGCAAATGCAATTTCAGACATGTTTTCCTCAGGTTGGGGGCCGGCCGTGCGGGGCGCGCGCGGCCGGCTGCGCAAAGCGCGACTAGCGTTTGGTCCAGTCAGGGGCGGGGTAAACGGGTTTCGTCGTGGCCACGTCCGCGGGCCACACGGGCACCATGCCCTTGCCCGGCAGCAACTGCACCACCGGGAAGGGCATCAGCAGCTGCTTGCCCGTGTCGTCGATGGCGTAGGGGCCGGCCATGACCGTGATCTTGCCGGACAGGTCCATCGATGCCTGCTTGAGCGCCGCGGCGTCCGTGGAGCCGGCCTTCTTCACGACCTCTTCCGTGACCGCGCCCGCGCCGTAGGCCAGCGCCGTCTGGAAATCGGGCGGGAACTCGGCCTTGGGGAAGCGCTGGTCGTAGGCGGCCGCGAACTGTTCGCGGCTCATGCCGGCGTTGACGTTCCAGTTGATCGCGGGGTGGTAGTTGGTGTGGCTGTAGATGTAGTTCGCGTCCGCGCCGATGGCCTGGAACTGCGGGGTCGACGCATACACCATGAACACGTACGGGAAGTTGATGTCCAGCTGCTTCATCTGGCGCGTCATGCTGATCAGGTCGCCCTCGTAGGAGGTCGGCACCAGTGCTTCGGCGCCTGCGGCGCGCGCCTTTTGCAGGATGGTGCTGAAGTCCTTCTGACCCTTCGGGTACTTCTCGAACATCACGACCTGCATGCCGTTCTTCGTGGCCTGTTCGCGGCCGCCTTCAGCCAGGCCGGCGGGGAACGGTTCGTCGGAATACAGCAGCGCCACCTTCTTCACGCCCTGGTTGGCCGCCAGCTCCATGTTGGCGCGCAGCATGGCGGACACCGGCATCTGGGTGCCCGACACCATGTTCTTGAATCCCTGCTTGTACAGGTCGTCGCTGGCGGCGGACCAGACCATCATGTACTTGCCCAGCCGCTCGGTGACGGTGGCGGCCGCGGCCGTCAGCGTGGAGCCGAAAGGCGCGAACACCAGATCCACTTTTTCATCGACAATCAGGCGTTCGTAGACACGCGTGACCATCTGCTTGTCGCTGCGGTCATCCAGCTTGACCAGCTCGACAGGGTATTTCTTGCCCTTCACCTCGATACCGCCGCGGCGATTGACGTCTTCCACCCACAGTTCCACGCCCCGGACACCGGATTGCGAGGCCAGGGCGAAGCTGCCCGTGGACGAAACCGTCATGCCCACCCGGATCTTGTCCGAGGTTTGGGCGGCGCCGGTGGCGGGCGTCAGGGCGGCGATGGCCATGGCCAGCGCCGGTAAGCGGAACAACCAGGATTTAGCGAACATGGGATGTCTCCAATCGTTATAGATTTGGGGGCCTCGCCCCGCCGCGAAGCAGGGACCCAGAACCCGGTATTGGGCAATAATTGCCCAATACGCGACAAAGCGTATAACAAATAGGCATGGAGCGCACGCCTTGAATAAATTGAATTACCGGCAGACGGAAATGTTGTGGGCCATCGTCATGGCTGGTTCGATCAGTGGCGCGGCCCGGTTGCTGAACATTTCGCAGCCGGCGGTCAGCCGGATGCTGGCCCAGACCGAAAAAAGCATGGGCGTGACGCTGTTCGAGCGGGTGCGCGGACGGTTGCGCCCCACCTCGCAAGTGCACAGCCTGTTTGAGGAAATCGAAAAGACCCAGCGCATGATGCAGCGGGTCAACGACCTGGCCGACGCGCTTTCCGAGCATGGCACGGGCGTGCTGCGCCTGGCCTCCATTCCCAGCCTGGCGCAATTCCTGGTGCCGCGCGCGGTGGCCCGTTTCCAGCAGCGCCATCCGGAGCTGCTGCTGCGGCTGAATACCTCGGTCCTGCCCAGCCTGATTTCCGACGTGCTGCAGGGCGAAGCCGAGCTGGGGCTGGTGGTGATGCAGGCGGACCATCCCTTTTTGACCTCGCAGCCGCTGCATGTGGGACGCATGGTGGCGGCCATCCCCAAGGGGCATCCGCTGGCGGGGCAGGCGTCCGTCAGTCTGGCCGACCTGTCTCCGCATCCGCACATCGTGGTGGGCACCCGCATGCCCTTTGGCATGCTGGTGCTGGGTGCGTTCGAGCAGGCCGGGCTGCCGTGCCGCATGTGCGCCGATGTGCCCTGGAGCCAGCTTGCGTGCGCGCTGGTCAATGCCGGGGTGGGTATCGCCATCGTGGATGAATTCACGGTCATGCAGAACACCATGCCGGACGTGGTGATCGTGCCGCTGCAAGAGCGCATTCCCCTGAATATCTCGGCTGTCTATGCCAGCAACCGGGAGCCGTCGCAGATCGCCTTGCGCTTCATCGATGAGCTGCGCGGGGTGCTGGCCGAGGCGTTTCCCGATCCGGATAAGGGTTAGTCCTTAACTTGCAGTTATGGTTTGAACTGTTCATAATCGCCTCCAAATAGAGCGGCCATCCCATCCGAGACGGCCCGGAGGAAGACATCATGAGCAGCAGTCCCGCCCTGGCGGCGGGCGCGGCTTCGCATCGCGCGCAGGATCTGCGCGCCGTGCAGTTGCGCACCCGCATCGCAGTGACCCTCTTCGCCGCGCTGGCCGCCGGCCTGGCCGTCATCCCGATGGCGACCTCGAACATCTCGTTCGCGTTCTACCTGATGCTGTGGATCACCATGGCCAGCGCCATGAACATCTGCGTGGGCTTCACGGGCTATCTGCCGTTCGGCTACGTGGTGTTCTACGGCGTGGGCTCCTACGCCACCGGCATCTGCTACAAGATCATGGGCTGGCCCATCCTGCCGTCGCTGCTGGCCGCCGGCGGCGTGGGCCTGGCGATCGCGCTGCTGCTGGCGCCCACGCTGCGGCTGCGCGGCGTGTATTTCGGCATCGTGAGCCTGGCGCTGGCCACCATCGTCAAGCTGGTCATTTCCGACCTGCCGCAGTCGTTCACCGGCGGCAGCATGGGCATCATCCTGTCGCGCGCCAACAATCCCACGCACAGCTATTACGCCATGCTGATCGTGATGGGCGCCACGTTGGCCACCGTCACCTGGCTGTCGGTGTCGCGGCTGGGCCGCGCGCTCAAGGCCATCCGCGACGACGACGGCGCAGCCGCCTGCGTGGGCATCCACGTCCCCAACACCCGCCTGAAGGCCTGGTTGCTGGCCGCCCTGTTTCCCGCGCTGGCCGGGGGCATCGAGGCCTGGTACACGAACGTCGTCGACCCGGAATACGCCTTCAACGTGCTGATCACGGCCAAGAGCATCATCTACGCGATGGCGGGGGGCTTCGGCACCATCCTCGGCCCGGTGGTCGGGACGCTGGCGCTGGTGGGCATCGACCACATGATCTGGCAGAAATTCCCGGTGGTGAACCTGCTGCTGCTGGGCCTCATCATCGTTCTGCTGATGCTGTTCCTGCCCCGCGGCATCATCGGCAGCCTGATCAAACGCAAGCCGCAACTGCGCCGCTACATCGCCTGAGGACCCGCCATGACCGGACTGCTTATCCAAGGCCTGATCAACGGCCTGATTCTCGGCGCCATCTACGGCCTGATCGGCGTGGGCCTGAACGTCGTCTTCGGCGTGCTGCGGGTGGTGAACTTTGCGCACGGCGAATTCCTGGTGCTGGGCGCGTATTTCGCCTTCTACCTGATGGAATACGCGGGCATCAACCCGCTGGTGGCGCTGCCGCTGGCGTTCGCGGCGTTCTTCCTGGCCGGCTACCTGCTGTACTTCGTCCTGATCCCGCGGCTGTCCAAGGCAGACGATCCCGAGATCAGTTCGCTGCTGCTGATGTTCGGCGTGTCCATCATGCTGGGCGCGCTCATGCTGCTGGCGTTCGACGCCGACGCGCGCTCGCTGCCCTACGAGATCGAACCCGTGTTCCTGAAGTTCGGCCCGGTCCTGATCCCGACGGTGCGCCTGCTGGCGCTTGCCATCGCGCTGGCGATCATCGCCGCGCTGACGGTGTTCCTGTACCGCACGCAGCTGGGCAAGGCCCTGCGCGCCATCATCATGAACCGCGACGCGGTCCGCATCGTGGGCATCAATGCCGAGCGGCTGTCCGCCGTGGCGTTCGGGCTGGGCGTAGGCCTGGCTGCCGCCAGCGGCGTGCTGGTGGCCATGGTGTTTCCGTCGTTCTCGCCGTTCATGGGCAACGACTACACGCTGATCGGCTTCATCGTCATTGTGCTGGGCGGCTTGGGCCACCCGGTTGGGGCCCTGGTCGGGGCGCTGCTGTTCGGCATCACCGAGCAGGTGTCCGTGGTGTTCTTCAGCCCCTCCATCGCCACCATCTGCGGCTTCGCGCTGATGGTCGCCACGATCTTCATCCGGCCCAGCGGCTTGTTCGGCCGCCAGGCGCTGCGTTAACAGCCCCGGGAGACGGACGCATGTTGAAAGTCACGAATCTCAAGAAGCGCTTCGGCGGCCTGGTGGCGCTGCAGGGCGTGGACCTGGAAGTGCCGAAGGGGTCCATCCTGGGCATCATCGGCATGAACGGCTCAGGCAAGACCACGATGCTCAACTGCATCAACGGCATCTATACGCCGGACGAAGGCCGCATCGAACTGGACGGCCGCGAGATCGGCGGACGCCAGGTCCATGAAGTGGCCCGGCTGGGCGTCGGGCGCACCTTCCAGGTGCCGCGCATCTTCCGCCAGCTCAGCCTGCTGGACAACCTGGATGTGGCGCAGCAGCAGGCGGGCCGCAGCGCGGACGAACGCTACGCGCAATCCGAATACTGGCTGCACAAGGTCGAACTGCACCGCCTGCGGCACAACTATGCCGAAGAACTGTCGGGCGGCCAGCAAAAGCTCGTGGAACTGGCGCGCATCATGGTCGCGCGGCCGAAAGTCGTATTGCTGGACGAACCGTTCGCGGGGGTGAACCCCGCGCTTGCGCAACTGCTGATTTCGGTGATCCGCGAACTGCCCACCGAGCATGATTGTTCGGTGGTGCTGGTCTCGCACGACCTGACCTCCATCTATCAGCTGTCGCACCACATCATCGTCATGAACGAAGGCGCCATCCTGAGCCAGGGCAACGCCGATCACGTGCGCGCCGACCCGCGGGTGGTCGAAGCCTATCTGGGAGCCTGACATGAGCACCGCCATCCTTGCGCTGGAAGACGTGACCGTGGCCTACCACGGCGACATCACGATCCTGAACCGCATCAACGTCCAGGCGCGCGCAGGCAAGGTCACCGGCGTGATCGGCCCCAACGGCGCCGGAAAGTCCACGGTGCTCAAGACCCTGTTCGGCTTTCTGCCGCCGCGCACCGGGCGCATCACGCTGCGGGGCAAGGACATCAGCGCGCAGCCTTCGCATGAGCGCGCCAGCCACGGCGTGGCGTTCGTGCCGCAGCACCGCAGCCTGTTCGGCGACCTGTCCGTGCACGACAACCTGCTGCTGGGCTGCTGGCCGTTCCGCGGCGACAAGGCACGCGTGCGCCAGCGCATCGATTCGGTCTATGACCGTTTCCCCATCCTGGCGCAGAAGCGCAACGATCCGGTCTCCAGCATGAGCGGCGGGCAGCAGCGGTTCGTGGAGTTCGGACGCGCCCTGCTGATCGAGCCGTCGGTGATCCTGCTGGACGAGCCCACGGCGATGCTGGCGCCCAAGATCTCCAAGGAAATCTATGGGCTGATCCGGGGCTTCGCGGACGAGGGCATGACGGTGGTGCTGGTGGACCAGAACGTGCGGCGCTGCGCCGAGGTGTCCGATTACATGTACATCCTGGAACTGGGACGCAACAAGGCGGAAGGCTCGCGCGAGGCGTTCGAGGAAGAGGGCGGCCTGCGCGAGATGGTCGCCTCTTGGATGGACTACAAGATCGATTGAGGCGTCGGCTGACGCGTCGATAGGACTCCGCCGGGGCGCGCCCCGGCGGGGCCGGCGTCAGAGGACGCCGCGTATCCCGGCAATGCCATGCGCGCCATGGCGCAGGGCCTGCGATACGGTCTGGGTGGATTGCCCGCCCAGCGCGAAGACCGGGATGCCGGCATCGCGATTGCCTTGCACGAAGCCTTCCCAGCCCAGCGTCTGCGCGCCAGGATGGCTGGGTGTGTCCAGCACGGGACCCAGCACCGCGAAGTCGGCGCCGATGTCGCGGGCATGGACGACCTGCGCATTGTCGTGCGCCGACACGCCGACCAGCGCGGTCTTGGGCAATTCGGGGCGGGCGGTCAGGCGCGCCGCGTCCGCCGTGCGCAGATGCACGCCGTCGGCTTCCTTCCACCATGCGGCAGGGTGCGCGCTGTTGACCAGCACGCGGGCGCCGGCCGCGCGGCAGCGCTTCACCACCTGTTGCAGCACTTCATGCAGCGAGCTTGCGCCCGCGCCATCCGGCCACTGCGGTTCGCGAAACTGCACAAGCTTCACGCCGCGCGCCAGCGCGGCGTCCAGGCGGCCCAGGAACGCGGCCACGCCTGCGCGCGACCCGATCGAGCTGATGCCGTAGGTGGTGGGCAGCTGCAGCCAGCGCAGCGGGGGCAGGGTGGCGGGCAGCAGATCGCCCACCGAGGCCGCGTTGGCCGGATCCACCCATTCCAGGCGCTGGTTCTCGAGGCCTTGCGGTTCGCCTTCCCAGCCGGTGACGTGGCAGAAGGCCAGGCGTACGGTGGTGTGCGGGTAGACGTGCACGTAGGTGACCCACTGGCGCGACTGTGTGACGCGGATGCCGATCTCTTCCTGCAATTCGCGGGCCAGCGCTTGCAGCACGGTTTCGCCCGGCTCCAGCTTGCCGCCGGGCAGTTCCCACCAGCCCGACCACGGTTTGCCTTCGGGCCGCTGGCCCAGCAGCAGCATGCCGTCGGGGCGCAGGATCAGGCCGGCGGCGACGTCGACGATCTTCTCAGACATGGCGGGCCGCCCAATCGCGCGCGAACTGGTAGGCCACCCGGCCCGAACGCGAACCGCGTTCGATCGTCCATTGCAGCGCTTCGGTGCGCGAAGGCTCGATGTGCGCCTCCGGGCAGCCCAGCTCGCGCAGCCAGTGGTAGACGATGTCCAGGTAGTCGTCCTGCTTGAAGGGGTAGAACGACAGCCACAGGCCAAAGCGCTCGGACAGCGAGATCTTCTCTTCCACCGTCTCGCCCGGATGGATTTCGCCATCGGGCTGGTGCTTGGCTTGCAGGTTCTCGCTCATGTATTCCGGCATCAGGTGGCGCCGGTTGGACGTGGCGTAGATCAGCACGTTGTCGCCCGAGGCGGACACCGAGCCGTCCAGCACGGACTTCAGGGCCTTGTAGCCGGGCTCGCCTTCCTCGAATGACAGGTCGTCGCAGAACACGATGAAGCGTTCGGGGCGCGAGGCGACCAGTTCGACGATGTCGGCCAGGTCGCCCAGGTCGGACTTGTCCACTTCGATCAGGCGCAGCCCGCGGTCGCCGTAGGCGGCCAGCATGGCCTTGACCAGCGAGCTCTTGCCGGTGCCGCGGGCGCCGGTCATCAGCACGTTGTTGGCCGGCTTGTGCTCGAGGAACTGGACGGTGTTGCGGTCGATGGTGGCCTTCTGGCGTTCGATGTGCTGAAGGTCCTGCATGTCGATGCGGGCCACGTGGCGCACCGCGTCCAGCCAGCCGCGCGAGCCGCGCTTGCGCCAGCGGAAGGCGTGCGCGCTCCAGTCGATTTCGGGCGTGGCCGGGGGCAGGAAGGCTTCAAGCTGCGCCAGCACGCGCTCGGCGCGCTGGAGAAGGGTGGTGAATTCGCTTGCGCTCATGATGGATCAGGAACGGTAGTCGGCGTTGATGGTCACGTACTCGTGCGAGAAGTCGCAGGTGTAGACCGTGTCGCTCACGTCACCGCGGCCCAGCGCGATGCGCACCGAGATCTCGGCCTGCTTCATCACGCGCTGGCCGTCGGCTTCCTGGTAGTCGGGGTTGCGGCCGCCGTTCTTGGCCACCAGCACGTCGTCGAGCCACAGGCGGATGTTGGACACGTCCAGGTCGTCGATGCCGGCGTAGCCGATCGCCGCCAGGATGCGGCCCAGGTTGGGGTCCGACGCGAAGAAGGCGGTCTTGACCAGCGGCGAATGCGCGACCGCGTAGGCGACCTTCAGCGCTTCCTCGGTGGTGCCGGCTTCTTCGACGCGGATGGTCATGAACTTGGTGGCGCCTTCGGCGTCGCGCACGATCTTCGTGGCCAGTTCCAGCGCGGCGGCGGTCAGGGCCTGGCGCACGGCGGCGTAGGCGGCGTCGGACTCGCTATTGATGTTCACGCCCGACTTGCCGGTGGCGGCGATGATGAAGGAATCGTTGGTGGACGTGTCGCCGTCGACCGTGATGCGGTTGAACGAGGCGTCGGCGATTTCCACGGCCAGGCGGCGCAGCAGCGGCTGGGCGATGCCGGCGTCGGTTGCCAGGAAGCTGAGCATCGTGGCCATGTTGGGGCGGATCATGCCTGCGCCCTTGCTGATGCCGGTGAAGGTCACGGTCTTGCCGTCGATCTGCACCTTGGCCGACGAGATCTTCGGCAGCGTGTCGGTCGTCATGATGCCGTGGGCGGCGCTGGACCAGTGGTCGGCCGCCAGATCGGCGATGGCGCCCGGCAGGCCGGCGACCAGGCGGTCCAGCGGCAGCGGCTCGAGGATCACGCCGGTGGAGAACGGCAGGATCTCGGTGGCCGGCACGCCCAGCAGCTTGCCCAGCGCGGCGCAGGTGTCGTTGGCTTTCTTCAGGCCTTCTTCGCCGGTGCCGGCGTTGGCGTTGCCGGTATTGATGACCAGCGCGCTGATGGGGCCGCCGGCGGCCAGGTGGGCCTGGCAGACCTGCACGGGCGCGGCGCAGAAGCGGTTGCGCGTGAACACGCCGGCCACGCTCGTGCCTTCGGCCAGGCGGAAGACGGTCAGGTCGCGCCGGTTGGCTTTGCGGATGCCGGCCTCGGTGACGCCGATTTCAATGCCGGCAACAGGAAAAATTTCGGACTCGGAGGGGATCTGCAAATTAACGGCCATGACTTCGTCTCTTGAATGGGCAGGACGGAATCGCCGCCAGGCGAGGCGGCGCGCGGGGGAAAGTTTCGTATTATCCCACCGGTTTGCGGCAGGGGTTTGTCAGGCGCCGGTCAGGGGGCCATCCGCATGGCGGCCACGTCCAGCACCCCGGCGTCGCGGTTGCTGAGCACGCTGCGCACGGTGCCATCCGGGGCTTGCAGCACCGACTGGCCGGCCGAGACGTCTTCACCGCCTGCGCGCCGCGCCGAACGGCCGCGCGACGGCGAAAACAGCAGGTCGCCCGGCTGGGCGCCGGGCAGGCGCGGGTTCGCGGCCAGCACGCGGGTGCCGGGCGGGTAGGTCATGGCGCCCAGCACGGTCTCGCGCGCCAGCAGGCCTTCGAAATCCAGGATGCGGCGTTGGCCGTCCAGGTGCATGTCCACCTTCAGCAGCGGCATCTGGCGCAGGGTCAGGGCTTCGCTGCCTTCGGTGCGCAGCAGCCAGCGCGCCGTGGAACCCGCCGCATCCGGTGCCGTGCCGCGCGCCGCCTCGTCCACCTTCAGCCAGGCGCCCGGCGGCACGGGCTGCTGGTCCAGCGTGTTGCCGATGGCAAGGTGGCAACTGGAGAAGCGGGGCTGGCCGCCCTGCATCACGAATTCAATCCGGTGGCCGTGCGCGCACAGCCAGCCTTCCTGCGCCTGGTCGCGGGCGATCTCCGCCGACAGGGTCTCGGGCTGCTTGGGCGTGGCGGCGTAGCGGAACAATTGGGTCGCGGCCACGCCCTGGATGGGGGCGGGCTGGGTCTGGGGAAAGACGGCGCGGTCGAACGAGGCCAGTTCGCCCGGGCGGGTCAGGCTGAGCACGGTGCCCGCGGGCATGTCCACGCCGGCCAGCCGGGCGGCGTGCGCCAGCGTCGTCTTGCGGCCCGCGTCGGCCTGCGCGTCGCGCTGGGCGGCGAACCACAGGCTGAACTGCTGGTAGGGAAAGATGGCGCCGATCAGCGCGAGGAAGGCCATCAGGGCGGTGCCGGTGCGCCGGTGCTCGCCCAGCCAGAGCCGGGCGTTGCGCGTGGTGGCCAGGACGGCCAGCCAGGTCAGCAACGTGGCGAGGCAGGCCAGCGAGGCCGCCATCAGCACATAGAAATTACCGCCAGGAAGGGAAACCGGAATCATGGCGGCAATTATGCGCCAAACCGGGCGCGGATTTCAGCGCCCGCGGCGCAGCTTCTAGCTCTTGGCGGATTCGGAACGGGTGGCCACCACCTGCAGCTTGAGTTCGCCCAGGGCCTGGAACAGCGCGTTGCGGGTGGATTCGGGCAGGTCACCGAACATGGACTTGACCCAGGACTCGTGGGCGCGCGCCATGCGGGCGAAGGTTTTCTTGCCCTGCGGGGTCAGCTTGATCAGCGAACTGCGGCGGTCGGATTCCACCTTGGTGCGCACGACCAGGCCTTCCTTTTCCAGCTGGTCGGTGATGCCGGTGATGTTGCCGTTGGTGACCATCATGTGGCGCGACAGGTCGCCCATCTTCATGCCCTTGGGGGCGCGCTGCAATTGCGCCATCAGGTCGAAGCGGGGCAGCGTCGTGTCGAAGTCGTTGCGCAGGCGGCTGCGGATCTCGCCTTCGATGAGATTGGCGCAGGTCAGCATGCGCAGCCACAGGCGCAGCGCGTGGTGATCGTCGGGCGCGGCGCGGGATTCCAGGTCGGGAGCGTCAGTCATGGCTAGGGAGGATACCGGGAATGCGTGAGGAAGCGGGCGCCAGACCCATCTGCTCGAAGAGGGCGCGGGTCAGCGGACTGGAGGGATCGTTGAGCGTCAGCACGATGTCGTAGTGGTTGGTGCCGGGCATCGGCACGTAGCGGCCGGGAAAGCCGCGTTCCTGCCAGGCGGCCAGGTAGTCGTCGCTTTGGCGCTTGAACTCGTCGGTTTCGGATTCGCCATAGCTGACCACCAGCGGGCAGCCGGTGGGCGGCAGATGCAGGGCGGGGCTGTTGCGGATGGCGTCGGCCTCGCTCATGCGCATCCATTCATTGACGTGGGTGTGCACCAGGGGGCGCAGGTCGAACAGGCCGGAAAGCGGCGCCGCCCCGCGGATCACGTCGTAGGGCACTTCATAGCTGGCATGCCAGCCGCCGGCCAGCAGCGCGCCCACCAGATGCCCGCCTGCGGAACTGCCGCAGACGTGGATGCGGCGCGGATCGCCGCCGTAGTCGGCGATGTGGCGGTGGATCCATGCCAGCGTGCGCCGGTTCTGGTCCACGATGCGGTCCAGCGTCACGGCAGGCGCCAGCGAATAGTTCACCGACACGACCACCGCGCCTGCTTGCGTGAAGGCCGGCGCCATGCCGCTGGATTCGTTCTTGGACAAGAGGCGCCAGTAGCCGCCGTGGATGAACACGAACACGGGTGCGCCGGCGCCGCGGGACGCCTCGGGCGCGGGGCGGAAGATGTCCAGCACTTCGTCGGCGTGGTCGCCGAACGGCACGTCCAGCGCGCAGGCGAGCGACTGGCGTGCCGTCGCGCTGTCCTCGGCGTATTTCTTGAGTATCGGGCCGATGTCGGGTACTGTCGCGCGAGCGTTGTACTGGACGTCCAGGCCTGCGCGGTCATAGTGGCGGTAGAGGGTAACCATGGCGGTAGATTTCAGCGTTATCAGGCCTGGTATTGACTGGCCTAGTAAAAACCCTTTGGTAAAAACCCTAGTCTTGTTTTGGAGAATACTTTAAACCTAAACTATGAACCACGCCAGTTTTCCCTATGCTCTCACAACGGGATCCCGGCGTAGCAAGCAATATCTTTGCAAGCGCCAGTTTGACGGCGGCGCAATGGCGCCGGCAGGCCGGGCACAGAAGTCATTCGAATCGCACCCTCTATAAGAACACCCTCTGCGCGGGCTCGCGCACGGAGCACACCACCATGCGTTTGATCACTTCCCTTATCGCCGTCGCCGCGCTGGTGCCGGCCGTGGCCATGGCAGACGCCGTCAAGGTCGGCATCGCCAACGACATCTCCGGCCCGTTCTCGGCACTGGGCGCCGAAGCCCGCGACGGCTTCAACCTGGCCATCAAGCAACTGGGCAGCAAGCTGGGCGGACAGCCCGCCGAATTCGTGCAGACCGACATGGGCGGCAACCCCGACCAGGCCCGCCAACTCGTCACCCGCTACATCCAGCGCGACAAGATCGATTTCTTCACCGGCCCCATCGGTTCGAACGTGGCGCTGGCCGTCGGCCCCGCGCTGTTCGCGGCCAAGGTGCCCTACCTGTCGAACAACCCGGGTCCCAGCCAGTTCGCCGGCGCCCAGTGCAACAACTACTGGTTCGGCACGTCCTACCAGAACGACGCCTTCCACGAAGCGGCCGGCAAGGTCGCAGCAGACCGCGGCTTCAAGAAGATGTTCATCATGGCCCCGGACTACCCGGCGGGCAAGGACGCGCTGACCGGCTTCAAGCGCGGCTACAAGACCGCCCCGGGCGACGAGGTCTACACCAAGCTCGGCCAGATCGACTACGCCGCCGAGATCGCGCAGATCCGCGCTGCCAAGCCGGACGCGGTCTACATCTTCCTGCCGGGCGGCATGGGTATCAACTTCGTCAAGCAGTTCGTGTCGGCCGGCCTGTCGCAAAGCGTCAAGCTGATCGGCCCGGGCTTCTCGGCCGACGAAGACGTGATCCAGGCCGTGGGCGAGCCCATGCTGGGCATGTACAACACGGCGCAATGGGCGCATGACCTGGACGTGCCGCAGAACAAGATCTTCGTGGACGCTTTCCGCAAGGAATACAACGGCCGCTACCCCTCCGTGTACGCCGCCCAGGCCTATGACGTCATCATGGCCATGGATGCCGCGGTCAAGCAGGCCGGCGGCAAGGCCTCCGACCGCGAGGCCGTCATCCGCGCCCTGGAAAAAGCCGACTACCCGTCGGTGCGCGGCAGCTTCACCTACGGCAAGAACCACTACCCGATCCAGGCCTACTACCTGCGCGTCGTCGACAAGGACGGCAGCGGCCGCATCACCAACAAGCTGGTGGGCAAGGTATTCGACAAGTACCAGGACGTCTACGTCGGCGACTGCAAACTGTAGAGAAGGTGGGGCCGGGTGAGGCCCACCCCCGACGCGCTGCGCGCTTCCCCCTCAAGGGGGGCCCGCCTGAGGGGGCGTCGCTGCGGACCGGCGGAGCCGGCTCCGCGCGACCGCGCTGGGGGCGGGCGTCTCGCTGCGCAAGATAAGCCCGTGATGCATAGCCAGGGCCTGTCAACAGCTCTTTTTAGTGTCGACAGGCCCTTGGTGGTTTGGTGATTTGGCCGCGAGCAAAGCCATGGGCGATTCGCGGCAGGGGGAAGTGTTCATGACGTTTACGCTGATCGTCGAGCAATTGCTGAACGGTCTTCAGTTTGGGTTGATGTTGTTCTTGATCGCGGCCGGGCTGACCCTGGTGTTCGGCATCATGGACATCATGAATCTGGCTCACGGCTCGCTCTATATGGCCGGCGCCTACGTTGCCGCTGAAACCATGCAGCGCACCGGGTCATTCACCGCCGCCGTCCTGGTGGCGGCGGTCGCGACCGGCCTGGTCGGCGTGGTGCTGGAACTGACGCTGATCCGCCGCCTGGCGCTGCGCGACCACCTGGCCCAGGTGCTGGGCACCTACGCCGTCATCCTGATCGCCAACGATCTCGTCAAGATGATCTGGGGCCCCGCGCCCGTCATGCTCAACATGCCGGCCGTGCTGTCCGGCCCCGTGCGGCTGTTGCCCGACCTGCTCTATCCCGCCTACCGCCTGATGATCATCGTGTTCGGCGTGGCCGCCGCTGCGGGGCTGTACTGGTTCGTGACGCGCACCCGCGCGGGCGTGCTGGTGCGGGCCGGCGCCTCCAATCGCCAGATGGCCACGCTGATGGGCGTGCGCGTGCCGCTGCTGTTCCTGGGCGTCTTCGTGCTGGGCGCCATGCTGGCCGCCGTCGCCGGCGCCTTGCTGGGGCCGATCACGTCGGTGCAGGTGGGCATGGGCGAAGAAATCCTGATCCTGGTGCTGGTGTGCATCGTGATCGGCGGGATCGGGTCGATCCGCGGCGCCTTCGTCGGCGCCCTGCTGGTGGGCATGGTGGACACGGCGGGGCGGGCCTTCCTGCCGATGTTGCTGCGCCAGGTCTTTTCTCCGGCCGTGGCCTCCAGCGTCGGACCGACGCTGGCCGCCATCGCCATTTACGTATTGATGGCGGCTGTGCTGGTGTTCCGGCCCTCCGGCCTGTTTCCGGCGCGGGGTTGACGATGCGAACCACAATCTGGACCGTGGTCCTTCTGGCGGCGCTGGCGGTGTTTCCGCTGGTGGCGCCGGCGCTTGGCCTGGACTTCTACATTTCATTCGTGCGGCGCGTGCTGATCTACGCGCTGGCCGCGACCAGCCTGAACCTGATCCTGGGCTACGGCGGCATGGTGGCGCTGGGGCATGCCGCGTTCTTCGGCGCGGGCGCCTACGCCGTCGGCATCCTGGCGATGTCGGGCATCACGTCGGCGCTGATCGTCTGGCCGGTGGCGATGCTGCTGGCGGGCGTGCTGGCGGCCATCACGGGCGCGATCTCGCTGCGCACCCGCGGCGTGTACTTCATCATGATCACGCTGGCGTTCGCGCAGATGCTGTTCTACATCTTCATTTCGCTGCGCCAGTACGGCGGCGAAGACGGGTTGAACCTGCCGGGCTACTCCACGCTGCCGGGCATCGACCTGTCCCATGACGTCAGCTTCTATTACCTGGTGCTGTTGTTGTTCGCCTTGCTCATGTGGGGGTTCAGCCGCGTGGTGTCCTCGCGCTTCGGCACGGCTCTCCAAGGCATCCGCGAGAACGAGTCGCGCATGGAATCCATGGGCTACCCGGTATATCGCATCAAACTGGCGGCTTTCACCTTGAGCGGCGCGGCGGCCGGGCTGGCTGGCGCCCTGCTGGCCAACCACAATCTCTTCATCTCGCCCAGCCTGATGCATTGGACGCAGTCGGCCAATCTGCTGATCATGGTGCTGGTGGGCGGTATCGGCCTGCGCTGGGGCGGTGTGGCCGGCGCGGTGGTGATGCTGACGCTGGAAGAAGTGCTGCGCCTGTGGACCGAATACTGGCACCTGCCCCTGGGCGTGCTGCTGCTGTGCGTGGTGTTCGGCGCGCCGCGCGGCCTGGTGGGCCTGTTCGGCCCGTTGTTCGGCGGACGCGCCGCGGCCCAATCCGGCAAGGTGGGATCATGAATCCGTCTCTCAACGCCACCGCGCCTGCGTTGCAGGCCACCGGGCTGGTCCGCCGTTTTGGCGCGCTGGTCGCTACCGACAACGTGTCGCTGTCCTTGAACCCGGGCGAGATCCACGCCTTGATCGGCCCCAACGGTGCCGGCAAGTCCACGCTGATCCACCTGCTGTCCGGCACGCTGGCGGCCGATTCCGGCACGCTGACCGTGGGGGGGCGCGACGTCACCGGCATGAATGCGCATCAGCGCGTGTCGGCCGGCCTGTCGCGGTCCTACCAGATCACCAATATCTTCAAGCAATCCAGCGTGCTGGATAACCTGGTGCTGGCGGTGCAGGCGCACGCAGGCAGCAGCTTCCGGTTCTGGAAGCCGCGCGCCGCCGAATCCGCGCTGTATGAACAGGCGCGCGAACTGGCCCGGGAATGCGCCATCGACGCCAGCCTGCTGGGCCGTCCCGCGGGCACCCTGCCGCACGGCGAGCAGCGCAAGGTGGAGTTCGCGCTGGCGCTGGCCGCCCGGCCCAGCGTGCTGCTGCTGGACGAGCCCATGGCCGGCATGGGGCCGGACGAAACCGTCCGCCTGACCGAATTGATCGAAACCCTGCGGGGGCGGGCCGCCATGCTGCTGGTCGAACACGATATGCAGGCGGTGTTCCGCCTGGCCGACCGCCTGTCGGTGCTGGTGTATGGCCGCGTCATCGCGACCGGCACCCCCGACGAGATCCGCGCCAACCCGGAAGTGCGGCAAGCCTACCTGGGCGACGAGGAGACCGCGTGATGCTCACCATCGAATCGGCCCAGAGCGGCTACGGCGCCAGCCAGGTGCTGTTCGGCGTGGATCTTCAGATCGGCGCGGGGCAGGTCGTGACCTTGCTGGGCCGCAACGGCATGGGCAAGACCACGCTGCTGCGCACGCTGTTCGGGCAATTGCCGCTGCGCGGCGGCAAGATCCATTTCGCGGGACAGGACATCAGCGGCTGGAGCCCGGACCGTATCGCCCGCGTCGGCGTGGCCATCGTCCCGGAAGGGCGGCAGTGCTTTCCCAACCTGACGGTGCGCGAGCACTTGACCGCCTTCGTCGCCGCGCGCAACCCCGATATCGGCGAACCCTGGACGCCCGAGCGCGTCTTCGAGCTGTTCCCCCGGCTGGCCGAACGCGCCCGCAACATGGGCAACCAGCTCTCGGGCGGCGAACAGCAGATGTTGGCCATCGGCCGGGCGCTGGTGACCAATCCCCGGCTGCTGATCCTGGACGAAGCCACCGAAGGCCTGGCGCCCAAGATTCGCGAAGAGATCTGGAACTGCCTGGCGCGCCTGCGCCAGGCGGGGCAGACCATCCTCGTCATCGACAAATATGTCGAAAGGTTGCTGAGCCTGGCGGACCAGCATGTCATCCTGGAGCGCGGCAAAGTCGTGTGGACGGGCGACTCGCGCGCGCTGGATGCCGACCGCGGCCTATGGGAACGCTATCTGGGCGTGTAGTAATAAAGCCGCACCCGCCTTGGGGTCACTGGTAAAAAATGCGATATAAAACGCAATAAACCAGCATTTACATTGCTGAGCTGAAACTTAAGGTGTCTGGATCGCATCCAGACGTTTGCGCCTGTTTCAATTGACCCCGCTGTTCTCTACACTTAGCGCGCCTGACCCCTATCGTGCCTTCAGGGCGGGTACGCACGTCACGTCTTATCAAGCTGTCAGGAAGACTTCGCATGGCGAAATGGGGTTTGCGCAAAAAATCATTGATGGCGCTGCTGTTGGCATGCGTGATCGCCTTGGGGTCGGCTGCCGTGATCGGCTGGCTGGTGCTGGACGGGGTCAGGGACCACTTCGGGCGCGCTTTCGCCGACAACTTCACGCAACTCAACCGCCAGCGCATCCTGGCGCCGGTGTCGCGCGAATTGGCCCTGTCGCAGCGGCTGGCCGACAGCGAAGTCACCCGCCGCTGGCTGCGCAATGAAAGCGATCCGGCCGCCCGCGAGCTCTTCTTCCGCGAAGCCGACGGCTACCGCCGCGATCTGCTGGGCCGCGCCTACTTCATCGCCAGCGCGGCAAGCGGGCACTATTACTTCAACGACGACAACCCGCTGTCCGAAGCGCCGCGCTACACGCTGAGCCCCGGCGCGGCGGACGACGGCTGGTTCTACGCCACGCTGAAGTCGCCGGCCAAATACAACATCAACGTCAATCCCGACCTGAAGCTCAAGACCACCAAGGTCTGGATCAACGTCCAGGTGCGCGACGGCGATCGCGTGGTGGGCCTGACCGGCGCCGGCCTGGATGTGGGCGGTTTCCTGCGCGACTTCGTCAACAGCGGCCAGCCCGGCGTCACCCCCATCATCGTCGACGAGGAAGGCGCCATCCAGGCGCACATGGACGCCACGCTGATCGCCTACAACTCGGGCGCGAGCGGCGCGGCCGACGGCCGGGGCAGGGTGTTCAACCTGCTGGACGACGGGCCGGGTCGGGATGAACTGCGCTCGGCCATGCATGCGGCCCAGGCCGATCCGCAGTCGGTGCAGTCCGCCTGGGTGAAGGTGGACGGCACGCGCCAGCTGGTGTCCGTGGCCTACATGCCCGAACTGCACTGGCATGTGCTGACGGTCGTGGACCTGGGGGCGGCCCGCGTGCTGGATACCGGCTGGCTCTGGCCGGCGGCGATCGGCCTAGCGGTGCTGTTCGCCGCCATGCTGCTGTGCTTCGGCTACGCCATCGAACGGTTGATGCTGCGCCCCTTGCGCCGCCTGCAGCAGTCGGCCCGCGCCATCGCGGACGGCAGCTACGACGTGCGCCTGCCTCCGGGCGGCCAGGATGAGATCGGCGACTTGAGCCGCGCCTTCGGCGTCATGGCCGACAAGGTCCGCCAGCACACGGCCGAACTGGAAACCAAGGTGCGCGAACGCACCTCCGAACTGGAAGATGCCAACCGCGCCATGGCCGCCGCGCACAAGAAGATCGGCGACTCCATCGACTACGCCAGCCTGATCCAGCGCGCCATCCTGCCGGACCGCCAACTGACGCAGTCCCTGGGCGCGCACCACTTCGTGCTGTGGAAGCCCCGCGACGTGGTGGGCGGCGACTTCTATGTCTTCCGCTCGGACGGCGTCAATTGCCTCTTGGGGATCATGGATTGCGCAGGGCACGGCGTGCCGGGCGCATTGATGACGATGCTGGCGCGCGCCGCCATCGATCTGGCGATCACCGAAGTCGGCCCCGGGGATCCTGCGGGCGTCCTGACCCGCACCGACGCGGCCATCCGCGCCATGCTTGCGGATGCGCAACTGCCCCGGGCGCTGGCCACCAATACCGATGCGGGCCTGGTATATATTGACCGCCAGACCGGACGGCTGCGGTATGCGGGCGCGAAGATCAGCCTGTACGCCAGCGATGGCGACAGCTTGCGCGAGATCCCGGGCGGCAGGCGCGCGCTGGGCGACAAGCGCGCCGGGGTCTACGAGAATATCGAGCTGCAGATGGAGCCGGGCTGGACCTATTACCTGGCCACCGACGGCTTCCTGGACCAGGCGGGCGGCGAGCACGGATTCGGGTTCGGCAACACGCGTTTCGCAGATATGCTCAAGAGACACGCGCGGCAGCCGTTAACTGAACAGGCCGCCGCCTTTACGCAGGCGCTGGCCGAATACCAGGGTGGCCGTCCCCAGCGTGACGACATCACCTTGCTGTCTTTCCGTTTCGAATAAACGTTATCAGGGCGGTACCGCTATGAATGCCTCCGATCTCTACGCGCTGGGCGAACGGTTCAATCAGAACCGCACCCTGCTGTGCTTCAACGGGCCGATCTCCCGCAGCCTGATCGAGGAAATCGGCAACGCGCTCAAGAATTACCTGAACGCCGAGCACGTGCGGCCGGCTGAAGCGATGGATGTCTTCTCGGTGTACATCGAGATGATCCAGAACATCCGCCAGTACGCCGCCGCCAACGGAGACGCCGAGGCTTCGGCCACCGTCGTGATCGGCCGCCGAGATGAAAGCCGCTACGTGGTGTCGGCGGGCAATCTGGTCAAGTCCGACGACGGCCACGCGCTGGTCGCCCGGATCCGGGAGCTGGCCGCGTTGGACAAGGCGGCCCTGAAGGCCGAATACAAGACGCAGCTGCACAAGCCGCGCGCCCAGGGCGTGGCGTCTGGCGCGGGCCTTGGGCTGATCGATATCGCCCGGCGCGCAGGCGCGCCGCTGGAAGCCAGCCTGACGCCCGCTGCGCAGCAAGGACAGGCGTTCTTCAGCCTGAGCGTAGTGATCTGAGGGCTCCGCACGCATTCAAGAATTATTTTCGGAGTATTTGATGAAAGATCTGAACATTCCCGGGACGCAGTCCACGCCTGCCATCACCGCCGATGCCGCCGCCGGCGTGCTGGCGATGCGCGGCGACTCCTACCCCGAGAATTCCTTCGAACTGTTCGGCCCCGTGATCGAATGGGTCGAGGCGTACCTGCTGGGCACGGCCGCCCCGTTGAGCCTGGAACTGGAACTGCTGTACCTGAACACCAGCAGCATCAAGTCCGTCATGGACATCTTCGACGTCCTCGAGGCGGCCCACGGCAAAGGCCGTCAGGTCAGCGTGACCTGGTTCTACGACAAGCGCAACGAACGCGTCGGCGAACTGGCCGAGGAATTCAAGGAAGACTGCACCTTTCCGTTCTCGGTGGTTGGCCGCGAATGAAACCGGGCGCCGCCGAGCTGGATCGACGCATCACCGAATTGCTGGCGGACCCCGCCTATGACGGCCATCCTCTGCGCGAAGCGCTGGAGGCGCTTTGGCTGCATACGGCCGAGCAGATGGCCCGCATCGAGCGCGTGACCCAGCTGTCGGATGCCTACCAGTCCATGGCGCACGAGCGCGAACTGGGCCTGTGCGACCAATTCGACCGGCAGTTGCGCCGATTGACGCGCATCGCACGGATCTCCGACCACTACCAGAACATGATGCGCGACCTGAACGCGGCGCTGGAAGAAACCTCCAACCGCGATCCGCTGACCAGCCTGCTGAACCGTCGCGCCCTGATGGAAATGATCAAGCAGGAAGTCGAGCGCGCCTCGCGCAGCGGCGAGAGCTTTGTCGTCGCCATGCTGGACGTGGACCACTTCAAGGCGGTCAACGACCGCTACGGACACGAGACGGGCGACCGCGCGCTGGTCGAACTGTCCGGCGTGATGCGTCAGAGCCTGCGCGAATACGATTTGTGCGGCCGTTGGGGCGGCGAGGAATTCCTGGTGCTGCTGCCCCACACGCAGCCCGACGCCGCCCAGGGCGTCATGGACCGGCTGGTCGGCGCGGTGCGCGGGCTGGCGGTCGCGGCGGGCGACGATGTATTGAGGTTGACGGTCAGTATCGGCATGGCGCATCACCAGTTGGGAGAGACCTTCTCGGAAACGCTCAGCCGTGCGGACCAGGCGCTGTACCTGGCCAAGCAGGACGGACGAGACCGCGTCGCGCTTGGCTTTCCCAAGCGCTGAATGAAACCGGAACAGCTGTATTCCGGCATGGAGCCCCTTATGCTTGATACTCATGTAGGCGTTTCGAGCGCGGGCCCCCAGGGCGCCGCGTGGCATGCGGGCAATTACCTGGCGTCGATGGATCGGGCGCTGCTGCTGTTCGACTTCGATGCCAGCGGTTCGCTGCTGAACGCCAACGCCAATTTCCTGGCCGCCGCGGGATATACCGCGGAAGAGGCCGTGGCGCTGCGCCACGACATGCTGTGTGACAGTATGGACGAAGGCAAGGGCATCGCCAGCGGCGAGCGCATCTGGACCCGGCTGCGCCAGGGCGACCATTTCTCGGGCACTTGCCGCTACCGCAAGAAGGACGGCGGTTCGCTATGGATCGAGGCCACTTATCTGCCGTTGAAGGACGATGACGGCGAGGTCGCGCGCATCTCGGTCATCTCGCGCAAGTCGATCGCGGACGCCGAGCGCCAGGAAGAGATCCGCCTGCTGCTGCTGGGCATCAACGAAACCGGTAACGCCGTCGCCGTGTCCGGCAGCGATGGCCGCATCGTTTATGTGAATGACGGCTTCCAGCGCATGCTGGGTTTTGGCCGGGGCGATGCCGTGCACCAGGAACTGGGCGAATTGCTGGCCGGCGGCCGGCCCGACGGCGGCACCCGTGAAGAGCTGGACCGCCGCATCGCCTGCCGCGAGGGGTACCACAAGGACGTGCTGGTCTACGACCGCTGCGGCAAGCCGCTGTGGGTGTCGGTCATGGCCAACTCGGTCTTCGACGACCGCGGAACGCTCGTCAACATCGTGGACGTGCTGACCGACATCACCCCCACCAAGGTGCACGAAGTGCTGCAGCGCCGGGTGCTGCAGGCGATGGTGAACGAGGCCTCGGTGGTCGAGGTCATGAACATGGTGTGCCGCGAAGTCGAACGCCTGGCGCCCGAAGTGGCCGCCACCGTGCTGCGCGTGGACGACACCGGCCACCTGCGGCCGCTGGCGGCGCCGAGCATGCCGCCTGCCTACAGCGACGCGCTGGACGGCGTGAAGATCGGCCCGCAATCGGGCGCCTGCGGCACCTCGGCGTTTTTGGGCCGCCCCGTCATCGTGCCCGACATCGCCACCGATCCCCTGTGGGACGATTACCGCCACCTGCCGCTGCCGGACGACATCAAGGCGTGCTGGTCGTCGCCCATCAAATCCAGCGACGGGCGGGTGATCGGCACGTTCGGCTTCTATTTCCGCGAACGCCGCCTGCCCGACGATTTCCATCACCGCCTGGTGGACGTGTGCGTCTACCTGTGCGCGCTGGCGCTTGAACGCGAAGAAGCCCGCGCCCGCATCCGCCAACTGGCGTTCTACGACGAACTGACAGGCCTGCCGAACCGCAACCTGCTGCTGGCGCAAGCCGAGCAGGCCCTGGCGCGCGCCGAACCGGAACGCAAGCGGGTGGCGGTGCTGTTCCTGGACCTGGACCGCTTCAAGCAGGTCAACGACACCCTGGGCCATCCCATCGGCGACGCCTTGCTGCGCGACGTGGCCCAGCGCTTGCGCCGCCTGGCGCGGGCGACCGACATCGTTGGCCGGCTGTCCGGCGACGAGTTCGTGATGATGATGCCGGACTTCGAGCACGGCCGCCTGACCGCGGCCGCCGAACATATCCTGGTGGCGCTGGCCCAGCCGTTCTCGGTGGGCGGCATCACCCTGAACCCGTCGGTCAGCATCGGCATCAGCGTGTTCCCGGAAAACGGGCGCGACATGGATACGTTGCTGCGCCACGCCGACATGGCGATGTACCAGGCCAAGACGGCGGGCCGCAACCGAATTTCCTTCTTCAGCGCCGAAATGAACCGCCAGGCGCAAGAACGCCTGGCGTTGGAAGCCGCCCTGCGCGACGCGCTGGAAGCCAAGGCGCTGCGCCTGCACTACCAGCCGCAGGTCGGCCTGAAGAACGGCAGCCTGTACGGCGTCGAGGCGCTGGCCCGGTGGCGCCACCCGACTCTCGGCGATATCTCGCCGGTGCGTTTCGTGCCGCTGGCCGAAGAGTGCGGCCTGATCGGCGACCAGGGCGACTGGGCGTTGCGCGAAGCGTGCTCGCAACTGGCGATCTGGCGCAACAACGGATTGAAGGTGCCATCGGTGTCGGTGAACCTGTCGGCCACCAATTTCCACAACCTGAACCTGCCCCGGATGATCGCGGCGACGCTGGCCGAATTCGGCCTGGCGCCGGCCGACCTGATGCTGGAGATCACCGAAGGCGTGGTGCTGGACGCCACCGCGGGCACGCTGCGCACGATCGCCGAACTGCACCGCCTGGGCGTGCGCTTGTCGATGGATGACTTCGGGACGGGGTATTCCAGCCTGGGACACTTGCGGCGCCTGATCGTGGATGAACTGAAGCTGGATCGCAGCTTTGTCCAAGGCTTGGAAAGCGATGACGCGGCGCGGGCGTTGACCAGCGCGGTGATCCGGATCGGAGAGAGCTTGAGTCTGCCGGTGGTCGCCGAAGGGGTCGAGAATGAGGAGCAGCGGCGGTTCTTGATCGAGCAGGGGTGCGCGGCCGGGCAAGGGTTCCTGTTTTCGCCGCCGTTGCCGGCCAAGGAATTGGAGGAGTGGCTTCGGGGGAGAGCTTGACGGCGTTTTCTTTCGCCGGGGAGTGGGTTCTTGAGACGCCCGTCGCGGCGGTCCCCCGGGGAATGCGGGTCAACGATTGCGGTCCGGAGCCTTCGCTCCGGACTTCCCCGTCCTCATCCTCGTCCGCCTTCGGCTCCCTACGGATTCCCTCGGGCTTATCGACGCCCCGCATTCCCCGGGGGACCGCCGCGCCGGGCTCTGCTGGCTGAATCCTGACGGTCGCCGGGGAGGTTAGCGTTCTTCAGGTTCTGCTCGCCGCAGGAGTGGGGGAGGAGGATCTTGCGGGGCCCGCTCCCGGCCGGCCGCGCGGGCGGCCTTTGGGAG
>CAUSDE010000039.1:0-51608 GCA_963530045.1 uncultured Achromobacter sp.
ATGTAAAAACCCCCGAAGGTTGGATCAACATCCAACTTTCGGGGGTCAGTTCAAAGGCGGGTTTTCTTTTGATGGCGGACGCTTACACCACGAAGGTCTGCGCCATGCCTTCCGTCTGCTCGACGATCTCGCCGATCTTGCTGACGGTTTCGCCTTGTTCGCGCAGGGTCGCGGCGATGGCGTCGGCCTGGGCCGCGTCCACCACCAGCACCATGCCGATGCCGCAGTTGAATACGCGGTGCATTTCGGTGTCTTCCACGCCGCCCTGCTCTTGCAGCCACTGGAACAGCTTGGGCATTTCCCAGCCGTCGCGGTGCAGCTTGGCCGACAGGCCGGGCTGCAGGATGCGCGGCACGTTGTCCAGCAGGCCGCCGCCGGTGATGTGGGCCAGGCCCTTGATGTCGGTGCCGTGCTTGGCCAGCGCGGCCAGCACTTGCTTCACGTAGATGCGCGTGGGCGCCATCACGACGTCGACCAGCGGCTGTCCGTGGAAGTCGTCGGTGGGCTGGGCGTTGGCGCGTTCGATGATCTTGCGCACCAGCGAAAAACCGTTGGAGTGCACGCCGCTGGAGGCCAGGCCCAGCACGACGTCGCCCGGCTTGATGGACTTGCCGTCGATGATCGCGGACTTTTCCACCGCGCCCACCGCAAAACCGGCCAGGTCGTATTCGCCGTCCGGGTACATGCCCGGCATTTCAGCGGTTTCGCCGCCGATCAGCGCGCAGCCCGACAATTCGCAGCCCTTGGCAATGCCGCCCACCACCGACGCCGCCGTATCCACCGAAAGCTTGCCGCAGGCGAAATAGTCCAGGAAGAACAGGGGCTCGGCGCCCTGGACCAGGATATCGTTGACGCTCATGGCGACGAGATCGATGCCCACGGTGTCGTGGCGGTTCCACTCGAAGGCCAGGCGCAGCTTGGTGCCCACGCCGTCGGTGCCCGAGACCAGCACGGGCTCGTTGTACTTCTTCGGCACTTCGAACAGCGCGCCAAAGCCGCCGATACCGGCCAGCACCCCGGGGCGCATGGTACGCGCGGCGAGGGGTTTGATACGGTCGACCAGGGCGTCGCCCGCGTCGATGTCGACACCGGCATCGCGGTAGGTCAAGGGGGCTTTAGGTTGATTCGTCATGAGAAATGCCGTGGGGTATGTAACAATTGCTGGGAATTTGGTGGAACGCCCTGCATTTTACGATGTTGCGGGCCTGAGCAGGGTTCAAGCCGGCCGGGCGCGGCGATTGCGGCGGGAGCCGGCCAGGCGGGCTGGCGGGCAAAAATGGCGCAAACCCAAGCCAGGCAAAGCGCTTGGGCGCGACACCATCCACCCAGGTGGTTTAAAGTGTTGGGTTGGCCGGTATGGATTTTGCCAGTTTCTGGCGGGTTAATCTTGCGCCGGCCCTTTGTATCACCGTTTTTTGGCTTTTCCGGCAACACCGGCATGTCCTCGCGACGCTGCAAGCCTGATCGATAACCTCTCATGAACCGCCAGCTGCTGCTCGACGTTCTTCCCGCGCCAGCGCCATCGCTGAACAACTATATCGCCGGCCCCAACGGGGAAGCGCTGGCAGCCGTGCGCGCGCTCAACCCTGGCCGGGCCCTGTACATCTGGGGCGCGGCGGGTTGCGGCCGCACCCATCTGCTGCGCGCGCTGACCGCGCGCCCGGACGCCGTCTTCGTCGATCCCGCCAATGGCGAGATGATGCTGCGCCGCCTGGCCGAAGCCGATTCCAAATCGCCCATGCCCAAGTTCGTGGCGGTGGACGACGTGCACCGCATGGACGACAGCCGCCAGGCCGCCCTGTTTGCGCTGTACAACCGCTGGCGCGAATCCGCTGCCACGGGCCGCGCGTTTGCGCTGGCCCTGGCCGGCGACCGCGCGCCGCTGTCGATGCCGCTGCGCGAAGACCTGCGCACGCGCCTGGGCTGGGACCTGGTGTTCCGGCTGGACCCGCTGTCCGACGCCGACAAGCTGGCCGCGCTATCCGCGCAGGCCGCCGAGCGCGGCATGCACCTGGCCCCTGAAATCATCAACTGGATGTTGATTCACCACGAGCGCGACATCCGCAAACTGGCCGCGCTGCTCGACGCGCTGGACCGCTATTCCCTGGCCACCGGCCGCCCCATCACCCTGCCCTTGCTGCGGGCCATGCTCGCAGACCCTGATTCGCAACGCACATGACCTCCCGACGTCTCGCCCTGTTCGACCTGGATCACACCCTGCTGCCGCTGGATAGCGACTATCAATGGGCCGACTATCTGGCACGCACGGGCCGCGCGGGAGACCCCGACATCGCCCGCCGCCAGAACGACGACCTGATGGACCGCTACAACCGCGGCGAACTCACGGCCGAGCAGGCCGCCGAGTTCATGCTCGGCCTGCTGGCGGCGCATTCGCCGTACGATCTGGCGGACTGGCATGAGGAATTCATGCGCGAAGTCATCCGCCCGTCCATCACCGCCGACGCGCGGGAGCTGGTGCAATCCCACCTGGACGCCGGCGACCTGTGCGCCATCGTCACCGCCACCAACAGCTTCGTCACCGCCCCCATCGCCCGCGCCTTCGGCGTGCCGCACCTGGTGGCCACCGATGCCGAATACCTGCGCGGCCGCTACACCGGCCGCATCCTGGGCACGCCCAGCTTCAAGGAAGGCAAAGTGGTGCGCGTGAACGATTGGCTGTCCAATATGGGCCTGGGGCTTGCGGATTTCTCCGAATCGTTTTTCTATAGCGATTCGGTCAATGATGTACCGCTGCTCGAAAAGGTGACCCGTCCGATCGCCGCCAACCCCAGCCCGACCCTGCGCAATATCGCCCAGGAACGCGGCTGGCAAGTGATCGACTTGTTCGACCACATGGAAGATTCGAAGTCCTAAATGATCACTGAAACCATAAAAAAATTCGTCGGCCGCTTGTTCGCGCCGGCACCCCGGGGGCCGTTGCGCATCACGCGCGACAAGCACGGCATTGACCGCCGTAACGTTTCGCGCCACGCCATCAAGGTCTGCGAAGTCCTGCGCCAACACGGCTACGAGGGCTATATCGTCGGCGGCGCCGTGCGCGACCTGATCGTGGGCCTGGAGCCCAAGGACTTCGACGTGGCCACCAACGCCACGCCCGAACAGATCCGCCCGCTGTTTCGCCGCGCCCGCATCATCGGCCGCCGCTTCCAGCTGGTGCATGTGGTGTTCGGCCAGGAGATCATCGAGACCTCGACCTTCCGCGCGCCCGCCTCGGAAGACCAGGAAACCGACGAGCACGGCCGCATCCTGCGCGACAACGTGTTCGGTTCGCAGGAAGAAGACGCCAAGCGCCGCGACTTCACGATGAACGCGCTGTACTACGACCCGCACAACGAGGAAGTCATCGACTACCACAATGGCGTGGCCGACTTGAAGAAGCGCCAGGTCCGCATCATCGGCGACCCGGTCAAGCGCTACCGCGAAGATCCGGTGCGCATGCTGCGCGCCGTGCGTTTCGCCGCCAAGCTCAACGGCACGATCGACCCGGCCACGCGCCAGCCGATCAGCACCATGGCCGAGCTCATCGAAAACGTGCCGGCCTCGCGCCTGTTCGACGAAATGCTCAAGCTGCTGACCTGCGGCCACGCGATGGACTGCCTGCGCCAACTGCGCGCCGATGGCCTGCACAATGGCCTGTTGCCGCTGCTGGACGTGGTGCTGGAACAGCCCGGCGGCGAACACTTCGTGGAACTGGCCCTGGAACGCACCGACGCCCGCGTGCGCGCCGGCAAGACCATCAGCCCCAGCTTCCTGTTCGCCGCCCTGCTGTGGCAGCAGGTGGACGTGCGCTGGAAGCAGCTGCGCGCCCAAGGCGAACACACTATCCCCGCGTTGTCGCAAGCCGCCGATTCGGTGCTGGACGAACAGACCGAAAAGCTGGCCATCCAGCGCCGTTTCTCGTCGGACATGCGCGAGATCTGGTTCATGCAGCCGCGTTTTGAACGCCGCATGGGCAAGACCATCTTCCGCATGATCGAACAGCCGCGCTTCCGCGCCGCCTGCGACTTCCTGCAGCTGCGCGCCGCGGCCGGCGAGTTCGACAGCGTGCTGGCGCAATGGTGGATGGATCTGGCCAACGCCGACGACGTCACCCGCGCCGACATGATCGAAGAAGTCTCGCGCCTGCCGCGCGAAGCTGGCGACGCCGGTGGCGGCGGCGGTCCGGCGGCCTCGTCGTCCCCGCGCAAGCGCCGCCGTCCGCGCCGTTCTTCGCCGCGCGGCCCGGCCAGCGCTGAATAACACCGTGGCGCCCTCCCTGGTCCGCGCCTACATCGGCCTGGGCGCCAATCTGGGCGACAGCGCGGCCACCTTGCGCCACGTGCTGGCCGAACTGCAGGCGACCGACGGCATCGCCGCCGTGACGGCGTCGCCGTTCTACCGCAGCGCGCCCGTGGAGGCCACCGGCCCTGACTTCGTGAACGCCGTGGCGGCGCTGGACACGCGCCTGCCGCCGCTGGCCTTGCTGGATGCGCTGCAGGCGCTGGAAAACAGCCATGGCCGCCTGCGCCCCTACAAGAACGCTCCGCGCACGCTGGACCTGGACCTGCTGGCGTATGGCGACACGCAACTGGATCACGAACGGCTGATCCTGCCCCACCCCCGCATGCACCTGCGCGCGTTCGTGCTGCTGCCGCTGCGCGACCTGGCGCCGCAGATTGCCGTGCAGGGCAGGCCGATCAGCGCGTGGATCGATGCGATCCACGATCAGGCGATTGAACGGATCGTTGAATAGCTGCGAGGATTGATGGGCAAGGCGCCCTTGGCGCCATCACCCTGCCTTGGCGGTAAACGCCATCATCGCCCGTTCCACGTCTTCCACCTTGGGCAGGCCTGCCTCGTTGCCCAGATGCTGGATCTTGTGAGCCGACGCCGCACGCGCGAAGGTGAAGTGTTCCACCCAGGGCTGGTCCGGGCGGTTCAGGTAAGACCAGACATAGGCGCCGTGGAACACGTCGCCTGCCCCCGAGGTATCCACGATGCGGTTGCCCGGCACGTCCAGCGACGGCAGCGTGTCGACGCGGCCCGCCTCGTCGTACCAGAGCATGCCCCGTTCGCCCATCGTCACGGCGCCGATTCGGCAGCCGCGCGCCTTCAGCAGGTCCAGCAACCCTTCCGGCGTCAGGCCCAGCTGTTCGCACATGCGCTCCGCGCAGACGGCCACGTCGATATGGCGCAACAGCTCGTCGGTGTTCTCGCGCACGCCGCCACCATCCAGCGACGTCAGCACCCCCGCCTGCCGGCAGGCCCGCGCATAGTGCAGCGCGGCGTCGGGCTGATGGCCGTCCAGGTGCAGCGCGCGATAGCCGCTGATGTCCAGCCGGGGGAAGTCGTTCAGGTAATCTGCGTCGCGCGCGCGCACGATCGCGCGCTTGCCGTGATTGGGCATGATGAAGGACAAGGATGAGCGGCGCACGTGGCGCGCGTGCAGCGTCACGCCGTGCGCGGCCGCCATGTCCGTGTACATGTGCCCCAGCCAGTCGGGCGCCAGCGAGCAGATCAGGTCAGGCGGCGAGCCCAGCCGTGCGCACGCGAATGCGGCCGTGACGGCGTTGCCGCCGAAAGACACGGCATAGTCCCGCGCCACGCTCTTCTCGTCGCCCGTGGGCCATTCGTCGGCCAGCACGGTGACGTCGATATAGGTGTGTCCGATGAAGAGCGCATCGCTCATGGCGCAGCCTGTAAAGAAAGGAAGGGAACCCCGAGGATAGGCGAGATCCGCCCCGGCTAGGCGCCGGCCTGCTCCCCGGCTTGCGCCAGCACCAGGCGCGCCCGCGCGATGACGGGCGCATCGACCATCCGGCCGTCCAGCATGAAGGTGCCCGACGCCGTCTCGCGGTGCGTGGCGACGACGCGGCGCGCCCACGCAAGCTCTTCCTGCGCCGGCACGAAGGCCGCGTGGATCACCGGCACCTGCGTGGGATGGATGCACAGCATGCCGCCGAACCCCATCTGCTGGGCGCGGCCCGCCGCAAGCGCCAACCCGGCCTGATCCTGCACGCCGGCATGGACGCCGTCCAGCGCCGGCGCCAGCCCTGCAGAACGGGTATGCAGCAGCACCTGCACCCGCGCATGGTCCAGCACCGTTTCCGCGCCGGGGGAGTCGGGCGTCAGGCCCATGTCCAGCCCGTAGTCCAGGCTGCCGAAGGCCAGCCGCGCCACCCCTGGGGTGGCCGCGACCTCGGCCGCGTTCAGCAGGCCGCGGGCCGTTTCGATGATGGGGATGACGGGCAAGCCCGTCTGCGCCACGTGCCGCACCTGCGCCAGGCTCTCGGCCTTGGGCAGCAAGATGCCCGCGACGCCCGGCTGGCCCCGGCAGGCTTTCAAGTCGTCGTCGTGCCAGGACGTGGAGGCGTCGTTGATACGCACCCACAGTCGCGTCTGGCGATGCGTCCCCAGGAAGTCGCACAGGGCTTCGCGGGCGGACGCCTTGGCCAGATGCTCGACCGCGTCTTCCAGGTCGACGATGACGGCATCCGCGCCGGCGGCCAGCGCTTTGGGGATGCGCTCGGCGCGCGAGGCCGGCACGAACAGGGCGCTACGAACGACGGGATGCGTCACACGACCTCCGAGGCATGGAACTGCGCCACTTGATCCGGCGCGTATCCCAATGATGCTAGCACCGCATCGGTGTTTTGGCCCACCGAGGGCACCGCGGCCATGCGCGGCGCGAAAGCGTTGCTGCTGGCCGGCGGCAGCAGCGCAGGCAGCGTGCCGGCCGGGCTGTCCACCTGGCTCCAGCGGGCGCGCGCCTGCAGTTGCGGGTGCGCCCAGACGCCGGCCATGTCGTTCACGCGGGCGTTGGCGATTTGCGCGTCTTCCAGCCGCTGCGTGACCTGCGCGATGGACAGGTCGGCGAAGGCCGCCACGATCAGGTCGCGCAAGGCGTCGCGATTGGCGGTGCGCTGGGAATTCGACAGGAAGCGCGGGTCTTCGGCCAGATCGGCCTGGCGCAGCACCTGTGCGCAGAACACGCGCCATTCGCGCTCGTTCTGCAAGCCCAGCATGATGGTGGACCCGTCGCCCACCGGGAACGGCCCGTACGGGTAGATCGACGCGTGGGCGGCGCCGGCACGCACGGGCGGCGCGGCGCCTTCGAAGGCGTAGTACATGGGAAAGCCCATCCATTCGACCATGCTTTCCAGCATGGACACGTCCAGGCGGCTGCCCAGCCCGGTCCGCTGGCGCAGCAGCAAGGCGTTCAGAATGGCCGAATAGGCGTACATGCCCGCCGCGATGTCGGCGATCGAACACCCCGCCTTGACCGGATCGTCCTTGGTGCCCGTGACCGACAGGAAGCCGCTTTCGCTTTGGATCAGCAGGTCGTAGGCCTTCTTGTCCTGGTAAGGGCCGCCTTCGCCATAGCCCGAGATGTCGCACACGATCAGGCGCGGGTACTTCTTGTGCAGGGCGTCGAACGACAGCCCCAGCCGCGCCGCGGCGCCAGGCGCCAGGTTCTGCACCAGCACGTCGGCCGATTCCAGCAGGCGGTCCATGATGCCGCCCGCTTCGTCGCGCTTCAGGTCGAGCGTCAGGCTTTCCTTGGAGCGGTTGGTCCAGACGAAATGCGAGGACAGGCCGCGCACACGCTCGTCGTAGCCACGGGCGAAGTCGCCGCTGCCGGGGCGTTCGATCTTGATAACGCGCGCCCCCATGTCGGCCAGTTGGCGAGTGCAGAACGGCGCGGCGATGGCGTGTTCAAGGCTGACGACGGTAATGCCGTCCAAAGGGCGGGTTGCCTGCGTGCTCATTCGGTAAACCTCAGTTCAGCTTGGTGGGCAAGCGTGCCGTCCTGCTCGGCCCAAAGCTGGGCCACGCCCGGCTCGGTCAAGCGGCCGGCCACCTGGAAGGGCGCGGGCGAAATCAGCGGACGCAGGCCGCGGTACGACAGATGCGTCAGGCGCGCCTTGGGATGGGCGCGGGTAAAGGCGGCCACCATCTCGGTGGCGATCAACGGGCCGTGCACCACCAGGCCGGGATAGCCCTCGGTGCCGGTCACGTAGGGATGGTCGTAATGGATGCGATGGCCATTGAAGGTCACCGCCGAATAGCGGAACAGCAGCACGGACGTCGGATTGACCGTATCGCGCCATTGCGCCTGGGGCGCGGGTTCGCTGCCCGCAAGCTTGGGCGGCGACGGCTGCCGGTAGACGATGTCCTGCTCTTCCAGGATGACGATCTCGCCCGCCTGGTGGTATTCGTGGCGCACGGTCACGAACAGCAGCGCGCCGGTGCGGCCCGTCTTTTCCTTGACGTCGGCGACCGTGGACACCCGTTCTGCCGGCACGCCGACTTTCAGCGGCTGGCGGAATTCCACCCGGCCGCCCGCCCACATGCGGTTGCGGTCCTGGGCCGGCGGCAGGAACCCGCCGCGCGAGGGATGGCCATCCGTCCCCAATCCGTCCATGCCCACCGTGCTGATGAAGAACGCCCATTGCCACAGGGGCGGCAGGGCCTCGCCCTGGGCCGGCGCCACCCCGCCCAGGGTGGCTGCGATGCGCGCGGCATGGCCGGGGTCCATCGCGTCCGCCTTGCGTTCGCCGCTGCCGATCCAGCCTGCCGGATCTGTAGAAGTCATGCCGATATCCTTTGGTGGGGTTTTCTCAAGCGACAGCATGCCCGCAAGCCGTCCCCGTTGTGAATTCGTTTTTCCTCAAGGCGGGGTTTGCGGCGCCTGAATCGACCGCCCATGCCCAGCCCCGGCGTCGCGCGCCGTAATATATGCCCCATGCACTTCGACCTTGCCGACCTACGCCTGTTCATCCACATCGCGGAATCCCCCAGCCTGACCCAGGCGGCCAAACGGGCGCACTTGTCCCTGGCCGCCGTCAGCGTGCGGATCAAAGCGCTGGAAAACCAGCTGAATACCCGATTGCTGTACCGCGACAGCCGCGGCGTGGAGATCACGCCCGCCGGCCAGAAGCTGCTGCAGCACGCCCGCGTCATCATGCGGCAGGTAGACCACCTGAAGCACGACTTCCAGGAGCAATCCGACGGCGACGCCGGCCATATCCGGATCTTCGCCAACACCACGGCCGTCACCGAATTCATGCCGGACATCCTGGCGCAGTTCCTGTCGGGCCACCCGGGCGTCACGGTCGACCTGCAAGAGCGCCTGACGCGCGACATCGTGCGCGGCGTGCTGGACGGCACCACCGACCTGGGCATCGTGGCGGGCCCGGTGGACGCGCCAGAATTGCAGACGATCCACTTCAGCACCGACCGGCTGGTGCTGGTGGTGCCCAACGGCCATCCGCTGCAGGACCAGGAAAAGGTCAAGCTGGTGGACGCCGTGCGTTATCCGTTCATCACCATGCACGAAGGCTCCACGCTGGTCGCTTTCCTGCGCGACCAACTGGAGCGTGTCGGCCAGCGCCTGCCGCAACGCATCCAGCTCTATAGCTTCGATTCGATCTGCCGCATGGTGCAGGCCGGCGTCGGCATCGGCGTCATCCCCGATTCCGCCGCCCGCCGCTATGGCGCCGACACCAAGCTGCGCGTGGTGGAGCTGGACGAACCATGGGTGGTGCGGGAGAGGAAGCTGCTGGTGCGTGACATCGATGCCCTGCCCGGCTGCGCCCGCGAGCTCATCGAACAGATCCAGGTGCCGCGGGCGCCTTGACGCCCCTTGCCCGTCGCCGGCCCGGCCTGCCGCCTCAGGTGCCGGTGAAGGCCGGCGGCCGCTTTTCCGCAAACGCCCGCATGCCTTCCAGGTAGTCGTCGGTGTAACCAAGCTCGCGCTGAAGCCGGCATTCCAGATCGAACTGCTGCGCCAGCGTGTTGCCGCTGGACGCATGCAGCGCCGCCTTGGTCGCCGCATAGGCCCGCGTGGGCCCGGCCGCCAAGGTCGCCGTGACGTCCGCCAGGGTGGCCGCCAGCGCGTCGTCGGGCACCACGCGCCAGATCAAGCCCCACGATTCCGCCTGCCGGGCGCTGACCGCTTCGCCGAACAGCGCCGCCCCCATCGCGCGGGCCGACCCCACCAGCCGCGGCAAGAACCAGGTGCCGCCCGCATCGGGCAGCAGGCCGATCTTGCTGAAGGCCTGGATGAAACGCGAGGACTCCACGGCGAACACCACGTCGCACGCCAGCACCAGGCTGGCGCCCGCGCCGGCCGCCACGCCGTTCATCACGCAGACCACCGGCACGGGCAAGGCGCGCAGGCGAGTGATCAACGGCCGGTAGCACTTCTCAAGAATCTGGCTCAGGTCGCGGCGCGAGCCGTCGTCAGAAGGCTTGCGCTCGCTTAAGTCCTGGCCGGCGCAAAAACCCCGGCCGGCCCCCGTGATCACCAGCCCGCGCAAGCCCGGATCCGCCTCCATGGCGTCCAGCGCGCGCGCCAATTCGGCGTGCATGACTTCGGTGAAGCTGTTCAGCCGGTCGGGCCGGTTGAGCGTGATGACGCCCACGCCCTGGTCCAGCGTGAAGCGGATCTGGGTGTATTCGCCGCCTTCGGCCGGGTGTGACGTTGCCGCGCTCATGCCAGTTCCTCCAGCACGGCCAGTTGCTCGGCGGTGTCGCCCAGCAGTTGGTCCACCACGGTCAATCTCTTGAAATAGTCGCCCACGTCCAATTCGTCCGTCATGCCCATGCCGCCATGCAACTGCACGGCCATCTGCGCCACGAGGCGCCCCGCGCGCGCGGCTTCCAGCTTGGCCGACGCGATCATGCGGCGGCGTTGCGCGGCCTCCGGTTCGGTCAAGGCCGCAACCGCCACATAGGCCATCGACAGGGCCAGCTCCTTGGCCACCAGCATTTCGGCCAGCCGGTGCTGCAAGGCCTGGAACGACGCCAGCGGCTGCCCGAATTGCTTGCGCGTCTTCAGGTAGTCCACCGTGATCTCCAGCAACCGGTCCATGGCGCCCGCCGCATGCGCGCACAGCGCTGCCGTGCCCCATTGCAGGGCCTGCGCCAGCGCCGCGTCCGCCGCCGGCCCCTCGGTCAGCAAGGCGTCGGCGGGCAGGCCCACCGCGTCGAAATCCAGCCGGGCGCAGCGGGCCCCGTCCAGCGTCGGCGTATCGGTCACGCGCACGCCCGCCGAGCCGGCCGGCACCGCCAGCAGCAGGGTCTGCCCGTCGGCCCCCTGCGCGCTGACCAGCCATGCCGAGGCTGCGGCGCCGTGCCACACCAGATGCTTGACGCCGTCCAGGCGCCAGCCGTCGGCCGTCTTGGCGGCGCGGCAGCCCTGCGGGTCCGTGTCGTAGCGGCGGCCGGGTTCCTGGTAGGCCACGCTGACGATGGCCTCGCCCGAGGCGATGGCGGGCAGCCAGCGGCCGCGCACGGCGTCGCCGCAGGCGTCCAGCAGCGCCGCGCCCATGACGGCGCTGGGAATGACCGGTTCGGACACCAACCCGCGGCCCAGTTCCACATGCACTGGCAACAAACTGGCGGGCACTTCGCCGAAGCCCCCGAAGTCCTGCGAAATGGTCAGGCCCAGTACGCCCAGTTCGGCCAGCGCGCCCCAGGCCTTGGGGTCCAGCTTGCCGTCCGCCTGGCGGGCGCGGCGCTGGGAATACGTCCATGCCTGGTCGACCAGGCGGCGCAGGCTGTCTGCCAACATGCGCTGTTCTTCGGTGTAGATGAAATCCATGCGTGTCTTCCTGTCGGATTGCGCGTGGGCGGGCCTACAGGCCCAGCACCAGGCGGGCGATGATGCCCTTCTGCACTTCGGTCGTGCCGCCGTAGATCGAGGTCTTGCGCATGTCGGCGTAGCCTGCGCCTGACGCCGCCGCCATCTCGGGGCCCGGGCCGTGGAAATCGCCGCCAGCCTGCAGCCAGTCGGGGTCGTAAGGCCAGGCGTCCGGCCCGGCCACTTCCATTTGCAGCATGGCCAGGTCCTGCTGGATCTCGGACCCGCGGATCTTCAGCACCGAGGCCTCTGGGCCCGGCGTGCCGTCGTTGCTTGCGGCCACGCGCAGCAACAGCATTTCCAGCGCCATGATGTCGACTTCGATCCGCGAAATGCGGTCGCGGATGCGGCTGTCGGCCAGCAGCGGCTTGCCGTGCGACTGCGCGCGCGCGGCCATCTGCTTCAGGATGCCCAGTTCGCGGTGGCAATGGCCCAGCCCGGCAATGCCGGTGCGCTCGTGGCCCAGCAGGTACTTGGCGTAGGTCCAGCCCTGGTTCTCTTCGCCCACCAGGTTGGACACCGGCACGCGCACGTTCTCCAGCCAGACCTCGTTCACGTCGTGGCCGCCGTCCAGCGTGCGGATGGGGCGCACGGTGACGCCCGGGGCGCGCATGTCCAGCAGCAGCATCGAGATGCCGCGCTGCGCGCGCGCGTCGGGGTCGGTGCGCACCAGGCAGAACATCCAGTCGGCATACTGCGCCAGCGTGGTCCAGGTCTTCTGGCCATTGACGACGTATTCGTCGCCGTCGCGCACCGCGCGGGTCTTGAGCGACGCCAGGTCGGAACCCGAGCCCGGCTCGGAGTAGCCCTGACACCACCAGTCCTCCACGCGCAGCATGCGCGGCAGGAGGCGCGCCTGTTGCTCGGCGCTGCCGTACTTCATCAGCACGGGCCCGATCATGGACAGGCCAAAGGGCAGCAGGCGCGGCGCGCCCGCCTTGAAGCATTCCACCTCGAAGATCAGGCGCTGCAACGCGTTCCAGCCGGTGCCGCCGTGTTCGACGGGCCAATTGGGCGCGCCCCAGCCGTGGTCGGCCAGGATGTTGTGCCAGCGCACGTAGTCCTCGCGTTCCAGCCGTTGATGCCGCAGTACTTTGCCGCGGATGTCGTCAGGCAGGTTGGCGGTGGCGAATGCGCGCACCTCGTCGCGGAATTGGCGCTCTTCTCGCGTCCAGGTCAGGTTCATGGTCTACCTCCTTTGCCCGGTATCTAGCCACGGCCCCGACAGGCCGGCAATCTGCCTCTTCCGAAGACCGGCTTCGCGCAGGATGTAGGGCGCCCCCCACTACAGGTCCGCAAAAGGCCTGCTTCAGCAATGAAGAATGGCCGAACCCGGCGGCAGTGCGGACACTAGCAGCCGTCATCCACTGGAATCCCATCGCACCATGACTGTTGCCGATCACCAGGAAGGCGTGCCGCAGGGCGTCGAGGCGCAGTACCGCCAGGCGCTCGACCAGGGCCGCTTTCTCATCCAGCATTGCGCCGGCTGCGACCGCGCGGTGTTCTACCCCCGAATGATTTGCCCGCACTGCGGCGCGGACAAGCTGGCATGGACCGAGCCCGACGGGCGCGGCACCGTCTATTCCACCACCGTGGTGCGGCGCAAGCCCGAGGCGGGCGGCGACTACAACGTGGCGCTGATCGACTTGCAGGAAGGCGTCCGACTGATGAGCCGCGTGCAGGGCATCGCCCCCGCCGACGTGCGCATCGGCATGGCGGTGCGCGCCCAGGTGGCGCAGCAGGACGGCCACGGCCTCGTGGTCTTCGTACCCAACAAGGAGGCGCCATGACGCTGAAAGATCTGCGCGGCGCCGTCGCCGTGGCGGGTGTGGGCCACGCGGGCCTGGGACAGGCCGCGGGCTACACCGAAATGGAAATCCTGGTGCAGGCGGCGCAGCGCGCCGTGGCCGACGCCGGCTTGACGATGCGCGACATCGACGGCATCTGCACGGCCAGCGTCGCGGCGCCGATGTGGGCGATGCCGGTGATCGAACACCTGGGCATCCGCCCGACCTTCATCGACAGCACCATGCTGGGCGGCTCCAGCTTCGTGGCACATCTGATGCCGGCCCTGCATGCGCTGGCCTCCGACCAATGCAACGCCGTGCTGGTCTGCTACGGCAGCACGCAACGCACGTCCACGCTGAGCCGGGCCGAAATCGGCCGGGTCCGCAAGCAGTTCGATCCCCAGCCCTACGAAACCCCCTACGATCCGCTGAGCCCGTTGTCGTCCTACGCGCTGGCCGCCGCGCGCCACATGCACCAGTACGGCACGCGCCGCGAACATCTGGCGCAAGTGGCCCTGGCAGCCAACCAGTGGGCGCAACTGAACCCCGAGGCGCAACTGCGCGAGCCCGCCACGCTGGACCAGATCCTGTCGGCCCGCATGGTGTCGGACCCCTTGAGCGTGCGCGATTGCTGCCTGGTCACAGACGGCGCCGGCGCCTACGTGCTGGTGCGCGCAGACCGTGCGCGCGACCTGCCGCGCCCGCCCGTCTACGTCCTGGGCAACGCCACGGCGGTCTGGAACCGGCAGATCTCGTCCATGGAAGACCTGACCGTGACGGCCGCGGCCGAATCCGGCAAGCGCGCGTTCGACATGGCCGGCGTATCGCAGAAAGACATCGACGTGGTCGAGCTCTACGACGCGTTCACCATCAACACCCTCCTGTTCCTGGAAGACCTGGGCTTCTGCGCCAAGGGCGAAAGCAAGGAATTCATCGCAGGCGGCGCCATCGCGCCAGGCGGCCGGCTGCCGGTAAACACCAACGGCGGCGGCCTGTGCTGCGTGCATCCCGGCATGTACGGCGTCTTCATCATGATCGAAGCCGTCCGGCAGTTGCGCGGCGAATGCGGCGCGCGCCAGGTCGCGGATGCGCAATTGGCGCTGGTGCATGGCAACGGCGGCACGCTGTCCAGCCAATCCACCGCAATCCTGGGCACCCAGGCCACCCTTTGAACGCCACGGCAACACCGATGTCCCACGCAGAACCCTTCACCCGCATCCACGAAGTCGTCGCGCTGCAGGCGCAACAGCGGCCCGACGCCATCTGCCTGTACGAAGAAGGCGGCGGCACGCTGACCTACGCCCAGCTGTGGCAACGCGTGCAGGCCGTCGCCGGCTGGCTGCGCGACCAGGGCATGCAGCCCGGCCACCGGGTGCTGATGGTGGGGGAAAACTGCACGGCGATGATCGCGGCGCTGTTCGGATGCGGCCTGGCGGGCGCCTGGCCGGTGGGCGTGAACGCCCGGTTGTCCGCACGCGAAGTCGACAACATCCGCCTGCACGCGCAGCCCGAACTGCTGCTCTACACCACGGACGTCTCGTCCGCCGCGGCCGCGCATGCCGGGGCTGCCGGCGCGCAAGACGCCGATCCGGCCGTCTGGGGACCGGGCGTGCAGGCCGTGCGGGCCGCAACGCCCACGCAGGCGGAAGGCGGCGACCTGGCGGCCGACGTGGCCACCGTGATCTATACCTCCGGCACCACGGGCGCACCCAAGGGCGTGATGGTGCCGCATCGCGGCCTGCTGCACTTTGCGCGCGTGTCGGCGGCATCCCGCCGGCTGACGCCGCACGACATCGGCTATGCGGCGCTGCCCATGTCGCACATCTTCGGCATCGCCACGGTGCTGATGGCCACCGTGCATGCGGGTGCCAGCCTGGTGCTGCGCAGCCGCTTCGACGCCGAAGACGCGTTCAAGGCGCTGGCGCATCCGGGCGTCAGCATCCTGCAGGGCGTGCCCACCATGTTCAGCCGCATGATGGCCGTGGCGCCGCCGCGCGCCGAGCTGCGCGCGCCCGCGCTGCGCTACCTGTACACCGGTGGCGCGGCGCTCGACCCCACCCTCAAGCGCGACGCCGAACGCTACTTCGGCGTGCCGATGCACCATGGCTACGGCATCACGGAGTACGCGGGGTCGATGTTCATCACGCGTATCGACGCGCCGCGCGCTGACTGCTCGGCAGGCTACGCGGTGGAGGGCGTGGAGATGCGCATCGGCAGCCCCGACAGCGGCACGCCCGCGCCCGGCGAACGCGGTGACATCCTGATCCGCGGCCCGGGCGTCATGCTGGGCTACTACCGCAGCCCCGAACAGACTGCGCTGGCGCTCTTGCCCGGCGGCTGGCTCAACACGGGCGACATCGGCTTCGTGGACGGCAGCGGCGCGCTGTTCATCGCCGGCCGCTCCAAGGACCTGATCATCCGGTCCGGCTTCAACGTGTATCCCATCGAAGTCGAATCGGTGATCAACGCGTTCCCCGGCGTGCGGCTATCGGCCGTGGTGGGCCGCGACACCGCCGACCAGAACGAGGAAGTCATCGCCTTCGTCGAGCCCCTGCCCGGCGCCACGATCGACACCAACCTGCTGATGCTGCATCTGCGCGCGCAACTGGCGCCCTACAAGCGCCCCGCGCGAATCATCCCCATCGAGACCATTCCCACGACCGTCAGCGGAAAAATCCTGAAGCAGCCGCTGAAAGAAAGGCTGGCGTAGGCGCGGATCCGCTGTTCCGCTCCACGACCGGCCACTTATACACAAGGAGACAACAGCGTGAACATCAAGACCCTGTTCGCCACGGCCGCCGCCGTGGCGGCGCTTGCCACGGCGACGGCCGCCCAGGCGGACGCCTACCCCGAACGCCCCATCCGCCTGCTGGTGGGCTACGCCCCGGGCGGCCCCGTCGACACCACGGCCCGCGTCTTCGCCAAATACCTGGGCGACAAGCTGGGCCAGACCGTCGTGGTGGAAAACCGCGCCGGCGCCAGCGGCATGATCGCCTCCGACGCCACCGCCAAGGCCTCGCCCGACGGCTACATGCTGGGCTTTGCCGCCAGCCCCACCCTGACCATGTCGCCGCTGGTTCAGCGCAGCACGCTGTTCGACCCCCGCAAGGACTTTTCGCTGATCGGCTTGGTGGTCGACTACGCCAACGTGCTGCTGATCGGCCCGCAGATTCCGGCCAGGAACGTCGGCGAACTCGTCGGCTACGCGCGCGCGCACCCCGATGCCGTGTCGTTCGGATCCGCCGGGATCGGCGCATCCAACCACCTGTCGGCCGAGCTGCTGAAAAAGCAGGCCGACGCATCGATGCTGCACGTGCCGTACCGCGGCAACTCGCCGGCCATGATGGATGTGATCAGCGGCAAGGTGACCTTCATGTTCGACATCACCAGCACCGCCATCCCCTTCATCAAAAGCGGCAAGGCCCGCGCGCTGGCCGTCACGTCCAAGACCCGCAACCCCGAACTGCCCGACGTGCCGACGATGATCGAAGCGGGCATGAAGGATTACGAAGTCGTGGGTTGGTACGCGCTGGTCGGCCCCAAGAAGCTGCCAGACGCCGTTTCGGCCCGCCTGGCCCGCGCGCTGGACGACGTGTCCAAGGACCCCGCCTTCCGCCAGGCCATGACCGAAGGCGGCTACACCATCAACGCCGGCGATTCGAAGGCATTGCAATCCCGTATCGACCGCGAGTACGCCTTGTGGTCGGACGTCATCCAAAGCGCCAATATCCAGGCCAACTGACCTCACCCGGAGCCCCACGATGCATCCTCCGCTTGCGCTACAAGCCCAGACCCGCTTGCCGATCATCGGCGCCCCCATGTTCCTGGTCTCTGGGCCGGAGCTGGTGGTGGCGCAATGCGCGGCGGGGATCATCGGCACGTTCCCGTCGCTGAACGCCCGTCCGCAAGAGCAATTGCACGAGTGGATCAGCCGCATCGAGGAAGGCCTGGCCGCCAAGCGCCAGGCCGACCCCGGCGCGCGCGTCGCGCCGTATGGCGTGAACCTGATCGTCCATCCCAGCAATCCGCGCTGGCAGGGCGACCTGGCCATCTGCGCCGAACGGCGCGTGCCACTCATCATCACGTCGCTGCATGCGCCGGAGGCCGTGGTGCAGGCCGTGCACCCTTACGGGGGGCTGGTCTACCACGACGTCACCAACGTGCGCCACGCCAAGCGCGCGCTGGAGGCGGGCGTCGACGGCCTGATCCTGGTGGCCGCCGGCGCCGGCGGCCATGCGGGCCAGATCAACCCCATCGCGCTGGTCAACGAGATCCGCGCGTTCTATGACGGCCCGCTGGCGCTGTCAGGCTGCATCAGCCACGGCAAGGACATCCTCGCGGCCCAGGTCCTGGGGTGCGACTTCGCCTACATGGGCACGCGCTTCATCGCCACGCAGGAGTCGCTGGCCAGCGAAGCCTATCGCGAAATGGTGCTGCAGGCGCAGGCAGCTGACGTGACCTACACCCCGTACTTCTCGGGCGTGCCGGCCAACTATCTTTCCGCCAGCATCGAGGCGGCGGGACTGGATCCCCTGGCGCTGACCCGGCAAGGCGAGGCGCCGCCCGCCAACATGGACAAGAACTCGCGGCCCAAAGCGTGGAAGGACGTCTGGAGCGCCGGCCAGGGCGTGGGCGCGGCGCAAGAGATCCTGCCCATCGCCACGCTGGTGGATCAACTGGAAGTGGAATACCGCAGCGCCCGCGACGCCTTGCTGGCCGCGTAAGACAAAAAGTCGGGCGGGCCCGTCTCCGGCCCCGCCCGCGTTGTTCCGCCCGCACTGGTCGGGCTGCGCGACGACGCCCTATTCCAGCTTGATGTTCGCGGTCTTGATCAGGTCGCGCCACTTCACGATCTCGTCGCGGACGAATTCGCCGAACTGTTCTGGCGTGCCGGGCTTGGGCTCGGCACCGGCCGCGATCATCCCCTTGGCCGTGGCGGGGTCCGACAGCACTTTCACCATATCGGCGTTCATGCGCTTCACGATGTCCGGCGGCGTGCCCTTGGGCGCCATCACGCCGCTCCAGGAATAGGCCTCGTAGCCCGGCAACCCGGATTCGGCGATGGTGGGCACATCCGGCAGCATGCTCGATCGCGTGGGGTTGCCCACGCCGAGCGCGCGCACCTTGCCGCCTTTCAGGTGCGGCACGGCGGATGGCCCATCGGCGAACATCACCTGCACCTGTCCGCCCAGCAGGTCCTGCATGGCGGGCGCACTGCCCCGATACGGGATGTGCTGGATCCGCACGCCCGCCATCGCGTTGAAGAGTTCGCCCGCCAGATGCGTGCCGCCGCCGGTGCCGGAAGAGCTGAACGACAGCTTGCCCGGATTGTCTTTGGCGTAGGCGATCAGTTCGCTCACCGTGTTGACCGGCAGCGACGCGTTCACCACCAGCACGATGGGAAAGACCGCCGCCATGCCAACCGGCACGAAGTCACGGCTGATGTCGTAGCTGAGGTTGTCGCGCAGGCTGGGCAGCACCGCGTGATGGATGGAGGCGAAGAAGAAGTTGTAGCCGTCGGGCTCGGCCTTGGCCGCGAACTGCGCGCCGACGATCCCTCCCGCGCCAGACTTGTTGTCCACCACGGTAGGCACCGACCACAGCTGGCCCAGCGGCTGCGTGGTGAATCGCGCGGTCGTGTCGACCGGACCGCCGGCGGGAAAGGGCACGATGAAAGTCACGGCGTGGCCGGGCCACGTGGCGGCGCGCGCGGTAGCGGGGAACAAGGCGGGCACAATGGCGGCGGCGCACGCGGCGCCCAGCCCCGCGACGACGCGGCGGCGTTGAGGATCGATCACTGCAGTCTCCTGAGTCTTGGTGTTATTCACGGTCAAGCTTCAAGAACTGCTGCCCGCCGCTCTTATTTATTATTTTCCGGGCGCGCGGATTCGCCGCTACACATTTTCAAAAGCCCCTCTTTCGCACGGGATGGAAAGTTCGGTGAGCGGACACGATCTGCGCGTGCGCGATGCGCGGATGCGACACTTGGCCTAGGGAAAACGAAGCAGGCGCCGATGCGGCCCCGCTCCGGTCGGCTCATTGCCCGCGCGCGGCGCGCTGCACGTGTTCGATGAAGCACTCGGCGAAGCTGGGCAGGTCGCGGCCGCGTTGGCGGCACAGCAGCCGGTCGCGCAGCGCCCACGGATCATCCAGCTTCAGCACATGCAGCGCGTCGGGGCGGCTGTAGCGCGCCGCGCAGGCGCGCGGCACGACGGCGATGCCGGCACCCGCTTCCACCATACGGCACACCGCTTCGAAACTGCCTACGTGCACGCGTTGGCAGATGCGCTTGCCCAGGCCGCTGGCGATGTCTTCCAGGAAGGTCTGGATGGCGCTGTCAGGATGGATGCCGACGAACTGGTAGGCGTCGACCAGGTCCGCGAAATGCGCGGACTTCGAGGCCGCCAACGGATGGTCCAGCGAGGTCACGACGGTGAGTTCATCGCGGAACAAAGGCGTGACGTCCAGCCCTTCCACATCGATGTTGCCGGCGACCAGCCCCAGGTCTCCCGCGCCCGCGCGGATCGCGATGACGATGTCCCCGGATATCTTTTCTTCCAGCTCCACGTCCACGTCGGGGTTTTCCGCCAGGAACGTGGACAGCGCGTCGGCCAGGAACGAATTGGTGGCCGTGGTGTTGGCCAGCAACCTCAAGCGTCCCTTTAATCCGCTGGCATAGGGTTGAAGGTCGGCGTTCAGGCATTCCAGCTGGCGGAAGACGGCGTTGGCATGCTTGAGCAGCACCTCGCCCGCCGGCGTCAGCGCAACGCCAGTCGCCAGGCGCACCAGCAACCGCGCCTTGAAGGCTTCTTCCATGTGCTTGACCCGCGCGCTTGCCGCCGGCAAGGACAGGAAGGTGCGTTCCGCAGCCCGGGTCAGATTGAGTGTTTCCCCTACGTTCAGAAACAAACGCAGGTCAGTCAAATCATGTCTCATGTTCCACCACGCAGAAGGGGGGCATTTCTAATTTTGAATTCTTCGAATGCCGGGTCGAATCTACCATGCACTAAACCCGCGAACCACACCGGTTGATGCGGAACTGTTTTCCACAGGCGGCGCATGCGCCGCAGTACAGGAGTCACAGGCAATGAGCGGCATGGTTTCCGGAAAGGTAGTGGTCGTCACGGGCGCGGGCGGCGGCATCGGGCGCAGCATTGCGCTGGCGATGGCGCAGGCGGGCGCCAAGGTGGTCGTGAACGACATCGGCGTGTCGCTGACGGGCGAAGGCGGTGCGGAAGGCCCGGCGCAAGCGGTGGTGAAAGAGATCGTCTCGGCCGGCGGCCAGGCCGTCGCCAACACCGACAGCGTGGCCGCCTACGACAGCGCAAGCCGCGTGGTGCAGACCGCCATCGACGCGTTCGGCCGCATCGACGCCGTGATCAACAACGCGGGCAATCTGCGCGACCGCGTTTTCCACAAGATGAGCGAAGAGGAATGGCGCCAGGTGATCGACGTGCACCTGAACGGCTCGTTCTTCATGAGCCGCGCCGCGGCCCCCTATTTCCGCGAGCAGGAGTCCGGCGCCTTCGTGCACATGACGTCCACGTCAGGCCTGATCGGCAACTTCGGCCAGGCGAACTACGCCGCCGCCAAACTCGGCATCGTCGCCCTGTCCAAATCCATCGCGCTGGACATGGCGCGCTACAACGTGCGCTCGAACTGCATCGCGCCTTTCGCGTGGAGCCGCATGACGAGTTCCATCCCGGCAGAAACAGACGAAGAGAAGGCCCGCGTCGAAAAGCTGAAGAAGATGGAAGCCGGCAAGGTCGCGCCGATGGCCGTCTACCTGGCCAGCGACGCGGCCAGCGAAATCACCGCGCAGATCTTTGCCGTGCGCGCCAACGAAATCATGCTGATGAGCCAGCCGCGGCCCCTGCGCACCGTGCACAACAGCGAAGGCTGGACGCCGGAACGCATTGCCGAGATCGCTGTGCCCGCCATGCGCAAGCATTTCTACGCGTTGGAGCGTTCGCCCGACGTGATCGATTGGGATCCCATCTGAGACCGCCATGCCCCTGGATTACGCGACCGTAAAGAACTGGCGCTTTGACGAGGTGCGTCAGCGCTACGAGCAGAAAGACACCATGCTGTATGCGCTGGGCATCGGCCTGGGCCAGGACCCCGAAGACGTCGGCCAGCTGCGCTACGTGTACGAAAAGGACTTGCAGGCCTTCCCCACGATGAGCGTGGTGCTGGGATACCCCGGCTTCTGGGTGCAGGACCCGCGCGCCGGCATCGATTGGGTGAAGGTGGTGCATGGCGAGCAGCGCCTGACGGTGCACGCGCCGTTGCCGACCTCGGGCGTGGTGGTCGGAAGAAGCCGCAACACGCATGTGATCGACAAGGGCGTGGACAAGGGCGCCATCGTCATCACCGAGCGCACGTTGCATGACGAAAGCGGCACCTGCCTGGCCACTTTGCGGCAAAGCACGTTCTGCCGCGGCGACGGCGGCTTCGGCCCGGGCGACGACAGCCCCGACGCCCTGCCCGCCGTGCCCGGCGGCAAACCGGACCTGCAGTGCGAACTGCGTGTTCCGCCCAGCGCCGCGCTGCTGTATCGCTTGAACGCCGACCGCAATCCACTGCACGCCGACCCCGACGTCGCGCATCAGGCGGGTTATCCACGGCCCATCCTGCATGGCCTGTGCTCGTATGGCGTGGCGGCGCACGCCATCGTCAAAAGCTGCTGCGATTACGACGCGTCGCGGCTGACCAGCCTGAACGCGCGTTTCTCCGCGCCGGTGTACCCCGGCGAGACGCTGCAATGCGACATGTGGCGCATGCCTGACGGACAGATCCGATTCCAGGTGCGGGCGCGCGAACGCGATCTTGTGGTCATGAGCCACGGCACCGCGACGGTGCAATCATGACCCGCCCGCCTGCGCTTGACGGCATCCGCGTGCTGGACCTGTCGCGCATCCTGGCCGGCCCCTGGTGCACGCAGAACCTGGCCGACCTGGGCGCCGACGTCATCAAGATCGAACGCCCCCATGTCGGCGACGACACGCGCGCCTGGGGCCCGCCATATCTGAAGGACGGCCACGGCCGGGACACCAGCGAGTCCGCCTACTACCTCAGCGCCAACCGCAACAAGCGTTCGGTCGAAGCCGACATGGCCACGGCCGAAGGCGCGGCGCTGATCCGCGAACTGGCCGCGGCAAGCGACATCCTGGTCGAGAACTTCAAGGTAGGCGGGCTGAAGAAATACGGCCTGGACTACGACAGCCTGAAGGCCATCAATCCGCGCCTGATCTACTGCTCGGTCACCGGCTTCGGCCAGGACGGTCCGTTTGCCCAACGCCCCGGCTACGACTTCATGATCCAGGGCATGGGCGGGCTGATGAGCATCACCGGCGAACGCGACGACCTGCCTGGCGGCGGGCCGCAGAAGGCCGGCGTGGCGGTGACGGACATCGTCACCGGCATGTACGCGACGGTCGCGATCCTGGCGGCCTTGCAGGAACGCCATCGCAGCGGCCTGGGGCAGCATCTGGACATCGCCCTGCTGGACAGCCACGTGGCGCTGCTGGCCAATCAGAATTCCAACTACTTCAACTCCGGGGTCGCGCCCACGCGCGCCGGCAACGCGCATCAGAACGTCGTGCCCTATCAGGTGTTCGCCGCCAGCGACGGCCACCTGATCGTGGCCACCGGCAACGAATCGCAGTACCGCGCGTATTGCCGCGCGATCGGCGTGCCGGAACTGGGCGACGACCCGCGCTTTGCCACCAACCGGCTGCGCGTCACCCACCGCGAAACGCTGATCGGCATCCTGACGGCAATCATGCAGGAAGGCCGGCGCGACGACTGGATCGCCAAGCTGGAAGCGGTGGGGGTGCCTTGCGGCCCCATCAACAACATCGCGCAGGCATTCGCGCATCCGCAGGCGCAGGCCAGGCAGCTGCGCCGGGACTTGCCGCATCCGGCCGGCGGCACGGCGCCCGTCACGGCCAGCCCGCTGCGGTTCTCGGCGTCGCCGATCGTCTATCGGCGCGCGCCGCCGATGCTGGGCGAACACACCGAGGAAGTGCTGCGCGACGTGCTGGGCAAATCGGCCGACGCCATCGCGGCGTTCAAGGCCGCGACCGCGAAAGCCGTTTAGGACGGCGGGCGCGCTACGGATGCCATTGCGAGCGCGTCGGCGCCTGGCGCTGCGCGCCGCCGCTCAGCACGTATGACAGGTGGCTGGCCTTCTGCTTGATCAGTTTGGCAAAGCTCCGCAGCTTCGGACCCGGCAAGCGCCCGCCGGGCCCGGACACGCTCAACGCGCCCAGCAAACGCCAGTTGGCGCCGAACACCGGCGCCGACACGCTGGCGATTTCGGCTTCGCGCTCGCCGATCGAGATATAGAACCCCTCGCGGCGGATGGTTTCGTAAGGCTCGCCCGGTTCGCCTGAAAAGGCCAGCAACACCCGCCCCGGCGATCCCTTCTCCAGCGGCAGCACTTCGCCCATCCGGATGTGGTGGCGGATCGCCTTCGGCCCTTCGACCCGGACGAGGCACGTCCGGATATCGCCCTCGCGCACGAAGAACGACGCGCTTTCGCCCGTCTCTCGCGTCAGTTCGCGCAGCGTCGGCTCGATCTCGTTGTTGAGGTCGAACGACGCCTGGTAACGCGCGCCCAGCCAGCCTGCGGCCGGCCCCAAACGCCAGGCGCCGTCTTCGTCGCGCTGCACCAGATACCGCGCTTCGGCCAGCGTGCGCGCAATGCGCAACGTGGTCGTCTTGTGCATGCCCGCGCGGCGGCTCAGTTCGGCCAGCGACACGAACGCGTCGTCCACCTGAAATGCTTCAAGCAGGCGCAGCGCGCGCGCCACTGCGATGACGCCGCCAGATTCACGGGCTTCGTCGACGGGCGCCGGCCGGGCCGGTTCCACAGACACTCCTGGCGTTTTCTTCATGTCCTCTCCCGTTTCACGGTACGCACCGCGTTTTGCCAGACGAAACGCCATTGTATAGAGCGGAACGCATTCCTATAGTGGATCCCGCCCACAGGTCCGCCCGCGACGGACCGGCGCAATGAAGCATTCCCATAAGACTGGAGACAACCATGAAACTGCTTTCCCAAGCGGCCGCGCTGATCGGCGGCCTCGTGATCGGCGCCAGCGCGCTTGCGCAATCCTTCCCCGACCGCCCCATCCGATTGATCGTCCCGTTCCCGCCCGGCGGCGGCACCGACATCATCGCCCGCGAATTGGGCGTGGCGCTGAACAAGACTTCTGGCTGGAATCTGGTGGCTGAGAACCGCCCCGGCGCCGGCGGCAACCTGGGCGTGGAAACCGCCGTGAAGTCCGCCCCGGACGGCTACACGCTGGTGTTGGGCCAGACCAGCAACCTGGCCATCAATCCCTCGCTGTACAGCAAACTCTCCTACAACCCCGCCCGCGACCTGGCCCCCGTCGCCTTGGTTGCCACGGCGCCGCTGGTGCTGGTGGTCGCTTCCAACTCCCGCTACCAGACCCTGGCCGACGTCGTTACGCAGGCCAAGGCCCGCCCGGGTGAACTGAACTTCGCGTCGCCGGGCAACGGCACCGTCGCGCACCTGACCGCCGAACTGCTGCAGCAGTCGGCCGGCATCAAGCTGCAGCACATTCCCTACAAGGGCGCCAACCAGGCGCTGAACGACCTGTTCGGCGGCCAGGTGCAGCTGTTCATGTCGTCCATCCCCACGGCCCTGGGCCAGATCCGCACAGGCAAGCTGCGCGCACTGGCCGTCACGTCCGCCAAGCGCGTCGCCGAACTGCCCGATGTGCCGACCGTCAGCGAAGCCGGCTACGCCGGTTTTGACGCCAACACCTGGTTCGGCCTGATGGTGCCGGCAGGCACGCCGCCCGACGTGATCCAGACCCTGAACGCGGCCGCCAACAAGGCGATGGCCAGCAGGGAATACCAGGAGAAGATCCGCGCCGAAGGCGGCGAGGTGCTGGGCGGCACGCCCGAAGCGTTCAGCGAACGCCTGCGCAAGGACCACGCGCTGTGGGCGGGCATCGTGAAGCAATCCGGCGCCCGCATCGACTGATCCCCATTCCACGATTCCCGATTCCCGATTCCCCCAGACGACAAGACTGCCATCATGAGCGAAACATCCCTTCCCGCCATCCGCCGCGACATCCAGCGCGTGAGTCCCGAACTGGTCCGCGCGGCCAGCCAATTCCAGGCCGCCATCCTGGCCGACGTGGGCGGCCGCCGTGGCGCGCTGGGCGGCCGCATTGCGCCGCTGTCGCCCCGGATGAAAGTGGCGGGCCCCGCCTTCACCGTCGAGCTGCGTCCCGGCGACAACCTGATGTTCCATGCGGCGCTGGCCTTGGCGCAACCCGGCGACGTCATCGTCGTCGAAGGCAAAGGCGACCGCTCCGCCGCGCTGTGCGGCACCATCATGACGACGCAGGCGCAGGCCAGCGGGCTGGCCGGCTTCGTGGTCGACGCCGCCGTGCGCGATTCCGACGAGATCATCGAAAGCGGCTTTCCCGTCTTCTCGGTCGGCACCAACCCCAACGGGCCGACCAAGGGCTTGCCCGGCCGCGTCAATTGGCCGGTGTCGCTGGCGGGCGTCACCGTCAATCCGGGCGACCTGATCGTGGGCGATGCCGACGGCGTGGTGGTCGTGCCGCGCGAAAACGTCGCCGAGATCCTGGTGCTGGCCCAGCAGAAAGTGGACGCCGAAGCGCGCCGCATCGCAGAGATCAAGGCCGGCAAGCTTGGCGCGCCCTGGCTGGCCGACGCATTGCGCGCGGCGGGCGTCTTGCCCGCAGGGGAATCGCTATGAGTCCGGGCGCCCCATCCGTCGTGCTGGTGACCGGCGCCGACCTGGCGGACGAGGCCGTCCGCGAGCTCCGGGGCTACCGCCTGGTCTACGCCGGCGCACGCCCCACCGAAGACGACTTGCTGACACTGGTGCGCCAGCACGACCCCGTCGCGATGATCGTCCGCTACGGCAAAATCAGCGCATCGCTGATCGAGGCCGCCCGGTCGCTGCGGGTGATCGCCAAGCACGGCAGCGGCATCGACACCATCGACAGCGCAGCGGCAAGCGCGCGCGGCATCGCGGTGAAGGCCGCGGCCGGCGCCAATGCCGCGGCGGTCGCCGAACACGCCGTCGCGCTGCTGCTGGCCTGCGCCAAGTCCGTCGTGCCGCTGGACGCCCGCATGCACGCCGGCCACTGGGACAAGGCCACGCACAAGAGCATCGAACTGGCCGGACGCTGCATCGGGCTGGTGGGCCTGGGCGCCATCGGCCTGCGGGTGGCCACCGTGGCGCGCGCCATGGACATGCGGGTGATCGGCCATGACCCTTACGCCAAAGACGTTCCCACCTGGATAGAAACGGTCGGTCTTGCCCGGCTGTGGGCCGAGTCGGACGCGATCTCGCTGCATTGCCCACTGACCGACAACAACCGCGACCTGATCAACGCCGCCACGCTGGCCCAGTGCCGCGACGGCGTGTTGCTGGTCAATACCGCGCGCGGCGGCCTGGTCAACGAGGCCGACCTGCTGGCTGCGGTAGGTAGCGGCAAGGTGGCCTATGCCGGGCTGGACAGTTTCCAGCAGGAGCCGCCGCCGGCCGCGCACTGCTTCCAGGGCCAGCAGCGTCTGATCCTGAGCCCGCACGTGGGCGGCGTCACGCACGACGCGTATGTGAAGATGGGCGTGGGCGCGGCGCGCAATGTGCTGCATGTGCTGCAGGCCGGCTAACCACAAAAAAAACGGCTGCTGAATCCAGCGGCCGTCTTCATGTCACCTGCGGATTACGCCACGGCGACCGGGATCTTGCCGATCTTGGCCTGCCATTCCTTGGGGCCGGTCGTGTGGACCGACGTGCCCTGGGCGTCCACCGCCACGGTCACCGGCATGTCCTTCACGTCGAACTCGTAGATGGCTTCCATGCCCAGGTCAGCAAAGCCCAGCACCTTGGCGCCGCGGATGGCCTTGGACACCAGGTAGGCAGCGCCGCCGACGGCCATCAGGTAGGCCGAGCCGTGCTTCTTGATCGCCTCGATGGCGACCGGGCCGCGCTCCGACTTGCCGATCATGGAGATCAGGCCGGTCTTCTCCAGCATCATGTCGGTGAACTTGTCCATGCGCGTGGCGGTCGTGGGGCCGGCGGGGCCGACCACTTCGTCGCCCACGGGATCCACCGGACCCACGTAATAGATCACGCGGTTGGTGAAGTCCACAGGCAGCGGCTCTCCCTTGGCCAGCATGTCCTGGATGCGCTTGTGGGCGGCATCGCGGCCGGTCAACATCTTGCCCGACAGCAGCAGCGTCTGGCCCGGCTTCCAGCTGGCGACTTCTTCCCTCGTCAGCGTGTTCAGGTCGACCTGCTTGGACTTGTTGTAGTCGGGAGCCCAGTGCACTTCCGGCCATTCCGACAGCGACGGCGGATCCAGGCGCGCGGGGCCCGAGCCGTCCAGCTCGAAGTGCGCATGGCGCGTGGCGGCGCAGTTCGGGATCATCGCGACGGGCTTGGAAGCCGCGTGCGTCGGGAAGGTGCTGATCTTGACGTCCAGCACCGTCGTCAGGCCGCCCAGGCCCTGCGCGCCGATACCCAGCGCATTGACCTTTTCGTACAGCTCGATGCGCAGCTCTTCCAGCTTGTTCTGCGGACCGCGGGCCAGCAGTTCGTACATGTCGATGTCTTCCATCAACGACTGCTTGGCCATCAGCATGGCCTTTTCGGCGGTGCCGCCGACGCCGATGCCCAGCATGCCCGGGGGGCACCAGCCGGCGCCCATCGTCGGGACGGTCTTCAACACCCAGTCCACCAGCGAATCGCTGGGGTTCAACATGGCGAACTTGGTCTTGTTCTCGGAACCACCACCCTTGGAGGCGATCTGCACGTCGACCTTGTCGCCCTGGACAAGTTCGACGTGCAGGATACAGGGCGTGTTGTCGCGCGTGTTCTTGCGCGCGAACAGCGGATCGTCCAGCACCGAGGCGCGCAGCGGATTGTCCGGGTTCAGGTAGCCGCGGCGCACGCCTTCGTCACAGAGTTCCTGCAGGGTGCGCTTGGTGTCGAAGCGCACGCTCATGCCGATCTTCAGGAAGACGTTGACGATGCCGGTGTCCTGGCACAGCGGGCGCTTGCCTTCGGCGCACATGCGCGAGTTGGTCAGGATCTGCGCCATTGCATCGCGCGCGGCCGGGCTTTCCTCGCGCTCGTAGGCGCGCGCCAGGTGGCGGATGTAATCCACAGGGTGGTAGTAGCTGATGAACTGGATGCCATCGGCTATCGACTGGATCAAGTCTTCTTCTTTAATGATGACGGACATGGCGATTTACGAGCTTGGAGAAAAAACGTGAAAACGCGGCCGGCGGGGCCGGCCGCGCGCGATAGGTACAGCGTATTTTATTTGCCCTGCCAGACCGGCTTGCGCTTCTCGGCGAAAGCGGTGGCGCCTTCCTTTGCGTCGGCGGACGAGAAAATGTGCGCGATCAACGGGCGTTGGCGGTCGAACATGCCTTCCTGCTCCCAATCCCCGGACTGCGACACGATGCTCTTGGCGGTCTGCACGGCCAGCGGACCGTTCTCGACGATGGCGCGCGCCAGTTCCAGCGCGCCGGCCAGCGCGCCGCCCGGTTCCGTCAGGCGATTGACCAGGCCGAACGAGTAGGCGCGTTCGGCGCTCAGCATCTCGCCCGTCAGGATCACTTCCATGGCGATGTGGTACGGCAGGTGGCGCGGCAGGCGCAGCATGCCGCCAGCACCGGCCACCAGGCCGCGCTTGACCTCGGGCAGGCCGAACTTGGCGTTGCTGGCGGCCACGATCAGGTCGGAAGCCAGGGCCATCTCGCATCCGCCGGCCAGGGCGTAGCCTTCGACGGCCGCGATCAGCGGTTTCTTGGGCGGCTTTTCGTTCAAGCCGGCAAAACCACGGCCTTCGACGTAGGGGCGCTGGCCCGATTTGGCAAACGCCTTCAAGTCCATGCCCGACGAGAACGTGCCGCCGCCACCCGTCAGGATGCCGATGCGGATGTCATCGCGGCTGTCAAGCTGGTCCAGCGCGGCAGCCATGGCTTGGGCGGTTTCCAGGTTGATGGCGTTCTTGGCTTCCGGGCGGTTGATCGTGATGATCTGGATGCCGTCGGTGACTTCCACCGTGATCAGGTCTGACATTGGACTGCTCCTTCCAGGAATTCTCGAAATCCCGGGTTGTCGTCGGGTTCCGGGTTTTATATAAGACTTGAGGCTCAACCTGGAATCATACGATCATTGGTTTCCGGGCGCAGCCGGCGCCGGCCGTGGCGTCCGCCTGCAGCACACCCGCGAGGCGCCCGCGACATCCCGGCGCCCCCTCGGCAACCTCCCCGCTTGCCCGGAAGACGCCTGAAAGGGCTAGATGTAACCGTCCAACGGCGATCAGGAAACAGGACAGGCCCGGGCCAGTTAAAATGCCGGGTTTCCTACGCCCAAGGCAAGCCTTGCCCGGCGAGTCGAATTCCAAGAATCCTATGCTCACCTTTCAGCAAATCATCCTTACGCTCCAGGAATACTGGGACAAGCAGGGTTGCGCCCTGCTGCAACCCTACGACATGGAAGTCGGCGCCGGCACCTCGCATACGGCCACATTCCTGCGCGCGATCGGCCCGGAGCCGTGGCGCGCCGCGTATGTGCAGCCCTCGCGCCGCCCGAAGGATGGCCGCTACGGCGAGAACCCCAACCGCCTGCAGCACTATTACCAGTATCAGGTCGTGCTGAAGCCGGCGCCCCCGGAAATCCTCGACCTCTACATCGGTTCGCTGAAGGCGCTGGGCATCGACCCGACGCAGCACGACATCCGCTTCGTCGAGGACGACTGGGAAAATCCGACGCTGGGCGCCTGGGGCCTGGGCTGGGAAGTCTGGCTGAACGGCATGGAAGTCACGCAGTTCACCTACTTCCAGCAAGTGGGCGGCCTGGACTGCACGCCGACCACGGGTGAAATCACCTACGGCCTGGAGCGCCTGGCCATGTACCTGCAGGACGTGCAAAGCGTGTACGACCTCGTCTGGACCGAAGGCGCCAACGGCAACCGCGTGCTGTACCGCGACGTGTTCCACCAGAACGAGGTGGAGCAATCCACCTACAACTTCGAACACTCCTCGGCCGACATGCTGTTTGCGCACTTCAATGACTACGAAGCCGAGGCAAAACGCCTGATGGACGTGCCGCTGGCGCTGCCGGCCTACGAGGCCGCGCTGAAAGCCGCCCACACGTTCAACATGCTGGACGCGCGGGGCGCGATCAGCGTGACCGAGCGCGCCGCCTACATCGGCCGCATCCGCAACCTGTCGCGCGCCGTCGCCCAGGCTTACTACGATTCCCGCGAACGACTGGGCTTTCCCATGCTGGCCCGCGCCAAGGCCGCCGGGGAGGCTGCATAAATGACGACGAACATCCGCCCGCTGCTGGTCGAACTGCTGACCGAAGAACTGCCGCCCAAGGCCTTGCAAAAGCTGGGCCAGGCCTATGCCGAAGGCGTGCGCGCCACGCTGGCGCGCCACGGTCTCCTGGCCGACGGCTGCACCGTGACCGCGTATTCCACGCCGCGCCGCCTGGCCGTGCACCTGTCCGCCGTGCTGGCGCAGGCGCCCGACCAGCCCTACGCCGAAAAGCTGATGCCGGTGAAGATCGGCCTGACCGAAGACGGCCGCGCCACGCCTGCGCTGCAAAAGAAGCTGGCCGCCAAGGGCCTGGAAAACATCGACCTGTCCACGCTGGACCGCGAATCCGATGGCAAGCAGGACTACCTGGTTGCCCGCGGCACCGCCCCCGGCGCGCAACTGGCCGTGGGTTTGCAGGAAGGCCTGGACACAGCGCTGAACAACCTGCCGATCCCCAAGGTCATGCGTTACCAATTGGCCGATGGTGTCACGTCCGTCAAGTTCGTGCGCCCGGCGCACGGTCTCGTCGCCCTGTTTGGCGCCGAGGTGGTGCCGGTGTCCGCGCTGGGCCTTACCGCCGGCCGTGACACGCTGGGCCACCGCTTCATGAGCACGGGGCCGGTGTCGTTCGCCAATGCCGACGCCTACGCCGCCACCCTGGCAGAAAAGGGCCGCGTCGTGGCGTCCTTCGAAGGCCGCCGCGACGAGATCCAGCGCCAGTTGCTGGACCATGCCGGCCGCCTGTCGGCCACCCTGGGCGACGACCCGGAAGTCGCCGCGTTGCTGGACGAAGTGACGGCGCTGGTCGAACATCCCACTGTCTACGTGGGTCAGTTCGAAGAGCAGTTCCTGCAAGTGCCGCAGGAATGCCTGATCCTGACCATGCGGCTGAACCAGAAGTACTTCCCGCTGTTCGACCCGGCCACCGGCCGCCTGACGCACCGCTTCCTGATCGTGAGCAACATGCACACGGACAATCCGGTGAACATCGTCGAAGGCAACCAGCGCGTGGTGCGTCCGCGCCTGGCCGACGCGCAGTTCTTCTTCGAAACCGACCGCAAGACGCCGCTGGCCGCGCGCGTCGAACAACTGGGCTCGATCGTCTATCACAACAAGCTGGGCACCCAGCTTGAGCGCGTGGAGCGCGTGCGCGCCATCGCCCGCGGCGTGGCCGGACAACTGGGCGGCGACGTAACGGCCGCCGACCGGGCCGCCATGCTGGCCAAGGCCGACCTGGGTTCGAACATGGTGGGCGAATTCCCCGAGCTGCAAGGCATCATGGGCGCGTACTACGCCGCCGGCGACGGCGAGCCGGCCAGCGTCGTGGAAGCGCTGCGCAGCCAGTACCGCAACCGCTACGACACGCCGGTTACGCAAGACACCCTGACCGCCGCCACGCTCTTCATTGCCGAACGCGTGGAAACGCTGGTCGGCATCTGGGCCATCGGCCTGGCGCCTACGGGCGAACGCGACCCCTTCGGCCTGCGCCGCGCCGCGCTGGGCCTGATCAGCGCGTTCGAACAACTGGCCGCCGGCGGCTGGCTGAAGATCAGCGAAGCCGGCCCGCTGTCCCTGGACGGCCTGCTGGACCTGGCCGCGGGCACGTTCCCCGCCGGCAAGATCCCGGCCGACACGCTGGCTGAAGTCCGCACCTTCATCTACGAACGCTACCGCAACCAGCTGATCAACGACTTCGACCGCAACGCGGTGGAAGCGGTGATCGCGCTGACGCCGCCGCTGCATCAGGTGGCCGAGCGCGTGCGCGCCGCTGCCGCCTTCGCGCAACTGCCCGAAGCCGCCAGCCTGGCCGCCGCCAACAAGCGCATCGGCAACCTGTTGAAGAAGGCCGAAGGCGACATCGGCGGGGTCAACGACGCCGCGCTGGTGGAACCCGCCGAAAAGGCCCTGGCGGCCGCCGTGGCCGCCCTGCGTCCGCAGGCCGAAGCCCAGCTGGCCGCCGGCGACTTCGCCGGCAGCCTGTCCACGCTGGCCCAGGCCCGCGAACCCGTGGACGCGTTCTTTGCCGACGTCATGGTCATGGCCGAAGACCCGGCCGTGCGCGCCAACCGCCTGGCTCTCTTGAGCCAGCTGCATGGCCTGATGAACCAGGTGGCCGACATTTCCAGGCTGGCACAGTGAAACTGATCATCCTCGACCGCGACGGCGTCATCAACCAGGACAGCGATGCGTTCGTCAAGAATCCCGACGAATGGATCGCCCTGCCGGGCAGCCTGCAAGCGATCGCCCGGCTGACGCAGGCGGATTGGAAGGTGGTGGTCGCCACCAACCAGTCCGGCCTGGCGCGCGGCCTGTTCGACATGGACACGCTGACCGCCATCCACACCAAGATGCGGCGCGAGCTGGCCGCAGTCGGCGGCAGCATCGACGCCGTGTTCCTGTGCCCCCACGGTCCGGACGACAACTGCACCTGCCGCAAGCCGCGCCCCGGCATGTTCGAGCAGATCGGCCATCGCTACGACATCGACCTGGCTGGCGTGCCGGCCGTGGGCGATTCGCTGCGCGACTTGCAGGCGTCCTCGTCTGTCGGCTGCGCGCCCTGGCTGGTGCAGACCGGCAACGGCAAGAAGACGCTGGCCAAGGGCGGCCTGCCCGACAACACGCGCGTATGCGAAGACCTGTCGGCCGTTGTCGACATCCTGCTTCAGGACAATTGATTCGATGGCCCGGCTACGCTCGCTGCTTTATTTCCTGTTCCTGGCCGTCACGGTCATCCCCTACGCCTTCGCCTGCATCCTGTGGGCGCCGCTACCGCTGCACTGGCGCTACAAGCTTACGGTGGGCTGGCCTCGCCTGGCCATCTGGGGCGCCAAAGTGTTCTGCGGCATCCGCTGGCAGGTCAAGGGCTGGGAAAACCTGCCCGACGGCCCCGCCGTGATCCTGTCCAAGCACCAGTCGGCCTGGGAAACGCTGTTCTTTCCGGCCCACATGCCGCGCGAAGTCTGCTTCGTCTACAAGAAAGAACTGCACATGGTGCCGTTCTTCGGCTGGGGCCTGGCGCTGCTGCGCATGATCGCCATCGACCGCGCGAAAGGCCGCGACGCCTTTGAACAGGTGGTCAAGCAGGGCCAGACCCGTCTGGACGAAGGCCGTTGGCCCTTGCTGTTTCCCGAAGGCACGCGCGTGCCCCCGGGCAAGACGGCGCGTTTCAAGATGGGCGGCGCGTTGCTTGCCTCGCGCACCGGCGCGGTCGTCATCCCCGTGGCGCATAACGCCGGCGAGTGCTGGCGGCGCAACGCTTTCGTCAAATATCCCGGCATGGTCACCCTGTCGATCGGTCCCGCGATAGAATCCAAGGGACTCTCCCCCGAAGAACTGAACCAAAAGGTACAGGACTGGATCGAAGGGGAAATGCGGCGTCTCAACCCTGAAAGGTATGTCTAGCACTGATCAGCTCGAACTCCTGTTCGACGTGCAAGAAGACGACGCGCCCCAGGGCGCGTCGCCGCTGATCGCCTCGCCGAAGCCGCCGGCCGCTCCCCGGGCCACGCCCCCGCAGCCCGTCACCCCGAAGACGCTTTTCCCCGACGCGCCCGCTGGCGCCGCCCCCGCGGGCGAGCCGTTGCTCACGCTGTCGCCCAACGCGTCCTCCCGCGTCCCCACCCCGTGCCCCGATCCGCTGCCGCCAGGCGCGCGCTGGCGCGAGGTGCCGACGGAACATCAGCCTATCGGTTTCGTGCTGCTGCGCTCGCGCCGCCGCAGCATCGGCTTCGTCATCACCGACGACGGCCTGCGCGTCACGGCGCCCAGCTGGGTCACGCTGGCGCAGATCGACGACGCCGTGCGCGAAAAGGCGCGCTGGATCCTTGCCAAGCTGCGTGAATGGCACGCCCGCAAGCAGCAACTGGCCATGGCGCACACGCGCTGGCAGCCGGGCGGTGAACTGCCCTATCTAGGCAAGCGCATCCTGATCGGCGTGGGCGGCGACAGCCGCCAGGCCCGCCTGTCAGGCGACGCGGAAGCGCCGCAAGACGGCGACACCCTCTGGCTGGCCCTGCCCTCCACGGCCGAGCAAAGCCGCATCCGCGACTCGGCGCAAGCCTGGCTGCAGCAGCGGGCCGGCGCCTGGTTCGGCGCCCGGCTGGCGCATTTCCTGCAAGTGAGCGGCCTGAAGATCCGCCGCTGGCGGCTGTCGTCCGCCGCCACGCGCTGGGGCTCGTGCACCAGCGACGGCAACATCATGCTGAATTGGCGGCTGATCCATTTCGCGCCCGCCATCATCGATTACGTGATCGCGCACGAACTTGCCCACCTGCGCGAGATGAACCACAGTCAGGATTTCTGGCGTGAAGTGGGACAGATCCTGCCTGACTTCGAAGACGCCAAGAATATTCTTCGGCGCCACGACCCCGCTTCCCTGCCTCAGTTCTGAGGCGACTTGGAGACACGAAAATGTTGCTGCTGATTCCGGGCCCGGTCACGACCGACGCACGGGTGAAGGCCGCCATGGCGCAGGATTACGCGCCCTGGGACAACGATTTCCGCGAGACCTACCGCCAGGTCTGCGCAGGCGTGCTGGGCGTGGCCGAGGCCTCGCCCGACGAACACGCCGCGCTGGCGCTGCCCGGTTGCGGCCACTTCGCGGTGGAAGCCGCGATCCGCACCTTCTTGCCACCGGGCGGCCGCCTGCTGGCGCCGTCCACCGGCGCCTACGCGTCCCGCCTGCAGAAGCTGGCGGGCGAGGCTGGCCGGGTGGCCGTGCCGCTGCCCGTCGGCGCGGCCGAGCGGGTGGACCCGGTGGCCGTCGCCACAGCCCTGGAACGGGATCCCACGCTGACGCACCTGGCGCTGGTCTACAGCGAAACCGGCAGCGGCATCTGCCATGACGTGCCCGAACTTGCCCGCATCGCCCACGCGATGGGCCGCCGCGTCATCATCGACGCCGTGTCCGCGTTCGGCGCGCTGCCGCTGAACCTGGCCGCCCTGCCCGCGGTCGACGCCGTTGTCCTCACCGCCAACAAGTGCCTGGAAGGGCTGCCCGGCGCCGCCTTCGTGGTGGCGCGCATCGACCGCCTGGAAGCCGCGCGCGGCAACGCCGGCAGTTGGTCGCTGGACCTGGCCGACATCTATCAGCACACGCTGGCCCCCAATGCCGGACCCCGTTTCACGCCGCCCGCGCCCACGCTGGCGGCGCTGGCCGTGGCGCTGGAGCTGCACCGGCAGGAAGGCCGCGAAGCCCGACTGGCGCGCTACACGGCGAACATGCGCACGCTATATGATGGCGTGATCGAGCTGGGCCTGACTCCCAATCTGCCGCGCGACCTGCAAGGCCCCATCGTCGTCAACGTCTGCGCGCCGGACGCCCCCACCTGGAACCTGCAGCTGTTCGTCGACGCGCTCAAGGCCCGCGGCTACGTGCTCAGCAATTTCAGCAATACCGAACACCCCACGTTCCGGGTCGGCTGCATCGGCGCTTTCGGCGCCGAACAGATGCGGCTTGCGGTCGACGCCATGGGCGGCGCACTGCGCGACATCGGCATCACTCGGGAAAGCGCCGGCGCTCCGCTGCGCTTGCCGCAACCCCTCATCGTCTAAGGAAGATATCCATGCGTATGCTCCACACCATGCTGCGAGTCGGCAACCTCGACAAATCCATCGATTTCTACACCAACGTGCTCGGCATGCGCGTCCTGCGCCGCAACGACTACCCGGAAGGCAAGTTCACGCTGGCCTTCGTGGGCTATCAGGACGAAACCGAAGGCGCGGTCATCGAACTGACCCACAACTGGGACACCGAGAAGTACGACCTGGGCAACGGCTACGGCCACATCGCCCTCGAAGTCGACAACGCCTACGAAGCCTGTGACAAGGTCAAGGAACGCGGCGGCAAGGTCACCCGCGAAGCCGGCCCCATGAAGCACGGCAAGACGGTCATCGCTTTCGTGGAAGATCCCGACGGCTACAAGATCGAGTTCATCCAGAAGAAAGGTCGGCAAGACTAGCGCCCCCACGCCGCACGCGCGTCGCGCGCTTGCTGCCCCCCGAGGGGGCCCTTTCCCCTTGGGGCGGCCCGGCGGGGAAAGAACTACCGCGTAGAAGAGACATACATCATGATCCATCCCATCCTAAAAATGGGCGACCCGCGCCTGCTACGCGTGGCGCCCCCGGTGGAACGATTCGACACCCCCGAGCTGCATGCCCTGATCGACGACATGTTCGAGACCATGGCGGCCGCGCAAGGCGTGGGACTGGCCGCGCCGCAGATCGGCGTGGACCTGCAACTGGTGATCTTCGGCTTCGACCGCAACGAGCGCTACCCCGATGCGCCCCCGGTGCCGCAGACCATCCTGTGCAACCCCGTCATCACGCCGCTGTCGGACGAGATGGAGGACGGCTGGGAAGGCTGCCTGTCGGTGCCGGGCCTGCGCGGGCAGGTGCCGCGCTATCGTCACATCCGTTACAGCGGGCGCGACCCCTACGGCCAATTGATCGAGCGCGAAGCCGAAGGCTTTCACGCCCGCGTGGTGCAGCATGAATGCGACCACCTGATCGGCCGCCTGTATCCGTCGCGCATCCAGGATTTCTCGAAGTTCGGTTTCACCGAAATCCTGTTTCCGGGCATGGACCCGAACGCCGACGACTAGCTGCCCGGGTTCGAGCCGCCTGGTTCCGGGTGTGCCGCGGCAGGCACATCCGAGGCGGCTGCCGCCTGCGGCGACAAGTCTTCCGGCGCGAAGTCATCCACCTGCAAGACCTGCGACACCAGGGCCTCCGCCGCTTCCAGCTGCGCGGCCTGCGTGTCGGTGATTGCGCCGCGCTGATGCGCTTCGCGCCAGTCGCGCACACCCGATTGCCGCAGGCGGTCACGGATCGGCTGCACGGCGTCCACCAGCGCGAACGCGCGGGTCAGATCGCCCAACGGGTCACCGCCCGCCCGGCCTCCCCCCAACAGCACGCCCGTCGCCGGGCGGCCGCCCGGTTCCCGCTGCAGGTCGGCCGCCAGCCGCACATGCGTGGGAGACGGTTTCAAGAGCAGTTCGGCGCACTCGCGCGTCAAGGCGTCGCTCGGCCCCCTGGCCAGGCGCAGCGGCAGGATGGCCGCGCGCAGGCCCCAAGCCAGCACCCGCCCCGGCAGGTTGCGCAGCACCTGATCCAGGCTTTTCTCGATGCTGGCGTAGCCTTGCTCCATGCACCAATGCACCAGCGGCAGGTCGTCGTGCTTGCGCCCTTCGTCCTCCCAGCGCTTGAGCACCGCCGACAGCAGATACAGCTCGGACAGGACGTCGCCCAACCGCGCCGAGATCATTTCGCGCCGCTTGAGCCCGCCGCCCAGTTGCGCCAGGGTGGCGTCGGCCAGCAGCGCGAAGCCAGACGAATAGCGCCCCAGCCGCCGGTAGTGGCCGGCCGTCGGCCCCGACACCGGCGACGGCGCCAGCACCGCGCCCGTCCAGGCGCGGCCGATGGCGCGCAACGTGTTCTTGCCGGCATGGCGCAGGTGTCGCCAGAACACGTCGTGGAAGACCTCGATGCCGCGTTCTTCGTCCGGGTTGGCCAGCGCCAGCATCTCCGGCATCAGATAGGGGTGGGCGCGGATGGCGCCCTGGCCGAAGATGATCAGGTTACGCGTCAGGATGTTGGCGCCTTCGACCGTGATGGCGATGGGCACCGCGCGGTACAGCCCGCCCAGGTAATTGCTGGGCCCGTCGATGACGGCGCGGCCGGCGTGCACGTCCATCGCGGCATTGACCGAGCCGCGCATGCGCTCGGTCGCGTGGTATTTCATGATGCCCGACACCACCGCCGGCTTCACGTCCTGGTTCAACGCCGCGCAGGTCAGGCGCCGGGCGGCTTCCACCATATAGGCATTGCCCGCCAGCTGGGCCAGTTGTTCCTGCACGCCTTCGAACTTGCCGACGGGGATGCCGAATTGTTCGCGCACCCGCGCATACATGCCCGTCGTGTGCGCGCACATGACCGCCGCGGCCGCCGACAGCGACGGCAGCGAGATGCCGCGCCCCGCCGCCAGCGCGCTCATCAGCATCTTCCAGCCCTGGCCCGCGCGGGCCTCGCCGCCGATCAGCGCGTCCAGCGGCACGAACACGTCGCGGCCCTTGTTGGGGCCGTTCTGGAACACCTGCATCGCGGGCAGGTGGCGCCGCCCGATCTCGACGCCCGGCGCCTCGGTGGGCACGAGCGCCACCGAAATGCCGATGTCCTTGGCGCCGCCCAGGATGCCGTCGGGGTCGGACATCTTGAAGGCCAGGCCCAGCACCGTGGCGACCGGCCCCAGCGTGATGTAGCGCTTGTGCCAGTTGAGCCGGATACCGATCAGTTCACGGCCGTCCACCACGTGCCGGCAGACGACACCGGTGTCCACCATGGATGCGGCATCCGAGCCCGCCTCGGGGCTTGTCAGGCCGAAGCACGGCACTTCGCGGCCGTCGGCCAGGCGAGGCAGCCAGTAGTCGCGCTGCGCGGGCGTGCCGAACTGCATCAGCAATTCGCCCGGGCCCAGCGAATTCGGCACCATGACGGTCACGCCCGCCGTCACGGAGTACGCCGAGATCCGCCGCACGACTTCGGAATGCGCATAGGGCGAAAAGCCCAGCCCGCCATAGCGCCGCGGAATGATCATGCCGAAGAAGCGCTGCGCCTTCAGGAACGCCCAGACTTCCGGCGGCAGGTCGCGCCGGCGCCAGGTGATGTCCCATTCGTCCAGCATGGCGCACAACTGGGCCACCGGGCCGTCGATGAAGGCCTGCTCTTCGCGGGTCAGCGTGGCGGCGGGCACGTCCAGCAGCTTGCGCCAATCGGGGTTGCCCGTGAACAGGTCGGCATCCCACCAGGTGTCTCCGGCCTCGATGGCCTCGCGCTCGGTCGCGGACATGGGCGGCAGGGCGCCGCGCGCCCAGCGATACGCAGGTTCCGAAATGCGGCGCCGGCGCCAGGCATTGAAATCCATGAGTGTCCCTCACTGTTATGGCCCTAGGGCGTATCAGGCCAAAGTACCAGAATTGGCGGCGGGCGGCCAAGCCGGGGCGTGCCGACTCTGCGACAATGGGCGTCGCCGCGCTGGTGCGCAATCAACCGCTATCCGGGCACATTCCGCATGCTGAACAAACTCTGGCTGGGCTTTTTCCTGACTGCCGCAGCCGCCGCCCTCTACCGCTGGCTGGCCGTCGGCGACCCCGATGTCTTCCGGCTGATGGTGGCCAGCCTGTTCGACATGGCGCGCGTCTCCGTGGAAGTCATGGTGCTGCTGTTCGGCACGCTGACGTTGTGGCTGGGGTTCCTGCGCATCGCCGAAGGCGCCGGGATGGTGGAAAAACTGGCCCGGCTGCTGGGGCCGCTGTTCGCGCGCCTGATGCCGGAGGTGCCCCGCAACCACCCCGCCATCGGCCTGATCACGCTGAACTTCGCCGCCAACGGCCTGGGGCTGGACAATGCGGCCACGCCGATCGGCCTGCGCGCCATGCGGGAACTGCAATCGCTGAACCCCACGCCGGAAACCGCGACCAACGCGCAGATCCTGTTCCTGGTGCTGAACGCCTCGTCGCTGACCCTGCTGCCCGTCACGCTCTTCATGTTCCGCGCGCAACAGGGCGCGGCCGATCCGACGCTGGTGTTCCTGCCCATCCTGCTGGCCACCAGCGCCTCCACGCTGGCCGGTTTCCTGGCAGTCGCCGCCTGCCAGCGGCTGCGCCTGACGGACCCCGTCGTCATGTTGTGGCTGGGTGGGGCGGCGCTGATCATGGGCGGCTTCATGGCGCTGCTGGCGAGCATGTCCGCCGCCGCCATCGCCACGCTGTCGTCGCTGCTGGGCAACCTGACGCTGTTCGGCATCCTGCTGGCATTCCTGATCGCGGGCGCCTGGAAGAAGGTGCCCGTCTACGAGGCCTTCATCGAGGGCGCCAAGGAAGGCTTCGACATCGCCAAGAGCCTGCTGCCCTACCTGGTGGCGATGCTGTGCGCCGTAGGCGTGCTGCGGGCCTCGGGCGCATTGGATTTCCTGCTGGACGGCATCCGGTGGCTGGCGCAATACGCGGGCTGGGACACGCGTTTCGTCGACGCCCTGCCCACCGCGCTGGTCAAGCCGTTCTCGGGCAGCGCGGCGCGCGCCATGATGCTGGAAACCATGACGCACCACGGCGTGGACAGCTTCCCCGCCCTGCTGGCTGCGGTGGTGCAAGGCAGCACCGAGACCACCTTCTACGTGCTGGCGGTGTATTTCGGATCGGTGGGGATACTGCGTGCGCGCCACGCGGTGAGCTGCGCGCTGATTGCCGACCTGGCCGGCGTGCTGGCCGCGATCGGCGTGTGCTACTGGTTCTTCGGCTGAGCGCCGCGGCGGGGCGCCTGCCCCGCGTGCGCCGCCTTAGTCCACCAGCAGGATCTTCATGCCGTTGGTGCCGCCGCTGTCGCGGTAGAAGTCGCCCTTGGTCAAAATGACCCAATCGCCCGTCTGCACCAGGTTGCGCTTGCGCAATTCGTCGATGGCGGCGTTGCTGAGGTCCGCCGGTTCGTAGTCCGACGGCGAGAACGGCACGGTATAGACGCCGCGGAACATCGCCACGCGATTCTGCGTCAGGCTATGCGGGCTGTAGCAGTAGATCGGCACGCCGGACCGGATGCGCGACATGATCAAGGGCGTGTGCCCGCTTTCCGTCAGCGCGATGACCGCCTTCACGCCAGGGAAGTGGTTGGCCGCATACATGGCCGCCAGCGCGATGGTCTCGTCGCAGCGGGTGAAGGTCTCGCCCACGCGGTGATGCGATTTCGTGGTGGTCGGGTGCTTTTCGGCGCCCAGGCACACGCGCGCCATCGCCTGCACGGCCTCCACCGGATACTGGCCCGATGCGCTTTCGGCCGACAGCATGACGGCGTCCGTGTAGTCCAGCACCGCATTGGCCACGTCCGACACTTCGGCGCGCGTGGGCATGGGGCTGGAGATCATCGACTCCATCATCTGCGTGGCCGTGATCACGACCTTGTTCAGCGTGCGCGCGTGCTGAATGATGCGCTTCTGGATGCCCACCAGTTCGGCATCGCCCACTTCCACGCCCAGGTCGCCGCGCGCCACCATCACGCCGTCGCTGGCGCGGATCAGGGCGTCCAGCGCTTCGTCGTCGGCCACCGCTTCGGCGCGCTCGATCTTCGCGATGATCCAGGCCTGGCTGCCGGCTTCGGCCAGCAAGGTGCGGGCTTCGTCGATATCGCTGCCGTAACGCGGGAACGACACGGCCACATAGTCCAGTTCCATTTCCGCGGCAAGCTTGATGTCGACGCGGTCCTTGTCGGTCAGGCTGGGCGCGGACAAGCCGCCGCCGCGGCGGTTGATGCCCTTGTTGTTCGACAGCGGGCCGCCCACGGTGACGGTCGTGTGAACCTCGTCGCCTTCCACGCGGTCCACTACCAGCACGACGCGGCCGTCATCGAGCAGCAGCTCGTCGCCAACGCGGCAGTCGGTCACGAGTTCGGGGTAATCGATGCCCACGATGCTGGCGTTGCCGGCCTCCTTGGGATGCACGCGCGACAGGGTGAACGGTTGGCCCACCTGCAATTGCACCAGCTTGTCCGTGAAGCGTGCGATGCGGATCTTGGGGCCCTGCAGGTCGCCCATGATGGCGACGAAGCGTCCTTGCCTGGCGGCGATCTCGCGCACCAGCCGGGCGCGCTCGCGATGGTCGTCCGCGCTGCCGTGCGAGAAGTTCAGGCGGGCCACATCCAGGCCTGCGCGGATCAATGCATCAATGCGTTCGGGCGACGAAGTCGAAGGGCCCAGGGTGGCGACAATTTTGGTGCGGCGCAATACAGGCATGACGGTCCACTCTCGCGAAAACAACGAAAGCGTTATGGTACGCCGCCTGCGTCCGCACGGGTATCATGGTCATCACACCACCCTACAACCAGCCCAATCAAACCGTGAAAATCGTCATCGCTCCCGACTCTTTCAAAGAAAGCGTTTCCGCGCCCGATGCGGCGGCGGCCATTGCGCGCGGCGTCAAAGCCGCCAGCCCCGGCGCTCACACGATATGCGTGCCGATGGCCGACGGCGGCGAAGGCACGGTCGAAGCCGTGCTGGCCGCCACGGGCGGCAAAGAGCGGCAGCTGACCGTCAACGATGCGCTGGGCCATAAGGTCGACGCCGTCTGGGGCTTGCTGGAAGACGGCACCGCCGTCATCGAAATGGCGGCCGCAGCCGGCCTGGAACTGATTGCCCCGTCCAAGCGCGACCCGATGCGCGCCAGCAGCCACGGCGTGGGCGAACTGATGCTGGCCGCCATCAACGCGGGCGCCACGCGCATCATCCTGGGACTGGGCGGCTCGGCCACCAACGACGCAGGCGCCGGCATGCTGACGGCGTTGGGCGTGCGCTTCATGGATGCGGAAGGCCACAGCCTGCCGCCCGGCGGCGGATCGCTGGGCAAGCTGGCCCGCATCGACACGCGCGGGTTGGACCCGCGCTTGGCCGGCATCCGCATCGACATCGCCTCGGACGTCGACAACCCGCTGTGCGGTGCGCAAGGCGCCTCGCATATCTTCGGGCCGCAAAAAGGCGCCACGCCGGAACAGGTGCTGGCGCTGGATCAGATGCTGACGAATTTCGCCGATGTCTGCGCGCAGCACCTGGGCGCCGACCACCGCAATGAACCCGGCGCCGGCGCCGCCGGCGGCCTGGGATTCGCCGCCAAGGCGTTCCTGCAAGCGCACTTCCGGCCCGGCGTCGAGATCGTGGCGGAACTGGGCGGACTGGCGCAGGCCATTGAAGGCGCCACGCTGGTGTTCACCGGCGAAGGCCGCATGGACGCGCAGACGCTGCGCGGCAAGACACCGGCAGGCGTGGCCCGGATCGCGCAGCAGGCAGGCGTGCCGGTCGTCGCGCTGGCGGGCTCGCTGGGCGACGGCTATGAAGCGCTGCACGCCTGCGGCATCAGCGCGGCATTCAGTCTCGCCCCCGGCCCCATCACGCTGCAACAGGCGCTGACCGATGCGGAAAAGCTGCTTGCCGATCGCGCACGCGACGTGATGCTGCTTTGGATGGCGGCGCAAAAGCGCATGTTGTGATGCGCGGGTGGCCTTGTTGACATGGGGCGTTGACCTTTGTGCGAGGTTATCGCTCGGGGCGCTTCAATCTTTGGACGGCGCCCGGACCGCGCCACTCGTCCTGCGATTCACGTTCCGCCTCAATGAAAAAGCCCGCGTCGCGCGGGCTTTTTCATTGGGGATCGCGGCTCAAGCGGACTGCAGAATGCCCGCTTCCACCAGCGCATCCGACAAGCGGATGTAGCGGTCCACCGAGATGTCTTCCGCGCGCGCCGTGGGAGCGATGTCCAGGGCTTCCCAAGGCACCTGCGGCGCCCAGTCGGCCAGCACGCGGCGCAGCATCTTGCGGCGCTGCGAGAACGCGCGTGCCACCACCGTTTCAAAGGCCCGCGGGCTGACCGGACGCAGGCGGTCCGCAGGCAGCGGCACCATGCGCACGATGGCCGACACCACCTTGGGCGGCGGGTCGAAAGCTTCCGGCGGCACGTCGAACAGCTTGTGCATCCGGTAGCGCGATTGCAGCATCACGGACAAGCGGCTGAAATCGCCCGAGCCGGGCTGCGCCACCATGCGGTCGATCACCTCGCGCTGCAACATGAAATGCTGGTCGCGGATGTGGTCGGCCCACGTCATCAGATGGAACAGCAACGGGCTGGAGATGTTGTAGGGCAGATTGCCCACGACACGCAGCGCGTTGCCGAACTGCGAAAAGTCCACCGTCAGCGCGTCGGCTTCGACCACCGTCAGGCGGTTTGCCTCGAACTGCTTGCGCAGGCGGGCGGCCAGATCGCGGTCGATCTCGACCGCGGTCAGATGATCCAACCGCTCGAGCAGCGGCCGGGTAAGCGCAGACAAACCCGGGCCGATCTCGACCACGGCATCGTCGCGGGCGGGAGCAACCGCCCGGACGATGGACTCGACGACGCTTTCGTCGGTCAGGAAGTTCTGGCCAAAGCGCTTGCGCGCCTGGTGTTGAGACATGAAAAGCCCGTAATGCGTTTAGCGGTTGTTCTGCTGGATTTTCTGCTGCTTTTCAAGACGGTTGTCGACGTACGCTTGCGCGCGCAACTGGTCGAGCCAATCTTCGAAAGCAGGCTGGGCACGGCGTTCGAACAGGATCTGGCGCGCCTTCATGCGGGCCAGCTCGTCGGTAACGTCGTGTTGGCGGCGCTCTTCAACCTGGATCAAGTGCCAACCGAAAGGCGACTGGATCGGGGGGCTGATTTCGCCCGGCTTCAACGCGTTCATGGCGGCTTCGAACGGCGGCACGGTTTCACCCGGGTTCAACCATCCCAGTTCGCCGCCTTGCGGCGCGGTCGAGTCCTGCGAATATTGCCGCGCCATGTCTTCGAACTTCGCATCGCCGGCCACCAGGCGCTGACGCACTTGTTCCAGGCGCTGGCGTGCGGTTTCGTCGCTCATGACGGTGGAAGTCTTGATCAGGATGTGGCGCGCGCGGGTCTGCATGACTTCCGTCGGGCCTTGCGGCGCGGCAGGGGCCTGCGGGCGCGCCGCAGGCTGCGGGGCCTGTGCGGGCGCCGGGGCACGCGCGGTGCGGCCGGGCGCCGGTTGCGCCGTGCCGCGGTCCATCACCTTGATGATGTGGAAACCGTTGCCGCTCTGGATCAGGTTCGTCACCTCGCCCTTCTGCAGATTGCCGATGGCCTTGACGAACAGGTCAGGCCAACCGTCCAACGGACGCACGCCCATGACGCCGCCTTGCAAGGCTTCGGGGCCGTCCGAGGCCGCCGCAGCCAGGCTGGCGAAATCATCGCCGCGCTTGGCGCGCGCCAGGATGCCTTCAGCCTTCTTGCGCAACGCGGCAAGCTGTTCGGACGACGAGCCTTCCGGCACGCGAACGAGGATCTGCGCCAACGCGTAGAGCATCGGGCCGGTGGGCGCCGCAGCCTGCTCGGGCGCGGGTTCCGGCTGTGCCTGCGGCTGCGGCTGGGCTTGCGGCGCTGCGCCGAACGCCGGATTGCGGCGCTGGTCCTTCAGGAAGGCATCGACTTCGGTGTCGGAGATGACGATGGTAGAGTCCACCGCGCGCTGGCGCAAACGGTCCGTACGGATCTCGTCGCGCAGCGACTTGCGGTAGGCATCCCACGTCGTGCCCGATTTTTCAATTTCGCCGCGCAGTTGCGCCACGCTGATCTTGTTGCGCCCGGCAATGGTCTGGATCGCCTGATCGATCTGGGCGTCATCCACGCGGATGCCCAGGCGATCGGCTTCATGGCGCTGCACGCGCTCCATGATCAAACGCTGCAGGACCTGATGCTGCAAGGTCTGGTCATCGGGCACCTGGATGCCGCGCGACTTCAGTTCACCGGAAATGCGGAGCGACGCTTCGCGCAATTCGCGCAGCGTGATCACGTCCTTGTCGACCACGGCCGCGATGCCATCGACGAACTGCTCGCCTTTCGCTGCGGGAGCCGCAGCCTGCGGGGCGGCCTTGGCGCCATTGCTTGCGGCCCGGCCCGTCTGCTCGGCCGCATGCGCGGCGGGCAGGCCGGCGCAAAGGGCCAGCAACAGCGCGCTGCCGGACAGGCGGCGCAAAGAGTGCAACCTACGCATCATTCATACCTTTCAAATGTGGTCCCAGCCGGCACGGGCGGTGTAATGCTGGTGTAGCCGGGGATACTTCTGTTCAGCAGGTTCATCGGATCGGTTCCCAGGGAACCCAGACCCGTCAGCTCAAGCTGGAAGAACACTGCGGAGTTGGCGTCCGTAGCCGATACGGCATAGCGCTGGTAGACCACGCGGCCCACCCAGCAGCAATCGCCTTTGTACTCCAGGCCGGCGATAGCCTGCGTGACGCGGGGCGATTCCGTGGTGTTGGCCACCGTGCTGGACGGCCCGGAGCGCAAGGAATAATCGACACGGCCAACACCGTACCAGCGCTTCGTGAAGGGCCATTGCAGCGCCAGGCTGACCTGGTTCTGGCCCTGCGGCTGATACGACACCCCAGTCTGCGGATCGCGCTGATAACGGTACGACACGGCCACCGTCGTCAGACGCTGCGGCGACCAGCGCGCGCTGATCAGCCCGCGCGACCACTGGTTTTCATAGGGGTTGTACTGGGCCGCCACGTCGGTGCTGAGCGTGTCGGTCAGTGCGGCGCTGGCGCCCACGAGGAAGTCGGAGCGCACGTTTTCGCGCGGCGTCTCGCCAGGAAGCGTGACCTGCTGGTCCTCGAAATACAGTCGCTGCGCCACGGCCAGCGACATCCGCTCGAAGCCGGTGTTGGCATCCAGCCACCGCGTCGTCAGTGCCGCCGTCAGCTGGTTGGCATTGGAAATCCGGTCCCAGCCGCCCGTGTAGATGTTCTCTTCAAAAGCCTGCGAGAAACTGAAATCCGCCAACGACGTATCGTAGACCGGTATCTTGGACTGGTCGCGGTACGGCACGCGCAGGTAGTACAGGCGCGGTTCCAGGGTCTGCGTGGACGCCTTGCCGAACAGCGAAGTGTCGCGTTCGAAGATCAGGCCCGCATCCAGGGACATGATCGGCACCGTGCGCGATTGCGATGCCGGATAGCCGAAAGAGGTGTTCGCGTTGGGCGTGTTCGCATTGCGGTTGAACCAGTCCGTGCCGTACCAATTGGTCTGGTACTGCGTGTAGTTCACGCCTGCCTTCGGGATGACGAACCAGCCCGGCCGCACGATCGGATAGGACACGGTCGGATAGGACTGCAGGCGATCGCCTTCGGGGCCGCTGCGCCTGCCGGCCACAGTAGGAATCTGGAAGCGGACCGCCGTCGACGTCCAGTCCACGTCAAAGCCGCCCCAGTCATAGCGGGCGCCGCGCAGGTAGAGTTCGGGCACCTTGTCGTAAGGCGGCACCAGCGGCGCATCCGGATCTTGCAGCGTCTGGTATTTGTAGACCTGCGCGTACGTGCTCCAGTACGTCGAGGCCCAGCCCACCCGCGCGCGCTGCGGCAGGTAGGTCGTGGAGGCCTGGTTCAGGCCCAGCTGCGAAATGTCGCGGAAATAGTTGTCGTCCGAAACCTTTGCGATGTCCCAGTCCGCATAGAAACCATGCGAGAACTGCTGCTGATGACGCCACCAGTACATCCAGCGGTCTTCGCTGGTGACGTTGTCGTTAGGCAGATAGGTACCGTCCAGGGTCCCCGCATATCCCGCCCCCATGTAACGGAATTCACCGCCCAGCTGCATGCCGCGCTTGGAGAAGTAGCGGGGCTGGATCGTGGCGTCGTAATTGGGCGCCAGGTTCAGGTAATACGGCAGCGAGAAATCGAAACCGCCCTGGCTGGTCGTGCCGTAGGTCGGCATCAGGAAGCCCGACTTGCGTTCCTTCTTGACCGGAAAGGTCATGTAGGGGGACGCCAGGATCGGCACATCCTTGAAATACAGCACGCCATTGCGCGCCACGCCTTCGTTCTCGTCGAAGTCGATGTCGACCGTGTTGGCCTTGATGTACCAGGACGGTGTCTCGCACGAGCAGCCGCTGTACGTGACGGTATGCAGCCGCATCTGCGACTTGCTGAAGATGTCCGCGTGCTCGGCCACGGCGAAACCGCCGGTAGCGCCCATCCAGAAGTTGGGCTTTTCGACTTCGCCGGAATATTTGTCGACGTTGAACTTGGCGTTCGGACCGGTCACCAGCGTGCCATCGCGCATCATGCGCGCGCTGCCCTGCACGTCGACTTCGCCCGTATCCTTGCGGTAATTGATGCGGTCGCCCTTGATGATGCCGTCGATGCGGCGCACTTGCGCGCTGCCGGTCAGGGTCAGGTCGGAATCAGGATCGCCCTCGATGCTGTCCGCTTCCATGTAGGCGGGGATGCTGCCGTCGGGCAGGCGATGCACCCGCAAACCGGGGGACGTGCGCAGCACGGGGGCCGCGGGCGACGCGGTAGCGGATGATGCGGCGGAAGCCGGACCCTGGCTACCTTGGGCCTGAACAGCCCCGGCGGCGACGCTGACAGCAGAGAGGATCAACCACCGAACCTTGCGCACGAGTGAAAACAGCCCTTTTTTTGACGATGGGAGAACCTGACACCGGCGCCACTGAAGGGCCAATGCGAACGGAAACGAGCCGGTATTATAGAGAAGCCGCGCCATACGCCCAGCCTTATGTGCGCCGAACGTAAATTTCAGCAATATTGCCTTTCTGACACGGATCTTCCTTGAAAAACGATCACGACCCCCGCCTGGCGCAGATCCGCAACTGGCTGGAAAGCCTGCCCGCCGACCTGGATCTGGCCGTGGACACGCTGCGCCCGGCCTCCGCGGACGCCAGTTTCCGGCGGTATTTCAGGCTGGACGCCGGCGAGCGCACCCTGATTGTCATGGACGCGCCCCCGGCCCATGAAGACTGCCGCCCCTTCCTGCACGTGGGGCAATTGCTGGCCGACGCCGGCTTGAACGTGCCCAAGGTGCTGGCGCAGGACCTGGGCCAGGGCTTGCTGCTGCTGTCCGACCTGGGCGAACAGACGTATTACCAGCGCATCCAGGCCGGCCTGTCAGACAGCCAGCTCCAGACGCTCTATCGCGACGCGCTGGCGGCCCTGGTCCAGCTGCAGAAGGCGTCCACCGCCGGGCTGGCCTCTTATGACTCGGCCCGCCTGGCCGACGAGCTCAAGCTGTTCCCCGAGTGGTACGTGCAGAAGCACCATGGCGTGACGCTGGACGACAAGACCGCGAACGCCCTGGAAAAGATCTTCGCGCTGCTGTCGGCCAGCAATGGCGGTCAGGCGCAAGTGCTGGTGCACCGCGATTTCCATTCGCCCAACCTGATGGTCTGCGATCAACCGCAATACGGCCCCAACCCCGGCATCATCGACTTCCAGGACGCCCTGGCCGGCCCCATCACCTATGACCTCGCGTCCCTGGTGACCGACGCCCGCACTACGTGGGAAGAGCCGCAGCAGCTGGACTGGGCCATTCGCTACTGGGAAATGGCGCGCGCCGCCGGGTTGCCGGTAGAAGCCGATTTCGCCGATTTCCACCGTGCCTACGAATGGATGGGCCTGCAGCGCAACCTGCGCATTCTGGGTGTCTTCGCACGCCTGAACCACCGTGATGGCAAGGCGCACTACCTGGCCCACATGCCCCGCGTAAACGGCTACGTGCGCCAGGTCGTCCAGCGTTATGGCGTCTTCACCCCCCTGCTGCGCCTGCTGGACAAGCTGGACGACCGCCAGGTCAGTGTCGGGTACACGTTCTGATGCAGGCGATGATTCTTGCCGCGGGCCGCGGCGAACGCATGCGCCCGCTGACCGACACGCTGCCCAAGCCCCTGCTGGCGGTCGGCGGCAAGCCGCTGATCGTCTGGCACCTGGAGCGTCTGGCCGCGGCCGGCATCCGCGACGTCGTCATCAACCACGCCTGGCTCGGCCACGAGATCGAGCGCGCATTGGGAGACGGCGGCGCCTTCGGGGTGCGGATCCGCTATTCGGCGGAAGGCACCGCGCTGGAAACGGCCGGCGGCATCGCCCAGGCGCTGCCGTTGCTGGGCGACGCCCCTTTTCTGGTGATGAACGGGGACGTCTTTTGCGACTGGGACCCCGCAGCCGCCCCTGGCCTGGCCGCCAGCCTGCCCGACGGCGGGGCCTGGCTGCTGATGGTGGACAACCCCGTCCAGCATCCCAACGGCGATTTCCGGCTGGCGCCCGACGGCATCCTGCATGCCCAGGGGGAACCTCGTTTGACCTACGCAGGCATCGCCGTCTACCATCCCTCGTTGTTCGCGGAAGTCCCGCGCGGCGCGGCAATGCCCATGCTGCCCCTTTTTCGGCAGGCCATGGCCCAAGGCCTTGCCCGCGGCGCACACCATACCGGCCGATGGACTGATGTCGGCACCCCTGAACGGCTTGCCGACCTGGACGCCGAGCTCCACGCGGCGGCGCGTTGATGCTCACATATTTCACAATATCAAGGTGCGCAACCAGGATTTTCCGCGCACCCATCGCCCCCGGGTAACGGGGTATTCTCTGACGCTTTGGCACGCGCGGGCACCGCGCGGACGAGCAACACACAGGAAGTTTTCTAGGAATGGGGATGTTTGGAAGATCGCAACGGGCCGTGTTCAAGCCCTCCGTATACCAACCCGGTCAACGCACGCGACGCCTGCCGCGCTGGCTCGTCCTGCTTCTTGTGGGGATTGCCCTGGGTGCGGGCGGCGTGCTCTTCCTGCAAACCAACTACGGTCCGCAACGGCTGACGGTGGAGCAGTCCGAGTCACTGCATAGCGAACTGAGCGCCTCCAACCTGGAACGTCAGCGCCTGCAGACGCAACTGGACGAAGCCACCCAGCAGCGCGACGCCAACAAGTCCGGCCACGAGAAACTGACGTCCGATCTGGCCGATGCGCGCAGCAAGATCGAAACCATGAACAAGGAACTGGTCCTGTTCCAGGACGCCATGCCGCCCGATCCGCGCGGCGGCAACCTGGGCATCCGCTCGGCGACGTTCAAGCGCGCCCCCGGCCAGCTGGACTACCAGGTGCTGGTCATGCGCGAAGAGCGCACGGGCGCGCCCTTCAAGGGCACGCTCACGTTCTCCATCGATGGCAGCTACCCCAACGGGCGCGCTGCCACCGTCACGCCGGAAGGCCCGGCGCTGAATGTCGACCGCTACGACTACGCCCTGGGCCAGTTGAAGCTGCCCGACGGCTTCACCCCCAAGGTGGTGGTGCTGCGCGTAATGGACGGCGGCCAGAAGCAGCAGGCGATGCGCATCTATTACGTGCGCAACTGACGCCGGCGACGTCGTCCCGCAAGACCCGCCCTGATTGAACTGACCCCCAGAAGTTGGACGGTCAGAAGCTAAAGCCCGAAGGCCTGAGCT
>CAUSDE010000040.1:0-51089 GCA_963530045.1 uncultured Achromobacter sp.
GCATACATGTTGGCGATGATGGCCTCGCCCACCGCGCGGCCCTTGCCGAACGACGGGTTCAGGTGCATGCGCAGGCCGGGCGCGGCGTTGACTTCCACCACGCCGCCGTGCTGGTCTTCCAGCGGGTAATGCACGCTTTCCGCGACGACGTCCACGCCGCAGATGTCCAGGCCGATCATGCGGGCCGCCGACACGGCGCGCGCCGCCATTTCAGGATGCACTTCGTCGGTCACGTCGGTGGCCGAGCCGCCGGTGCTGAGGTTGGCGTTGTTGCGCGGGAAGATCAGCGTGCCCAGGGGCGGCACCGAATCCGCGTCGAAGCCCTGCTTTTTCAGGGTGGCCAGCGCGATGTCGTCAAAGCGGATCTTGGTCAGCGAGGTGGCGTGCCCGTCGCCGCGCAGGGGGTCCGCATTGACCTGGTCCACCAGCTGGCGGATGGTCTGCTGCCCGTCGCCCGTGACTTGGGGCGGATCGCGGCGCGATGCCGCGACGAGCGCGCCGCCCACCACCAGCAGGCGGAAATCGTGGCCCGGGATGTAGCGTTCGACGATGACTTCCGAGCTGACTTCCTCGGCCACTTCAAAGGCCTGGATGACGCGCTCGCGCGTTTCGATGTTCACCGCCACGCCGCGCCCCTGGCTGCCGTCGCGCGGCTTGACGACGACGGGGCCGCCCAGCTCCTGCGCCGCTTCCCAGGCTTCTTCCGCCGTGGTCACGGAACGGCCCATGGGCACCGGCACGCCGGCGGCGTCCAGCAGCATCTTGGTCAGGTCCTTGTCCTGCGCGATCGACTCCGAGATCGCGCTGGTCAGGTCGGTTTCGGCGGCCTGGATGCGGCGTTGCTTGCTGCCCCAGCCGAACTGCACCATGCTGCCCTGGGTCAGGCGGCGAAAGGGGATGTTGCGGGCGACGGCCGCATTCACGATGGCGCCCGTGCTGGGCCCCAGGCGCACGTCTTCGTCCAGTTCGCGCAGGCGCTTGAGCGCATCGGCAAATTCGAACGGGGTGTCGTCCAGCGCGGCGCGCACCAGCGCTTGCGCCAGCTCCATCGCCAGCTTGCCGACTTCCTCTTCGCTGTACTCCACCACCACCTGGAACACGCCGGGTTCGATGGTGGACGAGGTGCGGCCGAAGGTCACGGGGCAGCCGGCATGCGCCTGCATCGTCAGCGCCACGATCTGCAAGACGTGGGCGATCGACACGGCGCCTTGGTGGCCTTCCGGGCGCATCAGGCCGATCTGCGGCAACCGTGCGCGCAGCCGGGCTTCGAACTCGGGCAGATTGTCGATGGAGCACTCGGCGTCGGCGCAGGACACGATGGCCTCGATCGCGGTGTTCTTGCTCCACAGATTGGGGCCGCGCAGGGCTCGGATACGGGAAACTTCCATGGCAGGTATTCCTGTCAGTATTGTTGAATCCAGCGGCGGACCAGATCGATGGTCGGGCCGGAGAATGCTTCGTCGGATTGCAGCAGGGCGAAGTCGCCGGCCGCGATGCCGTTCAGCACGCTCTCGATGGCCTTGCCATGGTCGGGCTCGTCCTGGATGTCTTTCACGCGGCTGCCTTGCGACAGGCCCTGGCGCAGCAGCGCGCGCGCCTGCCCCTCGGGGCGCTTGCTGTTGACCGTCTTGTCGTCATAGAGCACGACGCGGTCGAAGGCGTCGCCCAGCAGGCGGCCTTGCTCGATCAGGTCCGCGTCGCGGCGGTCGGCGCCGGCGGAATAGACCGCGGCGCGGGTCGACGACGGGAACTGGTCGATGGCGGCGATCAGGGGGCGCAGCGCCGACGCGTTGTGCACGTCGTCCACCACCACCGTGCTGCCGTTGCGTTCGAACAGCGTGAATTGCCACGGCGCGTCGGCCTGGTCGATATCGAAGGTCTCGATGCCGGCGCGGATCAGTTCCACCGGAATGTCCAGCGCCCAGGCGGTGCCCACGGCGGCCAGCACGTTTTCAACCTGGAAGGCCACGCGGCCGCCATACGTCAACGGGATCGCGGCCACGTCGGCCAGGCGTTCTTCGCGGGCGCCTTGCGCCAGGATGATGCTGCCGTCGCGCACGAACACGGCGCGGCCATCCTGCTGCAGGTGCGCGGCGATGGCGGGCAGGGCGGGGTCGATGCCGAAGAAGATCACGGCGCCGTCGCAGAGCTCGGCCATTTCCACCACGCGCGGATCGCGCGCGTTGAGCACGGCCGCGCCGGTGGGCAGGACCACGTCGACCTGCGTGCGGAACACATTGAACATGCGCTCCGTTTCGTTGATGTCGAAGTCGCCCAGGTGATCGGCGTCGTCGATGTTGGTGACCACGCCTACCTGGCAGCGGTCATAGGCCAGGCCCTGGCCCAGGATGACGCCGCTGTCGTTTTCGATGACGGCGGCATCCACGTTGCGGTTCATCAAGAGGCGGGTGCCCGACGCGAAGTCGGCGCGATCGCCCTTTTGCACCAGGCGGCGGTCCAGGTAGAGCCCTTCGCTGCAGGCCAGGCCCGTGCGCTTGCCGGACAGATGCAGCAGGCGGGCCACCAGGCGCGCGACCACGGTCTTGCCGTTGGTGCCCGTGACGCCCACGATGGGGATGCGGCCCGCGTCGCCTTCAGGGAACAGGTGGTCGACGATGGCGCGGCCCACCGGGCGCGGCGTGCCGTCGGCCGGCTTCAGGTGCATCAGCAGGCCCGGGCCGGCGTTGACTTCCACGATGGCGCCGCGCTGTTCGTCCAGCGGGCGCGAGATGTCTTCGGCCACCAGGTCCACGCCGGCGATGTCCAGGCCCACCACGCGGGCGGCCAGCGTGACGGTGGCGGCGATGCTGGGGTGAACGCGGTCGGTCACGTCGAAGGCGACGTTGCCGCTGCGTTGCACCAGCACGCGTTGGCCGTCGTCCGGCACGCTGTCTTCGGACAGCCCCTGGCGCGCGATTTCCAGCCGGGCGGCGGAATCCAGGCGCACCGGATTCAGCGGATGGTTCTCCGTGCGGCCGCGGCGCGGGTCGGTGTTGATCTGGCTGTCGATCAGTTCGGTGATGGTCGACTTGCCGTCGCCCGTCACCCAGGCCAATTCGCCGGCGGCAGCCGCCACCATGCGGTTGCCGACCACCAGCAGGCGGTGTTCGTTGCCCAGCACGAAGCGCTCGACGATCACGCCGCTGCCTTCGTCGACCGCCACGCGGTAGGCGGAAACGACTTCGTCGCGGGTCGTCAGGTTGGTGAACACGCCCCGGCCATGGTTGCCGTCATAGGGCTTGACCACGACGGGCAGGCCGATGTCTTCGGCCGCTTCCCAAGCGTCGTCTTCGCTGCGCACCAGGCGGCCTTCCGGCACCGGCACGCCGCAGGTCGACAGCAGTTCCTTGGTCAGGTCCTTGTCGCGCGAGATGCCTTCGGCGATGGCGCTGGTGCGGTCGGTCTCGGCCGTCCAGATCCGGCGCTGGGCCGAACCGTAGCCGAACTGCACGAGGTTGCCCTCGAACAGGCGGATGTAGGGGATGTCGCGGTCGTCGGCGGCATCGACGATGCAGGCCGTGCTGGGACCCAGGCAATGCTTGTCGACCAGGCTGCGCAGCCGGGCGATCGTGGCGGGCACGTCGAACGGTCGGTCTTCGATGGCGGCCATGACCAGGTCGCGCGCTTCGTTCAGGGCGGTGCGGGTGACTTGCTCCTGCCACGCGCGCACGACGACCTTGTAGACGCCGCGGGTCGAGGTTTCCCGGGCTTTGCCGAAACCGCCGCGCAAGCCGGCCAGGTTCTGCAATTCCAGGGTGACATGTTCAAGAATGTGGCCGGGCCAGGTGCCTTCTTTCAAGCGGGCCAGGAAGCCGCCGCGCACACCGGGGCTGCAACGGTGCTCGATCAGGGTCGGCAGCCATTCTGAAAGGCGCTCGTAGAACCCGGGAATGGTGTTGGACGGAAAGTCCTCCAATTCACCAATATCCACCCATGCTTCAAGGACCGGGCGATACGTCCAAATGTTCGGGCCGCGCAAAGCCACGACATCGAGAAATTCAATGTCTTTCTTTTTCATGTTTTAATTTACTTGAGAAGCAGGTTGGCACGCGCGGACGCCCCTATGCAAGACCGCGAATTTATTGGCGAATTTATGGGGATGCGCCTTAAGAATAATGCCAACGAGTGGGGGATCCCAGATATTCCTAATTAGAAAAATCGGCTGATACTATACGACGCCTTCAAGGCGTGAACTCGTTGTGTTGTAAGGAAGGGACACGTTTGCCGCCGTGGGTGGCAAACCGGTTGCCGCCTAGTAGGGCAGAGTCCTGGCCCGGTATGCGTTCCAATGAAAAAACCACACCTGCTTTCCGGCCTTGCCGATGCCTTTCCTGCCCGCTGGCGGGACGAAATCCGCGCTGAATTAGCGGAAGACGAAAGCCTGCTCGCCTGGGTTGAAATAGACCTGGATCAGCGGCTGAAGTTCCATCCCGGGCTGGTCGCCGCGACCGACCGGCGCCTCTTGGCCCGCAATGCCGACGATACCGGTTGGGAATCGTGGGTCTATGGCCCCCAATTAACGCTGAACCTGAGCGACCACGCCGGCGCCGCCGTGCTGGAGCTGCACGACGACACGGCCCGCCTGGCGGTCTGGCGTTTCACGCTGGCCCGCAATCCCGCCGCCTTGCGCCTCTTGGCCCAGTTTGAAGGGCAGCAGGCGATCCGCCTGTCCGGCCATCAGGAAGAAGCGCGCGCTGAACGCACCTGCACCAACTGTAATAACGTTATTCCCGCGGACGAGGAAGAATGCCCCGCCTGCCACCAGGAGCAGGCGGCGCCGTCCACCACCTGGGCGCTCCTGCGCCTGTGGCGCTTCGCCCGCCCGTACCGTGGTCCGCTGCTGGCCGGCTTCATCCTGACGCTGCTGGGCACGGCCGCCACCCTGGTGCCGCCGTACCTGACCATGCCGCTGATGGACGATGTGCTGATCCCGTTCCAGAACGGCGCGCCCATCGACTACAGCCTGGTCCGGCTTTACTTGGGCGGCCTGCTGGCGTCCGCTTTCCTGGCCTGGGGGCTGGGGTGGGCCCGCACCTATATCCTGGCCTGGGTCAGCGAACGCATCGGCGCCGACTTGCGCACGACCACCTATGAGCATTTGCAGCAGCTGTCGCTGGAGTATTTCGGCGGCAAGCGCACGGGCGACCTGATTTCGCGCATCGGCAGCGAAACCGACCGCATCTGCGTGTTCCTGTCGCTGCACCTGCTGGATTTCGCCAACGACATCCTGATGATCGTCATGACGGCGGTGATCCTGGTGTCCATCAACCCGTGGCTGGCATTGGTTACGCTGGTGCCGCTGCCGTTCATCATCTGGATGATCCACGCGGTGCGCGACCGCCTGCGCCATGGTTTTGAAAAGGTCGACCGCATCTGGTCCGAGATCACCAACGTGCTGGCCGACACCATCCCGGGCATCCGCGTGGTGAAGGCGTTCGCCCAGGAAAAGCGCGAAGTGGCGCGTTTCCGCGAAGCCAACAACCGCAACCTGGAAGTCAACGACCGCGTGAACACGACCTGGTCGCTGTTTTCGCCCACCGTCACGCTGCTGACCGAGGTGGGCCTGCTGGTCGTGTGGATCTTCGGCATCTGGCAGGTCTCGCAAAAGCAGATCACGGTGGGCGTGCTGGCCGCGTTCCTGGCGTATATCGGGCGCTTCTACATGCGCCTGGATTCGATGAGCCGCATCGTCTCGGTCACGCAGAAGGCGGCGGCCGGCGCCAAGCGCATCTTCGACATTCTGGATCACGTGTCCAGCGTGCCGGAACCCCAGAATCCGGCCAAGCTGCCGCATATCAACGGCCGCATCGAATTGCGCGACGTGGGCTTTCGCTACGGCAACCGCCAAGTCATCCGCGGGTTGGACCTGACCATCGCCCCGGGCGAAATGATCGGCCTGGTGGGGCACAGCGGTTCCGGCAAGAGCACGCTGATCAACCTGATCTGCCGTTTCTACGACGTGTCCGAAGGCGCGGTGCTGGTGGACGGCGCGGATATCCGTTCGGTGCGCGTGGCGGATTACCGCCGCAACATCGGGCTGGTGCTGCAGGAGCCGTTCCTGTTCTTTGGCACCATTGCCGAGAACATCGCCTACGGCAAGCCCGAAGCCACCCGCGACGAGATCGTGGCGGCGGCCCGGGCGGCGCATGCGCACGAGTTCATCCTGCGCCTGCCCCACGGTTATGACTCGCTGGTGGGCGAACGCGGGCAGGCGCTGTCTGGCGGCGAACGCCAGCGCATTTCCATCGCACGCGCCTTGCTGATCGATCCGCGCATCCTGATCCTGGACGAAGCCACGTCGTCGGTGGACACCACCACGGAAAAGGAAATCCAGAAGGCGTTGGATAATCTGGTGCGCGGCCGCACCACGATCGCCATCGCCCACCGCCTGAGCACGCTGCGCAAGGCCGACCGCCTGGTCGTGCTGGACCGCGGCCAGATCGTCGAGCAGGGGCCGCACGAAGAGTTGATGGCCCGCGAGGGCGCCTACTATCGCCTCTACCAGGCGCAGGCGCGCCAGGCGGAAGCCGACGCGCAGGCGTCGGGCAGCGAAGACATGGCCGCCGTGGCCTGACGCGGAACCGGGATTATCGTCATGACGTTGCCGTCTTTTCAGCTGCGCCGCAACGCCTTCGGGCGCCTTGAATACCAATCCGCCGACGGCGAAACGCACGAAGGGGTCATCCCTGTGCGCGCGTTCCCGATCAGCGAAGCAGGCCGAGGCCTGTCGCTGGTGACCAGCGACGGCCACGAACTGGTGTGGATCGAACACCTGTCCGACGTGCCCGACGGGCCCCGCGCGCTGATCGAAGAAGAACTGGCGGGCCGCGAGTTCATGCCCGAGATCCGCAAGCTGGCCAGCGTGTCGACCTACGCCACGCCCAGCACCTGGAAGGTGGAGACGGATCGCGGCCCCACGTCCTTCGTGCTGCGCGGCGAAGAAGACATCCGGCGGCTCAGCCCGCAGACGCTGCTGATCGCCGACAGCCACGGCATTTTCTATCTGGTGCGGGACATCCTGTCGCTGGACAAGCACAGCCGCAAGCTGCTCGACCGCTTCCTGTAAGCCGCCAGGCTAGTTACTGCGCTTGAACGGCGTGTGGCCTTCCAGTTCGCCCAGGTAGTCCGTCACGGCCGAGGTCTCTTCATCCAGGAAATTCTGGATCGCCTCGGCGAATCCGGGGTGGGCGACCCAATGCGCCGACCACGTCGGCGTGGGCAGCAGCCCGCGCGCCATCTTGTGTTCGCCCTGCGCGCCGCCTTCGAAGCGGGCGATGCCATGCGCGATGCAGTACGCGATGGACTGCATGTAGCAGGTCTCGAAATGCAGTCCCGGCACGTATTCCGTCGCGCCCCAATAGCGGCCATAGAGCGCGTCGCCGCCCGCCAGGTTCAACGCCGCGGCTACCGGTTCGCCGTTGCGTTCGGCCAGGATCAGCACGAAGGCCTCGGGTTGCTCGCGGTGCGCGCGCACGAAGAAATCGCGATTCAGATAGGGCGGATTGCCGTGCTGGAAATAGGTGCGGCAATAGCAGTCATAGAAAAACCCCAGCTCGGCGTCGCCGATCTCGCCGCCGCGCAGCCAGCGGTACGACAGGCCGGCTGCCGCGACTTTTTTCCGGTCTTGCCGGATCTTCTTGCGCTTGTCGTGGCTCATCAGCGCCAGGAACGCGTCGAAGTCCGCATAGCCGGAATTGGTCCAATGGAACTGCACGCTTTCGCGGATCATGAAGCCCGCGTCGCGCAGCACCCGCATGTCGGCATCGGACGGGAACAGCAGATGCAGCGACGATACCTTGATCTCTTCGGCGAAGGCGACCAGGCCGCGCACCAGCGTGGCGCGATCTTCGTCGTTGGCCGCCAGCAGGCGCGGCCCTGTCACCGGGGTGTAGGGAATGGCCGACAGCAGCTTGGGGTAGTAGCGCATGCCGTGGCGCTGGAAGGCGTCGGCCCAGGCGTAGTCGAACACGTATTCGCCGCGCGAATGCGATTTCAGGTAGAGCGGCGTCGCTGCCGCCAGCGCGTCGCCGCGCCAGAACGCCAGGTAATGGGGGGCCCAACCGGTGCCGGGGGACGCGCAGCCGGTCTCGTGCAGCGCGCGCAGGAAGGCGTGCCGCAGAAAGGGCTGGTCGCCGGCCAGCGCGTCCCATTGCTGGGCGTCGATGCGGGACAGGTCGGTCTCAATGGTCAGGCGCAGGGAATCCATCCGTGAATGATAAAGTCATCGCCAACGCACGGTATTGAAACCGTGGGTTTTTTCAGGGTTTGACGCGGCGCTTCGGCGCTTGGGGTTTGCAATCATCATGGACAGCAACACGATCCTTTCCGCACAGGTGAAAGCCGGTACGGGCTGCCTGCGCGGGCAGGCGCTGGCGGCCCTGGCCGCCGCGGCGTGGCCCGAGAAAATGGCGGCGGTGCGCGCCATCGCCGATAGCGCGACGCTCGACCGCGCGCGGGAGTTCGCGGCGCCTGCCGGTTTACCCGGGCGTCCGCCGCGCCCGGAACTGGTGGCGCCCGCGCAGGTCAAGCACCGTTCCATGGCCACCCAGGAAGGACGCGCGGCGCTCCTGCACGCCCTTGCCCACATCGAATTCAATGCGGTCAACCTGGCGCTGGACATTCTCTGGCGCTTTGCCGGCATGCCCGAAGCCTTCTACCGGGATTGGCTGCGCGTCGCCCGGGAAGAGGCCTACCACTTCGACCTGCTGCGACAGCGGCTGGCCGCGCTGGGCGTCGCGTACGGCGATTTTCCCGCGCACAACGGCCTGTGGGACATGGCCGAGCGGACGCGTGGCGACCTGCTGGCGCGGCTGGCGCTGGTGCCGCGCACGCTGGAGGCGCGCGGCCTGGACGCCTCGCCCATGATCCGCAACAAGCTGGCCGGGGCGGGGGATGCTGAAAGCGCGGCCATCGTCGACATCATCTTGCGCGACGAGATCGGCCACGTCGCCATCGGCAACCACTGGTTCAAGCTGCTGTGCGCGCAAGCGGGCCAGGAACCGGTAGCCTGCTATGCCGAATTGGCGCATCGATACGATGCGCCTCGCTTGCGCGGTCCCTTCAACCTGGAGGCGCGCCGCGCCGCAGGCTTCGACGACGACGAACTTGCCGCGCTGATGGCGGGCTGACGGGACCGGTCCCGTCAGCCCGACTCGCGCCGCTTACCCCAAGGAACCCCAAGCATGAAGACCCTATTGGCCACCGCGCTCTCCGGCGCCGCCCTGACCCTGCTGGCAGGCACCGCGCCGACGGCGCAGGCCGCGGAGCCCTTTGCCGCCTGCCTGTCGCAATTGCGCGGCCCCGCGCTCAAGGCGGGCGTGTCGGGCGCCACTTTCGACACGCATACGGCCGGACTCGCGCCTGACATGGCCGTGATCGACCTGCTGGACGCGCAACCGGAATTCAAGACGCCGATCTGGGACTACATGGCAGGACTGGTCGACGACGAGCGCGTGGCGGACGGGCAGGCCGGCATGGCCCGCTGGCAGTCCGAGCTGGATCGCGCCGCGTCGCGCTATGGCGTAGACCCGGCGACCATCGCAGCCGTGTGGGGCGTGGAAAGCAATTTCGGCCGCACGCTGGGCGGCCGGCCGTTGCTGACGTCGTTGTCCACGCTGTCCTGCTTCGGCCGCCGGCAGGCTTATTTCCGCGGCGAATTCTTCGCCACCCTGAAGATCATCCAGGACGAGCACATCGCCCCCGACCGGCTGGTGGGTTCGTGGGCCGGCGCGTTCGGCCAGACCCAGTTCATGCCGTCCACGTATCTGCGGCTGGCCGTGGATTTCGATGGCGACGGCCGCCGCGACCTGGTCGACAGCGTGCCTGACGCGCTGGCGTCCACCGCCAATTTCCTCAAGCGCGCGGGCTGGAATCCCGCGCTGGCGTGGGGCTACGAGGTCAAGCTTCCCGCCGGCATCGACACGGCGGGGGCGGGGCGCAAGAACAAGCGCCCGATGTCGTCCTGGGCCCGGCAAGGCGTGAGTCGGGTGGACGGGCAGGCTCTGCCGGCCGGCGACGTGCCGGCCGGCCTGCTGCTTCCGGCGGGGCGCAATGGCCCGGCCTTCCTGGTGACGCGCAATTTCGACGCGCTGTATTCCTACAACGCGGCGGAAAGCTACGCGCTGGCCATTGCCCATTTGTCCGACCGGCTGCGCGGCGGCGGTCCGCTGGTGCAAGCCTGGCCGACCGATGACCCGGGTCTGTCGCGGGCGGAGCGGCGCGAGCTGCAACGCCTGTTGATTGCCAAAGGCTATGACGTGGGCGAACCCGATGGCATGATCGGCGCCCGCACGCGCCAGGCCTTGCAGGCGGCGCAGCGGGAATTGGGCCTGCCGGCCGACGGCCGCGCGGGGCAGAAGGCGCTGAAGGCGTTGAAGGCGTCGGCGGCAGCCAAGACGTCGGGCTGACCTGCCGCGATTTACAAGTTTTGCAAAGATCCGGCCCCAGGTAACGGGGCTGACATGCGTTGCGCCCGCAGCGGCCCTATACTGGTTTTCCGACTTTTCAGGAGCATTGCGATGAGTCTGTTGGATACCTTGGCCTCGATGGCCGGCGGCGGTCAGCAAGGGGGCTCGGCGTCGCTGCTGCCCGCGCTGATCGAGCAATTGAACAAATATCCGGGCGGCCTGAGCGGCCTGATCGCGAGCTTCCAGCAGGGCGGCTTGAGCGAGATCGTCGCATCATGGGTGGGCACGGGGCAGAACCTGCCCGTCAGCGCCGACCAGCTCGGTTCCGTGCTGGACCCCGGCGTCGTCAATGAGCTGGCCGCCAAGACCGGCCAGGACACCGACTCCGTGCTGGGTTCGCTGTCTTCGCTGCTGCCGCAGCTGGTGGACAAGGCCACGCCGGAAGGCGCGGTGCAACCGGGGCAGCAATTCAACCCGACCGATCTGCTGGCGTCGCTGTCCGGCCTGTTCGGCAACCGCGGCTGAAGGCGGCACGGGATTTTCGCCTGACACGCCGTCTGCTTGCATCCCCCTCCCGCCGGCGCCTCCTGCAGGCGCTGGCGCTTGGCGCGTTGGCGCCGTTGGCCGCTTGCGCCCCGCCGTTGTCGTTGAACGCCACGTTCCTGCAGCTGTGGCGTAGCCACCTGGACCTGAGCGCCGACGATTGGCGCGTGCGCCTGTCGGCCTACCGGCGGCTGGGGTGCCGCGAGATATTCCTGCAATGGGTCGGGCTGGAAGGCGGGCGGCCGGACGACTGGATGGTGCCCGACGCGGTGCTGCGCCTTATCTTCGATGAAGCCGAGCGCCAGGGGCTGGGCGTGCACGTGGGCCTGCCCTACGACCAGCGCTGGTGGGACGTGCTGGCCGGCAAGGACAAGGCCGCCTTCACCGGCTACCTGGATCAGACGCGCTCGCGTGGCGTGGCCTACATGGAGTCGGCGCCGTGGCCCAAGCGCCGCGCATTCCGAGGCTGGTACCTGCCGTATGAGCTTGAGCAATACAACTGGGCGTCGGCCGAGCGCCAGGCGCAGTTGATTCCGTGGCTGGACGCGTTCTCGCGCACGGCGCAGGCCACCGGCCGGGGCGTGCCCTGCATATCCACCTATCACAGCCGCCTGCCCGGCGACGGCTCGCTGATGAAGCTGTGGCAAGGCATTCTCGACCAGGTGCGCATCCATCCGATGATCCAGGATGGCGTGGGCGTGGCCGGCCTGGCGAATTATCAGGCGCTGGCGCCGCTGCACGACATGCTGCTGGCGCGCCGCGCCTCGTTCGATCTGATCCTGGAATTGTTCGAGGAATTGCCGTCAGGCAGTACCGACGGGTCCACCTTCAAAGCGCGCTCGGCCGAGTTCGGCCGCGTGAAGGAACAATGGGAGGTGGCCCGCGGCTATGGCGCCAAGCGCGTCGTCGCGTTTGCGATCGACCCGTGGGTCATCGACGATACGCCCGAGGCGCGTGCGCTGATGCGCGCCTGGCTGGACGCGCGCGTCTGATTGCCCGTCAGTTGAAGCTGCGTCCGATGATCTCCAGCATCACTTCGCTGGTGCCTCCGAAAATGCGCAGCGCGCGCGCGTCGACCCAGGCGCGGCCGATGCCGTATTCCGCCATATAGCCGTAGCCGCCATACATTTGCAGCAGGTCGTCCAGCACGCGGCCCTGGATTTCGGTGGCGTTCAATTTGGCGATGGCGGCCGTCGTGGCATCCAGTTCGCCTTCCATCTGGCGCGCCAGGCAGTCGTCCAGGAACACGCGCAGCATGGTGGTTTGCGCGCGGGCATTGGCCAGCTTGAAACGCGTGTTCTGATAGTCGATCACGCGGCGGCTGAATACTTTGCGGTCGCGGGTGTACTGCGCCGCTTCGTCCAGCATGCCTTCGACCGAGGCGGCGGCGCGCAAGGCGATCGCCAGCCGTTCGCGCGCCAGTTCGCGCGTCATGTATTCGAAGGCGGCGTTTTCCTGGCCCAGCAGGCAATCCGCCGGAACACGGACCTCGTCGAAGTACAGCTCGCAGGTGTCCTGGCTGTGCTGGCCGATCTTGTCCAGCGCCACGCCTTTGGTATAGCCGGGCAGGTTCTCCTCGACGCAGAACAGCGACAGGCCGCGCGCGCCCTGGTCCGGATCGGTGCTGGCCAGCACGATGGCCAGGCCCGCGTTGACGCCATTGGTGATGAAGGTCTTCTGGCCGCTGAGCACATAGGCGTCGCCGTCGCGGCGCGCCCGCGTGCGGATGGCCTTCAGGTCGCTGCCGGCGCCGGGTTCCGTCAATGCGATGGCGCCGATCACTTCGCCGCGCGTCATCGGGGGCAGCCAGCGTTCCTTCTGGGCGTCGGTGCCGAAGTTCAGCAGATAGGGCGACACCATGTCGGAATGGATCGAAAAACCGATGCCCAGGAAGTTGGCATGGGCCAATTCTTCGATGACGACGGTGGCGTGGCCGAAATCGCCGCCCAGGCCGTAGGGCTCGGGCAGGGCGCAGTTCAGCAGGCCTTCTTCGCCCGCGCGCCGCCACAGCGTGCGCGGAGTGATGCCGGCCTTTTCCCATTCGGCATAGTGGGGCGCGATCTCGTTGGCGACAAAGCGCCGGACCTGGTCGCGGAACAGTTCATGGTCATCCCGGAAAACGCGGCGCATGACATCTCCTTAGCGGCTGTAGGGGTCCGTGGCGCTGACCTGGCCGCGCAACACCGGCGCGGCTGCGGTCCCGGTCAGGAACAGGCTGTAGTGGTCGCCCGGTTGCAAGGCTGGCAGGGACAGCGGGGGCGACGCGGCAGCGCCGCAGCCCGCCGCCAGCGTGGCGCTGACCGGGTTGATGGCGCGCGCGGCGGACGCGCCCGGCTTGACGTCCTGGAACAGCGCCGGGCCGGACGGGCTCACGCCCAATTGGCCGGCAGGGCAGTCGGCCGCCAGGTTGTAGAAGCGCAGTTCCGCCTTCAGCGCATCCTGCGTGCCGTTGCTGTCGTCGATGACCGCGAAGGTCAGTTTGCCGCCGCTGCGCTGGGGGATCAACGTGCTGAACGTATCGGGGGGCACTTGCAGGCTGGCTGCGGGCTTGCCGTCCACCAGCACGTTGAAGGACTGGTTTCCGCGGACGATTGCGTAGGTCGTGGCGGGCTTGGCCGCGCCGGATTCCTGCGCTGGTCCGTTGGCGATCTGCACGCGCAACGGGACGGCATCCGGATTCACGATGCGCACGAATGAGGATCCCGCGGGCGGACGGGCGGCGTAGAGCTGCGCGAAGGCGCCTTCGGCCGCCGCGTTGCCGGACAGCATGGCCAGCGCAAGGGCAAGCGCCGTATTTCGGTAAAGGAGGGGCATGGTTCAGGACTCCGGTTTTTTGCTGAGGCGGGCGTCCAGGTACAGGCGCTGGAGCTGCTTGCGGTCCGCCTTGTCCGTGCTGGTCGTGGGGAAGCGGTGGCAGGCGACCAGCTCGGACGGGATCATGTAGGGCGGCAGGCGGCGCGCCAGCAGCGCCTTCCAATCCCGTAGTTCCGGCGGCAGCGGTTGCAGGCCGTCGGGGCCCGCCACCGCCGGCTCGACAAAACCGATCAGGCGCACGATCGCGCCGTCCGGGCGGCGCAGGGCGACGGTGGCGCCGGCGCGCGCGCCGGGCAGGGTGGCCAGGGCGGCATCGATCTCGGCGAGCTCGATGCGGTAGCCGTGCAGTTTGATCTGTTCGTCGGCCCGGCCGCGGAAGGTGACCAGGCCGTGCGCATCGATCTCGCCCAGGTCGCCGCTGCGGTAGCCGCGCTTGCCGTCGCGCGTGAACATGCGCGAGGCGTTCAGGTCCGGGCGGTTCAGGTAGCCGCGCATGACGTGGTCGCCCGCGATGCTGATTTCGCCATTTTCGATGAAGACGTCCGCATAGGGTTTGGCGCGGCCGATGGGAAAGGGGTTGGGCGCGGCGGCGCGCAAGGCCGGATCGATCTCGACCCAGGTCGTGGAGCAGGTGGCTTCCGTCGGGCCGTATGAATTGATGATGCGGACCTGGGGAAAGCGCATCCAGAGCGCTTCGGCCATCGGGGGCGTCAGGGATTCCGCACCGAACACGAAGACGCGCAGATCGGGAAGATGGGCATGGTCGAAGTCCGGATTGAACAATTGCTGACGCACGAAGGACGGCGTCGAGGCCCAGACATTGATGCGGGTGTCGGCCAGGTACTGGATGAAGGCGTCGCGCAGGGCGATGGTCTCGCGCGGGCACAGCACGCAGGTGCCGCCCAACTCCAGCGCGCCCACCCAGTTGAACAGTGAAAAGTCGAAGCTGAACAGCATCTGGTCCATGAAGGCGGGCGCCGCCCCCAGGTTCAGGCAGTCCCGGATCCAGCCGGCAAAGAGCGTGACGCTTTCGCGTCCGATCTGCACACCCTTCGGATCCCCCGTGCTGCCCGATGTGAACATGATGTAGGCCAAGCCCGCTTCGGCCAATGGCGCGGGGGCGTCGCAGCCGGGCAGGAAGACCTGGCCCTGGGCGTCGTAGCGCAGGCCGGCGCGCACCAGTTCGCCGATGCGCGCGATGCGCTCCGGCGGGTTGATGACGTCTATCGGCACGAAAGGCACGCCCAACCGCAGGCAGCCCAGGATGGCCACGAGGAAGGCGGTTTCCTTGTGGCCCGAAATCGTAAGCGGTACGCCCGCCGTGACGCCCGCCTGGCGAGCGGCTGCTTCCCAGGCTTGGGTGGCGGCTTTCAGCTCGCCCCAGGTCGTGGCGCCTTGCGCGTCGGCCACCGCGATGGCGTCGGCGCCCGACTCGGTGTCGGCGAAGTCGTAGGCGTTGAAATCGAAACGCATGGTCCAGTCCTCCGGGCTGCTCGCTTGTGGGTCAAGCGCGGGCGTTCTCCGCGATGAATGCGGCAAGCGTGTGCACCGATTCCAGATGCACGTCGATCTCGGTCGGCGGGATCTTGCAGCCGAACTCGCGTTCCACGGCCAGCGCGAGGTCCACGGCTGCCAAGGAATCCACGAGGCCCGAGTCGATCAGCAGCGTATCGGGATCGACCTTGGTGAGGATGATGCCTTCGATGATGTCCGAGACCTTGGCCTCGATCGTCTTGATGTCCATATGATGCTCCTGGACCGCGTCGCGGTCAGAATTGGAAATAGAGGAACCGGGTTTCCTTGTGCAGGTTTACCAGGCAAAGGAACAGCAGCGCCAGCATCGCGACCAGCCAGGCCGCGTTGGGGCGCCACCGCATGAAGGCGCGCGGCGCCTCCTGCGTCTTGAAGAGGGCCGGCGAATAACGGCCCAGGATCTGGTGCGCGTTGGGCGTGAACCAGGCGATGCCCAGCAATACGACCGCGTAGATCAACTGCAGGTGATGGCCCACGACGACGCGCCAGGCGTCGCCCCATGCCAGGCCGGCCACATGCGCGGACAGGTCCAGCGCTTCCATGCCGCGCAAGCCGACCATGCCCTGCATCAGCAGCATCGCGTCGCCCACGCCATGGGCGCGGAAGAACGCCTGCGCCACCAGCACCGCCACGAAGGTCAGCAGGATGCACAAGGCGCGCTGGATCCCGCCCACCTTGCGCGCGGCGGCCGGCTTGCGGCCGACGACGAAAATCCGCCAGGCGTGGTTCACCGACAGGTACATGGCGTGCAGCAGCCCGAAGACGATGAACTGCAGGCCGGCGCCGTGCCACACGCCCGCCAGCGTCATCGTGAAGAGCGTGGGGAACACGATGCTGCTGAGGAATCCGCCCGGGGTGCTGATGCCCGCGGAGCCGACCGGCAGGTTGCGGTCCGTGCGCCACTTCGAAACCGCCATCGCCACGGGGTAGTACAGGTACGCCGTGATGTAGCGGGTCAGCGTCATGTGCCAGCGCGCCCAGAAATCGATAATGCTGCTGGCCTTGTAGGGCGAATTGAAGTTCAGCGGGAAGCGGATGCCGAACATCTTGGCCAGGCCCAGCGCCATGTCCGAGTAGCCCGAAAAGTCGAAATACAGCTGCAGCGCGTAGCAGATGCTGGCGCCCCAGGAGCCCCAGAACATCAGCTCGCCCGGCGCGGCGAAGCCGGCGTCCGCATAGGGCGCGATGCCATCGGCCAGCAGCACCTTCTTGGCCAGCCCGATCACGAACAGCATGGCGCCGACCGACAGGTTTTCGGCCTTGAAGCGGTAGTTCTCGGGCTGCGCGAACTGCGGCATCATCTCTTTGTGATGCAGGATCGGGCCGGCGATCAGGTGCGGAAAGAACGTGACGAACAGCACATAGCTGAGCAGGCTGCGCTCCTTCACCACGCCTGCCTTGCAATCCAGCAGGTAGCCGATCTGCGTGAACGTGAAGAACGAAATCCCCAGCGGCAGGATGATGTCGTCCATCGTGGCGCTGGTAACGCCCAGGTCGGTCAGGAAGTTCAGCAGCGTCGCGAAGTACTTGTAGTGAAACAGCAGCACCAGGTCGGCGCCCACGCCCAGCCCGACGATCAGCCCTTGCAGCCTGGGGCGTCCGGCGTGGTGCAGGATCAACTGGCTGACCACGTAGTTGAACGCGATGGACCCCGCCAAGAGCGCCACGAACTGCGGGTTCCACCAGCCGTAGAAGACCAGCGAGGTCAGGCACAGCCACAACGCCGCCAGGCGCACGTTAAGCGGCCCCAGCGCGTAATAGACGGCCAACGTGACCGGCAGGAAGATCAGCAGGAACAGGTAGGAGTTAAATAGCATGTGGGTTCGCTACGGCAGGCGGGCCAGCACGGCCTTTTCGTCCGGGGTCAGCGGCAAGGACAAGGCGTTTTCCGAGAACTCCCAGATCAGCACCTTCAGGCTCTTGGGCCATTGATCGCGCTGCTTCAGCGCGATCAGCAAGGCGCCCGAGAACTGTCCGCCGTCCAGGCTCATGTTCCAGACCTCGCGGCCCAGGCCCATGCCCAGCCGCTCCGCGAACTGGCTGCGGCGGCCGTTGGAGGTGCCCGCCAGCAGGACTTCCACCGCCGGCGCCTCGTCCAGCAGACCGCCGGTGCGCACCGGTTCGATCTTCTGTTCCGACACGACTTCCAGTTCGGGCCGCCAGCCCGGCCGCGCATGTTCCAGGCCGGACAGCACGATCAGATCGCCCATCCGCGGCGCCGGCGGCGCCGGCGCGTCTGTCTTGAAGGCTTGCGTGCCGGGGCCTTGCAGCAGGGGCAAGGCCGCCTCGGCCACCCGTTGGGCCGCGGCTTGCGCGCCCTGCGCGTTCATGTGCACATCGGTACGGAAGAAGCGGGGGGCGGGGGCGGCCTGCAGCGCGTCGCGCAGGTCCACGAAAGGCACCCCTTGCGCCCGCAAGGCGTCCTGCCAAGCATCCAGCGCCTGGCGCATTGACAGTGAGACCGGCAGGCCGCAAAGCCGGTCGGCCTCGACGCGGGATTTGTCGGGCACGGCGACGACCAGCACCTGCACCTGCTTTTCACGCAGTTCGTCTACCCAGTGCCGCATGAGGCGCAGGCGGTCGTTGAAGACATGGACGCCCGGCGGCGGGCGCAAGCCGTCGCGATAGAACAGCCACTGCGGGCAGCCCATCGCCACCTGCTCGCCCAGGTCGCCCAGCAAGCGGTAGCGCACTGAAGCGTTCCAGGTGTCCACATCCGCCTGCCTGGGCATATGCAGGGCCTTGTTCAGCACGCTGCCCGCCGAGCCGTCGGCCCAGGCGGAAGGCGACACCTGAGCCGGGCTGATCTTGGCCTGGACCAGGCACCAGGCGCCCCAGCCCAGCCCGATCGCCAGCAGCAGGGCGACGACGCAGGCGCTTGCCCGGTGGCTGGGCGCGGCGGATTTGTCGGAGGGCTCCACGGGGCTACTTGCCAATGGCGGCCTTCATGCGGCTGCGCCAGGTGTCGGCGCCCATGATGGACGCGTTGTCCCACAAGCCCTTGGCGTCCGGCCCTTGCGCGTAGGTCGGCTCGAACATCTGCCAGACCAGCACCTGCGGCTTGTTCTGCTTGAAGGCGGGCGATTCCAGGTATTCCAGCAACATGATCCAATGTCCGACATTGCCGGGTTTCCAATTGACGGACACCGGGCGGTCCAGCACGTTGGACAGCTTTTGCGGAAAGCCGAAATACGGCTGCACCATGCTGTGGCCGGTGACGTGCACGGGGGCGGGCGCATCGTCCAGCAGGCTCTGATTCTCCGCCTGGCGACGTACCGTGAAGGTCTCGCGGCCGGCCTGCTTGCGCTGGTCCGGCGTCAGGAACAGTTCAGCCAGATCGCCATAGCGGCGTTCATTGACCACGCTGCCCAGCGGCATGCCGGTGCCGGGCTTGCCCGCCAGTGTCTTCACGTCCTGATTGATGCGTTGCGCCAGGGCTTCGGCCGTGGCGTCGGCGGCGGCCTGCGTCCAGTGCTGGTCGGTACGGTAGAAGACGTCCTGGCCGCCGTCCTTTACGCGTTGGAGCACGGCCTCGTCGTCGAAGGTCGCCACGCCGGCCTGCTTGAGCTTGTCCTGGATGGTCTGATAGCGTTTCTTCACGTCGGCGCTGAGTGATTTGCCGTCGGGCAGCTTGTCTTGATAGAACAGCGTCTTGTCCGGCAGCACCAGGACTTCCAGTTGAATGCCTTTGGCCGCCAGCGCATCGCGGGTTTCGCGCACCAGCTGGGTCGAGGCATCGATGCCTCGCGTATCGACCTGCGTCAGGCTGCCCCAGCCAGGGAACAGCCAATTGTCCTTGCCCTGGATCACGATGGACGAGCCCTCTTGCGCGTGCGCGGCAACGGCGAGCAGCGCGGCGGACAGGCCAAGCGCCAGGCGAGTGGAGAAGGGAGGTGCGGTTTGCATGGGTGAGGCTCCTTGACCGGTACGGGTCGGCGTGTCGTCAGTACGACAGGGTCAGGTTGATGAACAGGCCCCGGGCCCGGTCCGCGGCTCCGCCGCCGATGTTGAAACGGTATTGCGTCGTCCAGTCCAGATAGGACCGCGGCGCGTTGTAATGGTCTTCGCGGAACCAGTAGCGCACGTTGAATCCCGGGCCGGCGCCCATGGACCACGACGAGCCGTTGCCCAGCAGGTTGTAGGAATCGGTGCCGCCGATGTCCAGGCCTGATACGCGGTTCCGGTTCGACAGCCAGTCGGCGCCGAACACGGCATACGGGAAAAACACGAGGCGGTCGCTGATGGCGTCCATGCGGTAGCTGCGGCCCACGCGCAGCTCGCCGGCGCCGAACGCCTGGTCGCGCTTGAGCCTGCCCGATGATTTTTCGCCGTCCACGCCCGTCGCGTTGTCACGCAGCCAGAATTTCGCAGGCATGTCCTGCCAGGAGTAGCCCGCCTGCACATAACCTTCCATCGTGAACCAATCGGGCCGGTCGATGCGCAGCGTCGTGCCCTCGTACAGCCCGTAGGTCACATAGGCCAGCCAGCCGCCGCTGCCGGCGTTGGTTTCGTAATGGGCGGTCTGGTTGTCCTGGTTGAGCGTGCAGCGCAACCGCGACGGATCCGGGCTGAAAGTGCCGCGCCGGGTGGCCGTGCCCAGGTTGAACTGGCGTTCCAGGCCGAACGTCAGCCCGACCTCGGTGGAGGGCGTGAAGCGCATCCCCAATGAGCCGACGGTGGTGGGGATGCCTGCCAGCCCCTGGTTGCTGGTTTCATTGATGTCGATGCTGCCGCCGCAAGGATCGGAGACCGTCTGGCTCGTTGTCTTGCCGCCCTTGTCGTACAGGGTGTTGGACAAGCGGCCGTACAGTTCGAAGACTTGCGTCGACGAATTGAGGAAGTCGGACGGCCGCCAGAAGATCTCGGCCGTGCTGAACACGGCATCGCCCGGGACGGTGACCGCCGCGCCGCCCAGCCCGGCCGAGGCCGGCCGCGCGCCGCGGTAGCCGGCGGAAAAATAGCCGCCCCATTCGCGGTCCAGCCCCGCGATGCCGTTGCGGGTGTCGAAGCGCTGCTGCGGCGTCAGTTCCAGCCGGCCGGCGTCCGCTTCGTCGATGGCTTCCTTCAGCTTGTCGACCGCGCCGCGCTTGTCGCCGACGCCCGACAGCGCATAGCCTTCGTCCAGGATGACCGTGGGGGCGCCTTGCCCGTCGCGCGCGCCGCCTGGAAATCCTGAAGGGCCAGCTTGGGCTGCTTCATGCGCTGGTGCAGGTAGCCGCGCTGCATCAGCAGCGCCGGGTCGTCAGGCTGCGCCGCCAGCGCCTCGCTCATGCGCTGGTTGGCTTCTGCCAACTGCGCGCGGTTGCCTGCGGCCAGCGTGGTGGTCAGCAGGCGCTGGAGCTCTTTGTTGGCGGGGTCCTGTTCCACCGCCTTGCGGGCCTGCGCGATGGCTTCCTGGTAGTCCTCGCGCGCATAGGCGGCGTAGGCCAGCGAGGCGGGGCCGCCGCTGCCGGCGGCGTCCGAAGGCAGCAGTTCGCACGAGGTGCCGTAAGGCGTGTCGCGGCAGTCCTGCACCGGGGCGGGGTAGTTGGCCAAGGTCAGCGTGGCGGGCACGGCCGGCCGCGACCGCGCCCGCTTGATGCGGGCATCCGCCGCGTCATCCTTGGCGCCCAGCGGTTGCAGCAGGGCCAGCGCGCGCGCGTTTTCGCCGGCCGCCAGCGAGGCGTCGGCGGCGATCAGGCGGATGTTGCGGCGCTGGTCGTCATCCAGCCAGTCCTGCTTGAGGGCCGCGTCGAAATCGGCATTGGCCAGGTCGGTCTTGCCCTGGCGCTGGCGCAGATAGGCGCGCATGACCAGCGCCACGGTGTTCTCGTCGTCCTGCTTCATCGCGTCGGTCGCGGCGTCTTCGGCGGCCTGCAACTGGTTGTCGAGCATCAGCGCGCTGATGAGCAGCAGGCGATGGCTGGCGGTATCCGGTGCCAGCGCGACGGCTTGGCGCGCCAGCGGCACCGCATCGCCCGGACGGTTGGCGATCAGGGCCTGGTAGCCGGCTTCGGCCGGCTTGATCGCCATGCGCCGCTTCATCGTCTGTTGCCGTGCGGTCAGGTCATTCTTGTTGGGCGCGCCAAGCGCGATTGCCTTGGAGGCTGCGGAATCGGCTTCTTCATACTTGCCCTGCGCTTCCAGGGCGTCCAGCCACAGCATGGCCCAGGCGCCTTGCTTCGGATCGATGCGAAACGCCTGTTCGCCGCCGCGCGCAGCCGCCGGATAGTCGCCGCGGTTGTAGTCGGCATAGGCGCGCGTGGCGATGGGAAAGCCGCGGCGGTAGGCGGACGTCGTGGCCGGGCCGCCGGATGCGCCGCCGGTCGGCCGGGCCGCGGCTTGCGGGCGCAAGTTGGCGCGTGCCTGCCGCAGGGCGGGCGTATCCAGGCCGCTCTTGATGGCGTCGGCGGCGGCCTGGTCGGCCTCTTTAAGCTTGCCCTGCTTTTGCAGCGAATAGATCAGCAAGAGGCGCAGCCGCTCCACGTCCGGACGCAGCGCGATCGCGGATTCCGCTTGCTGCTGGGCCAGCGCGTACTTGCCGGCGTCGTAGTTCTTGTAGCCTTCATCGGCAAACTGCCAGGCGGCCCCCGCCAGCGGCGCTTCCGCCTTGGGCGGGGTTTGGGCGGTGGCGGGCGCTGCGGCCCACGCGCATGCCAGCGCGGCGGACAGGATGAGCGAACGGGTCAGCGGAGTCATGTCGTCGCGGGTTTGTCTTTTGCGTGCGGGGGCGGCGGCGCCTCCTGTCCCGCTTGTTGAAAATCGATGGCCTCGTTGAGCGTGCCTTCATCCAGCCAGCCTTGCTCCATCAGGATCTTGCCCAGTGGCTTCTTCTCGCGCGCCTGGATTTCCAGCGCGCGCGACAACGTTGCCTGGTCGATCGCCTGCCAGGACAGCAGCAGCTCGCCCAGCCGCTTGCGCTGCTGCGACAGCTGGTCGGTGCTGGGGAAGTCGTGCATGGTCTTGTCCCATGCCAGACGCTTGCCGGTGACCAGATGGATGATGAACAGGCGCCAGGCCCGCGCCGCCGCCATGGCATTGATGAAGTTGCCCACGATCATCCGGGGAATCGACAGCAGGGCGTGTTCCCACCCGTACATGTGGCCGACGAAGTACGCCCGTTGCACCACCCGCAGCAGCAAGGCCACCGCGTTGATCCACATCAGCGTCACGAGCCAGCCGCCGGGCCGGAAGTACGACGGGTAATACACCGTCCACCAGCCGAACTTGTCCGCCAGGAAAAACAGGAAGAAGTTGGCCAGCAGCACGTACGCCAGGATGGCGATGAACGAGGTGACCAGCCCCTTGCGGTCCCGGAACAGCAGGTACTTGGTGGCCAGCGACCCCGTCCAGCCCACCTGTTGCCAGCCTTGCAGGCCGATCCCCAAGGTCCAGCGCGCCTTCTGGCGATAGGCGGTCCGGAACGTGTTGGGGAAGTACTCGCGCACGCCCAGCGGCATCCTGATGGTCGATATCTTCTCAGGCCCCAGTCCGAACCACGACCGGCGCCGCGTGACGTACTCCACCCGGAATTTGCCGAAAATCTGCTTCATGCCGCGCTGGGCCAGCCGCGCGCCGATGTCATAGTCTTCGGTCAGCGTGTCGGTGTTGAAGGGCTGGTTGTTGGTTTCCGCGGCCAACTCCACCAGCGCATGGCGCGAGAAGCAGGTGCCCACGCCGGCGGACGGCACCATCTTGGACAGGCTTTCGCGCACCACCAGGTCCTTGGTGTGCCATTCCGCGAATTCGTCCATGTAGGTGCCTGCCACCAGTTCGTACCAGTGGCGTTCCAGCGAGGTCACCGGCAGCTGGATGAAGTCGATGCGCGGCAGCAGATAGTTGTAGTATTTGAGCTCCAGCGGGTGCAGCACGTCTTCGCTGTCATGCAGGATGACGCCGGCGAACGGCACCGGCTGCTTCTCGTCCTGCGCGAAGATGGCCTGCACGATCCAGTTCAGGCAGTCCGCCTTGCAGGTGGGCCCGTCATGGGGAACCTCCACGCGGACCAGTTGCCGATAGCGCCTGCGCATCCGTTCCACTTCGTCGATCGTCCGCTGGTCGTTCTGGTACGTGCCGGCGAAGATCATGTAGTTCTTGTATTCCAGCGTCGACACCATCGTTTCCAGCATCGACGAGATCACGTCGTACTCCAGCCACGCGGGCACCATGATCGCCAGCGGCTGTTCCTCCTTGGCGCGCAATTGCTCGGCCGACAGCGGGGTGTAGCGGCGCTTGACCGTCAGGGACCGCTTCAGTTCGCGCAGCCAGAACCAGGCGTCGATGAACAGGTCATCCAGGCTCGAGAGCAGGATGACCACGCCCACGACGGCAGTCACGACTTCCAGCCCGCGGTAGTAGTCCGCGATGAAGTAGGGCCAGTAGAGCGAAGACATGGCGCTTCTGGATTACGCGTGGTCCTTGTTTTTCCTGCGGTTCACGCGCAGGGCGACGATCAGGATGAGGATCAGGACGAGCATGCCGATGCTGATGACGGGCACGCTCCACGAGATATAGCGGCGCCATTCGAAGAAAGCGCTTTCGCCCGCGCCCGGCGGGTGACTGGCGTCGGGGTTGCCGCTGTCGATCCAGGCCACCGGCCCGGCCGCGCCGATGATGGCGACGTTGCCCCGGTTCAGGACGAAGGGGGCGTCAAGCATGCCGGGATGTTGGCCCAGCGTGTGCCACAACAGGCCGTCCTGGCCGCTCCCGCTGACGACTTCCGCAGTGCTCAAGTGGTCCAGGCCCGAGATGTCCAGCCAGGTCGCGTTCTTCCCATCCACCTTCAGTTGCTTGCGGTCGGTCACCTGGACCATGGGCTTGGCCCCGTCCACCGTCACCTCCATCGCCAGGAACGGCCGGCCGGGCTTGACCGCCTGGCCCGCGGGCGCCACCGTCAGTTCCGCCCGCGTCGCGGACACGCCGCTGGCGGACGCGATGCCGATCACGCGTTTGATGTTGTCGGGCGCATCGGCCAGGTAGCTGTCCGGAATGATCAGTTGCGGGTTGCCGGCCAGCAGCGGCAGCAGGCCCACGAATGTGCCGTCGGGCTGCGCCTTGCCCGGCTTGACGTAGCTGGTGGGCAGCACGTTCACGGGGTAGCCCTGGGGAATCTCGTTGCAGTCCACCGATACCGGCTGGCGCTGGAACGTGACCCGCACCGCGTTGGTGACTCCAAGCGCATAGCCGGGCACGCGCGCGGTCAGGCGTTCGGGCTTGCCGTTGGCATCCAGCTGCTTGGCGGCCAGCAGGATGCCGTTCCAGAAGACCGAGGCCACGGGGCGGGTCGACGACGCGCCCGGCGCCGCGGCCAGGTCCATGACCAGTTCGTCCGGCATCAGGCCGTCGGAGGACACGGCCGCCAAGGGGAAGGTCGTGTTCCAGTCCCCACGCGCGACCACGTCGAAGCTGTCCGGCGTGCCGCCCAGCGTCGTCAGGCGCAAGCTGCCGTCCTTGAGGGTCTGCGGCGGCGTCGCCGTCTTCACATTGACCTGGCGGGTGACCAGGATGCGGCGCCATGCCGCGTCGAAGGCGCCCGCGCCCTGGGCGCCGGCGTCGGCGGCCACGGCGATGACGGCCTGGCGGCCCAGCGACAACAGCCGGATGTCTTTCGCGGGCAGGTCCGCGCCGGCCAGCGGCATGCGCTGCTGGCGCCAGGTCTTGAAGGCGTCGGCGGCGTCGGCGTCAGAGGCCAGTTGCGCCTGCAGGGCATCCAGCGCCTCGTTGTAGCGTGCCCGTAGCGCGGCATCGACGATGACCACGTCGCCGCTCACGGCCGGGGCGCCCAGGACCAGCAGCGCGCCGATTTCGGCCGGGCTGGCCAGTTTGTGCGTCGCCTTGTCCCCCAGGGCGGCGAACGCGGGAACCTGTCCCAGGCCGGCGGGGGCTTGCAGGCCCCGCGTGTCGACCTCGTCGCCCACTGCAGGGAACGCCTTGACCGAGACGCGCTTGCCCGTGCGCTCCATCGCCACGCCAATGCGCCAGGCGCTGTCGAAGGCCTGCTGGTCCAGCTTCGCGCCCGGCACCATCAGCACCGGCTTGCCGGGCAAGGTGCCCCACGCGTCGTCAAGGTTGCCGATGGCCGACGCGTCGTAGCGATAGCTCAAACGGGTCTGCGGCGAGATCGTCAGCGCATTGGCCGTGGCGCGGTTGCTTTCGCAATGGCGCAGCGCGATTTCCGATTGCCAGTCCACGCCCAGCCGCAGGAATCCCGTTTCGCGGCGGCGCGGGTCCACCTGCAGGTTGCGGTCCACGGACCCGTCGCCGTCGGCGATCCGCTGCGCGGCCTGCGGCACGCCGTCCACCCACAGCACCATGCTCGTGCGCCCGGGTTCGCCCTTGGTGTATTTCGCGTCGAAGTTCAGGGTCGCGTCCGAAATCGGCACGCCGCGCGGCACCGGCAGATAGAACTCCTGGCGCGCGTCGCTATTGCTCAGGACGACCGGCTCCGTGATGCCCAGGTCTTGCAGCGTGGTGTTGCGTGTTACCCAATCTTCGCTTTGCAGGCGGCGCAAGGCGTCGCCGGCAGGGCTGGCCATCGCGGCCAGCGGCAGCAGCAGGCCGGCGGCCATCAGGGCGCGGCAAAGCGTACGGGTCACAGGGGTGGTCGGGGCAGGGTGGTGCATGGAGGCTCCGGGCAGGGAATGCGTCGCGAGGGCGTCAGGCGGAAGGGGAGGCCGTTGTTCCGTAAGGGTCGAACTCCGACACGGCGCGGCCGCACAAGGCGTCCACGATGCGTTGGCTGGCGTGGCCATCGCCATACGGATTGATGCGTCGCGAGAAAGACGCGTGCAGGTCCGGGTTGTCGAGCAGGCGGGCGACTTCGGTAACGATGCGCTGCGGGTCGGTGCCGACCAGCGCCACGGTTCCCGCCCGCACGGCTTCGGGACGCTCGGTCACGTCGCGCATCACCAGTACCGGCTTGCCCAGGTAAGGGGCTTCTTCCTGAACGCCGCCGGAATCGGTCAGGATCAGGTGCGACCGTTGCATGAACCAGACAAAATCCAGGTAATCGAGGGGATCGATCAGGTGCACATGCGACAGGCCGCCCAGCGCGGCGATCACCACATTGCGCACCTGCGGATTCAGGTGCACGGGGTAGACGATCTGCAAGTCTTCGCGACGGGCCAGTTCGGCCAGCGCCGCGCAAATGTTCTTGAAGCCTTCGCCGAAGCTCTCGCGCCGGTGGCCGGTCACCAGCAGCAGCCGGCGCGTCGGATCCAGCCAGTCGTAGCGGGCTTCCAGCTGGCGGGCCAGCGGGCCCTGCGGGTCCAGTTTGGCGCAGGTCATCGCCAGCGCATCGATCACGGTGTTGCCGGTAACGGTAATGTGGCCCGCCAGGTTCTCGCGCAGCAGGTTGCCGCGCGATTCCGACGTCGGCGCGAACAGCCAGTCGCCCACCGCATCGACGACGCGGCGGTTCATTTCTTCCGGGAACGGCATGGCCAGGTTGCCGGTGCGCAATCCGGCCTCGACGTGGCCGATGCGCACGCGGCGATGGAATGAGGCGAGCGCGCAAGCCGACGCGGTGCTGGTATCGCCATGCACCAGGACGCAGTCGGGTTGTTCCGCTTCCAACACGCCGTCCACCCGGCTGATCAGCCGGGCATACAGCCCATTCAAGGTCTGGTTGGGGACCATGATGTCCAGGTCGTGCTGGGCGCGCAGGTCGAACAGCGCCAGTACCTGGTCCAACATTTCCCGGTGCTGGCCAGTGACGCACACCACGCTCTGGATCTGCGGCTCCCGTTCAAGTGCCGTGACGAGGGGGGCCATCTTGATGGCTTCGGGGCGCGTGCCGAATATGGAAAGGACTTTCATCGCAAGAAGGCCTCACAGACGTGGTGGCATTTTCTTGCGTTTATTATGTCTTGAAAGCATTGGTAATATGTGACGGATTATTTCGAACATAAAGACTGTTGGGGACATATTCGGTAAATGTCTCGGCAGTCGGTCGAAAGGCCGTCTGGGCGCGCCTGAGGGAAAACGGGGCCGCATTTGACACGAATCTGACTTCATTCGAATGCCATGGCTGCCGCATTGTTACGTTCGGTGTCGTCAATGTGTCGTCGGCGGGCAACAACAGGGGGATGCCGCGCCGTGGCGTACGGGAGGAGGGCGAAAAAAAAATGGCCAACTCCGAAGAGTTGGCCATTTTGCTAAGCACTGCGCAATAAAGCGGAATTTTGGTGGAGCCGGGGGGAATTGAACCCCCGTCCGCAAGCCCTCTGCAATCAGTTCTACATGCGTAGTCGATTTATTTAGTTTTAACCTTGGACTTAGCCAACCGACAGGCCGGACCAAAGCGATTCACGTAATTTAAATCTGAGCCGTGTGACCCCAGCGCAGACCGATTCCTTGTGAATGTCGCTGCTGTGGTTCGAGGGTTACCCCCCTAGGAAGTTGCCTTCCTCCACCTGACCCAAGGACAGATCAGTGCAGCGGCTCACCGCTTAAGCGGCGAGAGCGAAACGCTCGTCGTTGGCGTTTGTAGTGTTTCCAGTGGTTTAACGAGCGAACTGGTGCTCGGCATGCCCTGAGTTGTTTCGCGACCCACGTCGAATCCGGATCGGCCCCAAGAACTTCTATTGTACTGGTAAACGCAATAGCCTGCTGCGTTGTCCGCGCCCGCCGGCGCAGGCGTGGCGCGGCGGACACAAGTGCGGCTCAGGCGGCGTTGGCGCAGGCGGTTTTGGCCTGGCGCGGACGCGAAGCCGCCATCAGCGCAAAGGCCAGAGCGACCGAAATCGCCACGATGACCGAGGCCGCCCATCCCAACGAGGCCAGGCCGTAGTGGTCGATCACATTGCCGCCGACCACCGCGCCCAGCCCGATGCCGATGTTGGCTCCCGAGATATTCAGCGAGGCGGCGAAGGCCGGCGCTTCGGGCGCAGCTTTCATCAGACGCACGTGGCACACGATGAAGAGCGCGGCCTGCGCAATGCCCCAGATCCCCAATGCCACGGCCAGCAGGCCATGGGATTGCATCACGGGCGCCACGAACGCCAGGCCCGCCGCCATCATCGACGAGAACAGCGCGGTCGCGCCCAGCGGGCTGCGGTCCACCATGCGGCCGCCCAAGGTGTTGCCGATCAGGCCCACGCCGCCGAAGGCCATCATGGTCCAGCCCACGATCTGCCCGTTGAAGCCGGCCAGGCGCTCCAGCATGTCCGCCAGATAGGTGTAGGCCGTGAACATGCCGGTGAACACCAGCAGCGACAGCACCACGTGGCCCAGCACGATCGGGTTGCGCAGGATGCGCAGCTGCGTCACCAGCTTGACGCTGTCGGCGCGGATGCGGGTGCTGGGGAACGTCAGCAGGAGGAGCACCGCCTTGGCGAAGGCGACGCCCGACAATACCCAGAATGCCGCGCGCCAGCCGAAGGCGTCCGAGATCAGCACGCCGATCGGAATGCCGAAGACGGTGGCCGCCACGATGCCGAAGGCCACCATCGAGATGGCGCGGCCGGCGCGCGCCGGGCCGACCAGCTCCACGGCGGTCGCGCTGGCCAACGACCAGAACACGGGCAAGGCCAGGGCGGGCACGAAGCGGGCCACGGCCATGACCCAGATGTTGGGGGCCATGGCCGCCACGGCGTTGGACAGGCCGAATAGCACCAGCACGCCGATGAACAGGCGCTTGCGTTCGACGTTGGCCATCAGCGCGGTCAGCAGCGGACCGGTCGCCGCCACGGTGAAGGCGAACAGCGAGACCAGCAGGCCGGCTTGCGACACGGTGACGTTCAGGTCGCGGGCCAGCCCGGGCAGCAGGCCGACAATCAGGAATTCTGTCGTCAGGATTGTGAAACCAGCGGCGGAAAGTAGCAGGATAGGCAAAAGCATAGGCGTTCCTCTGGCGCGATACCGTCAGGCGGCGCGCGGGGCAGGGCGTTATAGGCGTACTGAAAGGTCTAGGGGGCGCGGCGGCACGGGGCCGGGCGCTGCGCGGCGGCAGAATGCCGTCGGCGCGAGGGTTGTGGTTGCGGATGGGAACTGCCGCAACACCGGCCTTGGCCGGAATGGCAATCGGGAGGCACCCGAATGCCTTGCATGAGCCACACTTTAAGGGAGTTTGGAATCCGGATAAAGACTCCGGTGCCGGATAGATTGTTCGGATGCGTCAACTAATTCGCAGCGAACCATCGTCAGGCGACACGGCGGACCCAGCGCGGCCCGCCGTGCTCCGCGGGTCAGCGCAGGTCGCTGGGCAGCAGCGGCTGGATGGCGGACCAGAGTTCAGCGGGGGTGTTCGCGCAGGTTTCCGCTTCCCAGGTGCTGATGTTGTCTTCTTCGCCTACATAGCCGTAGGCGGCGGCCACCGCGGGCATGCCCGCCGCGTGTGCGGCCTGGATGTCGCGCAGGTCGTCGCCCACATAGACGCAGCGGTCCACGGCGAAACCGGCTTCGCGTGCGGCGTGCTGCAGCGGCAACGGGTGCGGTTTGGCGTGGGCTGTCGTGTCGCCGCAGACAAGCACCGCGCTGTCGCGCGTCAGGTCCAGGAATTCGACGATCGGCAGAGTCAGGTACGTGACCTTGTTGGTGACGATGCCCCAGGACAGGCCGCGGCGGCGGATGTCGGCCAACAGGGTGTCGATGCCGGGGAAGAGCTTGCTGTGCACGGTCGAGCTGGCGGCGTAGTCTTCCAGGAATTGCAGGCGGGTGGGCTCGTAGTCCGGGTCGCCGGGTTTCAAGTCCAGCGCCACGCGCAGCAGGCCGCGCGCGCCTTGCGACGCCACCGGGCGCAAGGCCTCGTAGGGCATGGGCTCCAGGCCGCGGCGGGTGCGCTGCTGGTTGGCGGCGGCGGCCAGGTCGGGGGCGGTGTCGGCCAGGGTGCCGTCGAAGTCGAACAGGATCAGGGCGCTCATTTACGGGTAGCCATCAGGTAGTTGACCGAGGTGTCGGACGACAGCGTGTAGATCTGGGTGATCGGGTTGTATTCCATGCCGCGCATGCTGACCGGTTCCAGGCTGGCGGCGCGCGCCGCCGCGGACAATTCGCTGGGCTTGATGAACTGGTCGTAGCTGTGGGTGCCGCGCGGCAACAGGCGCAGGACGTATTCGGCGCCGACGATGGCGAAAAGAAACGCCTTGGCGTTGCGGTTCAACGTGGAAAAGAACACCCAACCGCCAGGTTTGACCAGCGTGGAGCAGGCGCGCACGATGGACGCCGGGTCAGGCACGTGTTCCAGCATTTCCATGCAGGTGACCACGTCGTATTGGCCGGGCTGTTCGGCGGCCAGTTCTTCCACGGGCACCTTGCGGTACTCCACCTTCACGCCCGATTCCAGGCCGTGCAGGCGGGCGACCTTCAGCGACTTGTCGGCCAGATCGATGCCCGTGACGTCCGCGCCGCCGCGGGCCATGGATTCCGACAGGATGCCGCCGCCGCAACCCACATCCAGCACTTTCTTGCCGGCAAGGCTGCCCGCGCACTCCTGAATCCATTCCAGCCGCAGCGGGTTGATGGCGTGCAGGGGCTTGAACTCGCTTTCGGGGTCCCACCAGCGGCTGGCCAGGGCGCTGAACTTGTCCAGTTCGGCCTGGTCGGCGTTGACGGCGGGGCGTTCGGAGTCGTGAATTTGCGTGGTCATGGGCGGTCCAGCGAAAAGCGACGCTATATATAGAGAGGGGTCCGTCGCGCAAAGGCGGGGAGGAAGCACGCCATTGCACCACGTTGGTGCAAGACGGACGAAAAAAAGGGCCTCGCTATGCGAGGCCCTTTATTGTAGCTAGTCCGGCAATTACTTGCGGCTACCCACGATTTCGATTTCAACGCGACGGTTTTGGGCACGGCCTTCTTTCGTCTTGTTGGAAGCGATCGGGTTCGACTCGCCCTTGCCTTCCGTATAGATACGGTTGGGGTCGATACCCTTGCTGACCAGGTAGGTCTTGACCGAAGCGGCGCGGCGCTCGGACAGCTTCTGGTTGTAGGCGTCAGTACCGATGGAGTCGGTGTGGCCAACAGCAATGATGGTTTCCAGCTCGATACCGCGAGCTTGCTGGGCGACTTGATCCAGCAGCTGACGGCCTTCGGGCTTCAGGGTCGACTTGTCGAAGTCGAAGAACGTGTCAGCATTGAACACGACCTTTGCCGCCATCGGGGCCGGCTTCGCCTTCTGTTGTGCAACCGGGACACCGTCGCAACCGGGGATACCGGTGGCAGGGGTCCAGAAAGCATCGCGCCAGCACAGTTCGTTCGTACCGTTTTTCCAAACGTTACCGAACGGGTTGCGCCAGTTGTCCACGGTTTGCGCGGAAGCTACACCAGAGGCCGTGACGGCGGCGAAGGCGAGCGCCAGAGCGAATTTGGAGGGTTTGTTCATGTTTCTCCTCGTTGAGCTTGAAGCTGGATAAGTGACTCGCAGCGAACCCCCGCCGCATATCAGGAAAACGGGGCCAGTATAGCAACGCCAAGAGCTGGTTCAAAGGAATAGCTACTGGGTTTCCTGCGTGCTGGAAACAATCTTAAGGCATTTGGGGGGCTTTGGCTTCCCTGGAGAGGCGCATTGACGCTGGATACGGCGTTTTCGGCGCTCCATCGGTTTTCCATGTTGGTTTTTGACAACAGGGCCATTGGGCGCGGCCCGACGGCCGGCCGCGGCTTGCCCGTGACGGCCCGCGAAGGCCGCTTACCGGCCACTTCCTGCGGCCCTGCCCGACGGGATCGGAATCGAATGATAGAATTTCCTGTTTACCCGGCCCGGGTTCCTCCTTACACGATTCTGTCGTTATATATATGGATTCCTTTGCCAAGGAGACGCTTCCGGTTTCGCTGGAAGAAGAGATGCGCCGCAGTTACCTCGATTACGCGATGAGCGTGATCGTTGGGCGGGCGCTACCGGATGTGCGGGACGGGTTGAAGCCCGTCCACCGGCGCGTGCTCTACGCGATGCACGAACTGAACAACGATTGGAACCGCGCCTATAAGAAGTCGGCGCGTATCGTCGGGGACGTCATCGGTAAATACCACCCCCACGGCGACCAATCCGTCTACGACACCATCGTCCGCATGGCGCAGGATTTCTCCATGCGCTACATGCTGGTCGACGGCCAGGGCAACTTCGGCTCGATCGACGGCGATAACGCCGCGGCGATGCGCTATACGGAAATCCGCCTGGCCAAGATCGCCCACGAACTGCTGGCCGACATCGACCAGGAAACCGTGGACTTCGGCCCCAACTACGACGGCAGCGAGCAAGAACCGCTGCTGTTGCCGTCGCGCCTGCCCAACCTGCTGGTCAACGGCAGCTCGGGCATCGCGGTGGGCATGGCCACCAACATTCCGCCGCACAACCTCCAGGAAGTGGTCGACGGCTGCCTGTACTGCCTGCGCAATCCGGCCTGCACGGTCGATGAGCTCATCGAGCTCATCCCGGCGCCGGATTTCCCCACGGGCGGCATCATCTACGGCATGTCCGGCGTGCGCGAAGGCTATCGCACCGGTCGTGGCCGCGTCATCATGCGCGCCAAGACCCACTTCGAAGACATGGAGAAGGGCAATCGCCAGGCGATCGTGATCGACGCGATTCCCTACCAGGTCAACAAGAAGACCTTGCAGGAACGCATCGCCGAACTCGTCAACGACAAGAAGATCGAAGGCATCTCCGATATTCGCGACGAGTCCGACAAGGACGGCATGCGTCTGGTCATCGAGCTCAAGCGCGGCGAGGTGCCCGAGGTTGTCCTGAACAACCTGTACAAGAACACGCAACTGCAAGACACCTTCGGGATGAACCTGGTGGCGCTGGTCGACGGCCAGCCGCGCCTGCTCAACCTTAAGCAGATGATCGACTACTTCCTGCAGCATCGCCGCGAAGTCGTCACGCGCCGCACGGTGTTCCAGCTGCGCAAGGCCCGCGAACGCGGCCACGTGCTGGAAGGCCTGGCCGTCGCCCTGGCCAACATCGATGATTTCATCACCATCATCAAGGCGGCGCCGACGCCTCCCGTCGCCCGCCAGGAATTGATGGCGAAGTCGTGGGATTCGTCGCTGGTGCGCGAAATGCTGTCGCGTGCCGACGGCGACACGCCGGGAGGCCGCTCCGCCTTCCGTCCGGACGACCTGGACGCCGAGTTCGGCCTTCAGGGCGACGGCATGTACCGTCTGAGCGATACGCAGGCCCAGGAAATCCTGAACATGCGCCTGCAACGCCTGACCGGGCTGGAGCAGGACAAGATCGTCGGCGAATACAAGGACATCATGTCCACCATCGCCGACCTGCTCGACATCCTGGCCCGCCCCGAGCGCATCACGACGATCATCTCCGACGAACTGCAAGCCATCAAGGCCGAGTTCTCGACGGGCGTGAAGGACACGCGCCGCTCGGAAATCGAGATGAACGCCACCGAGCTCGACACCGAAGACCTGATCACGCCCACCGACATGGTCGTGACCCTGTCGCACGGCGGCTACATCAAGAGCCAGCCTTTGTCCGAATACCGCTCGCAAAAGCGCGGCGGACGCGGCAAGCAGGCCACGGCGATGAAGGAAAACGACTGGATCGACCAGTTGTTCATCGCCAACACGCACGACTTCCTGCTGTGCTTCTCGAACCGCGGCCGCGTGTACTGGCTGAAGGTCTGGGAAGTGCCCCAAGGCACGCGCAACTCGCGCGGCAAGCCCATCGTCAACATGTTCCCGCTGGCTGACGGCGAGAAGATCACGGTGGTGCTGCCGGTCAAGGAATTCAGCGAAGACCACTACGTCTTCATGGCGACGTCGCGCGGCACGGTCAAGAAGACCCCGCTGTCCGACTTCTCCAACCCGCGCAAGGCCGGCATCATCGCCGTCGACCTTGACGATGGCGACTACCTGATCGGCGCCGACCTGACCGACGGCCAGCATGACGTCATGCTGTTCTCGGATTCGGGCAAGGCCGTGCGCTTCGACGAAAACGACGTGCGTCCGATGGGCCGCAACGCCCGTGGCGTGCGCGGCATGATGCTCGAGGAAACGCAGACCGTCATCGCGCTGCTGGTTGCCGGCGACGAAACGCAGACCGTGCTGACCGCTACCGAAAACGGTTACGGCAAGCGCACGCCGATCGGCGAATACACGCGCCATGGCCGTGGCACGAAGGGCATGATCGCCATCCAGACCAGCTCGCGCAACGGCAAGGTCGTGGGTGCGGTGCTGGTCAATCCGACCGACGAAATCATGCTGATCACCACTGGCGGCGTGCTGGTGCGTACCCGTGTCGCGGAAATCCGCGAAATGGGTCGCGCGACGCAGGGCGTGACGCTGATCAACGTTGATGACGGCAGCACGCTGTCCGGCGTGCGCCGCGTCGTGGAAAGCGATGCGGACGACGACGGCGAACTGGACGAAGATGTCCAGGCAGAAGCCGGCGACGACAGCAACGACGCAGCAGACTCGACGGATTCGACGGAACCTACGGAGCAATAATGGCCCGCCCCTGGAACTTCTCGGCAGGCCCCTCGGCCTTGCCCGAGGTGGTATTGCAGCAAGCAGCAGCTGAGATGCTGGATTGGCATGGCAGTGGCATGTCGGTAATGGAAATGAGTCATCGCGGTAAGCACTTTGTGCAGATCTGCGATGAAGCCGAATCCGACCTGCGTGATCTGCTGGGCTTGCCCGCTGATTACGCCGTCATGTTCATGCAAGGCGGAGGTTCCGGGGAGAACGCCATCGTTCCCATGAATCTCATGGGGCGCCGCAGCACGCCTGCCGCTGACTTCGTCGTGACGGGCCATTGGTCCAAGCGTTCGTACAAGGAAGCAGGGCGCTATGGCAGCACGCACGTCGCGGCCAGCAGCGAGCAAGCCATCGTCCTGGATGGCCGCGAGCAAGCGCCGTTGACCTGGGTGCCGCCGGTCGAGTCCTGGAAAGTCCGTCCGGAATCGGCTTATCTGCACCTGTGCAGCAATGAAACCATCGGCGGCGTCGAGTTCATGGACTGGCCCGACACCGCCCTCCTGGGCGCGCCCGACGTACCGCTGGTCGTCGACGCGTCCTCGCATTTCCTGTCGCGTCCGATGGACGTGACGCGCTGCGGCATGATGTATGCCGGCGCACAAAAGAACGCGGGCCCGGCAGGCGTGACCATGGTCATCGCCCGCCGCGACCTGATCGGTCACGCCTTGCCGATCTGCCCCTCCGCCTTCGACTACGCCAACGTGGCTGCGGACCATTCGCGCTACAACACGCCGCCGACCTTCGCGATCTACGTCGCCGGGCTGGTGTTCAAGTGGGTCAAGGCCAATGGCGGCGTGGCCGGCATGGAAGCGGCCAACAAGGCCAAGGCCGACCTGCTGTACGGCTATCTGGACAACACCAGCTTCTACCGCAACCCCATCCACGCACCCGTGCGCTCGCGCATGAACGTGCCGTTCGTGCTGCGCGATGAATCGCTGAACGACGCCTTCCTGCAAGGCGCCGATGCGGCTGGCCTCACGCAGTTGAAGGGGCACAAGAGCGTGGGCGGCATGCGCGCCTCCATTTACAACGCCGTCCCCCTTGCCGGGGTGTCGGCGCTGGTCGAGTACCTGAAGGAATTCGAGCGCCGTTATGGATGAAGATCTGCAGCGCAAGCTGCGTCCCTTGCGCGAACGCATCGATGCGTTGGACGCCCAGATCCTCGACCTGCTGTCGCAGCGCGCCCGCGCCGCGCTCGAAGTGGGCGAGGCCAAGCATGCCGCGCAAGCGGACGGCCCGGTGTTGCGCCCCGAGCGCGAAGCCGAAGTCATCCGCCGCCTGCAGCAGCTCAACCCCGGCCCGTTCCCGAACGCGGGCGTGGCGTCGGTCTGGACCGAGATCATCTCGGCCTGTCGCGGCCTGGAGCGCGGCATGACCGTCGCGTACCTGGGGCCGCAAGGCTCGTTTTCCGAACAGGCGGCGCTGGAGCATTTCGGCCACGCCGTGCAGAAGCTGCCTTGCGCGTCGTTCGACGAGGTCTTCCGCGCGGTCGAGGCCGGTCAGGCGGATGTGGGTATGGTGCCGGTGGAGAACTCCACCGAAGGCGCCGTCAACCGCAGCCTGGACCTGCTGCTGAACACCCCGCTGACGATCCTGGGCGAACGCTCGCTCGTCATCCGCCATTGCCTGATGTCGCAATCGGGCGGCATGGACGGCATCAAGACGATTTCCGCGCATCCGCAGGCGCTGGCCCAGTGCCAGGGCTGGCTGACGCGCAACTATCCCGACCTTGAGCGTGTTGCCGCCTCCAGCAATTCCGAGGCTGCACGCGCCGCTGCGGGCGATCCGACGATCGCGGCGATCGCCGGCGAAGTGGCTGCGCCCGCCTGGAACCTGCAGGTCGTCGCGGCCGGCATCCAGGACGATCCGCACAACCGGACCCGTTTCCTGGCCATCGGCAACATCCAGCCGCTGGTGAGCGGCAAGGACAAGACCAGCCTGATCCTGGCCGTGCCGAACCGCGCGGGCGCCGTGTATGAAATGCTGGCCCCGCTGGCGGCCAACGGCGTATCGATGACCCGCTTCGAGTCGCGCCCCGCGCGCACCGGCCAGTGGGAATATTATTTCTACGTCGATGTCCTGGGCCACCGCAACGATCCGAACGTCGAGCGCGCCCTTGCCACCTTGCAGGCGCAGGTCGCCTATCTGAAAGTGCTGGGTTCCTACCCGGCGCCGTGAGCCTCCACACCATGACCACCGCATCCAAGCCCCTCGTTGCTCCCGCGCACGTCAGCGCCATTGCGCCTTACCAGGCGGGTAAGCCCATTGAAGAACTGGCCCGCGAGTTCGGGCTGGATCCGGCCGGCATCGTCAAGCTGGCGTCCAACGAAAATCCGCTGGGCATGCCCAAGTCGGCGCGCGCGGCCATGCTGGCCGCGGCCGAGTCGCTGGCCCGCTATCCCGACCCCAACGGCTTCGACCTGAAGGCGGCTTTGGCGGAACGCTACGGCGTGCCGATGAGCTGGATCACGCTGGGCAACGGCTCGAACGACATCCTGGAGATCGCCGCGCTGGCCTTGCTGGAGCCCGGCGCGTCGGCGGTGTATGCCCAGCACTCGTTCGCGGTGTATCGCCTGGCCACGCAAGCGCGCGGCGCGCGCCACATCGTCGTGCCGGCGCAAGACTACGGCCACGACCTGGACGCCATGTTCGAGGCCATCGCCGACGACACGCGCCTGCTGTTCATCGCCAACCCCAACAATCCGACCGGCACGTTCGTGCCGGGCGACAAGGTCGCGTCGTTCCTGGAGCGCGTGCAAGCCGCCCATGGCGACCGCGTCACCGTGGTGCTGGACGAGGCCTACAACGAATACCTGGATCCGGAGCACCGCTTCGACAGCACCGCGCTGGCCCGCCGGTTCCCCAACCTGATCATCTCGCGCACGTTCTCCAAGGCCTACGGCCTCGCGGGTTTGCGGGTGGGTTTCTCGGTGGCCCAGCCGCCGCTGACCGACCTGCTGAACCGCGTGCGCCAGCCGTTCAATGTCAACACGCTGGCCCAGGCCGCGGCGATCGCCGCGCTGGGGGACGCCGCCTACCTGGAAGAGGCGTATGCCTCGAACAAGTCCGGCAAGGCGCAATTGTGCGAGGCGTTCGACCGCCTGAAGCTGCGCTATGTGCCCAGCTACGGCAATTTCGTGCTGGTGCACGTGGGCGATGCGCCGCGCATCAATCTGGAATTGCTCAAACGCGGCGTCATCGTGCGCCCGGTGGCTGGCGACGGCCTGCCTGAATGGCTGCGCGTGTCTATCGGCTTGCCGCAAGAGAATGCCCGCTTCATCGATGCCCTGACCGCCATCCTGACCACATGAACGACGCGTTACCTTCTACGAATCAGGGGGCCGCTGGCCCCCTGATTCCTGTATTGGCCGTCGTGGGCGTAGGCCTGATCGGCGGATCGTTTGCCGCGGCGTTGCGCCAGGCGGGTCAAGTGGGCCGGGTGCTGGGAGTCGGGCGCAACGCGTCTTCGCTGGCGCGAGCCGTCGAGCTGGGATTGATCGACGAGGCCGTCAGCGCTGAAGACGCGGCGGCCCGCGCCGACCTGGTCCTGCTGTCCACGCCTGTGGGCGGCTTGAAGAACGTGCTGGCCCGGATGTTGCCGCATCTGGGCGCCGCGACGGTGTTGACCGACGCGGGCAGCACCAAGGCCGAAGTCGTTCAAGCGGCGCGCGAGGCGCTGGCCGGCAGCATCGGCCGCTTTGTGCCGGGACATCCCATCGCCGGCGCCGAGCGCACCGGGCCCGACGCGGCCGATCCGGGCCTGTACCGCGGGCGCACCGTGATCCTGACCCCGCTTGCGGAAAACAGCGTGCAGTCGGTCGACCTGGTGCGGCGCGCCTGGCAGGCCTGCGGCGCCAGCGTGATCGACATGGACGCCGGCTCGCATGACCGCTTGCTGGCGTCGGTCAGCCATCTGCCGCACCTGTTGTCTGCGGTCTACATGGAACAGGTGGCCACGGCCGCCGACGCCCGCACGCGCCTGGATCTGGCCGGCAGTGGTTTTCGTGATTTCACGCGCATCGCGGCGGGCTCGCCGGAGATGTGGCGCGATATCTTCCTATCCAATCGCGATGCGATGCTGGCCGAGCTTGCCGATGTGCGCGCCGTCCTGGATCGTGCCGAACGCGCCATCGCCGATGGCGACGACGCGGCGTTGCTGGCGCTGCTGGAAACCGCGGCCGAGGCGCGCCGCAACTGGCGCAAGGAGTAGCTGACATGGGCGCTTTGCCTTATCTGGACCTGCCGCGCGTGCGGCAAGCGCAGGGCGTCATCGCCTTGCCGGGTTCCAAGAGCATTTCCAATCGTGTGTTGCTGCTGTCGGCGATTGCCGAGGGCACCACCGTCATCACCGGCTTGCTGGATTCGGACGACACGCGCGTCATGCTGGACGCGCTGCGCCAGCTGGGCGTGCAGGTGTCGGAGCTGGACGCAGGCCGCGTCACCGTCGAGGGCGTGCGCCGTTTCCCTGTGGAAAGCGCCGACCTCTTCATGGGCAACGCGGGCACGGCGATCCGTCCCCTGACTGCTGCGCTGGCCTTGATGGGCGGTGATTACCGCTTGTCTGGCGTGCCGCGCATGCACGAGCGGCCCATCGGCGACCTGGCGGACGCCTTGAATGCGCTGGGTGCCCGGATCGACTACCTGGGCCAACCGGGTTACCCGCCGCTGCATATCGGCCGTGGCGAGATCGCCGCGGACGCCGTGACGCGCGTGCAGGGTTCCGTGTCCAGCCAGTTCCTGACCGCCTTGCTACTGGCCGCACCCCTGCAGGCAGGTCGTAGCGGCAAGCCCGTCACGATCGAAGTGGTGGGTGAACTGATCTCCAAGCCTTACATCGAAATCACGCTGAACCTGATGGCGCGCTTCGGCGTGCAGGTGCGGCGCGACGGGTGGAGCCGCTTCGTGGTCGACGGCGGCGCGGGTTACCGCAGCCCCGGCCAGATCGCAGTGGAAGGCGATGCCTCCACGGCGTCCTATTTCCTGGCGCTGGGCGCGATCGGCGGCGGTCCGCTGCGCGTGACGGGCGTGGGCGCCGACAGCATCCAGGGCGATGTCGCTTTTGCCGATACGCTTTCGCACATGGGCGCCAAGGTGGCCTACGGCCCGGACTGGATCGAAGTGACCGGCGTCCGGGTGGCCGACGGCGCGCGCCTGAAGGCGTTCGACACGGATTTCAACCTGATCCCCGACGCCGCCATGACCGCCGCGGCGCTGGCCCTGTATGCAGACGGCCCTTGCCGCCTGCGCAATATCGGCAGCTGGCGGGTGAAGGAAACCGACCGCATCCACGCCATGCAGACCGAGCTGGAAAAGCTGGGTGCGCTGGTGGAATCGGGGCCGGATTGGCTGCGTGTCATCCCGCCGGCGCAGGACGCTTGGCGCGACGCGCATATCGGCACCTGGGACGACCACCGCATGGCCATGTGTTTCTCGCTGGCGGCCTTTGGCCCGGCAGCGGTCCGTATCCTGGATCCGGGTTGCGTCAGCAAGACGTTCCCGGGTTACTTTGATGTCTACGCGAGCCTGGTATCGGCTTAGTGCACACCCCATGACTTTGACTTCTTCGACTGATTCCTCTCCGGCCGCCGTCATCACGATCGATGGCCCCACCGCTTCGGGCAAGGGCACCGTGGCGCATCGCGTCGCCAAGGCGCTGGGCTGGGACGTGCTGGACAGCGGCGCGCTGTACCGTCTGACGGCGCTGGCCGCCATCAAACAGGGCGTTGCCGCCGACGACGAGGCGGGCGTGGCCCGCGTGGCCGAAACGCTGGACGTGCGCTTTGATGGCCCCCATGTGTACCTGGAAGGCGCGGACGTCGGCCACGACATCCGCCGCGAGGAAGTGGGCAATTTCGCCTCCCGCGTGGCCGCTTTCCCGGGCGTGCGCCGGGCGCTGCTCGAGCGCCAGCGCGCTTTCCGCCTGCCCCCGGGGCTGGTGGCGGACGGCCGCGACATGGGTACGGTGGTGTTCCCGGATGCGTCCCTGAAGGTGTTCCTGGTCGCCGATGTGGTCGCCCGGGCGGAGAGGCGCCGTAAGCAGTTGATCGAAAAGGGAATTTCTGCTAATCTAGATGACCTTCTGCGAGACATGCGCGAGCGAGACGCCCGCGATACCGAACGGGCGACTGCGCCGTTGGCTCCCGCAGCAGATGCACATGTGCTGGATTCGTCTGATTTGACGATTGCAGAGACGGTGCAGGCAATACTGGATTTCTGGCAACAAGCGCAGGCGAAAGCCTGAAGGCATAAGCCCGAAAACTTGGCTGAAAGCAGTAAGCGGCCAGTCCACTTTTATTTTTTGATTAGGCCCTGTTCTAGCCAGGCGCAACCCCCACGGGACACCCCGCAGGGCAAACCGGCAGGCAGGTATTTTGACTCCACTGTGGCGGGCAATCCGCTGCGGTGTGTTCTTAACGGCCATTTCGGCCCAATGGATTTCAACCCCATGTCTTCCGTTTCCACTACCGCCACCGGCGGCGAAAGCTTCGCCGACCTTTTCGCACAAAGCCTCAAGAGCCAGGACATGAAGTCCGGCGAGGTCATCAGCGCCGAAGTCGTGCGCGTCGACCATAACTTCGTCGTCGTCAACGCCGGCCTGAAGTCCGAAGCGCTGATCCCCCTGGAAGAGTTCCTGAACGACCAGGGCGAGCTCGAAGTGCAACCCGGCGATTTCGTCTCGGTGGCCATCGATTCCCTGGAAAACGGCTACGGCGACACCATCCTGTCGCGTGACCGCGCCAAGCGCCTGTCGGCCTGGCTGCAACTGGAAAAGGCCCTGGAAAACGGCGAGCTGGTTACCGGCACCATCACCGGCAAGGTGAAGGGCGGCCTGACCGTCATGACCAACGGCATCCGCGCGTTCCTGCCGGGTTCGCTGGTGGATCTGCGTCCGGTCAAGGACACCACCCCGTACGAAGGCAAGACCCTCGAATTCAAGGTCATCAAGCTCGACCGCAAGCGCAACAACGTTGTGCTGTCGCGTCGCCAAGTGCTGGAAGCCAGCATGGGCGAAGAGCGTCAAAAGCTGCTCGAAACCCTGCACGAAGGTGCTGTGGTCAAGGGCGTGGTCAAGAACATCACCGACTACGGCGCGTTCGTTGACCTGGGCGGTATCGACGGCCTGCTGCACATCACCGACATGGCATGGCGCCGCGTGCGTCACCCGTCCGAAGTCCTGCAAGTGGGTCAGGAAGTCGAAGCCAAGGTCCTCAAGTTCGACCAGGAAAAGAGCCGCGTCTCGCTGGGCGTCAAGCAACTGGGCGAAGATCCGTGGGTGGGCCTGGCCCGTCGTTACCCGCAAGGCACCCGCCTGTTCGGCAAGGTCACGAACCTGACCGACTACGGCGCGTTCGTTGAAGTCGAAGCCGGCATCGAAGGCCTGGTTCACGTCTCCGAAATGGACTGGACCAACAAGAACGTCGACCCGCGCAAGGTTGTTACCCTGGGCGAAGAAGTCGAAGTCATGGTCCTGGAAATCGACGAAGACCGTCGTCGTATCTCGCTGGGCATGAAGCAGTGCCGTCAGAACCCGTGGGAAGAGTTCGCCACGAACTTCAAGCGCGGCGACAAGGTCCGCGGCGCCATCAAGTCGATCACCGACTTCGGCGTGTTCGTCGGTCTGCCTGGCGGCATCGACGGCCTGGTTCACCTGTCCGACCTGTCCTGGACGGAAACGGGCGAAGAAGCCGTGCGCAACTTCAAGAAGGGCGACGAGATCGAAGCCGTGGTTCTGGGCATCGATACCGACAAGGAACGCATCTCGCTGGGCATCAAGCAGCTGGAAGGCGACCCCTTCAACAACTTCGTCGCCACGTTTGACAAGGGCGCGGTTGTTCCGGGCACCATCAAGTCCGTCGAAGCCAAGGGCGCTGTTGTTACGCTGTCCGTGGACGTTGAAGGCTACCTGCGCGCTTCCGAGATCTCCTCGGGCCGCGTTGAAGATGCCACCACCGTTCTGAACGCCGGCGAAAACATCGAAGCCATGATCGTCAACATCGACCGCAAGACGCGTTCGATCCAACTGTCGATCAAGGCCCGTGACAACGCCGAGACCGCCGACACGATCCAGCGCATGTCCGACGCCAGCGCTTCGTCCGGCACCACCAACCTCGGCGCGCTGCTGAAGGCCAAGCTGGACCAACAGCGCAACGACGGTTAATTCGTGACCAAGTCGGAGCTGATCGCCGCCTTGGCGGCCCGCTATCCTCAGCTGGCCGCCCGAGACACCGATTACGCGGTCAAGACCGTGCTGGATGCGATGACCCAGGCCCTGGCCTCGGGTCAGCGCATCGAGATCCGCGGTTTTGGCAGCTTCTCGTTGTCGCAGCGGTCTCCCCGAGTCGGCCGCAATCCGAAATCCGGCGAACAAGTGCTGGTGCCTGGCAAACAGGTGCCGCACTTCAAGGCGGGCAAGGAATTGCGCGAACGGGTAGACCTGGTCGGCGGCAATGACGAGGACGCTCAATCCTCTGGATCGAGTGAACCGATGCCGTCCATGGCAAGTTTGCACGCCATGCACTGACGGCTCGGCGTAAAGGCTGCCTACGGGCAGATCGGACCGAGAACAGGCCCCTTGAGAAATCAAGGGGCTTTGTTTTTTCCGGTCGCGCGCGTGCCGGCCCGGCGCCTCACGGGGATTTTTTTTCCTTGTGGCTTTGCGGCGTCGCTTACAATTGACAGTCTTGAATTCTCTGGAGCATGCGTCATGCGCTATCTCGTCTGGGCCCTGCGATTGCTCGTGTTTATTGCGGTATTGATGTTCGCCCTGAAGAACACTGATCCGGTCGCCGTGAAGTTCTATGCGGATTACGTCGTGCAAGACGTGCCGTTGATCGTTGTGATGCTGGTCGTATTCGTGGCCGGCGCCCTGTTTGGCTTGTTGCTGACCGTACCCGCCGCCATGCGCCGCCGCCGCGAAGCCATGCGCCTTCGCCGCGAGCTGGACCGCGTGCAGGCCGCCGTCAATGGCACCACGCCCGTCGTGCCGCCGGAAGCCGTTGCGCCGATGTCGCCGCTGTGATGGCGCGCCGTCTGCCGCACACCTCCTTTTCGCACTGAATTACCGCAAGAGCCCGAATAGTGGATTTTGAACCTTGGTGGTTGATTTTCGTGCCGGTATTGTTTGCGCTCGGCTGGCTGGCCGCGCGCTTCGATATCCGGCAGATGCTTCGGGAAACCCGCAGCCTGCCCGACTCGTATTTCCGGGGGCTTAACTTCCTGCTGAACGAGCAGCCGGACCGTGCGATTGACGCGTTCGTCGAAGTCGCGAAGCTGGACCCGGAAACGACCGAGCTGCACTTCGCGCTGGGCAGCCTTTTCCGCCGCCGCGGCGAGATGGAGCGCGCCATCCGCGTCCATCAAAGCCTGCTGAGCCGGTCCGACCTGCCGGCCGCCGAGCGCGAACATGCGCAACATGAACTGGCGCAGGACTTCCTGAAGGCCGGCATGCTGGACCGCGCGGAAAGCGGTTTCGAACAGCTCAAGGACACGCGCTACGCACTGCCGGCCCTGCGTTCGCTGATCCGCATTTTCGAATCGGAACACGATTGGCCGCGTGCCATCGAGGCCGTCAAGACGCTGCAAGGCCTGGTCGACGAGCCGGTGCCGCAGATCGTGCATTACTACTGCGAGCAGGCGCAGACGGCGCTTACCGCCAAGCCCGCGGACGTGGATGCCGCGCACAAGGCGCTGGATGCCGCCGATCACGCGCTGTCCACCACCGACGTGTCGCAGAGCAAGGGCGCGATGGTGCGCACGGCCGTGCTGCGCGCCCGCCTGGCCCTGATGGAGCAGGACCCCAAGCGCGAACGCCTGTACCTGGAATCGGTGATGACCGATGCCCCGGAATACGCCGGCCTGGTGGCTGAGCAGTTGCTGGCCAACTACCGCGCGGCCGGCCAGGTCGAAGCCGGGTTGGAGTTCCTGCAAAAGCAATACCAGCGCCATGCCTCGCTGGACCTGTTCAATGTGGTGTTCCGCGAATTGCGCGTCCAGCAAGGCGCGGCCGTCGCCTGGGCATTCGCGCGCGGCGCGCTGCGCAGCCATCCGTCCCTGCTGGGTCTGGACCGCCTGCTGGAAGCCGAACTGGCCAGTCCGGAAGCCGGCGTCACGGAACAGGGGCCGGTGCCCGGCGCCGACCTGACGCTGTTGCGCAGCCTGATCCACAAGCACACGCAACGGCTGGACCGCTATGCGTGCCGCAGTTGCGGTTTTCAAGCGCGTCGTTTTTACTGGCAATGTCCCGGCTGCAACGCCTGGGAAACCTATGCGCCGCGCCGCCTGGAAGAACTTGAATGAAGCCTTTCCCCGCCGAAGCCATTTCGCGTAGCCGCGTCCTCGTGGTGGGCGACGTGATGCTGGACCGTTACTGGTTCGGCGAAGTCGAACGCATTTCACCGGAAGCGCCGGTGCCCGTGGTGCGCGTGGCGCGCCGCGAAGACCGCCTGGGCGGCGCCGCCAACGTGGCCCGCAACGTGGCGGCGCTGGGCGGCCAGGTGACCCTGGTGGGCGTGCTGGGCGCGGACGAGGCCGGTGACAGCATCCGCCGCTTGTCCGCCGAAGCCGGCATCCACACCGACCTCATCGCCGACCCCTCCCTGCACACCACGCTGAAGATGCGCGTGCTGGGCCGCCAGCAGCAGCTGCTGCGCGTGGATTTCGAACAGCACCCGGAGCAGGCCGCGCTGGACAGCGTGGACGCCGCGTTGGCCCGTCATCTGGCCAACCACGACATCGTCGTGCTGTCCGACTATGCCAAGGGCGTGCTGACCCGTGTCGAATCGCTGCTGGCCATGGCGCGCCATGCGGGCATCCCGGTGCTGGTGGATCCCAAGGGCGACGACTACGCGCGCTATCGCGGCGCCACGCTGGTCACGCCGAACCGCTCGGAAATGCAGCAGGCCGTGGGCCGCTGGAATTCCGAGGCCGAATTGACCGATCGGGCGCAACGCTTGCGCGCCGACCTGGATCTGGAAGCCTTGCTCGTGACGCGCTCCGAGCAGGGCATGACGTTGTTTACCGATACGGGGCGCGACCACATCGATGCGCAAGCGCACGAAGTGTTCGACGTGTCCGGCGCGGGCGATACCGTGCTGGCGACGCTGGCGGTGTCGCGCGCCATCGGCTTGCCGTGGGCCGAGGCCATGGGCTGGGCCAACAAGGCCGGCGGCATCGCCGTGGGCAAGCTGGGCACATCCGTCGTCACCGCAGCCGAATTGGCAGGAGAATCCTCATGATCGTCGTAACCGGAGCCGCAGGCTTCATTGGCAGCAATCTGGTGCGCGGGCTGAACCGCCGCGGCATCCAGGACATCATCGCGGTGGATGATCTGACCGAAGGCGACAAGTTCGTCAACCTGGTCGATTGCCAGATCGCCGAGTACATGGACAAGGACGATTTCCGCCGCCGGGTCGCCGACGGCAGCCTGCCGGCCGTGCGCGCCGTGCTGCACCAGGGCGCGTGTTCGGACACGACCGAGCGCAATGGCCGCTACATGATGGACAACAACTACCGCGTCACGCTGGAGTTGTTCGAATTCTGCCAAGCGCGGCGCATTCCGTTCCTGTACGCCTCGTCGGCAGCGGTGTATGGCGGCTCGTCGATCTACGTCGAGCATCCCGACAACGAAGGCCCGCTGAACGTCTACGGCTATTCCAAGCTGCTGTTCGATCAGGTGCTGCGCAAGCGCATGGACAGCCTGACGGCACAGGTCGTGGGGCTGCGCTACTTCAATGTCTACGGTCCGCATGAACAGCACAAGGGGCGCATGGCCTCGGTGGCCTTCCACAACATGAACCAGTTCCTGGAACATGGCCATGTGCGCCTGTTCGCGGGCTGGGACGGCTATGTGGATGGCGGGCAGAGCCGCGACTTCATTTCGGTCGAAGACGTGGTGGCCGTGAACCTGCACTTCCTGGACCATCCCGAACAGTCGGGCATCTTCAATTGCGGCACGGGCCGGGCGCAGCCGTTCAATGACGTGGCCGCGGCGGTGGTGAATACCTTGCGCGCCGAGCGCGGCGAAGCCGAGCTGACGCTGGCTCAGCTGGTGGAGCTGGATCTCATCCGCTACATCCCGTTCCCGGACGACTTGAAGGGCCGCTACCAGAGCTATACGCAGGCGGATGTCACCCAACTGCGCACCGCCGGGTTCTACGCGCCGATGCGGGACGTGCAGACGGGCGTGGCCGAGTACGTGCGCTATTGGCGCGCGCGCCGTTAAGTCGGGCATCGCCTGGCCGGCGTCGCGCCGCCTTGCCAGGCCTTGAAGGGAAACCACCGGTCCGGTGGTTTTTTTTCGCCCCCGTACTTGCCGGGGTGGATGATTCCGTTCACCGGGCCGCCTGGGGTTGCGCGGGACCGCGATGATTCAAGGGTGGCGCGACAGCCGTCGCGTCCAGTCCGTTCAGGAGACCCTCATGCATTCTTTGTTCGAATTCAACGCCGCTCAGGTGCGCGATTGCCCGGCACGGCGGAGGACGTCCCGGCCAGCCGCGACGCGGGTCCGCCCCCGCAGGCTGCAGCAGGCGCTGGGCGCGCTGCTGGTGACGGCGGGGCTGGGCGTGGCGGCGCCGCCAGCCCAGGCGCTGGACGTCAATCAGGCCAGCGCGCAGCAACTGGAAGGCATCCGGGGCATCGGTCCGCGCACGGCCGAGATCATCGTGGGCGAGCGGGAGCGCGGCGGCAAGTTCGACTCGTTCGAAGATCTGGCCGAGCGCGTGCGCGGGATCGGGCTGAAAAAGGCGCAGGCGCTGGAGTCGGCAGGCTTGCAGGTAGGGACGGGCGGCGCAGCGTCCGCAGGCGTAGGGGCGGTTGTCCGTGCGTCCACGGGGGCTAACCCCGGGGCCAGGCCCGAGGGCAAGCCCGGCGACGCCAAGCCTTCTGACGCCAAGCCCGCCGCGAAGTCGGCGGCGGCAAAGCCGGCTGCCGCGCCAGGCGCCAAGCCGGCCGCCTTGAAGGCGCAGGCGCCGTCCCGGCCCTGACCGGCGGTTCGACTGACGGGACCTTCTGCCGGGCACCTCCTGGCGGGAACCCCGGACGGAAACCCCGGACGGGAACCCCTGGCGGGAGCGCGGCTTTTGGCCGCGTCCGCCGCCCGGCGGAGTTATCATCGTCCGCATGACTACCTCCTACCCCACTATCGAGCAGACCGTCGGCAACACGCCGCTGGTGCGTTTGCAGCGCATTCCCGGTGCCGCGGGCGACGCGCGTGGCAACGTCATCCTGGCCAAGCTGGAAGGCAACAACCCCGCCGGTTCCGTGAAGGACCGCCCGGCCTTGTCGATGATCAAGCACGCGGAAGCGCGAGGCGACATCAAACCGGGCGATACCCTCATTGAAGCCACCAGCGGCAATACCGGCATCGCGCTGGCCATGGCGGCGGCGATGAAGGGCTACCGCATGATCCTGATCATGCCGGACAACCTGTCGGTGGAACGCCGGGCGGCCATGGCGGCCTATGGCGCCGAACTGATCCTGACGCCGGCCGACAAGGGCGGCATGGAATACGCCCGCGACCTGGCTACCGAAATGCAGGCGGACGGCAGGGGCGTGGTGCTGGACCAGTTCGCCAACCCCGACAACCCGCGCGCACACGTCGAAACCACCGGCCCCGAGCTCTGGGACCAGACCGAGGGCCGCATCACGCACTTCGTCAGCGCCATGGGCACGACGGGCACCATCATGGGCGTGTCGACCTATCTGAAATCGCGCAATCCGGCGGTGCAGGTGGTGGGAGCGCAGCCGGCTGAAGGCTCGCAGATTCCCGGCATCCGGAAATGGCCCGAGGCCTACCTGCCGAAGATCTTCGACCGCAGCCGCGTGGACGCCTACGAGTCCATCGAGCAATCGGAAGCTGAAGTCATGGCGCGCCGATTGGCCGCGGAAGAGGGCATCTTTGGCGGGATTTCGTCGGCCGGCGCGCTGGTTGCCGCCCTGCGTGTGGCGCAGCGCGTCAACGACGCCACGATCGTCTTCATCGTGTGCGATCGCGGCGACCGCTATCTGTCCACGGGCGTCTTCAACTGACCTCTGAGTGTGCAGGGGCACAGCCCCCACGATAAGAAACGCCCCGTTCAACGGGGCGTTTTCCTGTCTGCCGGAGGAGGATCAGCGCGCGACGCGGGCTTCGATCTCGCTGGCCAGGTCCGCCACCGAGGTGGCGTAGAAGTAGCTGCGGTTGTACTTGGTCAGGGCGAAGAAGTTGGGCGTGCCGACCCGGTACTGGGCAGTACCCCGGGCCTCTTCCACCAGATCGACCACACCCAGGGGCTGGCTGCCCCAGCCCGTCGCGGACGCGCCCGGTTGCAGGCGCGCGCCGGCGGCGCTGAGCGTGGCCCAGCTCTGCTTGGGCTCCAGTCCGCCATCGACCAGCGCGGTGGGATCCGGGGGCAGGGCCACGGGCGCGAACACGGGCAGGCCGCGCTGCCAGCCATGCTGCGCCAGGAAGCTGCCCACGGACATGATGGCGTCCTGGGTATTGTTGGTCAGGTCGATATGGCCGTTCTCGTCGCCGTCCACCGCGTAGTGCATGATGCTGGTGGGCATGAATTGCGGCATGCCAATGGCGCCGGCATACGAGCCCCGCGTCTCCAGGTCCAGCTTGTCTTTCATGACCAGCGTCAGGAAATCCGCCAACTGGCCCCGGAACATCGTGGCGCGTTCGGGCTTGTTGGGGTCGGGATAGTCGAAGGCCAGTGTGGCCAGCGCGTCCAGCACCCGGAAATTGCCCATATTGCGGCCATACAGCGTTTCGACGCCGATGATCGACGCGATGATGGGCGCCGGCACGCCGAAACGCTGCGCGGCCTGGTTGAGCAGGTCGCGGTTCTCGTTGTAGAAGTCCACGCCCCAGCCGATGCGCTTGGGTTCGACGAAGCGCGACCGGTACGTCAGCCAACTGCGCCAGATCTTCTTGCCCGGTGGGGAAGGCGCGATCAGGCGCGATACCGTGGCGTTGTAGCGTGAGCTTTCCAGCGCCTTGACCATGGGGTTCAGCGGCAGCTGGCGTTCTGCGGCCAGTTCTTCCACGAAGCTGCGCACTTCCGGACGCAGGGCGCCGGTGGCGGTCAGTGTGGCGGGTGCATCGTCGGGGAGTTCGGAGCCTGGTGTCGGCGTACTGGGCCCGATGCGGATAGCGGTGTTGGCCGTGGCGGCCGCGGGTTGCGCGGCGAGTGAATTTGGAGCGGTGGGAGCGGTGGTGGAGCAGCCCGCCAGCAGGGCGGAGAGTGTTCCGAGTTGCAGTAATCGCCGACAGATGAACATAATCTTCCTTATGGAGACCATGTATCTTACTCACCCGGCATGCCGCTTGCATGAAATGGGCAGTTGGCATCCCGAAAGCCCGCAGAGGCTGGACGCCATTTCCGACCAATTGCTGGCAAGCGGACTGATGCCTTATCTGGACGACCGGCAGGCGCCTCAGGCATCGCGTCATGACCTGCTGCGCGTGCACACTGTCCAGTATCTGGACAGTTTGCGCGAACATACGCCGGACCAAGGGTATTACCCGATAGATCCCGACACGCTGATGAATCCGCACACCTACGAGGCCGCTCTGCATGCGGCCGGCGCAGGGGTGGCGGCGGTGGATGCGGTGATGGGCGGCGAGGCCCGCACGGCCTTCTGCGCCGTGCGTCCGCCCGGCCACCATGCCTGCCGGTCGCAGGCGATGGGATTCTGCTTCTTGAACAACGTGGCCATCGCGGCGCGCCATGCGCTGGACTTCCACGGCCTGTCGCGCGTGGCCATCGTGGACTTCGACGTCCACCACGGCAACGGCACCGAAGACGTCTTCGCCGGGGACGACCGCGTGCTGATGTGCAGCTTTTTCCAGCACCCGTTCTTCCCCAACAGCGGCACGGAACACCCGGCCGCCAACATGCTGAATGTGCCCGTGGCCGCCTACACCACGGGCGCCGCGGTCAAGACGATCGTCACCGACACCTGGTTGCCCAGGCTTGAGGCCCATCGTCCGGAACTGATCCTGGTGTCGGCGGGGTTCGACGCCCACCGCGAGGACGACATGGGCCAGATGGGCCTGGTCGAGGCCGACTACGCCTGGATCACCGAGCAGCTCGTGGACGTGGCGGAACGCCACTGCCAGGGGCGGATCGTCAGCACGCTGGAGGGCGGTTACAACTTGTCCGCCTTGGGCCGCAGCGTGGTTGCGCATATACGAGCGCTGGCGAAGCTGTAGAATCAGGAAAAAATTGTGCAATGCGATCCCGGCGCATGCCGGGTCATTATTTCCATTTGGAGGCAGCGGGATGAAGGTGTTGGTACCTGTCAAGCGCGTCGTTGACTACAACGTCAAGGTGCGCGTCAAGTCGGATCAGACTGGCGTGGATATCGCCAATGTGAAGATGTCCATGAACCCCTTTGACG
>CAUSDE010000041.1:0-50802 GCA_963530045.1 uncultured Achromobacter sp.
AGCTCAGGCCTTCGGGCTTTAGCTTCTGACCGTCCAACTTCTGGGGGTCAGTTCATTTCGATGGGGGTTTTTCTTTGGGCCTTCGTGGCAGCGGCTTACTTGGCGGCCGTGCCCTTGCTCAGCGTGCCGAAGTCTTCGGCGATGCTGATGAAGGTGTTCAGCAGGATCTGCAGGTTTTCCTTGCCGATGCCGCCTTCCGCGTTCATGTCCATCTGCAGCACGGCCTGGTTCTTGTCGTCCAGGTAGGCGCGGGTCCAGCGGTATTCCTGGTTCCACGTGTTGATGGCCTTCAGGGACATCGGCTTCTTGGTCTTGTACGTGGCCGTCACGACCAGGTCCAGGCACTTCTCGGTGAAGTCGTTGCACAGGAATTCCAGGCGCAGGTCGCTGGCGCCGGTGGTGCCGGTATCCAGCACCAGCACCGGGCCTTCGTCACCGTCGCTCTTCTTCACGGTGTAACCCATGTCGTCCAGCATGCTGCTGACCGTGTCCAGGCTGAAGTCCTGCATCAGGCCGGCGACCGGCGTGTCGGACACGGCCGGTTCATCCTGGCCCATGCCGGGCATCTGCTCTTCTTCGCCTTCGTCATCCATGGAATTCATGCCGGCTGCGCCCAGCAGGCCGGAGAAGAGCTCGTCGGCCGGGATCTTCTTGCCGTTCAGGTCGCCCATGCCTTCAGCGAAGGTGAACTTGCCGACGATGTTGTCGCCTTCGTTCTTGCCGACGTTGAACATCTCGGCCATGCCGGACATCTGGCGCACGTTCTGTTCGGCTTCCTCGGCGGCCTTGTCGGCAGCCATGCCGTCCTTCTTGACGGCGTATTGCGTCATCAGGTCCTGGACCATCGGCTTGGAGATGATCAGCGTGGCATCGATGCGCTTGATGGCCTGGACGGCGATTTCCTGCGGCGTCAGGTTCTTGACGTCGGGCGGGTTGGCCAGGTCCAGCGTGAAGGTCAGCTTGCTTTCGCCCTTGCCGGTCTTCCAGCTGAGCGGATCGATGCTGAACGACGGGTTGCCTGCCAGCAGCTTGCCGGCGTTGTCCAGCAGCACCTGGATCTGTTCGTCCTTCAGGCCTTCGTCTTCCGCGTTCGCCATGTACTGGCGCATCAGCTGGTTGTAGGTGTCCGACAGCTGCTTGACGGCCTGGCCATCCAGCTTGGCCAGCTTGATCACGGCCTGGCCGTTGCCCAGCGCCACGTCGTTCACCGTGATGTCGCCGGTCTGGTAGGCGGCCTGCACGTTGATCGACTTGTCGTCTTCCGAGAGCTTCACGCCGTAGCCGAAGTTGTCCAGCGACAGCTTCATGTCGTCGCCGGGGCGGGTGGCGTCGATGCGCTTGATCTTCAGGTCGGAGTCGCCCATCGACACGCCAAACTTGCCCACGCGGCTGTTGGCGTCGATCGTCAGGCCGGCGATGGAGACCTTGACGGGGTCGTTGCTCTTCATGCCGTCAACCGACAGCATGTCCATCACGCCGTGCGCGGTCACGCCTTGCAGGGCGCGGTCGAACTCGCCGGTCACGGTCATGCCGCTGAAATCGACCGCGTTGCCTTCGTGCGTGATCTTGACCGGAGCGATCTTGGACGTGGAGCTGGTGGTGCCGCTGTAGCTGATGGTGGCGTCGCTGATCAGGGGCGACACGCCCTTGGTCAGTTCGAACACTTCCTTGATGTTGTCCGTCTTGGCCATTTCGGCATGGACATACGCCAGCTTGGGGGCAATGGCGCCGCGCGCCAGCGCGCTCTTGGGGAAGGGGCCGTGTTCCACGACCGCATCGAATTCGATCATGCCGGCAGGCATGGCTTCCGGGCTCTTGTCGTTCTTGACGAGCGACAGGCCATAGCGCGCCTGGGTCGAGAACAGGCTGCGTTCGTACTTCAGCTGGTCGATGCGCAGGCCGAACAACGGCGTCAGCTTGGCCAGCTTTTCATTGGCTTCGGCCAGATGCCGCTGCGAGCTTTCCTCGATGCGCTTGCCGGTGTACCACGTGGCGCCTACCCAGCTTCCCGCTCCCACTATGATCACACCGAGGGTGATCGCTACGCTCTTTTTCATCGTTCTGCTTTTTTCGTTGATTATCGAGTCATATCCGGCAGGCGAGGCGCTTGCGGCCATCGCGCCCTGGCGGCCAGGGGCTGCTGTCGGCATACACGTATTCATCGGCCTGTAAGGGCCCGGCGGCGAGTATACCGAGGCGCACCGTCATGTAACCGTGCGCGCAGTTACCGAAGATTTCAAAATGAAAGGCCGGCGCAACGCGCCGGCCTTTTTGCCGCCGGGCCGCCCCAAGGCAAAAACGCCCCCTTGGGGGGCAGCAAGCGCGCGAAGCGTGCGCAGCGTGGGGGCCCCGGCTTTTTACCGCCAGGCCGCCCCAAGGCAAAAAAACGCCCTGGACGCCGGTGTGGCGTTGATCTGACGGCGGTTTACAGCGGATCCAACGGGTAAATCGGACGCCGCACGTGCTTGAAATCCAGCTGGCCGTAGTCGGACGTGGTGACGCCCACCCCAGTGCATTCGATCACCTCGGTCGCCATGTCCGAGAAGCCCGCTCGCCAGTGCACGCGGCTTTTCAGCACCACGTACCGCTTTTGCAGCGGATCGACCCCGGCCGACAGCAGGCAATTGATGTCGAAGGGCTCCTGGTGACGGGACACCACGATGATCTCCACGCGGCCCGTGTCGATGACGACGGTCAGCCCGGTGTCGTTGCGCACGCCGCGGTACATGGGGCCGCGGTTCAGGTAGACGCCATCGAACACCAGTTTCACGCGGCCGGTGACTTCCAGCGGTTCGCTGGCTTGCTTGATGGCGGGCATGGGCAGTTTGCCGCCCAGCTTCAGGGTGATGGTGTTGCCCACGCCGGCAGCCGCGGCCTGTCGCGCCGCCTCCGGGTCGCAGATGGCGTAGAAAACGACGTTGTCCAGTTCCTGGCGCAGCACCTCGGCCAGCACGGCGGTGGTGTCCATGGTGCCGCCGGAGCCGGTGTTGTCGAAGTGGTCCAGCAAGACGACGGGGCCCTGTTCAATCGATTTTGCGCGCGCGATGGTGGGCGAGAGCGGTTCCGGGTGGAACACCCAGTCCGCGCGGCCGGCCCAGGCGCGCTCAAGGAGCTCGTCGCGGTACTGCCGCGCTTCTTCCGGCTTGCCGTCCGTACAGACGACGGCGCTCAGGCCGGCTTCGCGGATGTCGGCATGCGGGAAGCCCACGAAGACGGACGCCGCCAGCACGCCGTTGGCCTCCAGTTCCTTGCAGCGTTCCTGCAAGGGCTTGTTGGGCGCGGCATGGGTGCCCTGGCACATGATGTGCGGCAGCATGGGCTTGTTGGCCCAGCTCATCACGGGCTTGATCTCACCCTTGAGCGTGCGCACGATCACGTTGGCGGCGCGGACGCCGGCCTCGCGGATGTCCACGTGCGGATAGGTGTGGAAGCCGCTGATGACGGTGGCGTTGTCCACGATGTCGTCGTAGATGTTCGCGTGCATGTCCAGCGTGACGGCCACCGGCGTCTTGGGATCGATCTCGCGCAGGCGGCGCAGCAGGTCGCCTTCGGCGTCTTCCACGCCCTCGGCGACCATGGCGCCGTGCAGGTCCAGCAGGATCGCGTCGAAGCCCCCCAGCTTGACCTGGTCCAGGACCAGCTTGCACAGCCGTTCATGCGTCTCGGCGCTGGCGGGGCCGCTGGGCCAGGATTCCGCCGCTACCGGCACCACGATCTGGGCGCCTTCGCGGCGGGCGACTTCGATATAGCCGCCCAGTCCGCTGTCGGTATTCTCGTAGGCCTTGATGGCGCGCTCGCCCTCCAGAATTTCGGGGCTGCCGCGGAAAAAGCGTTCGAGCGGGGTCTGCACGGGCGAATACGTATTCGTTTCGTGCTTGATCATTGCCAATAGCCAACGCATGGGGATTCCTGTGGGTTGCTGTGGAAAGTCAGTTTGCTTGGGGCGGCTGGGGCCACGGATGCTGGGCGGGGCGCATCTGCTCCCAGGCGCGCGCCACGCGCAGCACGCCCAGGTCGTCGAAACGCGCGCCGGCGATCTGCAGCCCGATGGGCAGCCCGGCCCGCGTGTAGCCGCAATTGACCGAGGCGGCGGGCTGTTCGCTCATGTTGAAGGGCAGCGTGAAGCCGATGTGGTGCATGGTGGTGGCGACTTCATTGGTGGGCGACGGCCATTCGGCGTTGTAGGCCACCACGGGCGCGACGGGCGACAGCACGTAGTCGAACGGGGCGCAGGCCGCGACGGTCTTGGCGCGCACGTTCAGCGTTTCGTAGTAGCTGCGGAACACGGCTTCGCCGGATTGGCCGCCGCCGCTTTCCGCCCAGGCCCGGATGAACGGCAGGATCTTCGCGCGGCGCGCCTCGGGCAGCGCGGCCAGGTCGATCGCCGAGCGCGTGCGCCAGAAGCGGTCCACGCCGTCCAGCATGTCGGGCGTCATCCAGGGCAGCATCGGGGTGACGACGGCGCCGGCGGCTTCGAAGGCCTGGGCGGCGGCCTGCACCGCCTCGCGCACCTCGGGGTCCAGCGGCAGGCCGCAGCCGGCGTCCATCAAGAGGCCGATGCGCAGGCCGCGCACGTCTTGGGCCAGGTTAAGCCAGTCGAAGTCCTGGAACGGCAGGCTCATGTGGTCGCGTGCGTCCGGCTGCGACAGCACGCCCATCATCAGCGCGGCATCCGTAATGGTGCGGGTCATGGGGCCGGCGCAGCGGCCCATGAACGGCGGGTCGATCGGGATGCGGCCCAGGCTGGGCTTGAGCGTGGCGATGCCGCACCAGGCGGCCGGCAGGCGCACCGAGCCGCCGATGTCGGTGCCGACGTGCAACGGGCCATACCCGGCCGCCGCGGCGGCGCCAGCCCCCGCGCTGGAGCCGCCGGGATTCTTGGACAGGTCCCAGGGGTTGCGCGTCAATTCATGGAAGCTGGACAGACCCGAGGACAGCATGCCGTAGTCGGGCATGGTGGTCTTGCCCAGCAGCACCGCGCCGGCTTCGCGCATGCGGGCGGCAGGCGGCGCGTCGGCGGCGGCCGGGGTCAGGTCGGTGGCGGCAGTGCCCAGCGGAATGGGCGTGCCGCGGGTGGCGATGTTTTCTTTGATGGTGGCGGGCACGCCGTCCAGCGTGTAGCCGCCTGCGGACTGCGGTTCGCCTTTCATCCAGCGGGCCTCGGACGCCCGAGCCATCGCCAGCGCGCCTTCCGGGTCCAGCGCGTAGGTGGCTTTCAGGTGCGGTTCCCAGCGCTCGATGTGCTCCAGCACCGAGCGCGTGGCTTCAACGGGCGACAGGGTCTTGTTGCGGTAGGCGTGCAGCAGTTCCTGGGCGGACAATTCATGCGGTTGTGGCATCTCGGTTCCAGTGTGCGGATGAGGGCAATCAGGGCATCAAGGCGCTGGCGCGTGCGCCAGGGTGGCCGCGACAGGCTGGAAATTGCGGAAGTCCCAGTCGCGTCCGGGCGCCGCGTCGATCAGGGCGCGGGTGTATTCGTGGCGCGGCTCGGTCAGCACGGTTTCGGCGGAGCCGGTCTCGACCACCTTGCCGCGCTGCATGACCATGATGGTGTCGCAGATCTGCGCGGCCACGCGCAGGTCGTGCGTGATGAACAGCACGCCGACGCCGGTGCGCTGGCGCACTTGCTCCAGCAGCTCCAGCACCTGCGCCTGCACCGACACGTCCAGGGCCGATACGGCTTCGTCTGCGACCAGGATCTCCGGGTCCATGACAAGCGCGCGCGCGATGCAGATGCGCTGGCGCTGGCCGCCGGAGAACTGGTGCGGATAGCGCTGCATCGCGTCCGGGCTCAGGCCCACGACGGTCAGCGTTTCGCCCGCGCGCTTGAGCGCCTGTTCGCGCGGCATGCCGAAGTTGAGCAGGCCTTCGATGATGGATTCGCCTACCGTGCGGCGCGGGTTGAGCGAGCGGTAGGGGTCCTGGAACACGATCTGGATGCGGCGGCGCACGGGGCGCAGCGCGGAGCCCGACAACGTGCTCAGGTCTTCGCCGCCCATCATCATATGGCCGGCGGTGGGTTCGATCAGGCGCACGATGCAGCGCGCCACCGTGGACTTGCCCGAGCCGGATTCTCCGACGATGCCCAGGATCTCGCCTTTGCGCAGCGTCAGGTTCACATCGGTGGCGGCGATGACGTTTTGCGCCGCCTTGCGGGAAAACAGCGAATGCTTGCCGGCGTAGGTGCGGCCCAGTCCTTTGACGTGCAGGACCAGTTGCCCATCGGGCGCGTCGCGGCGAGTAGGCACCAGGCTGGGCACGGACGACACCAGGCGCCGGGTATAGGACTGCTTGGGTTCGGCCAGGATCTCGTTGCGGGTGCCGCTTTCGATCAGGTCCCCGCGGTTCATCACGACGATGCGGTCCGCGATCTCGGCGACCACGCCGAAGTCATGCGTGATGAACAGCACGGCGGTCTGGTGCTTGACCTGCAGTTCCTTGATCAGTGCCAGGATCTGCTTTTGCGTCGTCACGTCCAAGGCGGTCGTGGGCTCGTCGGCGATCAGCAGCTTGGGTTCCAGGATCAGCGCCATCGCGATCACGATGCGCTGGCGCTGGCCGCCGGACAGCTGGTGGGGATAGGCCTCGAAGATGCGTTCGACATCCGGCAGGTGCACCGATCGGAACATGTCCAGCACCTTGGCGCGGCGTTCCGCCGCGTTCATGTTCTTGCGGTGCAGGCGCAGGACTTCGTCGACCTGCTTGCCCACCGTATGCACGGGGTTCAGCGCGGTCATGGGTTCCTGGAACACCATCGCCATGCGGGTCGCGCGCATTTCGCGCAGCCGGCGTTGCGAGGCCGTGGCCACGTCTTCGCCTTCGACGCGGATGGAGCCGGCGCTGATGGACAGGACGCCCGGCGGCAGCAGGCCCATCACGGCCAGCGACGTAACGGACTTGCCCGAACCGGATTCGCCGACCACGCACACGGTTTCACCGGCATGCACGTCCAGGCTCAGGTTGCGCACGACGCGGTTGCCCGCGCCGCCGACTTCCACCGACAGGTTGCGGATGGCCAGGATGGCGGACGACGTGTCGCCCGCAGGGGGAGTGGGGGAATAAGTCATCGGCATCAGATCCTGCGCACCATTTTGGGGTCCAGCGCATCGCGCAGGGCGTCGCCCAGGATGTTCACGCTGAGCACCGTCAGCGACAGGAACAGGCCGGGAAAGAGAATCAGGCCGGGCAGCATGCGGAAGTACATGCGGCCTTCGGACATGATGTTGCCCCACGAGGCGATTTCAGGCGGGATGCCCGCGCCCAGGAAGCTCAGGATGGCTTCGGTCAGCATGGCGGACGCGAACACGTACGTGCCCTGCACGGTCAGCGGCGCGATGGTGCTGGGCACCATGTGGCGCCACAGCAGCAGCGGCAGCGGCGTGCCCAGCGCCAATGCGGCTTCGACGTAGGGTTCGCCGCGCACCGTCAGGATCTGCCCGCGCACCAGCCGCACCACCCGCGGGATCTCGGGGATGGTGATGGCGACCAGCACGGTCGTGATGCTGGCGCCGGTGACCGAGACCAGGGCGATCGCCAGCAGGATGCCGGGGATCGCCATGATGGCGTCCATCGTGCGCATGATGAACCCGTCCAGCGTTCGGAACCAGCCGGCGATCACGCCGATGACCAGTCCGATGGCGACGCTGACGACGGCGGCGCCCAGGCCCGCGATCAGCGAGATGCGGGCGCCGTAGGCCACGCGCGACCAGACGTCGCGGCCGAAGGCGTCGGTGCCAAGCAGATAGTCGGTGAAGGGCTGCTTGAGCCGCGCGCCCGGGTTGATGAACGTAGGGTCCACCGTGCCCAGGAGCGGGGCGAACAGCGCGATGGCGACGATGGCGACCAGCACCACCAGCGCCAGCATGACCGGCCAGCTCTTTAAGCCCTGGCGGATTTGCCGCCAGGCGGTGACTTGAGGGTTGCCGCCTCCGGGAAGGTCGGCGGCCGCTTGCACGGCGGCGTCGGTTGGCGTTTGCATGGGGCGGCCTCAGTATCGGATACGCGGGTCGAACACCGTGTAGGCGCAATCGACAACCAGATTGATGAACACGTAGACGAACGCGAAGAACAGCGTCAGCCCCTGGATGACGGGATAGTCGCGTGCCAGCACGGCTTCCACCACCAGCCTGCCCAGGCCGGGGATGTTGAACACCGATTCGGTCACCACCACGCCGCTGATCAGGAGCGCGATGCCCAGGCCCACCACCGTGGCGATGGGCACGGCGGCATTGCGCAGCGCATGGCCAAGCAGCACGCCGGTTTCACCCAGGCCCTTGGAGCGGGCGGTGCGGATGAAGTCTTCGCCCATGACCTCGATGACGCTGGTGCGCGTGATGCGCGCGATCAGCGCCACGTAGACCGTGGACAAGGCGAGCGATGGCAGGATGAGCCGGTGCAGGTAAAGCCAGAAGCCCTTTTCCAGCGGCACATAGCCCTGCACGTTGAACCAGCCCAGCTTGATGGCGAACAGCCAGATCAGCAGGTAGCCCGTGACGAACACCGGCACCGAGAAGCCCAGCACCGAAAAGCCCATCACGGCCCGGTCCAGCAGCTTGCCCTGCCGCCAGGCCGCCAGGATGCCCAGCGGAATGGCGACGACAAGCGTGAACAGCAGGGTCAGCACCGCCAGGCTCAACGACGGTTCGAGGCGCTGCGCGATCAGTTTGGTGACCGGCACGCCGGACATGAGTGAGGTGCCCAGGTCGCCTTGCAGGAGCTTGCCGCCCCAGATGAAGAACTGCTTGATGACCGGTTGGTCCAGGCCCATCGTCTGTTGTATCTGGGCGATACGTTCAGGCGTGGCGCCGTCGCCTGCCATGATGATGGCCGGATCTCCCGGGCTGAAACGCAATATCGCGAAGACCACCACCGCGACCATCACCAGAACGGGGATGGTCGCGAGGAGCCGGCGTGAGACGAATGCCAGCATGTATTTCCCCCTGAACTACTTGCCCTTTAAGGGGCTTTTTTGACGTTCCAGAACGCGAAGACCGGTGCATGCACCAGGCCGGAGAGCATGGTCGAGTAGACGGTGGGCACGGACATCTGGCCCAGCGGCACGTACAGGCCTTCGTCGATGCCGATGCGCTGCAGTTCGTCGGCGATCTTCTTCTGCTCGGCAGGGTCGGACGTCAAGGCGAACTTGGTGCGCAGTTCTTCCACCTGCGGGAAGTCGGGCCAGCCGAACCACGCGTTGTCGCCATTGGCGGCGGCGGGCGCGGAGCGGACCGGGTCCATCACGTCAGTGGCGTACCAGTTGGTGTTGTGGATGTTCCAGCCGCCTTCAGCCGGCGCGGCCTTGGAGGCGCGGCGGGTGGCCACGCTTTGCCAGTCCATCGCGGCCAGGTTGACGTTGAAGCCGGCCTTGCGCAGCGCCTGGGCCATTACCACCGGCTGGGCGGACAGCGTGCCCACGTCGGTTGCGTGCATGACGAGGATGGGCGTGTTGTCGTAACCCGCTTCCTTCAGCAGCGCCTTCGCCTTTTCGATGTTCGACGGGACGACCACGTCCTTGCCGATATCGGATTCCATCGGCGTGCCGCAACCCCACAGCGAGGCGCACGTCTTCCAGTATTTCGGATTGCCGACCAGCGCCTTCATCACGTCTTCCTGGCCGATGGCGTACATCGCGGCCTGGCGGATCTTCTTGTTGTTGAAGGGCGGGTGCTTGAAGTTGAAGCGGTACATCGTGAAGTAGCCGACCGGGCTGAGCGACTCTTCCTTCAGGTCCTTGTTGCCTTCGATCATCGGCAGCAGGTCGTACGGGAATTGCTCGACGAAATCGATTTCGCCGCCCAGCAGCGCGTTGGCGGTCGTCAGGGCGTCAGGCATGACGTCCCATTCGACCTTGTCCACGTTCACGACCTTGCCGCCGGCCAGGCCGCTTGCGGGCTCTTTGCGCGGCACATAGTCGGCGTTCTTGGCGTAGACGGTCTTCACGCCGGGCTTGAATTCGATGACCTTGAACGGACCCGAACCGGTCATGTCGGTGATCGGCTGGCCGATGGCCTGTTCGGCGATGCGCTTGGGCATCATGAACGGTGCGGTGCCGGTGGGCTTGGACAGGGCGCGCAGGGCCAGGTCCGTGGGTTCCTTCATGACGATGCGAAAGCTGTTGTCGTCGATGACTTCGATCTTGTCGGTGAACTTCAGCAGGGTGCGGCCCATGCCGTCGCCTGCCGCCCAGCGCTTGATCGACGCTACGCAGTCTTCGGACGTCACGGGCTTGCCGTCATGCCATTTCTGGCCCGCGCGCAACGTCATCGTGTAGGTCTTGCCGTCGGGCGAGACCTCCCACTTTTCCAGCATCTGGGGCTGGATCTTGTTGTCGGCGTCGGTGGCCAGCAAGGTGTCGTAGATCATGTAGCCGTGCCACGTCGTGATGTACGCGGTGGTGGCGTGCGGATCGGTCAACCGCAGGGGCGAGTGCATGACGGACTTGATGACGGTTTCGGCGTAAGCGCCGTGAGCCATCATCAACGTTGCACCGGCCAGCGCGGCCGCTCGGACAAACTTGAGCATGGAGATTCCCCTTGAAGCGTAGTGAGCGGCACTATCGGCCGCTACGTCGTTAACGCGCCGCGCGAGGGCGGCGTGCGAGGGTCAGGCTGTCGCGGGCCGGCCCGAAAACTCCGGTCCGCAAGGCGCCATTCTGATGCCGGGACGCAACCGTGTCCATGGTTGTTTTGCCGCATCCATCAGCATGGAGCCGGGGGCGGCGCACACCAGGATCGTCTGCGCGATAGACGTGAAATCCGCACGGAAGTGCGCCGAACTCTTCACCACCAGAATCGCCGCGCGCGAGGGTTCGACGCCCGCGAACCGGAACATCTCCTGGTCTGCCATCTGCACCTTGTTTGAGGCGACGATGATGCGGACGCCGCCGATTCGCAGGCAGGCGCTGGGACCCAGGTCCATGTGAAATCCGCGGTAGAAAGCGCCGTGCGTATCGAAGCGCCCGTCTGAAGTTTTCTCGACAATGAATTCGCTGTCCAGCGGTTCGTCGTCGGGAATACCCGAGTGTCCACCCAGTGCAATCCGGACCTTGTTGCCGACGCCCGCGCGGTGCGCGGCCAGCGCGGCGGCGGGGTCCACTATCAGACCGATGGATGCGTCGCGCGCATCGTGGCGAATCAGCGCGCGCAGCACGCCGGTGGTGTCGGAACTGCCGCCCGCGCCAGGGTTGTCCTGCGCGTCGGCGATGACGACAGGTTTGCGGGCGTCCTGTGCCAGCCGCATGGCTTCCTGCACGGCTTCGTCGGGGGTGTAGAGCCTGCCGCCGAAGTCGCGTTCAGCGTTCAGCACGGCGCGCGCCATTTCCGCAGCGGCCGCGTCGGCGTCTGCCTGCGTCGTGCCATAGGCCCACACCGTGGGCGCGCATTCGGGGAAGTCCGCGGCGGGAAAGCCGGTCGCGAACGACAGGCTGGTCGCGCCGCGCGATTCGATCTCGCCCACCAGTTCGTACAGGCTGCGCGAGGGCTCGATATCGGTGGACTGCCAGCACAGCGAAATCAGGTAGGGCAGGGTGCGCAGCGACGCATAGGGCCGAGGCACGCCGGCCAGCCGCAGCGACAGCAGCGCGGCCGCGCGCTGCCCGGTTTCGGCCATGTCGATGTGGGGGTAGGTTCGGTAGCAGACCAGCGCGTCGGCGTGGCGCACCATCGCGCGCGTCACGTTGGCGTGCAGATCCAGGCTGGCGACGACAGGCACGTTGGGCCCCACCAGTTCCCGCACGCGCTTGAGCAGTTCGCCTTCGCCGTCGTCCAGGTGCTCGGTGACCATGGCGCCGTGCAGGTCCAGGTACACACCGTCCAGCGGCATCGCCACGGACAGGCCTTGCAGGATCATGGCGCTGATGCGTTCGAATGCGTCTTTGGTGACCAGCCCCGAGGGACTGGCTGCGGCCCAGGTGGTGGGCACCAGCGTGTGCTGCCCCATGGCTTCGATGAAGCCCGCCACGGGGATGTTGGCGCCTGCCACCGCCCCTAACATCGCGGGGCCGCTGACAAGGCGCGGCCAGCCGCCGCCTTTCTCGGCAAAGTCTTCCCACGTGGCGCGCGAGGGCGCGAACGTATTGGTCTCGTGCTGAAAACCGCCAATCCCGATGCGCATCTGGCATCCCCTTGTCGTCGTGATGTTCGGAAGGCGCGGGAACGACGCCGCGCCTAAGTCGGTACTCCCGCGCCTAAGTCAGTACTCCCATGGCGCTGGCTCAAGCCCCGCGATCCATGGGTTGGGCACTGCGTCACGATCTGGCAAAACCTCCCCAAGCGGGGCCGCGCGGATCCGGCTCCGCCGGTCCGCAGCGGCGCCCCCTTGAGGGGGGCCCGCCTCAGGGGGGAGCGCGCAGCGCTTCGGGGGTGGGTTCACTTAGCCACGGGCATCGTGAATTCCGCGCCCTTGGCGATGCTGTCCGGCCAACGCTGCATCACGCTCTTGTAGCGGGAGTAGAAGCGGATGCCTTCTTCGCCGTAAGCGTGATGGTCGCCGAACAGCGAACGCTTCCATCCGCCGAAAGAATGCCACGCCATGGGCACGGGGATCGGCACGTTGATACCGACCATGCCCACCTTGATCTGGCGCGCAAAGGCGCGCGCGACGCCGCCGTCGGACGTGAAGCAGGCTACGCCGTTGCCGAATTCATGCGCGTTGATGAGGTCGACCGCGCTGGCGAAGTCGGGCACGCGGACGATGCACAGCACGGGGCCGAAGATCTCTTCGCGGTAGATGTTCATGGCGGGCTTGACGTTGTCGAACAGCGTGCCGCCCAGGAAGAAGCCGCGCTCGTTGCCGGGCACGGTCAGGCCGCGTCCGTCCACGACCATGTCGGCGCCAGACGCGATGCCGTCTTCGATGTAGCCCATGACCTTGTTGCGATGCTGCGAGGTCACCAGCGGGCCCATTTCGGCATCCGCCTGCATGCCGTCCTTGACGATCAGCGCCTTCACGCGCGGGATCAGGCGTTCGACGACCTTGTCGGCCACGTCGCCGACCACCACGGCTACCGAGATCGCCATGCAGCGCTCGCCGGCCGAGCCATAGGCCGCGCCCATCAGCGCGTCGGTGACCTGGTCCAGGTCGGCGTCAGGCATGACCACCAGATGGTTCTTGGCGCCGCCCAGGGCCTGCACGCGCTTGCCGCGCTTGGTGCCTTCGGAATAGATGTATTCGGCGATCGGAGTCGAACCCACGAAGGACAGGGCTTCGACGTCGGGATGCGCGATCAGGGCGTCCACGGCCTGCTTGTCGCCATGCACGACGTTGAAGACGCCGCCGGGAAGGCCGGCTTCCGTCAGCAATTCAGCCAGGCGCAGCGACGCCGAGGGATCGCGTTCCGACGGTTTGAGCACGAAGGTGTTGCCGCAGGCGATGGCCACGGGGAACATCCAGCACGGCACCATCATCGGGAAGTTGAACGGCGTGACGCCGGCCACCACGCCCAGGGGCTGGCGCATGCTCCAGTTGTCGATGCCGCCGCCGATCTGGTCGGAGTACTGGCCCTTGAGCAGTTGCGGGATGCCGCAGGCGAATTCGACGATTTCGATGCCGCGCATCACCTCGCCCTTGGCGTCGGAGAAGACCTTGCCATGTTCGCGGGTGATCAGTTCGGCCAGTTCGTCCTGGTGCTTGTCCAGCAGCGCCTTGAAGTTGAACAGGATGCGGGCGCGCTTGAGCGCCGGCGTTTCGGACCAGGCCGGGAACGCGGCCTTGGCGGCGGCCACGGCCGTCGCGACGTCTTCAGTGGAGGCCAGCGGAACCGAGGAGCAGATCTCGCCGGTGGCGGGGTTGAAGCCGTCGGCGTAGCGGCTGCTGCGGCCGTCATAGTGCTGGCCGTTGATGAAATGGGAGATCTTCTTCATGTGAGGGAGCTCGAAAAGCGGGATTCTTCAAAAACGTCCGAGGGCGGCCATCGGCCGCCCGCGGGACAGTGTCACGTTGCGCGGCGGGGCCGCGGCAGGGGGCTCGCCATGTTCCTCAAGCGACCTCTTTGAGGACCTTGCCGATCTGTTCGAAGATTTGGCCGATCTGGGCCTCTTCGATGATCAGCGGAGGCGAAACGGCGATGATGTCGCCCGTGTAGCGCACCATCAGGCCGCTGTCGAAGCACTTCTGGAAGACTTCGCTGGCCCGGGCGCCCGGCGCGCCTGCGCGCGGCGAGAGTTCGATGCCGGCCACCAGGCCCAGGTTGCGCACGTCGATGACGTGCGGCGCGCCCTTCAGGCCGTGCACGGCTTCCTGGAAGGCGCCGGAAAGCTTGCGGGCGCGGGCGAACAGGTCTTCGCGGCGGTAGATGTCCAGCGTCGCCAGGATGGCGGCGGCGGCCAGCGGATGCGCCGAATAGGTGTAGCCGTGGAAGAACTCGATGCCGCCCGCCGGGCCGTTGACGATGGCGTCGTGCACGTCGCGCTTGACCGCGACCGCGCCGGCCGGCACCGCGGCGTTGCTGACGCCCTTGGCCATGGCGATGATGTCCGGCGTCACGCCGAAGAACTCGGAGGCCGTGGCGGCGCCCAGGCGGCCGTAGGCGGTGATGACTTCGTCGAAAATCAGCAGGATGCCGTGCTTGGACGTGATCTCGCGCAGCTTTTCCAGGTAGCCCTTGGGCGGAATCAGCACGCCCGTGGACCCGGCCATCGGTTCGACGATGACGGCGGCAATGGTGGAGGCGTCGTGCAGCGCGATGATGCGTTCCAGCTCGTCGGCCAGGTGGGCGCCCCAGGCGGGCTGGCCCTTGGAGTAGGCGTTTTGCTCCAGGTTGTGGGTGTGCGGCAAGTGGTCCACGGCGGGCAGCAGCGCGCCGGAGAAGGTCTTGCGGTTGGTCGAGATGCCGCCGACCGAGATGCCGCCGAAGCCCACGCCGTGATAGCCGCGCTCGCGGCCGATCAGGCGGGTGCGCTGGCCTTCGCCGCGGGCGCGGTGATAAGCCAGTGCGATTTTCAGGGATGTATCGACGGACTCGGAGCCGGAGTTCGTGAAGAAGACGCGGTCCAGGCCCTGGGGCATGAAGCTGGCGACGGCCGTGGCGGCTTCGAAGGCCAGCGGGTGGCCCAGCTGGAAGCCGGGCGCGTAATCCATGATGCCGGCCTGGCGGGAAATCGCGTCGACGATTTCCTGGCGGCCGTGGCCGGCGTTGACGCACCACAGGCCGGCGGTGCCGTCCAGGATCTGGCGGCCGTCGGCCGAGGTGTAGTACATGCCTTTGGCCGTTGCCAGCATGCGCGGGTGCGCCTTGAACTGCTTGTTGGCAGTAAAGGGCATCCAGAGATGGGACAGGTCGGGCAACTCGGCGGGGGCGTTCATGGCGGCTCCAGGGGATGGACAACCGGCGGGCTTGCAAGGAAAGGGCGCATCCGCCGGGATTCGAATGATTCTGGTACGTCCCGCGGGGAATGAAAATATACGATCTGCGCAAATGCCGCTAACTGTATAGTTGCAGGTGGTCTAACTGTACAGTTTTCTCCGTGATCGATTTCCAGCCCAACCGCGCCCGTGGACTTGCGCCGACCCTGGTCGAGCAACTGGTGGCGGCCATCTTGCGCGCCATTGAAGAACAGACGCTGCGTCCGGGTATGTCCCTACCCTCGGTGCGCGAGTTCGCGCGTCAGTACGGTATCAGCACGTTCACGGTGGCCAGCGCCTACAGCCGGCTGGTGTCGCAGGGCTGGCTGGCCGCGCGGCCGGGGGCGGGTTACCGGGTGGCCTCGCCGGACGCGCCCGCGCGGCGGGGCGAACCCCTGTCCTGGGAGCCGCCACGGCTGAACGCGGGTTGGCTGCTGTCGGACATCTTCGCGGACCATTCCATCCCGATCAAATCGGGTTGCGGCTGGCTGCCGGGGGAATGGCTGAACGAAGAGGGCATGCATCTGGCGCTGCGCCACATGGGGCGCGTGCCGGCGATGCGCATCGCCAACTACGGACACCCCTATGGCTATGCGCCGCTGCGCGAGACCATCGCGGCCAGCCTCAGTGCCCAGGGCATGGAAGTGGAAGTGTCCCAGGTGCTGCTGACCCAGGGCGTGTCGCACGGCCTGGACATGGTGACCCGCACGCTGCTGCGGCCCGGCGACACCGTGGTGGTGGAGCAGCCGGCCTATGCCAACCTGCTGCAGTTGCTGCGCCTGGTGGGCCTGCGCGTGGTGGCCGTGCCGCGCACGGCAGACGGGCTGGACTGCGAGGCGCTGGAGCGCGTGGTGGCCCAGCATCAGCCGCGCGCGCTGTACATCAATACGGCGCTGCAGAATCCGTCAGGCGCCAGCATCGGGATGGCCAATGCCTTCCGCATCCTGCAGGTGGCCGAACGGCACGGGCTGTGGGTGATCGAGGACGACATCTCCCGCGACCTGGCGCCTGGCGTGACGCCGATGCTGGCTGCGCTGGACGGGGCGCGGCGGGTGATCTATCTGGGCGGTTACTCCAAGGTCATCAGTCCGTCGGTGCGGGTGGGCTATGTGGTGGCGCATCGCGATCTGGCCCGCGACATCGCGCGCACCAAGATGGCGGTGGGCCTGACGTCGCCGGAAATCATGGAGCGCATCGTGCACCAGGTGATCCGCGAGGGACGCTATCGCGCGCACATCGCACGCACCCGCGAGCGGCTGGCCGAGGCGCACACCGTGGTGGCCGGCCAGATGCAGCAGCATGGGTTCGAGATCCATGGGCGGCCGCAGGGCGGGCTGTTCCTGTGGGCCAAGGTGGCCGGGCAGTGGCGCGAACGGGGCGCCAACGGCCTGGCGGAATTGGCGCTGAAGGATGGTATTTGGCTGGCGCCGGGGTCTTACTTTGAAGTCGATGAGGCGGATACGCCTTGGGTGCGGTTCAACGTGGCGTACTCAGAGGCGCCGGCGTTGTGGCGGTTCATCCGGAATGCGGGGGCGGCGTGACGGGTTTCGCGCGCTGGGCTGATCGGGTACTTGCCATCGACATCTCGCGCGCAATCCATCACGCGACCGTCGCAAGGCCGCAGCGCTTTTCAAAAATTCAGCGTTCGTAGGTGACGAAGTCGTACGCGTAGCCGTTTTCGGCGGGCTGGATTTCCCGCGCGGTTTCCTTCCATTGGAAGGCGGGCAGCAGTGGGAAGAAGGCATCGCCGTCGACCTGGGCGTGGACTTCGGTGGCCAGTATCCGTTGCGCCAGCGGCAGCGCCTGCGCGTAGATCTGCGCGCCGCCGATCACGAACGCCTGTTCCACCTCGCCGCAGGCGGCGAGGGCGGCTTCCAGCGTGGGGACGACGGTTGCGCCGGGCGCCGCGAAATCCGGATTGCGGCTGATCACGATGTTGCTGCGGCCCGGCAACGGGCGGCCCAGCGAGTCCCAGGTCTTGCGGCCCATGAGGATGGGGTGGCCCAGCGTGCTGCGCTTGAAGTGCGCCAGATCGCCCGGCAGTTTCCAGGGCAAGGTGTTGTCGCGTCCGATGACGCGGTTCTCGGAATAGGCAACGATCAGGGTAAGGCTGGCGGGCATGCGGGCAGGCAACGGGTAGGGGCGGCCGGGAGTCGGCCGATCAGACGGCGTAAGCGTAGCAAATTCCGCCGGGGCCAGCCGGCCGCGCCTCGGCGACCGTCCCGGGCCGGCCGCATCCGACCGGCCGCCCGTCGCTGGCCACACCCGGCTGGCGGCACTTAGCGACCGCACCTAGCCGGCCGCACCTAGCCGGCCGCGTGTTCCAGGAACTCCGTCGCGGGCATCGGGCGGCCCAGCAGGAAGCCCTGCAAGGAATCGCAGCCCAGACCGGTCAGGAATTTCTGCTGGGCCGCCGTTTCCACGCCTTCGGCGACGATTCGCAGGTTCAGTTGCTGCGCCAGCGCGACGATGGCCGACACGATGGCGGCGTCTTCGTTGTCGTTTTCCAGCTGGTTCACGAAGCCCCGGTCGATCTTCAATTCGGTCGCGGGCAGGCGCTTCAGGTACAGCAGGCTGGAATAGCCGGTGCCGAAGTCGTCGATGGAAATGGTCACGCCCAGGCCGGACAGGCGCTTGAGCACGGCCAGACTGGCCTCGGCGTCACGCATGGCGGTGGATTCCGTCACTTCCAGCGTCAGGCACGCCGGCGGCACGTCGTGCCGCGCCAGGGCGGCGCGCACGGTTTCAACCAGGCTGGCGTGGGCGAACTGCAGGGCCGAAATGTTGACGGCAATCGTCCAGTGGCCTTGGCCGGCGTTGATCCATTCCCGCATCTGGCGGCAGGCTTCGTTGATGACCCATTCCCCGATGGACAGGATCAGGCCCGTCTTTTCGGCGATGGGGATGAACTGGTCCGGGCCGACCAGGCCGCGCGTCGGATGGTTCCAGCGCAGCAGCGCTTCGGCGCCCATGATCGGGCCGGCAGGCGCTTCGTACTTGGGTTGGTAGTGCAGCACGAACTGGTCGCGTTCCTGCGCCAGGCGCAGGTCGTGCAGCAGTTCGATCTGTTCGTGCGCGTCCGCGTTCATGGACGGCTCGAAGAAGCTGTAGCCGGTGCCGCCCAGGCGTTTGGCGTGGTACATGGCGGCGTCGGCGTTGGTGAGCAGGCTGTGGGTGTCCTCGCCATCGTTCGGGTAGATCGCGATGCCTACGCTGGACGTCACCAGCACTTCGTGCCCGTAGACCATGACGGGGCGGGCGATTGCTTCGATCAGGCGGTCCGCCACGTTCGCGGCATCGGTCGGCTCGATCACTTCGCTCAGCACGATGAATTCGTCGCCGCCCAGGCGCGCCACGGTGTCCTGCGTGCGCAGCGTCTGCCGGATGCGCTGGGCCAGATCGATCAGCAAGGCGTCGCCCGTGTGGTGGCCGTAGGCGTCGTTGACCGCCTTGAAACCATCCAGGTCGAAGAACAGCACGGCGAAGTAGCCCTTGCGGCGGCTGGCGCTTTCGATGGCCTGCTCCATCCGGTCTTCAAGCAGGATGCGGTTGGGCAATTTGGTCAGCGTGTCGTGCAGCGCCAGCTGCACCAGCTCTTCGTTGGCCTCGGCCAGCGAAGACGCCAGCGCCGAGGTGCGCGCCTCCAGCCGGTTGTCCAGCACGGCAACCACCAGGGCGATGGCCAGCACGCTGAGCGTCACTGCCGTGACCGCGATGGCCAGCCAGCCGGCCGAGATGCCGCCGTCGGCGGCCATGCAGATGCTGCCCGCAGGAAATCCCGCGGCTTCCATGCCGGAATAGTGCATGCCGACGATCGCGATGCCCATCACCACCGACGCCAGCGGCCGGGACAGCGCCACGCGCGGCCCGTCGTGGCGCAGCCGGTAGGTGATCCATAGCGCGGCGCCCGAGGCGGCCACGGCGATCACGATCGACAGCGCAAACCATTTGGTGTCGTAGACGATGCCGGGCGCCATGCGCATCGCCGCCATGCCCAGGTAGTGCATGGCGGCGATGCCCACGCCCATCAACAGGGCGCCGGCAATCAGCCTGCGCCAGGGCAACTCGTCCTTGCACACGATCCACAGGGCGAACGCCGAGCAGCCGATGGCGATGCCCAGCGACAGGACGGTCAGGGGCAGGTCGTAGCCCATGGGAATGGGCAGGTTGAACGCCAGCATGCCGACGAAGTGCATGGACCAGATGCCGATACCCATGGCGAGCGCGCCGCCCGCCAGCCAGTAGCGCGCGGCTGGCAGCCCGTTCGAGGCCCGTACGCGATTGGCCATGCCCAACGCCGTATATGACGCCAGGATGGCGACCCCTAGGGATACGAGGACGAGCGAAGGGTTATAAGTTCCAACGAGCATTTGTGGGGTCCTGTCCTGAGCGCTTACTGCGATCGCGCCGGCCTCAAATCAAATCAATTAGTAGTCAACAGTTGCAATTGGGTCGCAAGACAATTCCGGCTGTCGACGCTGGCGATTTACATACTCTCTTGTAGGGAAGGGGGATGCGGAGGGCGCTGCCTGCGGTCGGCGCTGCCGGGTGAGCTGCGCAGTCTCGCGGCAAGCGGTACGCGCGGCGCGGCAAGCGCCGGTCGGAAGCCGCGGCGCGCAGCGCATTCTGGACGCGCGTCCGAGGCTAAGGGATGGGTTATACCGAAATCGCGCTTCCAGAAGCTCACCAATCTTCACTTATGCTGTCAGGCGCGGATTGTCCGCCCGCGGGCAAGCGCCCACGGCGGCTGCCCGCGTGCTTCCCGGGCCGCCGGGGCGGCGTGCCGGGCGCGATCTTACACGGCCATGGGCGCGGTCAGCGGTGCGTGATGGGTGTAGCCGGACAGCGAGAAATCGCCCGGTTTCACCTTTTCCAGCCATTCAGGTTCGTAGCGGCCTGTCACGGCAAAATCGGGGATACGGTCGGACAGCACCAGCTTGGGCGATTCGTAGGGCTCGCGGGCGAGTTGCTCGCGCAGCATCGGCAGGTGGTTTTCGTAGATGTGCGCGTCGCCGATGAAATACGTGAACCAGCGCGGCGTGTAGCCGGTCAGGCGTCCCACCAGGTGCAGCAGGGCGGCGCCTTCCGTCAGGTTAAAGGGCGTGCCCAGGCCGACGTCGTTGGAACGGATATACAGGCAGAGCGAGATTTCGCGGGTGGTCGCGTTGGGCAGGAACTGGTAGAGCAGATGGCAGGGCGGCAGGGCCATTTCTTCGATCTGGGCCCAGTTCCAGCCGTGGAACAGGATGCGGCGGTCGCCCGGGCGCTCGTGGATGGTGTCCAGGCACTGGCGCAACTGGTCCACCGCCTTGTACAGCAGGACCTTCGGCACGCCGCCTTCTTCCAGATCGGCCACCTTGGCGTAGCCGCGGGCCAGCGCGTCTTCGACCTGCGCCGTGCGGCTGGCGTCCAGCACCTTGTAGGCCGGCCACTGGCGCCATTGGACGCCGTAGACCGGGCCCAGGTCGTCCGGGCCTTCGCGATAGGGGTTGGCCAGCCACTGGCTGTTTTCGTTGGCGTTCTGGTCCCAGACCTTGCAGCCCAGTTCGCGGAATTCCGCGGCGCTGCGCGAGGCGCGCATGAAACCCACCATTTCGCCGATGGCGGACTTGAACGCCAGCTTTTTGGTGGTGACGGCGGGGAAGCCCTTTTGCAGGTCGAACCGCAACGACGCGCCCGGCATGCTGAGGGTGCGTATGCCCGTCCGGTTCTCCTGCCACGCGCCGGTGTCCAGGATGGATTGAACGAGGTCCAGGTATTGTTTCATGGCGGTCCTTGTGTTCGCCCGCCCCGCGGGTGACGCAAATTGGCCGCCGCGTGCGACGCGGCGGCGCTTATCTAGATAGGGAAGAAAGGATAGGGCGAATTACACCACGCGGACACGCCTCAGGCGGCGGCGGGCGCTTCCTGCGTGTCGACGATGTCGACCGAAAACGTCAGTGCCGCGGTCTTCTCCAGCATGGCCGAGGCCGAGCAGTATTTTTCGTGCGACAACTGCACGGCGCGCTCCACCGCAGCTTGCGGCAGGTTGCGGCCCGTGACCGTGAAGGCGAAATGGATGCGGGTGAACACCTTGGGGTCGGCATCCGCGCGCTCGGCCTGAAGCTTGACGCTGCAACCCGTGACGGCGTGGCGGCCGCGTTTCAGGATCAGCACCACGTCGTACGCGGTGCAGCCGCCCGTGCCGGCCAGCAGCATTTCCATCGGGCGCGGCGCGAGGTTGTGGCCGCCGCCATCCACGGCGCCGTCCATCACGGCCACGTGGCCGCTGCCGGTGCTGGCGGTAAAGAGCATGCCGTTGGGGCCGCCCCAGTCGATCGTGCATTCCATGTCGTGTGTCCTTGAGCTTGAGCGCAGTCAATGGTTGATGATACCTGTTGCGTACAATTCCAGGCACGAGAGCCCCGCCCCGCATCAGGGGCGTGTGCGCCAGTTTTGCCAAGGAGTTGTCCATGTCCACCGCCCTGTCTCAATCCGGCCCCCTTTCTTTCCTGCGCCGCACCAGTCCGCTGGATGCCTTGCTGGCCGAAGCGGACCGCGCGTTGCGGGTGCTGTCCAACAGCGCGACCGCCGGCCGCCCGTACCCGGCCAAGTCCGCCGAAGCGCCAGATGCGATGTCGGCACAGGAAAAACGGCACGCAGCGGGCCTGATGCGCGTGAACCATGTGGGCGAGGTCTGCGCGCAGGCGTTGTACCGCGGGCAGGCGTCGGTCTGCCGCGAGCCCGCGCCGCGCGCGCTGCTGCTGAACGCGGCCTCCGAAGAAGTCGATCACCTTGTCTGGTGCAACGAGCGCCTGACCGAGCTGGGCAGCCGGCCCAGTCTCCTCAACCCGGTCTGGTACGCAGGATCGTTCGCGTTGGGCGTGTTGGCCAGTTATGCGGGGGTGCCGCGCAACCTGGGTTTCATGGCCGAGACCGAGCGGCAGGTGGAGGCGCATCTGGAAGAGCATCTACGCACCTTGCCGGTGCAGGACGAACGCTCGCGCGAGATTGTCCGCAAGATGAAGGACGACGAAGCCGAGCATCGCGCCAGCGCCGAGCGGGCAGGGGGCGTGCCGCTGCCTGCCCCGGTGAAAGCGGCGATGCGGGCGATGTCCAAGGTGATGACGACCACCGCATATTGGGTCTGAGGGGCGCGTGCAATCGAAATGCTGCGGTGCGCAAATTCGGCCGCATGCTGGTGCAGAGCGCACCATTATGGTGCGAATACCAGGGTGGGATTACCCGGTATCGTCTAGGGTTAGTCCGCAATGGGTTTACCCGTTCGGCAAAAACCCTTTTTTTGGTCAAACGACGTATTGATGCGGGTCTTCAGGGGGCAGCGGGGAATTTTGCGGCGAAAACGCAACGCGAAAACCGCCCCTCAAAAGAGATTAAAAAAATTCTTGCATCGCACAAAAAACCTCGGTACTATTCAGTCATCGGATGTTGAAACGCAGTCGGCGCGGTGCAAAACCCCGAACGCGTAGCGAGCAGAAAGCCAGCTCCCAACATGCCACGGTTGTCTCCTCCACCCTCCTCCTTTGGTGGATTTAGCCCGAGATCTTACGATCTCGGGCTTTTTTTTATGCCGAATCAATGCGTCCCTGTTTTTTGACGGGATGCGGCCGGTGTGGCAGCTCGGCGGCATATCCACCCTATGGCGACATCCGCGTTTTCCCTGGGATATTTCGCGTGTTCCCCTGCGGAAAGCTCTACAATCAGCGCATGAAATCCGTCTCTCCGCGCGTCCGCGGTTTTGTTGCATCAGCCCCCTCCAACCCGCGGCCTGGCGGCGGACGTACGGCCCCATCCCGGGTGTTACGTTTCGTGCCCCTGAATTGCACTTCCTTATCCCTGCCATATATGGGCGTTACACCTGCCTCCCATAATGGCGGGCCTGTCTCGATAGACCAACCAGAGGTGATTCTGTGACCTGGCTGTATATCTGCGTGGTCGCGTTCATGGTGGGCGGGCTCATCGTGTGGTCGGAACGCTGGCATGGCCGCTTTACCGGCGACAGCGACCTGAACAAGCCGCAAGCGAACCATTCCCGCGCGACCCCCCGCGTCGGCGGCTTGGCCGTGCTTGCCGGCACCTTGCTGGGCCTGCTGGTGCTGGGCCCCGCCAACATGACGCTGACGTGGCTGTGGCCCGCGCTGTTTGTCGCCGCGCTGCCGGTGTTCGTGGCTGGCCTGCTGGAAGACATCACTAAAGATATCGGCGCCAGCAAGCGCTTGCTGGCGGCGTTCCTGTCGGCGGCGATCGCCTGGTGGCTGCTGGGCGGCGTCAGCCGCGTCGGCATGGCGCCGGTGGACTACGTGCTGTCGTTCTGGCCGGTGTCGCTCCTGTTCACCATGATCGCGGTGGGCGGCTGTACGCATGCGCTGAACATCGTGGACGGCATGAACGGCCTGGCCGGCATGGTCGCCACCTTGATGTCGGTGTCGATCAGCCTTGTCGCGATGCAAGTGGGCGACGTGCCGATCTTCCTGATCTCCGCCGCACTGGCATCGGCCACGCTGGGCTTCCTGGTTTGGAACTTCCCGTTCGGGCGCGTGTTCCTGGGCGATGGTGGCGCTTACTTCCTGGGCTTCATGCTGGCCGAACTGGCCGTGCTGCTGGTCGTGCGCAATCCGTCGGTGTCGCCGTTCTACGCGCTGGCCGTGCTGTTCTACCCCGTATTCGAAACCGGTTTCTCGATCTGGCGCCGGCGCTTCAAGCGCGGCGTGCCGGTCGACCAGCCGGATGCCTTGCACCTGCACCAGCTGGTGTTCCGCCGCCTGGTCCGCGTGACGTTCAGCCGGGGCCGGCGTCATGCCGTGCCGGCGCTGTGCAATGCGATGGCGTCGCCCTACATGTGGGTGCTGGCGCTGATCGGCCTGGTGCCGGCCACGATCTGGTGGGACAACGCGTGGGCGCTTAGCGCCAGCCTCGTGGTGTTCGCCAGCGTCTATATCTGGCTGTATGCGCGGCTGGTGTCCTGGCGCCGTCCGGGATGGTTGCTGCTGCCGTCCGTTTTGAAGACTACGGATTAGTTTTGAGTGCCCCGGCGACTGCCGCCGGGGGCTCGGTTATCTATCACCCGACCATATTTAAAATGCCGTAATCGTTCTACGGTGAAGGGAGAGTTATGTTGCGAATTCAGGATGTGAAACTCGCTGTCGTCGGCCTGGGCTACGTCGGTCTGCCGCTGGCGGTGGAGTTCGGCAAGAAGCGCTCGGTCATCGGCTTCGATATCAATACGCGCCGTATCGACGCACTGAAGGCGGGCCACGACCACACGCTGGAAGTCAGCGATGACGAGCTGGCCGAAGCCGCTCAACTGACCTACACCGCCGACCGCGCAGAACTGGGCCAGGCCAACGTGTTCATCGTGACCGTCCCGACCCCCATCGACGAATACAAGCAGCCCGACCTGACCCCGCTGGTCAAGGCCAGCGAGACCATCGGCGCCGTGCTCAAGCGTGGCGACATCGTCATCTATGAATCCACCGTTTACCCGGGCGCCACGGAAGAAGACTGCGTGCCGGTGCTGGAACGCGTGTCCGGCCTGAAGTTCAACGTGGACTTCTACGCCGGCTACAGCCCCGAGCGCATCAACCCGGGCGACAAGGACCACCGCGTCAGCACCATCAAGAAGGTGACCTCGGGTTCCACGCCTGAAGTGGCCGAACTGGTCGACCAGCTGTACAAGCAGATCATCACCGCCGGCACGCACAAGGCGTCCAGCATCCGCGTGGCGGAAGCCGCCAAGGTGATCGAGAACACGCAGCGCGACGTGAACATCGCGCTGATCAACGAACTGGCCCTGATCTTCAACAAGATGGGCATCGACACCGAAGCCGTGCTGCAAGCCGCCGGCACCAAGTGGAACTTCCTGCCGTTCCGTCCGGGCCTGGTGGGCGGCCATTGCATCGGCGTGGACCCGTACTACCTCACGCACAAGGCGCAATCGATCGGCTACCACCCCGAGATCATCCTGGCGGGCCGCCGCCTGAACGACTCGATGGGCGGCTACGTGGTGTCGCAACTGGTCAAGGCGATGACCAAGCAGCGGATCCATGTGCAAGGCGCGCGCGTGCTGGTCATGGGCCTGGCCTTCAAGGAAAACTGCCCCGACCTGCGCAACACCCGCATCGTGGACATCGTGCGCGAACTGGGCGACTACAACGTTGACGTCGACGTGTACGACCCGTGGGTCGACCCCGAGGAAGCCATGCACGAGTACGGTCTGACGCCCGTCGCCAAGCTGGAAGAGGGCAAGTACGACGCGGTGATCCTGGCCGTGGCGCACAACCAGTTCAAGGCCTTGGGCGCCGAGGGCATCCGCAAGCTGGGCAAGGCGCAACACGTCCTGTATGACCTGAAGTACGTGCTGTCGGCTGCCGAATCCGACCTGCGCCTGTAAGGATTCCGATATGACTACACGCTTCGAAACCATCAAGCAGGAACTGGCGGCCGCGCCGCGCAAGTGGCTGGTGACCGGCTGCGCCGGCTTCATCGGGTCGAACCTGCTTGAAACCCTGCTCAAGTTGGACCAGACCGTCACGGGCCTGGACAACTTCGCGACGGGACACCAGCGCAACCTGGATGAAGTGCGCACCTCGGTCTCGGCCGAGCAGTGGGCGCGCTTTTCCTTCGTGCAAGGCGATATCCGCGACCTGGACGCTTGCCGTCGCGCCGTTGACGGCGTGGACTTCGTGCTGCATCAAGCCGCGCTGGGCTCCGTGCCGCGTTCGTTGAAGGATCCGATCACCACCAACGAGGTGAACATCGGCGGCTTCCTGAACATGCTCGTCGCCGCCCGCGATGCGCAAGTGAAGTCGTTCGTGTATGCGGCGTCCAGCTCCACTTACGGCGACCACCCGGCGTTGCCCAAGGTGGAAGAGAACATCGGCAAGCCCTTGTCGCCCTACGCCGTGACCAAGTACGTGAACGAGCTGTATGCGGACGTGTTCGCCCGTTCCTACGGCTTCGAGACCGTCGGCCTGCGCTACTTCAACGTGTTCGGCAAACGCCAGGACCCGGACGGCGCCTACGCCGCCGTGATCCCGAAGTGGACTGCCGCGATGATCAAGGGCGACGACGTCACCATCAATGGCGACGGCGAGACCAGCCGCGATTTCTGCTTCGTGGACAACGCGGTGCAGGCCAACCTGCTGGCCGCGATGGCGCCGGCGGAAGGCCGCAACCAGGTCTACAACGTGGCCGTCAGCGGCCGCAGCACGCTGAACGACCTGTTCGGCTTCCTGGTCAAGGCGCTGGGCAACCAGAACGTCAACTACGGCAAGAAGCCCGTGTATGCCGACTTCCGCGCCGGCGACGTGCGCCACTCGCAGGCCGACGTCAGCAAGGCCGGCCGCCTGCTGGGCTACGCGCCTTCGCACACCGTGCTGCAAGGCCTGGAAGTGGCCATGCCCTGGTACACGCAATTCCTGCGTTGATTTGAAAGCACTCATCCGCAAACTCGGCAACATCCACCCGGACCACCAGCGCATCTTCAAAGGCGCTTTCCGGGTGGCCGTGTTCCTGCTGCTGGGCAAGGCCGCCGGCGCCATCAAAGAGATGGCGGTGGCCTACCGGTACGGCGTCAGCGACGCCGTGGACGCCTACCAGTTCACGATGACCATGGCCACCTGGCTGCCGGTCACGATCGTGGGCGTGCTGTCGGTGGTCTTGATTCCGGTTCTGGTGCGGCTGCGCCGCGCGGATGACGCCGAGCGCGACCAATTCATCAAAGAACTTCAAGGCTGGGTGGCCGCGGCCGGCATAGCGCTGGCCATCGGCACCTGGTTCGCCTGGCCGTATGTGGTGGACGCGCTGGGCAAGGGATTGCCCGAGCGCGTGCGCGGCATGACGGGCGATCTGCTCATCGCCTTTGCGCCGGTGTCGGCGCTGCTGCTGATCGCGGGCATCAGCGCCGCGCGGCTGCGCGCGCATGAACGCCACGTCAATACGTTGCTCGATAGTGTGCCCGCCGTGGCGACGCTGGCCTGGGTAATGCTGGCCGTCAGCGCCGACGGCGTGGGGCCGCTGCTATGGGGCACGCTGGTGGGGTATGCCATCCAGACCGTCTGGCTGGCCTGGCTGGCGGCGCGGGCGGACGGCGGCTTCTGGGGCGCGCCGCGCCTGACGCTGCGTTCACCGCACTGGCCGGAACTGATGGGCGCCGCCGGCGTGATGCTGATCGGCCAGGTGGCGATGAGCTTCGTCGGCCCGCTGGACCAATACGCCGCGGCCAACCTGGGCGCCAATGCGAACGCGACGCTGGGCTACGCCAGCCGGCTGCTGTCCCTCTTGCTGGGCATCGGCGCCGTGTCGGTGGGCCGCGCCGCGTTGCCGGTGCTGGCCGATGTGCAGGCCCGGGGCGATACCGGCCGCGCGCGCAGCATGGCACTGAAATGGTCGGTGCTGATGGTGGGGGCGGGCGCGGTGGCGGTGGCGATCGGCTGGGTGCTGGCGCCGTGGGGCGTGTCCGTGCTGTTCCAGCGCGGCGCCTTCACCGCGGAGAATACCGAAGCCGTCGCGCATGTGCTGCGCTGGGGCCTGCTGCAATTGCCGTTCTACTTCGGCGTGCTGATTCTGGTGCAACTGCTGGCCAGCCAGAACCGCTATCGCATCATGGCCGCCATCGCGGTAGCCAATTTTGCGCTGAAGGCCGCGTTGAACACCGTGCTGGCGCCCAAGATGGGCGCGGCGGGCATCATGCTGGCAACCAGCCTCATGTATGTGCTGTCCTTCGCGTGCTACCTGGTGGTGGCGATGCGCAAGGCCGAACCCAAGGAGGCCGATTGAATGTCCCAAGCCGAATCCGGCCGTGCATTGCGCGTCCTGCTGTTCATCCATTCGCTGCATGGGGGCGGCGCTGAGCGTGTCGCCGCCGACCTGAGCGCCCACTGGGCGCAGATGGGGCGAGAGGTGATGGTGGTGACGCAGGCCAGCGCCGATGGCGATGTCTACGCCCTGCACCCCGATGTCCGCCGCGAGGTCCTGCACACCGCGGGCGAGGGCGGGGGCTTGCGCGGCATCTGGAGCAATGTGCAGCGCGTGCGCGCGCTGCGCCGGGTGATCAAGGCGTTCCGTCCGGACATCGTCCTGGGCATGATGACCACGGCGTCCGTGCTGTCCGTGCTGGCAAGCGCCGGCCTGGGATGCCGCGTGATCGCGACCGAGCACACGCATCCGCCGTCGCAGACGCTTTCGGGCCTGTGGCTGCGCCTGCGCCGGCTGACCTATCCGCGCGCCGCGCGCGTCGTCGCCTTGACGCGCGGCACGGCCGACTGGATCGAACAGCACGTGCCGGGCTCCCGGCTGGCGGTCATCCCCAACGCCGTGCACTGGCCTTTGCCGCGCGCCGAGCCGCTGCTGGCCCCGGTGTCGGGCGACGGGCGCAAGCGCTTGCTGGCGGTAGGGCGGCTGCATGCGGACAAGGGATTCGACCTGCTGATCCAGGCGTTCGCCACGCTGGCGCCGTCGCATCCGGACTGGGATCTGGTTATCCTGGGCGAAGGCGATGAACGCGCCGCCCTCGAAGCGCAGGTCGACCAAGCGGGGCTGGCGTCGCGCGTTTCGATGCCCGGACGCGCCGGCAACGTGGGCGATTGGTACCAAAGTGCCGATCTGTACGTGCTGACGTCGCGCTTTGAGGGGCTGTCCAACACCTTGCTTGAATCGATGGCCAGCGGCCTGGCCGCCGTGTCGTTCGATTGCGATACCGGCCCGCGCGAGATCGTGCGCGAAGGTATCGATGGCGTGCTCGTCCGCCCCAATGGCGACGTGCCCGCGCTCTCCAAGGCGCTGGCCGACGTCATGGGCAATGATGCCGCGCGCCAGCGCATGGCGCAGGCCGCGACCGACGTGCGCGACCGGTTTTCGGCCGCGCGCGTACTGCAACAATGGCAAGAACTTTTTGACGGTGTGCGCGCAACCGGCCGCTAGGCCCGCGCGGCACGCCGTTGCTACGGTGACCACGAGAACTTCATCATGTGTGGAATAGTCGGAATTTGGGGCCCTGTCGGAAACAAGGAGCGCGTGCTGGCGGAAAGCTGCCGCCGCATCCGCCACCGCGGGCCGGACAGCAACGGATTCTGGGAAGACCCCGAGGCTGAACTGGCCCTGGCGCACGTCCGCCTGGCGATCCTGGATTTGACCGAAGCCGGCCACCAGCCCATGACGTCCGCCTGCGGCCGATATGTCATGGTGTTCAACGGCGAGATCTACAACCACCTCGACATCCGCAAGCAGCTGGAGCAATCCGCGCTGGCGCCGTCCTGGCGCGGGCACTCCGACACCGAAACCCTGCTGGCGGGCTTCACCGCGCTGGGCATCGAGGCGACCTTGCAGGCCGCCGTGGGCATGTTCGCGATCGCGCTGTGGGATCGGGCGTCGCGCAAGCTGATGCTGGCGCGCGACCGGATGGGTGAAAAACCGCTGTACTACGGCTACTCCGGCGCCGAACTGGTGTTCGCCTCCGAACTGAAGGGCCTTATGCCCATTCCGGGATTCGGCCGCGACCTGAACCGCAACGCGTTGGCCTCGTTCATGCGGCACAACTACATCCCGGCGCCCCAATCCATCTACCAAGGCATCGCCAAGCTGCCGCCGGGCACCTGGGTCGAATTCACGGCCGACGACACCCGCAGCCGCCGCATGCCCGAGCCGCGCGTGTACTGGTCGGCGCGCGACGCCGCGGACGCCGCAGCCAAGTCGCTGCTGACGTTCGAGTCCGACGCGCAGGCCACCGAAGCGCTGGAAGGCGTGTTGTCCAAGGCGGTCGGCGGCCAGATGCTGGCGGACGTGAGCCTGGGCGCCTTCCTGTCCGGCGGCATCGATTCGTCGACCATCGTGGCCCTGATGCAGGCGCAAAGCGCCAAGCCCGTGCGCACCTTCGCGATCGGCTTCCACGAAAAGGGCTATGACGAAGCGCAGCACGCGAAAGCCGTGGCGACGCACCTGGGCACGGACCATACCGAACTCTACGTGACCGCCGAAGACGCCTTGGCCGTGGTGCCGTCGCTGGCGGACATGTACGACGAACCGTTTGCCGATTCGTCGCAGATCCCGACCTCGCTCGTCACGAAAATGGCACGGCAGCACGTTACCGTCGCCTTGTCGGGCGATGGCGGCGACGAACTGTTCGGCGGCTATTCGCGCTATTTCCGCGTGAACAACTGGTGGCAGCAATGCGAGCGTTTTCCTTCGCTGCTGCGCAAGCCCGCGGGCGCACTGCTGTCCGCATCCACCCATCTGCCGGGGCGCGGCGCCTGGCGCGGCAAGGTCGGCAAGCTGGGCGAGCTGCTGCGCACCGACTCGCGCGGCGATTTCTATCGCCACTTCGTGTCGTACTGGGCCGACCCCACCAAGGTGGTCAAGGGCGGCGTGGAACCGGTCTCGGAATTTGCGCGGACCATGCAGGGTTCCACCTTCGAATCCATGATGAAGCTGGATACGATCACTTATCTGCCGGACGATATCCTCGTCAAGGTGGACCGCGCCGCGATGGCGGTCAGCCTGGAAACGCGCGTGCCGCTGATCGACCACCGCGTCTATGAATTCGCCTGGAGCCTGCCGCACCAGTACAAGGTGCGCGGCAACACGGGCAAGTGGCTGTTGCGCCAGGTGCTGCATCGCCATGTGCCGCAGGCCCTGGTGGACCGCCCCAAGCGCGGCTTTGCCGTGCCGCTGGCCGCGTGGCTGCGTGGCCCGCTGCGGGAATGGGCGGACGCATTGCTGGACCCCACGCGCCTGCGTCAGGAGGGCTGGTTCGAACCGGAACCCATTCTACGCAAGTGGCGTGAACACACGTCGGGCCACCGCAATTGGGACAGCCATTTGTGGGGCGTCCTGATGATGCAGGCCTGGTTGGACCGTTATCGCGCAGGGCCGGATCAAGGGGGATCTATTGGGAGTCTTTGACGAATGAGAATATTGATGCTGGTCAGTTCCATGCATGCGGGCGGCGCCGAACGGGTGGCCGCCACGCTGGTTAGCGCATGGGCCGAACGCGGGGATGCCGTCACCTTGACACCCACCTATTCGTCCAAGGGCACGTGCTTTTATCCCTTGTCTGACAAGGTCGAACTCGCATGGCTGGCGGACATCGCCGGCACGCGGGATTCGGGGGCAATGGCCGCGTTCAAGCGCCTGTTGGCCTTGCGCAGGCACATCCGCGACACCAAGCCCGATGTGGTGGTGTCCTTCCTGACCAACGTCAATGTGGCCGCCATCCTCGCCACGCGGGGCCTGGGCGTGCCGCTCATCGTCTGCGAAAGGACGAATCCGGTCGCCGAGACGACGACGGGCACCGTGTGGCGCAAGCTGCGCCGCCTGCTGTATCCGCGCGCCGACATGGTGACCGTGCAGGCGGAAGACACTGCCGGCCCGTTCTCGCGCCAGGTGCCGGGCATCAAGCGCCTGGCCGTCATTCCGAATCCCTTGCCCGCGCCTTTGCTCGACGCGCCCCGGGTGTCGCAACGCGAGGATGACGGCCCGCGTGAATTGCTGGCGATGGGGCGTCTGGTCTCTGACAAGCAATTCGATCTGCTGATCGATGTCTTCGCGCAATTGGCGCCGTCGAATCCGGATTGGAACCTGCGGATCTGGGGCGAAGGCCCCGAGCGCGCGGCGCTGGAAGCGCAGATCGCACGGCTGGGCCTGGCATCGCGGATCAGCCTGCCCGGCCGCACCGAAACGCCATGGGACGAACTGGCGCGCGGGCAAGCCTTCGTGTTGAGTTCGCTGGTCGAGGGTTTTCCCAACGTCCTCCTGGAAGCCATGTCGCTGGGCCTGCCTTGCGTGGCCTTCGATTGCCCCAGCGGCCCGCGCGAGATGACGCGCGACGGCCAGGACGCCTTGCTGGTGCCGGCGGGCGACCGTGATGTCCTGCGCGACGCGTTGCAGCGCGTGATGGGCGACCTGTCCTTACGCCGGCAACTGGGCGAACGCGGCGCGACCGCGGTGCGCCATCGTTATGCGCTGGCCAGCGTGCTGTCGGAATGGGATGAACTGTTCGAAGCGGTGCAGGAGGGGCGATGAGCGCCTCCGCAATGCGTGTCCTGCACGTCATCACGGGCCTGGGGCAGGGCGGTGCGGAATCCGTGCTGCTGCGGCTGGCGACGTATCCCGAACCCGGCGTGGAGCACATCGTCGTCTCGCTGACCGATGAGGGCATCTACGGCGAGCGCCTGCGCGCGGCCGGTGTTGCCGTGCACGCGCTGGGCATGAAGCGTGGGCGGGTCAGCCTGGGCGGTTTCCTGGCCTTGCGCCGCTTGATCGCCAGCGCGCGTCCTGACGCCGTGCAGACCTGGATGTACCACGCCGACCTGATCGGCGGTTTGGCCGCCCGCCTGGCGGGCGTGCGCGCCATCGCTTGGGGCATCCGCAATTCCGGCGCGCACCTGGAGCGCAGCAGCCGTTCGGCGCGCCTGGTCCTGCGCGCCTGCGCGCTGTTGTCGGGCAGCGTGCCGCGCGCCATTGTCTGCGCGGCCCAGAACGCGGCCGAACGCCACGCGGAAAAAGGCTACCGCCGCGACCGGATGGTGGTGGTCTCCAACGGCTACGACCTGTCGCGCTATGCGCCCGATGCCCTGGCCCGTGCGCGCGTACGTGCGCAATGGGGGTTGTCCGAGGATGCGCCGGTGATCGGTTGCGTGGCCCGTTGGGACCCGCTCAAAGACCACGCCAACCTGTTGCGTGCCGTGGCCGCGCTCGTGCGCGATGGCCGCGACGCCGGGCTGCGCTGCGTGCTGGTCGGACGCGGCATGGCGCCGGACAACGCCGAACTGGCTGCCCTGATCGACAAGCTGGATCTGCGCGAACGCGTGATCCTGGCGGGTCCAAGCGACGACGTGCCGGCGGTGATGAACGGGCTGGACGTGCATGTGCTGTCCAGTTGCGCGGAAGGTTTTCCCAATGTGGTGGCCGAGGCGATGGCTTGCGGCGTCTATTGCGTCGTGACCGACGTGGGCGACGCCGCCTATATCGTCGGTGATACGGGCATCGTGGTGCCGCCTGAACAGGCCGAGGCGCTGGCGCGCGGCATCGAGACCGCCTTGTGCGATGTGGCCGCGCGCGGCAGCGGACGGGCGGGCGAAGCCGGACGCGCCCGCGTGCTGGAGAATTTTGATCTTGCCCGCATGGTGCAACGTTACCTCGCCGTATGGCGCCGTATTTCTGGAGTCCAGGCATGAGCGCCGGCCGCCGCTTGATGTTCGTCGTCAATAACCCCGCCTTCTTCATGTCGCACCGGGTGCCGGTGGCGCTGGCTGCGCAGCGTGCCGGCTATGACGTGCATGTGGCCACGATGGACGGACCCGCCGTGGCGGACATCCAGGCACTGGGCATGACGCACCACGCCATCCCCATGACGCGCAGCGGCAAGCATCCTTTGCAGGAACTGGGAACGTTGCTGGCCTTGGTGCGCCTGTTCCGCCGCGTGCGGCCCGATGTGGTGCACCTGGTCACCATCAAGCCCGTGCTCTACGGCGGCATTGCCGCGCGCCTGGCCCGCGTGCGCGGCATGGTGGCCGCCATTTCAGGACTGGGCTTCGTGTTCCTGTCCAATTCGCTGAAGATGCGGCTGGTGCGTTCCGTGGTGGCCAGGCTGTACCGGATCGCACTGGGGCATCCGAACAGCCGTGTGATCTTCCAGAACGCCAACGACCGCGATCTGCTCAAATCGCTGGGTGCCGTGCGCGACGCGCAGGTTGTCATGATCCGCGGCGCGGGTGTGGACCTGGATGCCTATCGCGCCTTGCCCGAGCCGCCAGCGCCGCCGGTCGTGGTCACGATGGTGGCTCGCCTGCTGCGCGACAAGGGCGTGCAGGAGTTCGTGCAGGCCGCGGGCCTCCTGCGCCAGCGCGGCTTGCCGGTGACGATGCAATTGGTGGGCGGGGTGGATGCGGGCAACCCCGCGTCGGCGACGCAGAGCGAGGTCGACGCCTGGCAACGCGACGGAGCGGTCCAGGCGCTGGGCGAGCGTTCGGATGTGGCGGCGCTCTACGCCGCCTCTCACATTGCTGTCTTGCCGTCGTACCGGGAAGGCCTGCCCAAGTCGCTGATCGAAGCCGCCGCGTGCGCGCGCGCGGTCGTGACGACCGATGTGCCGGGTTGCCGGGATGCGATCGAAGCCGGTGAAACCGGTTTGCTGGTACCGGTGCGCGATGCGCAGGCCCTGGCCGACGCGATCGCCCGTCTGGCGGAAGATCCGGCGCTGCGGCAGGCCATGGGCGTGGCGGGAAGGGCGCTGGCCGAACGCGAGTTCAATATCGAACGGGTCGCCAGCATCCACGTCGCTCTGTACGACGCGCTGAGCGCCTGACGGCGCCCAGCCGTGCCGGACTAGTGGCGACGCGCGATCGCGTCGATCCAGAAGCGGGTGGAAGGATCCTGCTGGCTGGTTTGCGGGGAATCCAGCTCGCGCATGATGTTCTTGGCCAGCACCTTGCCGAACTCCACGCCCCATTGGTCGAACGGATTGATGCCCCAGATCACGCCCTGCACGAACACCTTGTGCTCGTAGAGCGCCAGCAGCGCGCCCAGCGTATAGGCCTCCAGGCGCGGCAGCACGATCAGCGATGATGGGCGCCCGCCCGGGTGCACGCGGTGCTGCGCCAACACGCGCGCGCGGGCCGGATCGTGTTCGGTGGCGGAGGTTTCCGCCAGCGCCTCTTCAAACGATTTGCCGCGCAAGAGCGCAGACCGCTGCGCCAGGCAATTGGCGATCAGCAATTCGTGGTGGCGCGCATAGGCGTGGTCGGGTTGTTCGCACAGGATGAAGTCCACGGGGGCGCCCATGGTGTCCTGGTGCAGCCATTGGAAGAACGTGTGCTGGCAGTCGGTGCCTGACATGCCCCAGATCGCGGCGCCGGTCGGCACGCCCGCCGGGCTGCCGTCAGCGGTGGCGACTTTGCCCAGCGACTCCATCTCCAGCTGCTGCGCCCATGGCACGATGTGGTACAGCCGAGAGTCGTAGGGCGCGATCACCAGCGAGTCATACCCCAGCACGCTGCGGTTGACGACGCCTGACAACGCCAGCTGCACCGGCGCGTTCTCCGCAATCGGCGCCGTGCGGAAATGCTCGTCCATGGCCGCCGCGCCCGCCAGCAACTGGTCGAACGCGTCCGTGCCCAGCGCCAGCGCGATCGGCAGGCCGATCGCCGACCAGAGCGAGTACCGGCCGCCGACCCAATCCCAGATCTGGAAAATGTGGTCGGGCAAGATGCCCAGGTTCAGCGCAGCTTCGACATTGGCGGTGATCGCCACGACCTGCTTGATGGGATCGGCCACGCCGGCTTCGCGCAGCCAGTTCATCGCGACTTCGGCGTTGGCCAGCGGCTCGGTCGTGGTGAAGGATTTCGAAGCGACGATGACCAGCGTGTCGTGCGGATCCAGCCGGCTCATGGCGTCGGCGACGGAGTGAGAATCCACGTTGGAGGCAAAGCGCACTTCCCGCTTGGCGCCGCCATGCCGCAAGGCGCGCGTCACCAGACGCGGTCCCCAGTCGCTGCCGCCGATGCCCAGGTGCAGCACGTAGCCGTAGCGGTCCGCCTTGTCGGCTTCGCGCACGAATTCGCGCAGGCGTTCGCGTTCGGCCAACACCGCGCCGGCGACCGCGGCGGGCGGCTGCGGCGCGCGCAGTGCCGTGTGCCAGGCGGCGCGCCCTTCGGTCCAGTTGGCGTCGCCGCCGTCGAACAGCATGGCGCGGGCCGCATCAAAGCCCTGCTGCGCCAGCAACGCCGCCGACGCGTCCTGCAAGGCGGGCGAATGGGCTTGGGAACTCAAGTCCAGGCGCAGGCCCGGGGCATTGATCAGCCGCAGTTGCTCACCGTGCCGCGATGCGGTGTTGGCCGCTGCGGTGAATTGTTGCCAGGCTGGACTGTTGGGAAGTGACATGGGCGGATCAGAAAGGCAGTTTGGCTTCTGGTGCGAGCTTGCCCAGTTCGCGGCGGAAATCGGCCTGGATGCGTTCCAGCGCTTCGGCATTCTGCGCTTCGAAACGCAACACGACGACGGGCGTGGTGTTGGAGGGGCGCGCCAGGCCGAAGCCGTCGGCGTACTCGGCGCGCACGCCGTCGATGGTGATCACGCGGCGGGCGTCGGGGAATTGGCCTTGGTCCTGCAACGCCTTGACCAGGGTGAAAGGCTGGCCCTCTTCCATCTCCAGCTTCAGTTCGGGCGTGGACACGTCTTGCGGCAGGGCTTCCAGCGGCGCGCACGCATCGGCGAAGCGCGACACGATCTCCAGCAGGCGGGCGCCGGTGTACAGACCGTCGTCAAAGCCGTACCAGCGTTCCTTGAAGAAGATGTGGCCGCTCATTTCACCGGCCAGCGGCGCGCCGGTTTCAGCCAGCTTGGCCTTGACGAGCGAGTGGCCGGTCTTCCACATCAGCGGCACGCCGCCCGCGGCTTCGACGGACAGGCCGACATGGCGGCTGCACTTGACGTCGTAGATGATGGTGGCGCCGGGGTTGCGGTCCAGCACGTCGCGGGCGAAGAGCACCAGTTGGCGGTCAGGCCAAATGATCTGGCCCGATTTCGTGACCACGCCCAGGCGGTCGCCGTCGCCGTCGAAGGCCAGTCCCAGTTCGCAGTCGGTTTGCGCCACGCACTTGATCAGGTCCTGCAGGTTCTTGGGTTCGGCCGGGTCAGGGTGGTGATTGGGGAAGGTGCCGTCGACCTCGCAGAACAGTTCCGTGACCTCGCAGCCCAGCGCCCGGAACAATTGGGGCGCGACCGCGCCGGCGACGCCGTTGCCGCAGTCGATCGCGATCTTCATGGGGCGGGCCAGCTTGACGCCGGACGCCACACGCGCGATGTAGGAGGCGATCAAATCCAGTTGGCGACGGACACCGGCGCGCTCGGCGGGCGCCGGGCTGGGGCCGTTCATGGCTGCGCCCAGCGCCTGCACGTCGTCGCCGTACAGGGCGCGTCCGCCCATCATCATCTTGAACCCGTTGTACTTGGGCGGGTTGTGGCTGCCCGTGATGGCCACGCCGGAGCCGCACTGCATGATATGGGTGGCGAAATAGACCAGGGGGGTCGGGACCATTCCGATGTCCAAGGTGTCTACGCCGCCTTCCAGCATGCCCTCCTGCAACGCCGTCGAGAGCATTTCGCTGCTCAGCCGGCCATCCCGGCCGACCACCAGCGTCTGCACGCCCGCTTCGCGCGCGCGGGCGGCCAGGGCCACGCCCAAGGCGCGGGCGAACGAGGCGTCGATCAGGTCCGGCACGGTGCCGCGAATGTCATAGGCCTTGAAGACCGAGGCGGGAAACTGCGACTTGTTATTGCCCACGACGATTCCTTGATAAGAGGGTTGCAACGGGGATTTTGACGGGGTGTCATGGTATACCCGCACATCAAAACCCGCCTGAGAAGAGGGTCAAGGTGGAATTATCCTCCATTGGCGGGGTGTGCCTCATCCGGCGGGCGGCGTAGGGCGTCTTAAGGGTTGGCGGGCGCCCTGATTTGGTGCACGGCGGGTGGCGGCCGCCTTGGTCCGGTGCGACCGCGGAGGCGGTCTGAAGCGTCTTCGGCGGGGGCGCCGCGTGGCATGGAAATTGCTCGTCATCCGAAGGTGATACGCTTGCTATGCAAGCAGAAAGACCGGGAGGGGCCATGGGTGCCAAAGTTTCTACTGTCATGACGTCGAGGGGAGCCACCAGCAGGCGAGGCCCCCCCACGGACTACGCCGGGCCGGCCGCAGGCCGCGAGCGCCGGCTTGATATCCATGTTTTCGTCTCTGACACCGGCGAACTGGCCACCGGCCGCGCCTGGGAGCGCTGCGTCTGGCGCGAAGCCCGCGTGTTGATCGCCGAGTGTCCGGCGCCGCACCTGCCGGCTTCCGTCGAAGCCGCGCTGCGCCTTATCGCCGCCGATGTCGCCCGCGACCGCGGTTGGGAGGGGATGGGTACGGTGGCCTTTTCGCTGGACGACCGCAGCGGCGTATTCCGGGTGACGGATGCGCAGGCGCAACCCAACGCCACGGGTGCGCCCGTGGCCGGCCACGACCCTGACGCCGCCCATGCGCTGGAAATGCGCATCGATGGCTGCGTGGACCGCCGCCTGCCTTGCACCCGGCTGCTGGTGTGCGGCGCGACGCGTGGCGAAGCCTTGCGCCGGGCCTACCGCGCGCTGTCCGAAATGCCGGGGCCGGCGGGCGTCGACCGTGCTTTCCTGATGAGCCGCATCGCGTCCCGGGCGTACTGCTCCGGGCTGACCGGCACCCGGCTGGATCAGGCGGTCGGCTAGGCCGGCGCTTTTGCTGGCGCTTCGGCCGTGGCGATTCCGCCCCTACAATGTCCGCACATCCCTTGACCTGAGCCTGGGCGATACCAGGCCATTCTTGTGCGGCGCCTATGACTTTGCTGAGCGATCTACAGTCCCTGCTGGGGTTCTCCCACGTATTGACCGGTGCGGACGCTGACTCTTATGTGCAGGACTGGCGCCGCCGCTACCGCGGCGCGGCGCTGGCAGTGATCCGCCCCGGCTCGACCGAGGAAGTCGCCGCCGCCGTGAAACTGTGCATGCATCATGGCGTGCCCCTGGTGCCGCAAGGCGGCAACACCGGCTTGTGCGGCGGCGCTACCCCGGACGACTCCGGCCGTGCCGTGGTGCTGTCCACGGCGCGCCTGACCGCCGTGCGCAACCTGGACACCGCCAACGACACCATCACGGTCGAGGCGGGCTGCATCCTGCAGGCCGTCCAGGAGGCTGCCGCCGCGGCCGACCGGCTGTTTCCGCTCAGCCTTGCGGCCGAAGGCAGCTGCACCATTGGCGGCAACCTGGCCACCAACGCTGGCGGCACCCAGGTGCTGCGCTACGGCAATACGCGCGACCTGACGCTGGGCCTGGAAGTGGTGACCGCCGAAGGCGAAATCTGGAACGGCCTGCGCAGCTTGCGCAAGGACAACACCGGCTATGACTTGCGCGACCTGTACATCGGCAGCGAGGGAACGCTGGGCATCATCACGGCCGCCACGCTGAAGCTGTTCCCGCGGCCGGTGGCATCGTGCACCGCGCTGTTGACGCTGGATACGATCGACCACGCGGTGGATGTGCTGGCGCGCGCACGTTCGGGCTTCGGCGCCGCGCTGACCGGCTTCGAACTCATGAGCGGCGCTTGCCTGCAGGCCGTGGTGCGCCTGTTCCCGCAACAGCGCTTGCCCTTTGAAGGCGCTTCCGCCGAATCGCCGTGGTTCGCGCTGCTTGAACTGTCCGACAGCGAAAGCGAGGCGCATGCGCGGGACCGTTTCGAGGCCGTGCTGGGCGACGCCATCGATGCGGGCCTGGTCAACGATGCCGCGATCGCCGCCAACGTGGCGCAAAGCAAGGCGCTGTGGCATCTGCGAGAGAGCATTCCGCTGGCCGAGGCCGAATTGGGCAAGTCGGTCAAGCATGACGTGTCCATCCCCATTTCGTCCATCGCGGGCTTCGTGCACAAGACCAACGCCTTGCTGCAGGCGCGCTTTCCCGGCGTGCGCCATGTGATCTTCGGCCATCTGGGCGACGGCAACCTGCATTACAACGTGGCCAACGCGCCCGGCCAGACCGAGACCGAACTGCTGGCCCTGCAAAGCGAGATCTATGGCGTGGTGCATGACAGCGTGCATGCGCACAGCGGTTCCATCAGCGCCGAGCATGGCGTCGGGCAACTCAAGCGCGACGAACTGCCGCGCTACAAGAGTGCCGTCGAATTGGCGTTGATGCGGCGGATCAAGCGCGCACTGGATCCGCAAGGCCTGATGAACCCGGGCAAGGTGCTGCAAACCTGAGACGCCCGGACGCAGATACGTCCTCATTTCCAACAGGGAGCTTCATCCATGGCAGTCAGCCCCGCGGCGGGTGCGAATAACCGGATCCTGATCGTTGAAGACGATCACATCATCGCCGGCAACCTGTACACCTTCCTGGAGGCGCGCGGATTCCTGCCGGACGTGGCCTATACGGGCCACGCGGCGCTGGAACGCGTGAAAGCGCAGCGCTTCGACGCCGTGATCCTGGACATCGGCTTGCCGGGCATGGACGGCAATGCCGTGCTGCACGCCTTGCGCAACGACATGCGGGTCTCCGTGCCGGTGCTGATGCTGACCGCGCGCGACAGCCTCGAAGACAAGCTGGCGGGTTTCTCGCACGGCGCGGACGACTACCTGACCAAGCCTTTTGCCTTGCTGGAAGTCGAAGCCCGGCTGCTGGCCCTGGTCCAGCGCGCCAAAGGGGCCACGGTGGATTCGGTGCGCCAGTTCGGCCCGCTGCAATACGACACGCGCAGCCGCGGCGTATCGGTCAATGGCACGCCCGTGCACCTGACGCGCAAGGCCGGCCTGATCATGGAGGCGCTGATGCGCGATCCAGGCAGGGTGGTGGCGCGCGAAGAGCTGGAGTCCCTGTTGTGGGGCAACGAACCGCCATCCTCCGACGCGCTGCGCAGCCAGGTCCACCTGCTGCGCCGCGCCTTGGCCGATGCCGGTTTCGACGGCATCGAAACCATGCATGGCACCGGCTGGCGGCTCGTCACGGACGGGGGCGCGCCATGACACGCGCGGCCAGTGGCACGTTGACCCAGCGCGTGGTGTGGGCGCTGACGGGCACGGTCGCGCTGTTTGTCACGGCGCTGGCGCTGCTGGCCTATCTGACCTTTGACCAGATGGAAGACGACCTGGTCAACGACATCCTCAACACGGAAATGGACCGGCTGGTCCAGCACGCACGCGCCAGCGACGAATTCATGCCGCGCCAGGGCGCCCGTGAACTGGGCGGTTCCATGCGGGCCTGGATGAGCGTGGACGGCCAGCGTCCGGCCGGCATCCCCGACGAAGTGCTGGGGCTGGACAGCGGGCTGCACCTGATCGAGCCGGGCGCCTACACCTGGCACGTCATGGTGGCCGAAACGGGCCGGGGCAAGGTCTATCTGCTGTACGACGCGACCGACAACGAAGAGCGCGTGCACGACTTCGGCCTGATCGTGCTGGGGGGGGGCGCCATTTGCGTGATCGGCGCCTATGCGCTCTCGCGGCGGGTGGCGGCGGTGGCGGTGGGGCCCCTGCTGGACCTGACCGACCGCCTGGCGACCTGGGCGCCGGGCTCGCCTGACATGGCGGTCACCCGCGACGACGAGGCCGGCCGGTTGATCGAGGCCTTCAACCGGGTGCAGAACCAGGTCGACCGGTCGATCGCCCGAGAGCGCGAGTTCGCGGGCAACCTCAGCCACGAGGTCCGCACGCCCCTGGCGGCGATCCGTTCCGACAGCGAGCTGATGTTGCTGACCCAGGCGCTGACGCCGGATCAGCGCCAGCGCCTGACCCGGGTGGTGGATAACGTGGACGACGTGATCGTGTGCCTGGAGAGCGCCCGGGCGATGGCGCGTGACCAGCTGCTGCCGCCAGCGCCCGTGGACGTCGCCGAGTGCATGGAAGACGCCTGGCGCGGCTACGAGGTCCAGGCGGGACAGGCCGAACTTCGCCTGGACAACCAGATCCCGCCCGGCCATGTGCTGACGCTGGACCGCTACGCGCTTCTGACCGTGCTGCGCAACCTGGTGCGCAACGCGGTGGAGCACGCCGCCCCGGCGACGTTGACGACCCGGTTCAGCGCGCAAGGCGTGCTGGAACTGAGCGACGACGGCAAGGGGATCGCCGCCGACGATTTGCCCTTCCTGTTCCGCCGGTATTACAGCGGACGGATGCGGGACTCCAACGCAGGCGGTCGCGACGAAACCGCCCGCGGCCTGGGGCTGGCGATCGCCAAGCGTGTCTGCGACATGCAAGGCTGGTCGCTGACGGTCGAGTCGTCGCGTGAACCGGGATTGCGGGGGACGCGGTTTTCCCTGCGGTTCGATGCCACCGTCGCCGGTCCTGCCGCCGGTGTCGCGTCGGCGGAACAGGGTCGAATTTGACGAAATTTCGACTATCGGCGAACTAAGCTCTGCGCTTGTCCGATGCGTCCCTGGTCTATCGGCCCATGTCGTCCCCTTTGCTGCCTGCGGCGCGCGCGCCGACGCCCGTCTGGTACCTCTGCAGTCAGCTGATCGGCGTGACGCTGGTGCTTGCCTGCCTGGCCTGGTGGGCCAATGCCTCTGGCATGGATCTGCGCATTGCCCGCGCGCTGTTCGATCCGGCCCTGGATGATTTCCCGTTGCACGTGAACCGCTGGTTGGACCTGGTGGGGCACCGCATGGTGCTGGCCCTGCCGATCGGTGTCGCCCTGGCGGCCGTCGGCGTGGTCGCGGCCAGCTTCCGCATCCCGGCCTGGCGTCCGTGGCGCGGGCCGGCGCTGGCCCTGGCGGCCACGTGCCTGATGGGGCAGTTGGTGGTGAACCAGCTCAAGCACTACACGACCCTGCCGCGGCCTTATGACCTGGAAACCTTGGGCGGCTATACGCCGTATCCGCTGCACTGGTGGACCTGGGTGCGCGAGCGCTCCGGGGGGGCGATGCCCAGCGGCCACGCGGGGGCGGGCTACTCGATGCTGACCCTGTACTTCGCCGGCTGGGCGCTTGGCCGGCCCGCCTGGCGCTGGTGGGGGCTGGCCGTGGGCGTGGCCGCCGGAGTCGGGTTTTCGGTGGTGCGCATTCTGCAGGGCGCCCACTTCCTGAGCCAGACGCTCTGGTCGGCCGCCTTGCTGTGGTTCCTGGCCGCGCTGTTCTTCTATCCGGTGATCGTGGGACGGCACCGCGCGGGGCGCCCGTCCCACGGCCCGCGCGATCAGTTGAGCAGCACGCCGGGCAGCCACAGCGAAAACGCCGGCACATAGGTCACCAACGCCAGCGCGGCCAGCAAGGCGCCGTAGAAAGGCCAGATCGTGCGCATGACGGTGCCTACCGATACGCCGCCGATCGCGCAGCCGACGAACTGCGTCGTCCCGACCGGGGGCGTGTTCAGCCCCAAGGCGCAGTTCAGCAGCATCACGATCCCGAACTGCACCGGACCCATGCCGTACTGCATGCAGATCGGCAGGAAGATCGGCGTGCAAATCAGGATGGTGGCGGCCATGTCCAGGAAGGTGCCCAGCACGAACAGGATGATGTTGACCATCAGGAAGATGGCCCACGGGCTGGTCGACACCGACGCCATCAGCTCGCCCGTTTTTTCCGCCACGCCGTAGAAGCTGATCAGGTAGCCGAAGGTGGCGGAAATGCCGATCAGCAGCAACACGACGCCGGTTGTCTTGACGGCCTTGCTGGCCGCCCGCACGAACTGGTCCCAGGTCAGCGACCGGTAGACGAAGACCGTCAGCGCCAGCGCGTACAGCACCGCCACCGCTGCGGATTCCGTCGCGGTGAACACCCCGCTCAGGATGCCGGTGATGATCAGCACCACCACGAACAAGCCCGGCGCCGCCGCGACCAACGAACGCAAGACGATGTGCCAGCCCGGGAAGGTGCCCGCCGGATAGCCCCGGCTGCGCGCCACGAAATAGGCCGCCGCCAGATTGCACAAGGTCAGGATCACCGCCGGCACGACGCCGGCCGCGATCAGCGCCGCGATCGACACCTTGCCGCCTGCGGCCAGCGTGTAGATGATGATGTTGTGGCTCGTGGGCATGAGCGCGCCGACGAGCGCGGCGTGGGTGGTGACGTTCACCGCATAGTCCGCGTGGTAGCCCTCGCGCTTCATCATCGGGATCATCACCGATCCCATCGCCGACACGTCGGCCACGGGCGAGCCCGACACGCCGCCGAACAGCGTGCAGGCCACGACGTTGGACATGCCCAGCCCCCCGCGCACGTGGCCGACCAGCGACTTGGCGAACGCGACGATGCGGTCGGCAATGCCGCCATAGAGCATGAGTTCGCCCGTGAAGATGAAGAAGGGAATGGCCAGGAACGAGAACGCGTTCATCCCGGAGGTCATCTGCTGGAACGCCACCGCCAGCGGCAGGTCCTCGACCATGATGGCGGTGATGGACGACAGGCCGATGGCGAAGGCCACCGGCACGCCGATCACCAGGAACCCCATGAACGTAAATGAAAGCAGAGTCAGCGCCATGCTGGCACCACCTTATGGTTGCGCAGGATGGCGATGATGTGCTCGATGGAGAAGAGCGCGATCAAGGTGCCCGACAGGGTTGCGGGGATGTATTTCCAGGCGTTCGATATCCCCAGGTTCGGGATCTTGTAGGCCGCGACGGATTCCGCCAGCACGCCGCAGTTCCATGCCATCAGCACGCCGAACAGCAGCACCAGCAGATGGATGAAGATCCGCAGCCGGCGTTGGCCGGCCGGGGGCAGCGCGTCCAGCAGCGACTCGAAGCCGATGTGGCCCGCGTCGCGCACGCCGACCGCGGCGCCCAGCATCGTCACGTACAGCACCAGCAAGAGCGCCAGGCTTTCGGCCCAGGTCGGCGTGCTGTTGAGCACGTGGCGGCCGACGATCTGCAAGGTGACGGCGACGATCAGGCAGACCAGCCCGAACACGCTTGTCCACATGCAGGCCCGGGCCAGCGCCGCGCAGCCGCGGGTGTAGGCATCCAGCGGGGCAGCCAGGGCTTGCGCCCGGCCCCCCGCAACGACATCGGTTTCATTCGTGGGTGTGGCCAACATGGTGCCCTCACTGGACGGCCTGGATCTTTGCGACCAGGTCTTTCATGTCGGGCGTGGTGACGAAGCGCTCGTATACGGGCTTCATCGCGTTCTGGAACGAGGCCTTGTCCACCTCCACGATCTGCGAACCCGCGCGCTCGACCGCGGACCGCGACTTCTGCTCGCGTTCGTCCCACAGCTTGCGCATGAAGGGCACGGATTCGCGCGCCGCCTCGCGCAGGATCTTCTGGTCCTCCGGCGGCAGTTTGTCCCACTGGCGCTTGGAGAAGATCAGGATCTCGGGCGTCATCGTGTGTTCCGTCATCGCGTAGTACTTGGCGACTTCATAGTGATGCGCGCTTTCGTAGCTGGGGAAATTGTTTTCTGCCGCATCCACGAGTCCCGTCTTCAGGGACGTGTAGACCTCGCCCATCGGCATCGGCGTGGCGTTGCCGCCCATGGCTTCGACCATGGCGACGGACAGGTCCGATTGCTGCACGCGGATCTTCTGTCCCTTCGCATCGGCCAGCGTCTTGATCGGCTTGTTGCGCGTGTACATCGACCGCGCGCCGCTGTCGTACCAGGCCAGGCCCACAAAACCCGCGCCTTCGCAGGAGCGCAGGATCTGTTCGCCGATGTCGCTGTCCAGCACTTTGTGCAGATGCTCCTTGGAACGGAACAGGAAGGGCAGCGACGGCACGCGGGTGGTCTGGCAGATGTTGTGCATGGCGGCGCTGGAGACGCGCGCCATGGCCAGGGCGCCCAGCTTGACCTGTTCGATCGAATCGTCTTCGTTGCCCAGCGCGCCGCCGGCGTACACCTTGACCGTGATGCGGCCGTTGGTGCGTTGCTTGACCAGTTCGCCGAACTGGCGCACGGCCAGCACGGTGGGATAGTCGTCGGGATGGATGTCGGCGGAGCGCAGCTCGGCGGCGTGGGTGGCGGGAATCAGCGTCAGCAAGGCAGCCGCCGCCAAAATGGCGCGGGTCAGGGTGGGGCGCAGCATGTCTACCTCCGGTTGGAGTATGGCGTTTCGTCAAGGGCCGGGACGGCCCCGAAGCTCTTTGATAGGTACGGACCTGCTTACTACCTGGCATGGGGCAAAGAAGCGCATGCCCCGATCGGGTGCTAACCGGCGCTTGCGGTTTCCTCCAGCCCCTGCGCGCCGGGGCGCAGGGCGAACACCGCGCCTTCCAGGGAGCCGGGCGCGGCCGATGGGGGGCGGATCGAGGTGACGAGCAAGGTGTCCATGGCCGTGCCGCCGAAGGCGCACATCGCGATCTTGGCGGCAGGGACGGTGAGGGTGCGGTCCAGCCGGCCGTCGGGCGTGTAGCGGTAGATGCGGCCGGCGTCGTTGCCGCAGATCCAGTAGCCGCCGTCCGTGTCCACCGCCGCGCCGTCGGGGCGGCCGGCGGGCAAGGCGGCGATGAAGAGGCGGCGGTTATGCGGCGTGCCCGTATCGATGTCGTAGTCGAACGCCCAGACCACGCCACGCGTGGGGTGGGAGTCCGACAGGTACATCGTCCTGCCGTCCGGGCTGAAGGCCGTGCCGTTGGGCACGATCAGATCGTCCAGCAGCACCGCGACGCCTCGGGCGTCGTACCGGTACAGTTTGCCGGCGGGCTGCGCCAGGCTCATGTCCATGACCATCGTGCCCGCCAGGAAACGGCCCTGCCGGTCGCAACGGCCGTCGTTGAAGCGCATGCCGGGCGCACCGTGCGGGATGGCGGCCAACAGCCGGGGTTCACAGGGAGCGCCGGGCTGCAGCGCGCCGCAGGCGTACAGGCCGTCTTCCATCGCCAGCAGCCAGCCCGGGCCGCGCATGGCAAGGCATCCGGCCATTTGCGGCAGCGCCCATTGCGCGATGTTGCCGCTTGCCGGCGACCAGCGCCACAAGGTCTTGCCGGGGATGTCGGTCCAGGTGTACGCCTGATCGGCTGCGCGCCAGACCGGGCTTTCTCCTACGCCGCACAACATGTTCCCGATACGTTCGGCGGTGGCGGGCATGGTGGCGGTTACTCGGCGGGAAAAGGAAAGGGGCCGGCCTTGACGAATGCGCCGCCCTGATAGCGGGCGGCGGGATCATCGGCCGGCAATGGGGCCTGCGCTTCGACCTGCGCGCGGAAACGTTCAGAGGAATCCCTGGGGACGAACCCCAATACCCGGGCGGCATCGTCGCGCCACCAGCGGTCGCGATTGGCCGACGCGCCATAAACGATCAGGTGGCCGACCTCCGGTGTGAACAGCGAACGAGTGACGAGGTCGGTCAGGTCGTCGTAGCTGAGCCACGTGACCATCATGCGGCGGTCCTTGGGCTCTGGAAACGACGAACCGATGCGCAGACATACGGTTTCGATGCCGTAGCGGTCGAAGTAGAAGCGCGACAGGTTTTCGCCGTAGGCCTTGCTCAGCCCGTAATAGCCGTCGGGGCGCAAGGGCACGTTCGCGTCCAGCTGCTTGCCTTGCTCGTAGAACCCGATGACGTGGTTCGAACTGGCGAACACCACGCGCCGCACGCCGTGGATGCGGGCGGCCTCGAACAGGTTGTAGACGCCCTGGATGTTGGCGGGCAATATTTCTTCGAACGGCCGCTCCACCGACACGCCGCCCAGGTGGACGATCGCGTCGACCCCCTGCACCAGCCGGGACACGGCGACGGCATCGGCCAGGTCGCAGGGCTGGGCTTCTTCCCCGGCGCCGGCGGGGCCCACCTCGGCAAGGTCGGAAACGCGCAGCACGTCCGCATGGGCCTTTAACCGGGGACGCAGCACTTGGCCGAGGTTGCCGGCGGCGCCGGTCAACAACAAGCGATGACAGCGGAACGAGGCAGGCGTGTTGTTGACAGTTCGGCTCATGGCGCAATGCTCGGTGGATGGCGCGGGGGAGTGGACTTATCTGGTACGTTATCGTACAACTTGAGCGAAGTATAATGAGCGCCAAATTTCAGCGTCAAGCTTTGCGCAACCGCCTTCGGATAATCCCTGATGAACGCTCCTGTCGATACCCCCGTCTTGCCGCAGCGTCGTCCCCGGAACCTGGCCCAGGGCCTGGTTGAAAACATCTCCGAACGCATCCGAAGCGGCAACATCCGCCCGGGCGACAAGCTGCCCACCGAATCCGAAATCATGCGCCAGTTCGGCGTCAGCCGCACTGTCGTGCGCGAGGCGCTGTCGCGCCTGCAGGCGTCGGGGCTGGTAGAGACGCATCACGGCGTCGGCACCTACGCGCTGGAACCTAGCGGCGGCGGCGATTTTCGCGTCGATCCCGCCGACATCGCCACGGTGCGCGACGTGCTGGTGCTGCTGGAATTGCGCATCTGCCTGGAAAGCGAGGCTGCCGGCTTGGCCGCCATTCGCCGCAGCGACGCGCAGTTGCAGGAAATGCGCCGCGCGCTGGATCTCTTTCGCAGCGCGCTGGAAACCGGCGGCGACACGATCACCCCGGATTTCCAGTTCCATCTGCTCGTGGCGCAATCCACCGACAACCGCTACTTCGCGGACCTCATGTCGCACCTGGGTTCGGCCATCATTCCTCGCACCCGCATCAATTCGGCGAAGTTCGCGCACGAAGACCGCGCGGCCTATCTGGCGCGCGTGAACCTGGAACACGAAGACATCTACAGTGCCATCATGCGCCAGGATGCCGAAAGCGCCCGCGCCGCCATGCGCACGCATCTGAGCAATAGCCGCGAACGCCTGCGCCGCGCGCAATAGCGGACGGCAGGACGCGGGCCGAAGCCGCGTACACGCGTCCCGCCATCTGCAATATGATGTCGTACAACATTTGAGGGCAGCGATATTCGCTGTCGACGCTCGCCAAACCGCGTTAACCTTGGCCCGTTTTCATTTCAGGTCAACGAGGCGGCATGGCTTTGCTCGGCACATCCAGCAGGATTTTTTCATCTGAACAGGCGGACTCGCGCCGCTTTGCGAGGGCCGCCGCATGCGCCGCCTGACACTCCGGTTCATCGTTGCCGTCCTGGTGATGCTGACGCTGTCGCGTCTGGGACTGTCATTCTGGATGTGGGACCGCGTGCAAGCGGCAGGCGGCCTGTGGCCCGTCCTGTTCGGCGGATTGCGCATCGACGTCTGCCTGCTGTCGATGGTGATCGCCTTGCCGGCCGTGTTCTCGCCCTGGTTCGGGCACCGGCCGTTGGCGGTTCGCATTACTGCGTGGTGGTTCCGCATCTGGTGGATGCTGTATGTGCTGCTGGAAGTCTCCACGCCGCAATTCATCGCCGAATACGACACGCGTCCGAACCGCCTGTACTTCATCTACCTGCTCAATCCGAAGGAAGTGGGTTCGATGCTGTGGCAGGGCTACAAGGGCGTGCTGCTGGCCGCCTTCGTGGTGCTGGTGCTGGCGGCGTGGCTGGCCGTCAAGCTGTTCCCGACGCGCTCGCGCGATACGTTCATGGCGTGGTGGAAGCGGCCGATCGCATCCTTCGTAATCCTGGCGCTAGTCGTGCTGGGCGCACGCGGCACGCTGGAGCATCGGCCGATCAATCCCGCAAAGGTCGCCTTCAGTTCGGACGCCATGGTCAACGCGCTGGCCCTCAATTCGCTGTACAGCGTGTTCGACGCCGCCTACCGGATGCGCGACGAGCGTTCGTCCGCAGCGATGTACCCCAAGATGCCGGTGGACCAGATGAACGCCATCGTGCGCGAGAAGGCGGGCCTGACAGGCGCGCCGCTGGACCCGCGCTATCCCAGCCTGCACGAGCAGAAAGCCACGGTGCGCCGCGACAAGCCGCTGAACGTCGTGATCATCCTGCAGGAAAGCCTGGGCGCGCAGTACGTGGGCAGCCTGGGCGGCCGCGACCTGACGCCCAACATCGACCGCTTGTCCAAGGAAGGCTGGATGTTCCACCGCGCCTACGCCACGGGCACCCGCTCGGTGCGCGGCATCGAGGCGGTGACGGCGGGCTTCCTGCCCAGCGTGGCGGATGCCGTGGTCAAGTTGCCGCGATCGCAGACCGGTTTCTTCACCTTGGCGCAAGTGCTGGGCAAGCACGGTTACCACTCGCGTTTCGTGTACGGCGGCGAGTCCCACTTCGACAACATGCGTGCGTTCTTCCTGGGTAACGGTTTCGACGAAGTGGTGGACCGTCCGAAGTTCGTGAATCCCGTATTTGAAGGGTCCTGGGGCGCCTCGGACGAAGACATGTTCGCCCAGGTCGACCGCCTGCTGCGCGCCGATGGCGACAAGCCGGTCTTCACCCTGGCGTTTTCGGTGACGAACCATTCGCCGTGGGAGTATCCGGAAGGCCGCATCCAACCCGTGGGCGATCCCGCCACGGTGGACAACACGGTGCGTTATGCGGACTGGGCGCTCGGGCAGTTCTTCGAGAAGGCCAAGAAGGCGCCGTATTGGGACAACACCGTGTTCCTGGTGATCGCGGACCACGATTCACGGGTCTACGGATCCATCCCTGTGCCGGTGCGCCATTTCCAGATCCCGGCCCTGATCCTCGGCGCCGGCATCGCGCCGCGCCAGGACGAACGGCTGGTCAGCCAGATCGACATGGCGCCGACGCTGTTGTCGCTGATCGGGTTGGACAACGTGAACCCGATGCTCGGTGCGGACTTGACGCAACGTGACCCGAACCGGGCGATCATGCAGTATGCGGATAATTTCGGGTATTTGCAGGGCGACAAGTTGCTGGTGCTGGAACCGTCAAAGGATCCGCGCGAGTTCCGGTACGAAGCGGCGCCGGTCGGGCGCGACGAGGTTTATGCGCCGGTGGAGCCTGCGGATCCGGGGTTAATTGATGAGGCGTTGGCGCATGCTTTGTGGGCTTCGTGGGTGTATCGGGAGGGGAAGTATCGGTTGCCTTGATGTGGCTGTTTTTTTTGGGGGGCCGGGGTTGAGTTCTTTAGACGCCCGGCGGGTCGGCGGCCTGCGGGGCGCGGGTCAACGATTGCGGTCCGGAGCCTTCGCTCCGGACTTCCCCCTTGTCATCT
>CAUSDE010000042.1:0-48458 GCA_963530045.1 uncultured Achromobacter sp.
CTGCGGAGCCGGCCGCGCCCGCCGGGGCGGCGGCGGAGTCCGTCCCGACACCCAAGGGGTTCTGGATCTTCGTCGCCGTGTGCGCCGCGTTGCTGGCGGTGTTCTACGCCGCGCTGACCTGGGCGCGGCTGGAAATTTTCAAGATGCTGATGTCGTCGTTCTTCCCGCTGGCGGTCATGATCGCGGCGGTGCTGGGGTCGATCGCCTTCGGCCTGGCCACGCCCAGCGAGGCCGCGGCCATGGGAGCGATGGGCGGCGCCTTGCTGGCGCTCGCGTATCGGCGGCTGAACCTGCCGGTGCTGCGCGAATCCGTATTCCTGACCGCCAAGACCAGCGCGATGGTGTGCTGGCTGTTCGTGGGCTCGTCGATCTTTTCCGCCGCGTTCGCGTTGCTGGGCGGCCAGCGCATCATCGAGGACTGGGTGCTGTCGCTGGGCCTGACGCCCATCCAGTTCCTGCTGCTGGCGCAGGTCATCATCTTCCTCTTGGGCTGGCCGCTGGAATGGACCGAGATCATCGTGATCTTCATGCCCATCTTCGTGCCGCTTCTGAACGCCTTCGGCATCGACCCGCTGTTCTTCGGCCTGCTGGTGGCGCTGAACCTGCAGACCGCGTTCCTGTCGCCGCCCGTGGCCATGTCTGCGTTCTACCTGAAGGGCGTGTCGCCGCCGCATGTGACGCTGAATCAGATTTTCCTGGGCATGATGCCGTTCATGGGCATCCAGGTGGTGGCGATTTTCCTGCTGTACATGTTCCCGGCGATCGGGATGTGGCTGCCGACGGTGCTGTACCGGTAGGGGAGTATGCTGTCGTCAGCACGATCCTGGACGCACTACGGGAAGCTGACACATGACCTCTACACCCTCTTCATCGCAACAGGCGCGGCCATTGGAGATCGGTGACATCACCGTCATCGACAACTCCAAACTGAAGAAGGCCGTGACGGCCGCGGCGCTTGGCAACGCCATGGAATGGTTCGATTTTGGCGTGTATGGCTTCGTCGCCTTCGCCTTGGGCAAAGTCTTCTTCCCGGACGCGTCGCCCGCCGTCCAGACGATCGCCGCGCTGGGCACCTTTTCGGTGCCATTCCTGGTCCGCCCGCTGGGCGGCGTGTTCTTCGGTGTGATGGGCGACCGGTTCGGCCGGCAGAAAGTCCTTTCGCTGACCATCATCATCATGGCGATCAGCACCTTTTGCATCGGGCTGATCCCCTCCTACGCATCCATCGGCATCTGGGCGCCGATCCTGCTGCTGCTGTGCAAGCTGGCGCAGGGCTTCTCGGTGGGGGGCGAGTACACCGGGGCGGCGATCTTCGTGGCCGAGTACGCGCCCGACCGGCAGCGCGGCTTCCTGGGCAGCTGGCTGGATTTCGGATCGATCGCGGGGTTCGTGCTGGGCGCCGGGCTGGTCGTGCTGCTGCAGACGATCCTGCTTGAGCAGACCTTCCTGGACTGGGGCTGGCGCCTGCCGTTCTTCCTGGCGGGGCCGCTGGGTTTGCTGGGCCTGTATCTGCGCCACGCCGCCGAAGAGACGCCCGCGTTCACGCAACAGCTTGAAAAGATGGAGAAAGAGGACCGGGACGCCGTGCAGGAGCGGCCCACGGTGTCGTTCCGCGAGATCTTCTCCAAGTACCGCAAGGCGCTGCTGATCTGCATCGGCATGGTCCTGGTGACGAACATCACCTACTACATGCTGCTGACCTTCATGCCTACCTACCTGACGAGCAGTCTCGGGTATTCCGAAGAGCATGGGGTGCTGATCATCATCGTGGTCATGATCGGCATGCTGTTCGTGCAGCCGGTCGTCGGCTTCGCCAGCGACAAGGTGGGGCGCAAGCCCTTCCTGCTGGCGGGCAGCCTGGGCCTGCTGGTGCTGGCGGTGCCGGCCTTCAAATTCGTGGGCAGCGACAATACCGGCCTGATCTTCCTGGGGCTGCTGTTCATCGCGGTGCTGCTCAATTGCCTGACGGGCGTCATGGCCTCGACCCTGCCGGCGCTCTTTCCGACTCGGATCCGCTACAGCGCGCTGGCCAGTTCATTCAACATCGCCATCATCATCGCCGGCCTGACGCCCACGCTTGCCGCGTGGCTGGTCGAGGAAACCGGCAATCTGATGATGCCCGCCTACTACCTGATCGTCGCAGCCACCATCGGGTTGATCACTTCGTTCTTCCTGCCCGAAACGGCAAACCGGCCGCTGCGGGGCGACACGCCGAATGCATCCAGCAAGCGTGAAGCCAAGGTGCTGCTGCAAGAGGCGTACGAAACGATCGAGCAAAGCGTGCAGGACGTCGAGACCGAGATCGCGGAGCTGGAAGAAAAACTGGAGGCCTTGCGGCAGCGACGCCAACGGCTTGCGGACCGTCATCCTTCCCTGGAATAATCGGCCGGCCCCGGGTTTCGGGGCCATGCCTATCCCGCAACCTGTCATAGAGACGACCGATGATCGCCAACATCCAGAACAAACCGAAATGGCTGTTTTCGCAATTGGGGCAGTTGGTCATCGGCGTGGGCCTGTTGGCGCTGGTCTTCAATTACGCCTATCGGTTCACGGTGGACCGGAACATCAATTCGACGGTCTTCCACGTGTCGACGGTGGTGCTGGGGCTGATCGCCTTTCTGATCATCCGCCGGGACTATGTCTTCGTGAACCGTTATGCCTTCAACGACAACGAGATCTCGGTCCACACCCTGCTGGGCGTCAAGAAAAGCTATGCCACGTCCGAGTACGAGTTCGTGCCGTCGCTGCATAAGGCCGTGAACTTGCCCGAGCAGCGCGCCGCGTTGTCGTTCTACGTGCGTAACGCCAAGACCAAGAAGAATGTCCGGAATTATTCCTGGACCGGCTTCGCGCCCGAGGATTTCCAGGCCGTTTCCCGGATGTACGGCTATCGCGGCGAGACGGACTTCAGCCAGAAGGATTTCGGCAAGCGTTGAGCCTGCCCGCCGTCTTGGCTATTCGGTGACCAGATACGCCTGGCCGCCGGGCGCCAGGTAGGGTGTCAGATCCTTGAAGGGCACCGTCGCGTGCGTGCCCAGGCAGACGCCCTTCGCATGGCCGATGCCGGAAATCGACAGGGTCAGCACGCCCGGCGATTCCGTGCCCAAGGCCAGATAGCTGGGCCATAGGTCAGAGCAGCTGTCCAATGAATCGTCTTGCGCGTCGCCCTTGGTGTTGGCCCTGGCGGCGGCCAGCGGCGCGCGCGCTTTTTCCATCAACGCCAGCAGCGCGGGGCTCTCCTTGCGCCCGCCGTTTTCACCCGGAACGTAGGCGTCGAGCACGCGGTTCCAGTCCAGGTATTCGCCGCGCAGCAGATCGAAGGTGTAGGGCTCGAAATGGTTGTCGGGGTGCGCGCCGCCGCAGTACAGGCTGCCGGATTCGGTCACCGTCATCAGCGCCTTGGACAGCCATTGCACGGTGATGGCTTCGTCGTCGTAGCTGCCCAGCGTGCCGGCGGCCGGGTTGCCGTCGGTGTAGGCCGATGCCATGCAGGCCAGCGCCGCCAGGTTCATTTGCCAGTGCCGCTGTTCCAGCAGGGCGTTGACGCGTTTGGCGACTTGCGGGTCCGGATGCCGGCTGAGCCGCGGATAACTGAATTGCGTGCGGGGGTCGCGCCACATGCGATAGGCCACCGGGCCGTTGCCGCTGTCCTGCCCGACGGGCACGGCATGGCCGGCGAGCTTCAAGGTTTCATAGGGGGCGGTCTGGGCATTGATGCCGACGTTGACGTCGATGCCGCTGCCCACGCCGCCGCTGATCGCATTGGTGACGGCCTGCACGCTGCCTGGCGCCGACGCCTCGGGGTCGTATTCGGCCACGCGGCGCAAGGTGAAGCTGCGCTGCTTGCCGGTGCGGGCGTCGGTCCATTGACCCTGGTAGCCGTCGGCGTTGCGCTTGCCGTGCCAGGTGGCCGCGGCAATCGTCGCCAGCTCGTCTGTTTCAGGATCTTTGCCGGCATCCACAAGCGCCTGGAAGGTCTTCGGTTCGACCAGCGCCTGCGCCGTGCCCTTCAAGGGAATGTCGACGCCATGCTTGGGATAGAAATAGCGGCCGGTCAGTACGCCGTTTTCCGCCGGCCGGCTATCCAGTTCCATCACCACGTCGCCCGCGCCTTGCAGCGTGCCCGTGTACACCGTGCGCGGGGCCGCGTGGGCCAGGTTGCCGGCTTGTGCCAGAAGCGTCAGCGCGACTGCGCCTAGCGTGCAACGGGGCAGACGGAAGGGCATCATTGGGCGATCAGTGTTCGGATTGGCTCGACGCGGCCGACAGGGTCACTTGCCCGAACGTCATCCACACATAGGCGGTTTCGGATGCTTGTGCCCGATAGGTGCCGGTGGCCTCACCCAGGCGCATGGCCACGGCCGTGAACTCCCAGGCCAGCGCGTCGTCGCACTGGACCTTGCGGTGGGTGTAGGCGGGAAGGCCGTGCGCGCGTCCGAATGCCAGCGCCAGTTGGGCGTGTTCGGACAGTTCGGCGGGCACGGACGGGTGGTCCCAGCCCCACAGGAAGCTGCCGTCGGCGCTGTTGGACGTGCCGACGATCTGCACGGGGGCTGTCGCGGTGATGTCGCCGGGCAATCGGAAGACGATGCTGGCACTGTCCATGTCCACCGACCATTGCTCGGCCTCGTCCAGGTGCCAGGTGGCGCAATGCGCGCTGGTGGCGGCCTGCATGCCCTCCAGGCTCTGGGCGATGAAGGCTTGGACGTCGAAAGGCTGCGCGGTGTGGGACATGCTGAGGGGTTCCGTGAAAGGAAAGTCGGAATGATAGGGCAGATCAGGCGGCCGGACGCGGCAAGGCGTAAACCGCGGTGCGGCGGTCGTAGTGCCGCTCGTAGGCGCTGAAGGCGAAGCCCAGTTTCTCCAGTACGCGCACGGAAGCGTGGTTGTCGGGCCAGACCACGGCCACCAATTCGGGGACATCCAGCGCGCGCCAAGCGTAGTCGCACAGCAGCTGGCCCGCCAGCGTGGCGTACCCCTGGCCCCAGGCGGCACGGCACAGGCGGTAGGCCAGTTGCAGGCGGCCGCCGTCCACAAGGGGAACCAGACTGATCCAGCCGACGGCGGCGCCGTCGACCAATACGGTCCAATGGCCGATGTCGGAAGTCGGTTCGCGCAGCCATGCCAGCAATTCCTGGCGCCGCGCGTCGGTTGCGGGTTTGACGCCGGTGCTGTGCCGCATGACCGCGGGGTCGGCCTCCATCGCCAGGATCATGGGCACGTCGTCCGTCTGCACACGGCGAAGGGTCACGCTGGGGCCGGCGGCGGGCAGGGGAGCTAAGGGGGAGTCCGGGAGCATGCACGATGATACCGGCACGCGCGAAGCCGGATTTGCGCTTAAATGATTAGGTGCCTTACTATTTGCTCCATTGAATCGAAAAACAGGAAGCCGCCCATGTCCGACGCTGCGCGCACGCCGCCCATGCTCGAACCCAAACACCATGCGTTGCTGGACGTCGCGAAGCGCCGCGGGTTGCCCTTGGCCGGCGACATCGGGCTGTGCTTTCAGCTGCTGTCGCTGGCCAACGCCATCGACCGCGACTGCGCGGCACGGCTGGCGCCGCAGCAGTTGTCAGAAGGCAAGTTCGTGCTGCTTTTCCTGTTGCACGAGCAGGCGGCAGGCTTGTCCGCGCACCAGCTGGCGGACGGGGCGGGCGTGACGCGCGCGACCATCACCGGCCTGGTCGATGGACTGGAGCGCGACGGTTTCGTGCTGCGCGAACCCGGGCAACGGGATCGCCGCCGGGTCATGGTGACGTTGACGGCCAAGGGCAAGTCGGTGGCGGCAAAGCTGTTCAAGGAACACACGGACTGGATCGGTTCCCTCTTTGGGGGCTTGGCCCCGTCGGACAAGGCCCGTTTGAGCGACCTGCTGGCACGCATCTGGCATGGCACCGACACCGGCCGCTCGGCGTTGCGCAGGGGGCCGCAATGACCCGGACCGCAGCACCTGCCAAAAAGGCCTCGGGCCGCGGCGTCAAGGACATCAGCGCGGCCCGCCTGGCGCAGTTGAACGCGGGCGCGCCCGCCACGACGTTGACCGAATGCCTGGCGGTGGATTTCGCGGCATTGATGCAGGCGGTTGCGCCGCAAGTGGACGCGGCAGCCATTGCGCAGATGCGCGCGCAAGCCGCGACCGGCATTTCCAAGCGCATGGCGATAGCGGCACGCATCCTGGGCGACCACTTCGGTCCGCAGGCCGATGTGCAATTCAGGTCGCACGAATCCGACACCGTGCGCGGCTGGGCCTGCTTCCTGGTCGGCGCGTTGCCGGACGTGTCGCTGCAAGCCCGCCTGGACCGTATCCGTCCGTTGGCGGACGACGCCCATTTCGGCGTGCGTGAATGGGCGTGGCTGGCCGTGCGCCCGCGCTTGGCCGACGACCTGCAAGCTTCGGTACAGGCGTTACGGCCCTGGACGCAGGACCGGTCCGAGCGCGTGCGCCGTTTTGCCAGTGAATCCCTGCGGCCGCGCGGGGTCTGGTGTGCTCACATCGCGGCGCTGAAGTCGGACCCGGCCATTGCGCTGCCGCTGCTGGAACCGCTGCGCGCCGACCCGGCGGCCTATGTGCAGGATTCGGTGGCGAACTGGCTGAACGACGCCAGCAAGGACCAGCCGGCCTGGGTGCGCGCCGTGTGCGCGCGGTGGCTGGCCGGCCAGCCCGCCGCTGCGACCGAGCGCATCTGCAAGCGTGCACTGCGTTCGATCGGGGCGTAGCCGCATCGATTTCAGAGCTGGCTCATCCCGCCGTCCACGATGATCTCGGTGCCCACGATGAAGGCGGACTCCGGCGCGGCCAGATGCAGCACGGTGGACGCCAGCTCCTGGGGCGTGCCGAAGCGGCCCAGCGGAATCTGCGCCTGGATACCGGCCGCGGTTTTTTCCAGAGTCTCGGCGTCCAGGCCCAGCTTGCCGTAGATGGGCGTGGCGATCGGGCCCGGGCTGACCACATTCACGCGGATGCCGCGTGGCAGCAATTCGGCCGACAAGGTCTTGGCCAAGGAAATCAGCGCGGCCTTGCTGGCGGCGTAGATAGAAGACGCCGGCATGCCGATATGGGCGTTGATCGATCCATTCAGCACGATGGAGGCGCCCGGGTTCAACAGCGGGTCCAAGGCTTGCAGCTGAAAGAACACGCCTTTGATGTTGGTATCGAAGGTCTGGTCCCAAAGCGTTTCGGTGGCCTCGGCCAGCGTGGCGAATTTGGCGATGCCGGCGTTCACGAACACCGCGTCCAGCCGGATGCCGGCCGTTTGCAATGCGTCGGCCAGGGCGGCCGCCGCGCCGGGCGCGCCGGCGATGTTCTGGATGGCGACGGCGCGCGCGCCCAGCGCGGCGCGGGTGGTTTCCAGGGCGGCGGCGTCGCGCCCGGTGACGATGACGCGGGCGCCTTCCGCCGCAAAGGCCTGTGCGGCCGCCAGGCCGATGCCGCTGGTGCCGCCGGTGACCAAAACGGTCTTCTGTTCAAAACGGTTCATGGTGATCTCCTTGGGAGTCGTTCGATAAGGTGTAGCCATAGTGCGCCGGGTCAGGCGCTTTGTCGTACGATCTTCCGGACGAACACGTTCGAAGGAATCGCACATGTTGACGGTGAATGAACTGGCGCTGCTGGAAGCCATCCGCGACAGCGGCAGCCTGTCGCGGGCGGCGGTGAAACTGGGGCGCGCGCCGTCTTCGGTGTCACACGCGGCCCGGCAATTGGAAGAACGGTTCGACGCGCTGCTGTTCGACCGTCGCCGCTACCGGCTGCAACTGACGCCTGCGGGCCAGTTGCTGGCGGACGAGGCCGCCCGGCTGATGCTGGACGTGTCGCGCCTGACGCAGCGCGTCAAGCAGGTGGCCAGCGGCTGGGAGGACCGGCTGCACATCGTCAGCGACGAGATCCTGGAATTCGAACTGATGTCGCCTTTGATCCAGGCGTTCGACCGCCTGGATTCCGGCGTGACGTTGCGGTTTACGCATGAAGTTCTGGGCGGTACATGGGAAGCCCTGCGCGAAGGCCGTGCCGATCTGATCGTGGGGGCGACGAACGAACCCCAGTCTATGCCGAATCTGCAGTGGGCGGCACTGGGCGAAATGGAGTGGCTGTTTGCCGTATCGCGCCGCCATTCGCTCGCCAAGGCCAAAGCGCCCTTGCGCCAAGACCAGATCCAGCAGCATCGGGCCGTGGTGGTGGCGGATACGGCGCGCGGCGCGTCGGCGCGCGGCTATGGACGGGTGGGCGGTCAGGCGGTGCTGGCGGTGCCCAGCATGCGTGCCAAGATCCTGGCGCAGCGCGACGGCCTGGGCGTAGGCTGGGTGCCGCGCCATCGCGTGGCCTCCTTGCTGGAACGCGGTGACCTCGTGGAAAAGGCGACCGAGACGCCGCGCGAGCCGAACCTGCTGTATCTGGCGTGGCGCGGCGGGCATGAGGGCAGGGCGCTGCAATGGTGGCTGGAGGCGTTGCGCCAGCCAAAGATGACCCAGGCCCTGATGCGCGGGATTGACGCTTTCCGTTGAGGGGCCTCCTGGTCCGTCGCTGACCGGGAGTGGCCGGTGGGCCGGCGTTACGTACCGCTGGTAGCGCCTTCGGCGGCCAGGGCCGCCTGTACGCTGGGCCGCCGCGCGACGCGGGCCATATAGGCTGCAAGGGCGGGCCAGCGTGCCAGGTCGATGTCGCAGAACACCGCCCAGCGCAGCACCGTATACATATAGGCGTCAGCCACGCCGTAGCGGTCTTCGACCAGGTAGCGCCGCGCGTCCAACTCGCGCGCCGTGTAGTCCAGGCGTTTTTCCAGCCGGCCCTGCCACCATCGGCGTGTCGCGGCCGGCAGGTCGCGGTTGAACAGCGGACCGAAACCGCCATGGATTTCGGTGCTGATGAAGTTCAGCCATTCCTGCAAACGGCTGCGCGCCCAACTGCCATTGGGCGGGGCCAGGCCGGCTTCAGGCTTGAGGTCGGCCAGATACTGGACGATGGCCGGTCCTTCGGTCAGCACCTGTCCGTCGCCGCGTTCAAGGGCGGCGACATACCCCTTGGGATTGATCTTCAGGAAGTCGCCGCCCTCGGCGGTGCGTTTCGTCTTGTTGTCCACGCGCACCAGCGTGAAGGGCAGGTCCAGTTCGCGCAGCACGATATGCGGCGACAGCGAACACGTGTCGGGTGCGTAATACAGCTTCATGGGTCAGTCCTGGAGTCAACAAGATGCCCAGCTTGAGGCCAAGCTAAGTATGCGTAAAATTACTTTCTTAGAAATGTGAAATAAGTAAAGCTAATGTCATGATGAACCTGATGCACTGGCGGCTGGTGCTGGCGGTGGTAGACGCCGGCAACATCACGCACGCCGCCGCCCAGGTGGGCATGACCCAGTCCGGCGCCAGCCAGGCGATCGCGCAGTTGGAAGACACGCTGGGCGCGCCGCTCTTTACGCGTGAACGCCGGCAGACCGTCCCGACCGCGCTGGGGCTGCGCGTGGCGGATGAAGCCCGTGCCATGCTGGGCGCGCTGCATCGCATCCAGGCGCTATCGCGCGAGGCGAGCGGCGCCGAAGGCGGCACGCTGCGGCTGGCCAGTTTCCCGATGGTGTTCTCGACCGTGCTGCCGCCGGTGCTGCGGCGTTTCCGGCAGCTGCACCCGGCCATCGAGGTGGTGTCGCTGGAGGCGACCGACGACGAAGTCGAAACCCTGCTGGCTGCCGGCACCGTGGACGTGGGCGTCGTACTGAATGCCGCGCCGGGCAGGCAGGTATGCCCGCTGGGGCAAGACGAATGGATGGCCGTGCTGCCTGCCGCCCATCGGCTGGCGCGCGCGGGCAGCGCCACCGACTTGGCAGCGCTGGTGGCCCAGCCCTTCGTGCTGGCCACGGGCGGCTGCAGCGTGCATGCGCAAAGCCTGGCGGCGGATGCCGGCCTGGCCATTGCGGACGTGCGCGCCTCGGTGCGGGACTGGAGCAGCGCGTTCGCGCTTGTCCGTGAAGGCCTGGGCGTGACACTGGTGCCCGCGCTGACCTTGCCTGAGAACCGCCGCGGCCTGCGGGTGTTGCGGCTGGCGTCGCCGCTGTACCGGTCATTCGGCCTGGCGGCCTCGGCGCAGGCGGTCGGCAGCCCGTCGGTCCGGGCGCTGTTCAGCATGTTGCAGCGGGATGACAAGGCGGGGTAGCCAGGGCAGGCGGACGCGGCGCGCTTGTCATGGCGCGGACACGGCGCTGTCATACGCTGTCGCGCTTGCTAGCAGACATCGACGGGAAGCCACCATGCAGATACGCACCGCCACTTCCGAGGACAGCGCCGCCATCGCGGCATTGTTGACGCAATTGGATTACCCCGGCACCGCGCCCTTCATGCCGCAGAAGATCGCGCAACTGACCGTTCACCCCGATGCGCGGCTGCTGGTCGCCGAGGACGAGGTCGGCCAGTTGCTGGGCTTCATCGGATTGCATTTCATGGTCCAGCTGGCGCTGCCCGGCGATTTCTGCCGCATCACGTATTTCTGCGTCAGCGATCAGGCGCGTAGCGCAGGCGTGGGGCGGCGGCTGGAAGCGGCGGCCGAGGACGAAGCGCGCGCACGCGGCTGCGACCGCATCGAAGTGCATTGCCACGAACGCAGGACGGATGCGCACCGGTTCTACTACCGGCAGGGGTATGAAGAGTCACCGAAGTATTTGATGAAGCGGGTGTCGTAATCCGTAAAATCCGTCCTAAGGCATCCAACGCGGCATCCGTCGCGCACAACAGTCCAAAGGACGGGAATGGAAGAGACAACGCAAGACACGCCCCTTGACTGGGCGTCGCTGGTCGACGACCTGAACAAGCTGCTGCGGTTGAAGACCACGGTCATCGGCATGAAGCTGTTCGAGGACGAGGCTGCCATGGCGGCGGTGAAGGGCTTGCGGCGCCCGCAGGCCACGCATACGACCGACCAGATCGTCGGGATGGCGGCGCGGCTGGGTTGGACGGTGGGCATTACGGGCGACGACCTGGTGGGGTCGCAATGCCGCGCGGTGGTGGGCCTGGGGTCGCAGGACGAAGCCTGGAAAAGCGGCAAGGACTACGTGGGCGTGTGGCATGCGACAGAGGCCGATGCGCGGGCGCGCCAGGAGGCCTTGTCCTGTGTGCCGGCGGGCAAGTACCGGGGGCTGGTGGTGTCGCCCTTGGCCTCGGGCCGGCTGGACGCGCCCGACATCTGCCTGGTGTACGCCACCCCGGGGCAAATGATCATTCTGATCAATGGCTTGCAGTGGAAGAACTATCGGCGGTTCGATTGGAGCGTGGTCGGCGAGACTGCCTGTGCGGACTCATGGGGCCGGGCGCTGGCCACGGGCGAACCCAGCTTGTCCTTGCCCTGTTTCGCCGAACGCCGCTATGGCGGCGTGCCCGACGAAGAAATGCTGATGGCCCTGCCGCCGCGTTATCTGCCGGTGGCGATCGCCGGTATGAAGGCGTTGGCGGCCAATGGATTGCGATATCCGATCGCGCCTTACGGTATCCAGAACGACGTGCGCGCGGGCATGGGCGTGAGCTATGCGCAATCGCCCAAGAAGGCCTAGCCGGCGTCGCGCAGCGCGGTCGCCAGCGCGCGCGCCGCGGGCCCCAAAGGCAGGTCGATGCGATGCGCCAGATAGGTTTCGGTGGCGACTTGGCTGGCGCGGCCCAGGCTGTCCGTGGGCAGGCGCAGCAAGCGGCCTTCGGCCAGGTCGCGTTCCACCAGCCACAGCGGCAGGCGGCCCCAACCCACGCCCGCCAGGATCAGCGCATGCTTGGTGTCCTGGCCGCTGACGCGGCACGTCTGCGGCGACAGCACCGCGAAGTCGCGCCCTTCCGTCAGGGTGGACGGATCCGACTGCACGATCTGCAAGTGGTCGGCCAGCTCTGGCGTGCCCAGCGCTGCGTCGGGACGAGGACGCTGCGCCAGAGTGTGGGTGGCGCCGACAACGGCGACCATCTGGACCGAGGACAGCGCCTGCACGGCGATGCGCGGGTGGCGGAAATGCTCGCCGGCGATGATGCCCAGGGTATGGCTGCCAGTCAGCAGCGCATCGATCGGGCCGCCCAGCGGCAGCACGGACACGCGAGTGGCGACGGTCGGGTAAGCGGCACGCATGGCGTTCAACGCAGCACCGACCGCGGCGATGGGAAAGAGCGTATCGACGACGAGCGACAGCTCCAGCTCGACGCCTTCGCCCAGGCCTTGCGCTCGGGCGCGCAGGGCGTCCACACGCAGCAGGATGTCGCGGGCGTTGGCCAGCAGCGCGTGACCTTGCGGCGTCATGACAGGCCGGCGGCCGCCGCGGTCGAACAGTGTCACGCCCAGTTGTTCTTCCATGTTGGCGATGGCGTGGCTGACCGCCGACTGCACGCGGGACAGGCGGCGCCCGGCCGCGCGGAAGCTGCCGGTGTCGGCCACGGCGGCGAACACGCGCAGTTGGTCCAGGGTGAGCGCGTCTATCATCTTGCGTCTGATCTATTCAGTCGATCGGTTTCATCAAAAGATTATCACTTATCAAGATCGTTTCCCGCAGGCATGCTGTCGGGATCGCATGGGAAGAGAGGCGGGAATGAAGCAGGTTGAAACGCGTTGGGCCGGGGTGCTGGCGATCGTGGGCGCCGGCGTGGTGGCGTCGCTGCAGGTGGGCAAGGTCATCATCGCCGCGCCGTTGCTGCGCCAGGACATGGGGCTGGATCTGGCCTCCATCGGCACCCTGACTGCCGTGTTTTCCATCCTGGGTGTGATCGGCGGGATTGCGGCCGGCGGGGTGATCGCCCGCTTCGGCGCGCGGCGCATGTTGCTGCTGGGTTTGGCGGCGACGGCGTTGGGCACGGCGGCGGGTGCCACGGCGCCCGGTTACGGCGTCCTGCTGGCATCCCGGGTGATCGAAGGCCTGGGTTTCCTGATGATCACGGTGGCAGGTCCCGCGGCCCTGCAGCGCATGGTGGCGGCGTCCAACCGGGATTTCGCCTTTGCGCTCTGGAGCTGCTACATGCCCGCCGGCATGGCCATCGCGATGCTGGCGTCGCAGGCGTTCGACCACTGGCAGGCGTACTGGTGGTGCGCCGGCGCGGCGGTGGTGGTGGCGCTGGCCTGCGTGGCGGCGCTGGCGCCGGCCACGCCCGGCACCGCCAGCCTGTCCTGGGGCGGCCTGCGGCAAGACACCGCCGACACGCTGGGGGCGGCGGGGCCCGTGCTATTGGCGCTGTCGTTCACGTTGTACAGCCTGATGTTCTTCGCGCTGTTCACGTTCCTGCCCGTGCTGCTGATGGAGCAGTTGGGGTTGACGCTGGCGAAGGCCGGCCTGTACAGCGCGATTGCAAGCGCCGCCAACATCATCGGCAACCTGGGCGCGGGCATGCTGCTGGCGCGAGGCTGGCGGCGGTCGACGCTGATCGCCTGCGCCAGCGTGACGATGGGCGTGGTGGCGCTGCTGATCTTCCGCTCGGTCTTGCCGGCGATGCCCACCTTCCTGTTGTGCGTGCTGTTTTCGGCGGTGGGCGGCCTGATCCCCGCGACCTTGCTGGGCACCGCGCCGCTGGTGGCGCCGCGTCCGGCGTTGACGGCAGCGTCGGTCGGTCTGGTCATGCAGGGCAGTAACCTGGGGCAGGTCATCGGCCCGGTCACCGTGGGCGGCGTGATCGACCGCTACGGCTGGGCGTCGGCGTCCTACGTCGTGCTGGCGGCCGGCCTGGGCGGGCTGCTGATCGCGATTTGCCTCGGCCGGGTGCGGGCGGCGCGTCTGTAGCCGCTCAGGCAGGCCATCCGTCGCATGGCGGTTGGCGGACCGTCATGAAGCAGGCCTATCATGGAGGTCGATTCTGTCTGGAGCCGCCATGCACACGCCTGCCACCCGCCTCGTCATCTTCGATTGCGACGGCGTTCTGATCGATAGCGAAATCATTGCGGCGCGCGCCCAGTCGCGCGCGCTGGCCGAACACGGCATCGCCATCACTCCCGAAGACGCCGCCCGCCGGTTCGCCGGCATCCCCGACGCCGACATGTGGCAGACGCTGCAAACCGAGAACGCCTGCACCTTGCCCGAAGGCTTTGCGCGGCAGTATGCGGACCGTCTGGAAAGCACGTTCCGCCAGGAACTGCGGGCCTTGCCCCACGTGCATGAGACCTTGGCCACGCTACGCGCGCGCGGACTGGAGATCTGCGTGGCATCCAGCAGCACGCCTCCGAAACTCGAGGCGGCGTTAAAGCTGGTGGGCCTGTGGGACGCGTTCGCGCCCAACGTGTTCAGCACGGCGCAGGTGGCCAAAGGCAAGCCGGCGCCGGACGTCTTCCTGTTCGCGGCGCGCCAGATGCGTACCGCCATCCTGGAGTGCGTGGTGGTGGAAGACAGCGTGCCCGGCGTACGGGCCGCCCGCGCCGCACGCATGCGGGCGGTGGGTTACGTGGGCGCGTCCCACAACGGGCCGGACCAGCGCCAGCGCCTGCTGGACGAAGGCGCGTCCGACGTGATCGACGACTTGAACCAGTTGCCGGGCTTACTGTAGTCAGGCGACCGCGGCAACGGGTTCGGGTTTGACGCGCACCGCGCGCAGCACGCCGACCACCAGCAAGGCGATGCCCGCCATCGTCAGCGGTTTAGGCATCGTGCCGCGCAGGATGAATGCGTAGGCCAGCGCGGCCAGCGTTTCAAACACGATCAGCTGGCCGGCCAGCGCGGTGGGCAGCCGCTGGCTGGCCTCGTTCCAGCACAGGGTGCCCAACCAGGACGCGAACAGGCCGATGATGATCATCAGGCCCAAAAAAACTTCCGGACGCGGTCCCAGTGGCATGGTAAAGCCGCTGCCTGCCACGGCCATGCCGCCCCACAGCGCCGCGTAGCCCGCCAGCGCCAGGGGCAGGGTGGCCACGCCCTGGGCGGTGGCCCAGGTGCTGGGACTGCGGTCGGGATGCGCCCGCAGCCAGTCGGCGTTGCGTAGCGGATACCAGGTCCAGCAGGCGACGGCGGCCAGCGCCAGCGCCGCGCCGATGGCGTAGCGGCCCAGGTCCGCGTCGGCGTCCAGGCGCAGCGCGTCTAGCTCCACCTTGTTGACGCAGCCGATACCCAGCGCGATCAGCGCCAGCGAGGGCGCCAGGCGTTTCCACGGCAGCCTGCCGTCGCGGTGCGCGTTGCGCAGGTTGGCGCACACGGCGATCACCACGGGCAGCGTGCCGATGATCATGGTGGGAACAGGGCCGCCCGCGCGCTGGATGGCGCTGGCCAGGCACAGGTAGTACAGCAGGTTGCCGATGGCGGCCAACTTCAGGGCTTCAATCCAGTCGGCGCGGGTCAAGAGCCGCAGGCGATGGCGGTCCAGCCAGGCAAGCGGCAACGCAATCAGGCCGAACGCCAGGTAGCGCGCCACGGATTGCAGCGCGGCCGGGTATTCCGGCAACAGCAGCGGCCCCACGAATACCAGCCCCCACATCAGGCCGGCGGCCAGGGCATAAAGGGTTCCCGCCCACATACATTGCTCCAGGTATCAATGCGGGCAGTCTAGCCAGCGGAGGGCGGGCCGGTCTTGTACCAGATTGCGGTGCGCCGGCTAGCCGCGGACCTGCTTCTGGTAGCGGGCGGGGGTGACGCCGTAGCGGCGTGAGAACGCGCGGGTCAGGTGCGCCTGATCGGTCAGGCCGGCGGCCAGCGCCACCTGGGCGGGCGTGATGCCGGCGGCCAGCAGGCGCTTGGCTTCGAACAGCCGCAAGGCCATCAGCATCTGTTGCGGCGTGGCGTGGTGCTGCGCCTGGAAGCGGCGCAGGAAGTGGAACGGGCTCAGCCCCGCTACCGCCGCGAGTTCGTCCAGCGTCAGGCGGCGTGACAGATGGGCGCGCAGGTAGTCGATGACGGGCGCAAAGCGCAGTGCGCCTTCGTCCGGCGCGCCCCGGGGCACTTGCGCGTGCCGGCGGAATTCGCCCAGCAGCAGAAACAGGGCGCTGTCGAAGGCCAGCGGTTCGCGCGCCTGCCACAAGGTGTCGAGCAGGGCGGTGACGCGCTGCGCGCCGGCGCTGTCGTGGCCGACGGCGGTGTCGAACCACCAGCCGGACTCCCCGGTGACGCGCGCCACGACGTCCGGGTCGATATAGGCCATGCGGTAACGCCAGCCTGATTTGGTTTCCGCGCGGCCGGTGTGCAGTTCGTCCGGATTCATCAGCACGACCGACCCCGAGGGCGCCAGGTGGTCTTCGCCCCGGTAACGGAAGCGCTCCACCCCGGACTCGATGGCGCCCAGGCCATAGGCTTCATGCGTGTGGGGTTCGAAGGCATGCCGCACGATGTGCGCGCGGTACAGCTCTATGCCAGGCTGGTGCGCCGCGTGGCGGAATTCGGCGCGGTCATTGGGATGGTCGAATGCCGCCGGCACGCCCGCCAGGAGGGGCGCGCCCAGCTCGGTAGCGGCGGCGGAATCGGTACGCATGTCTGGGATTTAAGCATGCCGGGTGGGCCCCAGGAAGGTCGTGGCATCCGGGGAAGGCAGACCGTGCCCGGCACGCGCCGCGAATTCGCGCAGCTTCTGGATGCTCATGGGGCGGCCGAACAGCCAACCTTGGGCGTACTGCACGCCACGCGCTTGCAGGATGTTGCGCTGCGCCTCGGTTTCCACCCCTTCGGCGACCATCTGCAAACCCAGCGAGCGCGCCAGTTCGATGATGTGGAATGTCACCAGGCTGGTGGGCGCGTCGGTGCCCAGCGTGTCCACGAACATTTTGTCGATCTTCAGGAAGTCCAGTTCATACGTGGCCAGGTACGACAGGCTGGAGTGCCCCGTGCCGAAGTCGTCGATCGCCACGCGGAATCCGCCCGCACGCACCGCCAGGAGCGCGCCGCGTGCTTTCTCGGGGGCGATCAGCCCGCGTTCGGTGATCTCCAGGACCAGGCTGCCGGGCCGCATGCCCGCCTGCCGCACCAGATCGGTCATCCGTGTGTCGACGCCGCCGGCATGCAGGTCTTCGGAAGACAAGTTGATGGAGATGTGCAAGCGCGGGTTGCCTCGGAGCAGTCCGCCAGCGTCGCGAACGACGATCTCCATGACCTTCGAGGTGATCCGCTGGATCATGCCATTGGCCTCGGCAAGCGGGATGAAGACGCTGGGGCTGATCAGCGCGCCATTTCCATTGCGCCACCGCGCCAGCGCTTCGGCGCCGACGCACCGACCGTCGCGCAGGTCAATGATGGGCTGGTATTCCACGAAAAACTCGTCGCGTTCGAACGCGGCTTGCAGTTCGCCAGTCAACGACATGCTGCGGTGCGCGACGACGGCGACTGCCCAGGTCAGCAACGCGCCCAGAATCAGGCCGACGGGTCCCAGTACATATGCCGAGCGCCGCACGTGCGCCTGCACCAGCGACGACGGCATGGCGGCCAGCGCGGCGCTGTCGGTGGCGACGGACGGCTGGATCACCACGAAGTAGCCCTCGTCCTCGAATTGGAGGGGCAGGCCCTGGTAGCGGCCGACCCATTCGTCGCGGATGACGCCGCGGCGTCCCAGGATCCGATGCTGCCCGCCCGTGAAAAATGCCAGGGAAACCGGGGAATCCCGGTTCAGCAGGTCGATCGCCAGGTCGGGGTAGGCCAGCGCCGCGTAGCCGTCGCGCCCCAGCGCGCTGAAGGAGTGGCCGGGCAGGTTGGGCAATTCGATCCCGCTCCAGAAGCGAAGGCCGTACGGCCGGTTGCCGTCGGGTTTGCCCAGATTGATAGGCAGAGCCTGATTGCCCAGTGTGGAGCACACCAGCGCGTCGTTCTCCAGGCGGCCCATGCCCGCCACGTGGCTGAAGGCTGCCGACAGGATGCCCATGCGCGTCAATTGTTCCGCGGAACAGGGCGGCTCGGCGGAATTGCTGTTCAACGCGGTGATCGCGTCGCTGATCTGCAGGCGGGCGTTGTCGGCCCGGTGCAGCACGTCGTCCGCCATGTCGTGCAGGGTGGCCAGGGCATCTTCGCGGCCCTGTGTCTGCGCCAGGTACAGCGACAGCGAAAAGGGCACGAGCAGAGCCAACACCCCTATTGTGGACGCCAGTAGCACCGTGCCAGTCTTGTTCATGCGACGCTCCGCCCATGTCAGTTTCGCGCTTCGGACGAGCCTACTCCTGGCCGCGAGCGCCGGCGCGCGCATTGACAATCTTTGACAGTGGCCGGGAACGCCGATGCGTCAGCCCTTGGCCGGGGGCGAACGTTGCGCCTGCATCTGGGCGGCGCGCGCCAGCAGCAATTCCCGTTCGCGGGTGTTGCGCGTCATGCCGGCGGCGCGCTCGAATTCGGCATAGGCCTCGGCGTGGCGGCCAAGCTTGGCGAGCAGGTCGCCGCGCACGCTGGGCAACCAATGGTAGTTGGCCAATGCCGGGTCGGCCGACAACGCATCGACCAGTTCCAGCCCGGCTTGCGGCCCGAATGCCATGCCCACGGCGACGGCGCGGTTCAACGCCACCACGGGCGACGGCATCACCTGCGCCAGCGCGTCGTAGAGCGCGACGATGCGCGGCCAATCGGTTTCCTGTGGCGTGCGCGCACGCGCGTGGCAGGCGGCCAGCTCCGCTTGCAGCGCATAAGCGCCTAACGCGCCGCCTTGGGCGGCTGAGCGCGCCAACGCCGCCAATCCGCGCCGGATCAGCAAGGGATCCCAGCGGCCGCGGTCCTGCTCCATCAACAGCACGGGGCGGCCTTGCGCATCGGTGCGCGCAGGCAGGCGGGACGCCTGCAGCTCCATCAACGCCACGAGGCCATGTACTTCGCCTTCGCCGGGGGCCAACTCGGCCAGGATGCGGCCCAGGCGCAGCGCTTCGTCGCAAAGCGCCGGGCGCATCCAGTCGTCGCCCGAGGTCGCTGAATAGCCTTCGTTGAAAATCAGGTAAATGACTTCCAGCACGGAGGCGAGCCGGGGGCCACGGTCCTGTTCTCGCGGAACCTCAAAGGGCACCTTGGCCGCCGTCAGGCTGCGCTTGGCGCGCACGATGCGCTGGGCGATCGTGGACTCCGCCGCCAGGAACGCGCGGGCGATCTCTGCCGTGGACAGACCGCCCAGCAACCGCAGCGTGAGCGCCACGCGCGCCTCGGTCGACAGCACCGGATGGCAGGCGGTGAAGACCAGGCGCAGCAGGTCGTCGCCGATATCGTCCTGGCGCGCGGCATCCAGCGCGTCCACGAAGTCGGGCTCCACGTCGGCCTGCAAGGCCTCCAGTTCATGGCCGATCTGATCGTGCTTGCGGGTGTGCAGCGCGTCCAGGCGCAAGCGGTCGCGGGCGCGGTTCTTTGCGGTGGTCATCAGCCACGCTCCCGGGTTGTCCGGCACACCCGTGTCGGGCCAGCGTTCAAGGGCGGCCACCAACGCGTCCTGCGCCAGCTCTTCGGCCACGCCGACGTCGCGCACCAGCCGCGCGACGCCGGCGATGACGCTGGCGGCCTCGATCCGCCAGACTGCCTCGATAGCCCGATGGGTCGCCGTCTGGCTCATGCGCCGGCCGCTTCGCCGGGGACCATGTGCACCAGTTCCCAGATGTGGCCGTCCAGGTCTTCGAAGCCATGGCCGTACATGAACCCATGGTCTTGCGGGGCACGCGGCGCGGTGCCGCCGGCGGCCACCGCCCGGGCGACCAGGTCATCGACTTCGGCGCGGCTTTCGCAAGACAGGCAGATCAGCACTTCGGTGGCGCGGGTCGCGTCGACCAGTGGCTTGCCGGTGAAGCCCTGGAAGAAGTCCTTGGTCAGCAGCATGGCGTAGATGTCGTCGCTGATGACCATGCAGGCGCCCTGGTCGTTGGTGAACTGCGGATTGAAGGTGAACCCCAGGCTCTTGAAGAAGGCTTGGGATTTCTGCATGTCGCCAATGGCGAGGTTGACGTAGATCTGCTTGTGCATGTCCGTGCTCCGGTGTGGGCCTAGCGCCTTTCGGCCAAGGCCTTGAGATTGGCGAGGCCGTCTTCAAAATCCTGTCCGACCATGCGGTCCATATTGAAGAAGATGTGCATCAGTTTGGCAACGAAGTTCAGCCGGCCTTCCATGAGCCAGGCGACGCGCGTGCCGTCGCCGGCCGGCGTCAGGCTGAAGGTCACCTGATTGACGGCCGAAAACGGCTTGACGAAGGTCAGGCGCATCTTGACGGTTGTGTCTGGTTGCGCCGACTCGATGCGCATTTCCCCCACGCCGACTTTGTCGCTTTCCCAAGCGTACGTCGCGCCCGGGCCGACGGTAGTCGCGCCGTAGCTGCCTTTGATCGCGGGATCCTTCTTCTCGTACGGGTTCCAGGTATTAAATGCGCGCAGATCGTTGATCAGGGGGAACAGCCGGTCGGGTGGGGCCTGGATCTGCGCGCTGCGTTCAACGCGGAACGTGTCGGGCCGCGTGGCGGCATAGGCCAGCAGCAGGACGAGGGCGGCCAGGACGATCAGCAACAAGGTTTTCAGCATGGCGGGATTCCGAGCGGCTCAGTGGCTGACGCCGGGAATGTCGCGAAAGCGTTCCACGGCCTTGCTGGGGCCGAAGTCTTCCAGTTCGAACAATTGGCGTACTTCGATGGCGCAGGGCTGGCCGGTGAACGGCTCCGGAAAGCGCAGGGCCCATTGCATGGCTTCTTCGCGCGAACGCACCTGGATCATGGTGTAGCCGGCGATCAATTCCTTGGTTTCGGCAAAGGGCCCGTCCACCACCTTGCGCTGGCCGCCTTCGTATTCCACCCGCCATCCTTTGGACGACGGTTGCAGGCCGCTGGCGTCCAACAGCACGCCGGCCTTGGCCAGTGCTTCGTGATAGGTCGCCATTGCGGCAAGCAGGCTTTCTTCCGGCATCACGCCGGCTTCGCTGTCGGGCGTGGCCCGCACGATGATCATGTATCGCATCTGAGTCTCTCCTTGAGGTTGGACATCGCAGCCCGCGTTTCCGTCGGAAACTCCGGGCTTGTACTGGCACGACGAACGGCGAGACGTCAGATCGACAAAGAATTTGCGGGCCTAGGGTAAGTACCAGGTTCCCGGAGAGCTACATGAAGCACGGTCCCAGTTCGCGCACCTCGACGGTCGCCCATTGCGCCGCCGGGCATTCTGCGGCCAGGGCCAGCGCCTCTTCGCGGGTGTCGCACGTCAGCAGGAAGAACCCGCCGATCATTTCCTTGGCCTCGGCGTACGGCCCGTCCACCAGCGAGCGTTCACCGTCGCGGATCTGCAGCCGCACGCCTTCGGACTCCGATTTCAGGGATTCGGCTTGCGTCAGCAGACCGCGCGCCTTCAGGCCTTCGGCGTAGCGCACCATCTGCGCGTAGGCGTCGCGGCCTTCCTCGGGAGTACGCTGGGCGCGCTGGCCCACGGGTTCAACGATCAGCAGCAGGTAGGACATGGGCGAGGGTTCCGGTTCGGCTCACGATTGTGGATCCCGAAAGCTTACGTGAGTCTTCCTGGAAAATCGATTCGAAAGCCGCACGTGACGCCGGGAGCGGACTCGCGCCGTGCGGGAGGTTTTCATTAGGGTGAGGATCGGTTAATGTTTCATTCAATAAAACATATTCCGATGAATGAAATAATGAACAATGCCGCCATCACTCCAGAAAATTCGCTTGTCGCGCACCTTTGCCGCTTGTCGCAACGTCCCATTTCTTCGCAGACGCGCGAGCGTCTGGCCCAGGCCTTCCTGGATTGGTTTACCGCCGGCTGGTCGGGGGCGGGTGCGACATCCGCGGAAACTTACCGCCGTGTGGCGTGGGACTGCCATCCCGGCGCGGGGGCCGCTCCGGTGTTCGGCGGCGCCGGGATGAACGCCAACGGGGCGGCATTCGCCAATGCGGCTATCGCCCATATTCGAGAAATCGACGACGCACACCGTGCCGCCATGCTGCACCCGGGCGTGGTGTCCGTCACGCCAGTGCTGGCAATGGCGGCCAGCCGTGGCATGACGCAACGACAGGTGGCGGATGCGGTCATCGCCGGCTATGAAGTATCGCTGCGGTTGGGCGAAGCGCTAGGCACACGCCATGCAGCGGGTTTTCACGCGACCGCGACGGCCGGCGCCGTGGGGGCTGCGGCAGCGGCAGGGGTGGCGATGGGGTTGACGCCGGCTTTGCTGCATCACGCCCTGGGCATCGGCGCCACGCAGGCTGCGGGGCTATGGCAGTTGGTCGACGATGATGCGCACGAGTCGAAATCGCTGCATCCGGCCTTCGCCGTGCGTAACGGAATGGCGGCGGCCTATGCGGCGCGCGCCGGCCTGCCGGGCGCGCAGCGCTTTGCGACGGGTTCACGCGGGCTGTATCGGTTGCTGGGCGGGGATGGCCCCCTGGGCGCGCTGGACGGCGGCCTGGAGGCGCCTGCACGCGTGAACACCGCCACGATCAAGGCCTGGCCTTGCTGCGCGCAGCTTTTCACGCCGCTGGATGCCACACGGGAGTTGATGGATCTGCATGCGCCCGCGCTGGACGAGATCGAATCCGTAGACGTGGAGATCTTCACGCACGCCCTGAAGATCGCCGGGGTCGAGTGGCCGGCAAAGCCGGCGGAAACGTGTTTCTCTTTGCGGTACGTGGTGGCGCGTTTGCTGCTTGCCGGCAAGCTGGGGATTGAAGACATGGAATCCCCTGACCTGCATGCGCCCGGACTATTGGCGCTGGCGCGCCGCATCACGGTGCGCACAAGCGAGGTCTTCCAGCAGGAATTCCCCCGCCTGCGCCCTTGCCGCGTCACGTTGACGCTGAAAGACGGCCGGCAATGGAGCGCGTTGAGGAAGCTGCGCAAAGGGGATCCGGAAGATCCCTACACATGGGCATCGTTGCAGACCCGCATGCGCGCCTTCGCGCCTGCCATGGACGATGCCGCGGCGAGGGCTATCGTGGCTTGGTGCGAGCGTTTTACGGACGCCGGCCGGGACGCGCGCGTCTGCCTGCCAGCGCCCGAGCTGTTCGGCGCGGCGCCGCATTCCTAGAAGCGTCGGGCAGGCCGGCGCCGGTGGCTTCAGGCGTCGGCTGCTTCGGGCGTCCAGGCCGCAGGAGGCGTGGTGCGGAATCCTTGCTGCGCAAGTTCATGGCGCACGATTTCCACTGCCTTGAGCTGCGCGGCCTCGTCATGACGCGATGCCAGCCCCAGTACGACCAACGCGCCAATGAAGGCGTCGTCGGCATCGAACACCGGCAGGGCCACCGATGCCATTTCGGCCACTCGTTCGGAACGGGTCATGGCATACCCGTGTTCGTGGATGCCGCGCGCAAGGGGCGTGGTTCCACCGGTAAACGCCCGCAGAACGTGTGCAGAAGATCCGCCGTCCTTCAGGCTGATCCGCTTGCCCACTTCGACGTGATGCCGGACTTCCCTGGAGGTGTTTTCGCGGTACAGGCAGATGCGGTCTTCGCCGCTGCGCACGTACAGCGCAACGGTTTCGCCTGTCTGTTCCATGATGCTGCGCAACGCCGGCTGCAAGCGCGAGCCCAGGTCGAACGTGTCGCGGTAGAGCATGCCCATGTGCAGCAGCGCCGGTCCTAGCGCGTAGGTGCTGCTGTCGTAGCGATGAATCATGCGCGCCTTGATGAACACGTTCAGCAGGCGCAGCAGCGTGGCTTTGTCCAGGCCGGTGCGTTCAGCCAGGTCACGCAGCGACAGGCGCAGATTGTCTTCGCCGAAACACTCCAGAACGGAGATGCCACGTTCGAGCACGCCGGCGGGCGGCTTAGGGGAATTCTCGCTTGACACGGTGTCAGATGCTTCCTATAGTTTTGTTCAATAAAACATATTTTAATCAATGAAACGATAGTCGGCTACCGGACCAGGGAACGACGCTCGATTTCAACCAGGAGACACGCAAACGCCGGGGCATCACGCCCGGCCATGCGGACCGATAGCATTATGCCCAATCAGATTGATGCACTCGCAACGGCGCTGCGCGCCATCGTCGGCCCGGGCCACGTGTTGACCGCCGACGCCGACACCGCGCGCTATACCGCGGACTGGCGCCGAAACTTTCCGGGCGTGGCGCGCGCCGTGGTGCGCCCGGCCAACACCCAGGAGGTGTCGCGCGTGGTGGAGCTATGCGCGGCGCAGCGGGTGGCAGTGGTGCCGCAGGGAGGCAACACCGGATTGGTCGGCGGCTCCACACCCGATGCCTCGGGGCGGGAGGTAGTGCTCAGCCTGGACCGCATGACGGCTGTGCGCCGCGTGGATATGCTGGACAACAGCATCACGCTGGAAGCGGGCTGCACGGTGCTAGCCGCCCAGCAGGCGGCCTCCGGCGCCGGCCGGCTGTTCGCCCTATCCCTCGCCTCGGAGGGAAGCGCCACGGTGGGCGGGGTGGTCTCCACCAATGCCGGCGGCGAACAAGTCCTGCGCTATGGCAATACGCGGGACCTGACGCTAGGTCTGGAGGTAGTGCTGGCCGACGGCAGCGTGCTGCCGCAGCTGGGCACGCTGCGCAAGGACAACACCGGCTACGACCTGAAGCAATGGTTCATCGGCGCCGAAGGCACGCTGGGCGTGGTCACGGCCGCGGCCTTCAGGCTGTACGCGTTGCCCCGCAAGGTCGTGACCGCCTGGGTCGCAGTGCCGACCCCGCAAGCGGCGGTGGATCTCTTGGCCCGCTTGACGGACGCCGTGGGCGAACGTGTGACGGCCTTCGAGCTGATTGGACGGCAGACCTTGGCCCAGGTGCTGGCCCATCCATTGGATGGCATGCGTGACCCGCTTGCCCAACCGTCACCCTGGGCCGTGCTTTTCGACGTGTCGGAAACCTCTGCGCTGATGGATCCCGAGCCTGCGGTCCAGGGCGTGCTGGAAGCGGCGATGGAGGAGGGAGGCGTTACCGATGCGGTGATCGCGGCGTCTGGCCGTCAGTCGCATGACCTCTGGGCGCTGCGTGAACACGTGCCGGAAGCGCAGCGGCTGGATGGCCCGTCCATCAAACACGATATCTCGGTATCGGTGTCCCGTATTCCCGAATTCATCGCAACCGCCGGCGCAAGGCTCCAAGCGTTGATGCCCGGCATCCGCATTGTCTGCTTCGGCCACGTCGGTGACGGCAATCTTCACTACAACCAGAGCAAGCCCGAGGGCATGGCCGACGCCGCCTTCCGCGCGCAGGAAGACGCGGTGCATGACGCCGTGCATGAAACCGCCGCCGCATTGGGCGGCTCCATTTCCGCCGAGCACGGCATCGGCCGGCTCAAGCAGAAAGCCTTCCTCCAATTCAAACCTGCCGTGTCCGTTGAGGTCATGCAGCGCATCAAGCACGCGCTGGATCCCTTGGGCACGTTCAACCCCGGCCGACTGTTTCCCCGTACCGACCGTCAACCTTCCTAATCATCAGGATCCTGCGCCATGCCCGTTTCCGTCTTCGACATGCAATCGCTCCAGCATCTGTGGAGCACCGACGAATTGCGCGACATCTTCTCGGAAGAGAACCGCATCCAGAAGTGGTTGGACTTCGAAGCGGCATTGGCCGACGCGCAAGCCGAGTTGGGCATCATTCCAGCTGCCGCAGCCAAGGAGATCCGTGCCCAGGCCAAGATTGCGAACATCGATATAGGCCAGATGTCGGCAGAGATCCGCCGCATCAAGCATTCATTGGTCCCTGCCCTGAAGCAATTGCAAGCCCGTTGCGGGACCGACCACGGCGAATGGGTGCACTACGGCGCCACGACGCAGGATGTGGTCGACACCGGCGTTGCCTTGCAGCTTAAGGCGGTGCACGCCATCATCCTGCGCGATGTCGCGGCCGTCGGGCGCGAATTGGCGCGGCTGGCGCAAACCCATCGCGACACGCCCATGGCGGGGCGCACGCACGGGGTGCAAGCGCTTCCCATCACGTTCGGGCACAAATGCGCGGTCTGGCTGGACGAGTTGTCCCGTCATCATGATCGCCTGAAAGAGTGCGAAGCACGGGTGCTGGTGGGCATGGTCGCCGGCGCCGTGGGCAGCCAGGCGTCGCTGGGCGAACAGGCTGAAGAGGTCGAGCGCCGCACGCTGGCCAAGCTGGGGCTGGGGGCACCCGCGGTCAGTTGGGCGCCGGCGCGCGACAGGTTCACCGAATACGCATTGGTGCTGGCCATGCTCGGGGCTACGTTGTCGAAGATCGGCAACGAACTCTTCAATATGCAAAGAAACGAATTCGGCGAAGTGGAGGAAGCGTTTTCGGCGGGCAAGCTGGGCTCGTCCACCATGCCGCACAAGCGCAACCCGACGTCGGCCGAAAACCTGGCGGGCTTGTGCCGGCCGTTGCGCGCCAGCGCTGCACTGATGCTGGAAGGCATGGTGCAGGAAGGCGAGCGCGACGGCATTGCGTGGAAGATCGAATGGAAAGCGTTGCCCGAGTGCTGCCTGATCGCCGGCGCCATGTTGTTCCAGGCCAAGAACCTGCTGGCCGGACTGCGGGTGGACGCGGATGCCATGGCTTTGAACCTGGACCGCATGCGCGGGTACCTGCTCTCCGAACACGTGATGCTGGAACTGTCTGAACGCGTGGGCAAGCAGACCGCCCATGAGTGGATCTATGAAGCGTCGATGCATGGCATCACCCACAAGCTCGATTTCGCCCAGGCATTGCGCCAGCATAAGGACCTGGCGGCGCTGTTGGGCGAAGAAGAGATCCTGCGCCTGACCGACCCAGCGGGCTACCTGGGGCAGTGCGCCGCGTCGGTGGACAGGGTGGTGCAGAGGCAGCAGGCCGGATGGCTTGGCGCCTGACGGATTCCCTGTAAAAAAATAGAGGACAGGAGACAGACACTATGGGCATTTCTTCCACAATCCGCCGGGGCCGGCGATTCGGGGGCGCCGCCGCCGTGGTTGCAGGACTGGGTTTGGCCGCTGTGGCGGGCGGCGATGCGCTCGCCGCGTATCCCGATCGTCCCATCACGCTGGTGGTAGGTTTCCCGCCCGGTGGCGGAGGCGATCTCTATGGACGCCTGGTCGCGACCGCCATGGGCAAAACGATCGGCCAGACGGTAATTGTCGAGAACCGGCCGGGGGCGGGCGGCAACATCGCCGCCGGCCTGGTCGCAAAGGCGGCGCCCGATGGCTACACCATCCTATTGGCCATGAGCGGCAATCTGGCCGTGTCGCCCGCGCTGAAGCCGCAGAGCCTGCCCTACAAGGTGCCGGACGACTTCACGCCGGTCGGCCTGATCCTCGAAGCGCCGCACGGTCTGTTCGTCGCGACGCCGTCGCGTTTCAAGACCGCGCAGGAAGTGATCAAGACCGCCAAGGACAAGGAGTTGACCTTCGCTTCCACCGGCACTGGCGGGGCGGCCCACATCGGCATGGAAACCATCAAGGAACTCGGGCACCTGAAGCTGCTGCATGTGCCGTACAAGGGATCTGGCCCAGCGATCACCGACATGATCGGCGGGCAGATCGACATGTTCTTTGCCACAGCGTCGCCGCTGGTGCCCCAGGTGCAGCAAGGCCAATTGCGCGTGCTTGCGTTGACCGGCAGCCAGCGCAGTCCGATCTTGCCGGACGTGCCCACGTTCAAGGAACTGGGCATCGACATGACCATGACGCAATGGTATGGCCTGGCGGCGCCGGCCGGCACGCCGCCTGAGGTGGTCAAGGCATTGTCCGACAGCCTGTCGCGCGCCTTGAAGGATCCGTCGGTGCAGAACGCCATCCGCAAGGACGCCGCCATGGAGCGCGACCTGCCGATGGACCAGTTCAAGCAATACATCATTCAGGACATCGCCAATTACCGCAAAGCCGCTACCCCCGACCTGCTGAAACAGATCGGGCAGTAGGGCCGCGCTTGTACAACCCGACCATCCTCAAACCGGGAGACTTCTTCATGCTGCAGAACTGGACCGACACGCTCGCCAACAACCGCAAGGCGGGCGAAGCGCTGGGCAAGCACAATCCCCAACTACTCACCGCGTTCCGCGCGCTGAACCAGGCGCAAGGCGCCACCGGCACGCTGGATGCGAAAACGCGCGAGTTGATCGCTTTGGCGGTGGCCGTCACGACTCGCTGCGACGGTTGCATCGCGGCGCACGCCGACGCCGCGCGCAAGGCCGGCGTGACCGAAGTGGAATTGAGCGAAGCGTTGAGCACCGCCATCGCCCTGAACGCCGGTGCAGCCTACGTGTATTCGCTGCGTGCGATGGACGCGTTGGCGGCCGGCCAGGCTTGAACGGGGAACCGCGTATGTACGACACCTTGATCGCCGCGGAGGAATTGGCCCGCGCATTGGCGCAACCGGGGCGGGACGACATCCTGGTCCTGGACTGCGGTTTTGACCTGACGGACGCGCAGGCGGGGCGCCGCCATTACGACGCCGGGCATATCCCGGGCGCGGCCTACGTGCATCTGGAAGATACGCTCAGCGGCACCAAGACGGGGGGCAACGGGCGCCATCCGCTGCCTGACCGCACCGCCTTTGCGCACGCGATGGCCGCGCTGGGCGTAAGTCGCCAGACGCAAGTCGTCGCCTATGACAATGCAGGCGGCATGTACGCGGCGCGCCTTTGGTGGCTGCTGCGCTGGATCGGTCATGACGCTGTGGCGGTGCTGGACGGCGGCGAGGGCGCCTGGAAAGCTGCGGGATACCCGCTTACCACGGACGCGCCCGCCAAGCGGGCCACGGGCGCGCTGCCGGTCCGCGACAGCCGCCAGCCCATGCTTGGCTACGCGCAACTGCGGCAGGCGCTGGCCGCCGGCGGACGCGTCGTGCTGGATGCGCGCGCGCCTGACCGCTACCGGGGAGAGAACGAGACACTGGACGCTGTGGGCGGCCACATTCCTGGCGCGCAGAATCGGTTCTTCCGCGACAACCTGGGCGCCGATGGCCGCTTTCTCCCTCCTGAGCAGTTACGTCACGCCTTCACGTCGCGCATGGACGGCCGCGCGCCTGCCGACGTCATCAACCAATGCGGCTCCGGCGTGACGGCGTGCCACAATCTGCTGGCGATGGAAGTGGCGGGGCTGACGGGCGCGGCTCTCTATCCCGGATCCTGGAGTGAATGGAGCGCGCAGCCGGACGCCCCGATCGCCACCGGCCCTGATGCGTGAACCCTCATGAACCATTCCGTCCCCCCTTCGCCCCGTCCCGACACGGACCGCAAACCCCACAGTGCCCATTGGGGTGTTTTCTCCGCTGCCTGGAAAAATGGCGCACTTGATGTGTTGCCGCACCCGGGCGATCCGGACCCCAACCCGTTGATCCAGAACTTCACCAATGCGCTGGACCACCCGGTACGGGTCAAGGCGCCCATGGTGCGGCGTGGTTGGCTGGAGCGGGGGCCGGGCCCGGACGCCGCCCGAGGGCGTGACGGCTATGTGCAAGTCAGTTGGGAGCACGCCCTGGACCTGCTGGCCGCCGAATTGCAGCGGGTCAAGAACCTGCATGGCCCGCAAGCCGTGTTCGGCGGATCATATGGCTGGTCCAGCGCTGGGCGCTTCCATCACGCCCAGAGCCAGGTTCACCGATTTCTGAATACGGCGCTGGGCGGCTACGTACGCTCGGTAAACAGCTACAGCGCCGGCGCATCGGCCGTGATCCTGCCGCATATCCTGGGCAGCATGGACGACGTGGCGCGCCGCAACGTCACGTGGGAGCAGATCGTGGAGCACACGGACGTCGTTCTCGCGTTTGGCGGCATGGCCCTGAAGAATTCGCGAGTGGCCAGCGGCGGCATCAGCCGCCATATCGAACGTGAATCCATGCGCCAGGCCGCAGCGCGCGGCTGCCGCTTCATCAATATCAGCCCGTTGTCATCGGATTTTCCGGCGGATGCCCAGGCGGATTGGGTACAAGCCGTGCCGGGCACCGACGTGGCGCTGATGCTGGCTCTGGTGCACGAGTTGGTCGCCCAGGGTTGGCACGACGAGGTATTCCTGGCGGAGTTCTGCGAGGGCTGGCAGGATTTCCAGGACTATCTGTCAGGCCGCCATGACGGGCAGGCGAAGAACGCGGCTTGGGCGGCCCCCATTTGCGGGGTACCCGAGGCGAAGATCGCCGAGCTGGCGCGACGGTTGTGCGGCAAGCGCGTGCTGGTGACAGTCGCGCATTCGCTGCAGCGCGCCGAACACGGCGAGCAGCCCGTGTGGATGGCCGCTGTGCTGGCGGCGGCGCTGGGGCAGCTGGGTTTGCCCGGCGGCGGCTACGCCTACGCACTGGGCACGCTGGCGCATTACGGCAAGCGCAGCAATGCCGTGCCGGTGGCATCCTTGCCGCAGGGCGTTAACGGGGTCAAGGCCTTCATTCCCGTCGCGCGGATTTCCGACATGTTGCTGCACCCTGGCGAGCCCTTCGACTACAACGGCAAGCGCATGCCGTATCCGCACGTGCGCCTGGCCTATTGGGCGGGCGGCAATCCGTTCCATCATCACCAGGATCTCAAGCGACTGACGAGGGCCTTCGCCACGCTGGACACGTTCGTCGTCCATGAGATCGGCTGGACCGCCACGGCGCGCCATGCTGACATCGTCCTGCCATGCACGATGACGCTGGAACGCGAGGACATCGGCGGCGCGCCGACGGATCCGCTCTTGGTTGCCATGCACCGTATCGCCGCGCCCAACGGCCAAGCGCGTGATGACTACGACATCTTTGCGGACTTGTCGGACCGTCTGGGCACGCGGCAGGCGTTTACCGAAGGTCGCACCAGCGGCGAATGGTTGCGCCATCTTTACGAAAAAACCCGGGGGGCCTTGCAGGAAAAAGGACTGGACGCGCCCGCTTTCGAGCAGTTCTGGGAAAAGGGTGAATTGTCGCTTCCCCAGCAAGACGACGACGGCGGCATTTTGCGTGCGTTCCGCGCAGACCCCGCCGGCAAGCCGTTGCCCACGCCCAGCGGCAAGGTCCAGATCAGCTCTCCGGTCATTGCCGGCTTCGGCTATGCGGATTGTCCGGGCCATCCGGCATGGCTGGTGCCGGAGGACGCGCCTACGCCTGCTTTCCCGTTGTATCTGGTCGCCAATCAACCGGCCACCCGTTTGCATAGCCAACTCGACTTCGGCGCGCATAGCGCGTCCCGAAAGCGCCAAGGCCGGGAAGTCTGCACGCTGCACCCGCAGGATGCCGCCGCGCGAGGCATTGCGGACGGCGATATCGTGCGGTTGTTCAATGCGCGCGGCGCCTGCCTGGCCAGTGCCGCGCTCAGCACGACCATCATGCCCGGGGTGGCCCAACTGCCGACAGGCGCATGGTACGACCCGGTCGAGGACACCAGCGGCCAGGTTGCGCTATGCGGCCATGGCAATCCGAACATCTTGACGCGCGACGCCGGTACCTCATCGCTGGCGCAGGGCTGCAGCGGGCAACTGACTTCGGTGCAGATCGAGCGCTTTGATGGCGCTTTGCCTGCGATACGGGCGTTCGAAGCGCCGGACGCCGAGACTGTAGCCGGCCGTTAGCTGTCGACGCCCGCCGCCGCTCCCATAAGGCGCCGCCCGTGGACTGCACCTGGTTGCCGACGCCTCAGGCCTGGCCCGAAAAATGCCGCGTCACCCATCGCTCGCACACCGTCCATAGCTCGGGCGCGCCCTTTTTGATGGCGGGGCCATATCGCGAGAAAACCTGCTCAAGCGACACGCCGCTCTCCGTCCAGGTGCCGCCGCCGGTATGGATGTTGATCAGCAGCGGTTGAAAACGGTCGAGGGCCTTCGCGAACTGCGCGTCATCGGTTTCCGCACGTTCGAATTCCTGCCACAGGCCCAGGAATTCGTCACGTTGCCCCTGCGGTAGCAGGCCAAACAGCCGCGTTGCCGCCTGGGACTCGCGTTCGGCCTGCCGTTGTGCGGAATGCCCGCCGTGGATCGGCGTGTCTCCGACGTCGATCTCGACGACGTCATGCAGCAAGAGCATTTGCATGACCCGGTTGATATTGACCGACCCGGCGGCGTACTCGCCGAGGACAAGGGCGTACATCGCCAGGTGCCAGGAGTGTTCGGCGGTGTTTTCCTTTCGGCTGCCATCAAGCAGCGGCGATTGCCGGATGACTGTCTTCAGCCGGTCGATCTCCCGCAGGAAATCCAGCTGCTTTTCCAGTGCCGTCGTTTGCATCATCTTGCCCGTCCAGAGGTTTTCCGCCCTCAAGTGTACGGAACGGCGTCGCAGGGGCGGGGCGCCGGCCCCGGCGGTTCAGTGCGCTTGGGCGGCAGGTTGGGCCGGGGCTTGGGCTTGCTTGACGGGCGTCTGCTGCGGCGCGATGTCCATGATCAGTTCAACACGGCGGTTGGCGGCGCGCCCGGCTGGCGTGTCGTTGGACTCGATGGGCCGGGTTTCGGCGTAGCCCACGGCACGCAGTCGCTGGGCCGACACGCCGTCGCGCACCAGTTCACGCAGCACGCTGGTGGCGCGGCTGCTCGACAGTTCCCAGTTGGAGGCGAATTGCCGGGTCTGGATCGGCACCGGGTCGCTATGGCCTTCCACCGACACCTGGTATTCGTTCTTCGTCAGGATGGCGGCCAGGCGCTTGATGACATCCAGGCCGGCAGGGCTGAGCGTGGCTTGCCCCGAGGGGAACAGCAGTTCGTTGCTGATGCGGAAGCTGACGGACTGCTCGTTGATGATCACGTCCACCGACTTGCCCAGGTCGCCCAGGCCCAGCGATTCCTTGGAGGGCGCCTTCAGCGGCGGGGCGGCGTCGGCCACTTTCACGCCGTCGTCGGCGGGCGGCGCTTCGGCGGCCGGGGCGTCAGCGGGCGGTTCGGCCCAGCTGGCAGGAATCGGCGTGGCGTCGAATTCGGCGTATTCGCCGTCGTACTTGGGCAGGCCGCTTGTGGCCAGCGTGCCGACCAGCTCGACCGGCGTATCGGAGGCGGCAGGCGCCTGGCCGTGCAGGCGCGCCACGGCCAGCATCACCACCAGCATGGCCAGCAGCAGGGTGATCAGGTCCAGATAGCTCAGCAGCCAGTTCTCGGAGTCCTGTTCCACGGTTTCTTCGACGTGCCAGCGGGCGTAACGATCCTTGCGGTCGGTCTGGCTGGGGCGCCAGCCGCTGTTGTCCGCCGCTTTTTGGGCGCGTAACTGGGCCTGGCGGGCCTGCTCGATCCGCTGCGCCAGGGAAGGGGAAATCAGGCTCATTGACGCGCGGCGGCCGGACGGGTGATGGAGACGGGTTGGGCGGCGGGTTTGACCTGGCCTTCCGTCTTGGGTTTGGGCTGCGTCGTGGCGGCCAGGCCACCGTCGTAGATTTCGTCTTCGACGTGCATGACGAAGGAATTCAGGGTCTCGCGCACGACCGCCGGGCCGCGCTTTTCGCACATCATCGAGATGCCCTGCAGCACCATGTTCATGGATTCGATGCGGCGGGCGGTGCGGCGTTCAAGCTTCAATGCGATCGGCTTGCAGACCAGGTTGGCCAGCAGGATGCCGTAGAACGTCGTCATCAGGCCCACGGCCAGATGCTGGCCGATCATCGTCATGCTGCCGTCGCCCAACACCGCCATCAGGTTGATCAGGGCGACCAGCGTGCCCAGCATGCCGAAGGCCGGCGCGAAGGTGGCCATCACGCGGAACATCTGCGCTTCAGCCTGTTCGCGGGCGCGCAGCCGGGCGACACGCCACTGCAGCACCTCGATGATCTGGTCTTCGGGGGTGTTGTCGATGATCAGCTGCACGCCCGTGCGCAGGAACGGGTTGGAGACCTTCTTTAGCTCTTGCTCGACCTTGTGGACGTCGGTGTTCATCCACAGTTGCGCCATCGACACCAGTTCTTCGATGTCGCGCTGCTGGTCGTGCTGGTCGTTGCGGAACACGGTGCGCACCAGCTTGAAGATGCGCAGCACTTCAGGCAGCGGGTAGGCGATGAACAGCGCGGCGCAGGTGCCGCCCAGGACGATGGCCAGGCCAGGCAGGTTGAAGTACATGCTGGCGTCGGTGGCGGACAGCGCGACGACGATCAGCAGGGTAAGCAGGCCGACGACGGCGCCGATGACGGAAGACGGATTCATGGATCTTGCCCGAAAGGGAAGGCACCCCGTACGCGGAATGCCGGATTTTCGGGAAATTCTAGCCAGGACCCGCGCGAGTCAATCCGCCGGAAAAGAGGGCGAAAGGGCCGGTAAGCGCCGGCTTAACGGGTTGGTCAGCGAAAGGGCGGCTCCAGGATAAAAATGGGGCCACATCCGCTCGCTCAGATTCGCCCGCTCAGGCTGGGCGCCGGCGCCACGCTTGCCATTCATCCCGGGTGATTTCCCAGATTTCCGCGGGCTGGCGGCCACTGACGAAGCCGCGTTCTTCGATGCCCACGACGCGCATCCCGCCGCGTTCTGAAATCTTGCGGGATCCGCTGTTGGCGACGGCCTTGGGGGCCCGCAGGAGCGGCTTGCCCAGCACCTCGAACCAATAGGCGGTGACGGCGTCGCTGGCTTCGGTCATGTAGCCGCGGCCGTGGAAGTCCGGGGCCAGCCAGAAGCCGCGGTTGTTATGGGATTCGTCGTCCATCAGGCTGATGACGCCGATCAGGCGGTTGGGGCGTCCAGCGTGCGTACGGTCCAATGCCATTGTTCGCCCCGGCGGATGGCCGGCAGCGCTACATGCTCGAGGTAGTCGTTTGCGCCGTTTTCCGGGTACGGCCAGGGCACCTGATCCGCCAGGAAACGCACGATCTCCCATTGCGGAAACACCCGCTGGATGGCGTCGGCATCCTCCATGCCAAGGGGCTGCAGGGTAAGGCGGCGGGTGGTCAGGGCGGGGTAGGACATGGGGCGGCTGAGGGCGGACGCGGGTGGGGCTGCGAAAGCGGCCGGCGGGTGGCGTAGCCGGATATGTATATCATGAGCGGTATCTGGCGGTCAGCCGCTACAGCCGCCGCAGCATTGGAGAACCACATGAATACCCCCAACGAAAACGTCAGCATGGCGCTTTTCTGCGACTTCGAGAACGTAGCGCTGGGTGTGCGCGACACGAAATACCAAAAATTCGACATCCGGCCTGTGCTGGAGCGCCTGCTGCTCAAGGGCAGCATCGTCGTCAAGAAAGCCTATTGCGACTGGGAGCGGTACAAGGAATTTAAGGCCCCCATGCACGAAGCCAATTTCGAGCTGATCGAGATTCCGCACGTGCGCCAGTCGGGCAAGAATTCGGCCGACATCCGCCTGGTCGTCGATGCGTTGGACTTTTGCTACACCAAGTCGCACGTCAACACGTTCGTGATCATCAGCGGCGATTCGGACTTTTCGCCGCTGGTGTCCAAGCTGCGCGAAAACAACAAGAAGGTCATTGGCGTGGGCGTCAAGCAATCCACGTCCGACCTGCTGATCGCCAATTGCGACGAATTCATCTTCTATGACGACCTGGCCCGCGAAGGCCAGCGCACCGCCGACGCGCGGCGCGACAACCGGGGCGGCGCCAACACCGGCCAGCGCCGGACGCCGGACGAAGAGCGCCGCCGCAAGGAAGAGCTCGAGGCCCGCAAGACCCAGGCCGTGGAAATGGTCGTCGAGACCTTCGAGGCGCTGATGGCCGAACGCGGCGACAGCGGCAAGATCTGGGCGTCGGCGCTGAAGGATGCGCTCAAGCGCCGCAAACCGGATTTCAACGAGTCGTACTACGGCTTTCGCGCCTTCGGCAATCTGCTGGACGAAGCGCAGTCGCGCGGCTTTCTGGAAGTCGGCCGTGAAGAGAAGTCCGGCACCTATGTCTATCGCGACAGCGCCGACAGCGGCGACAGCGCGCCGGCCGTGAACCGCTCGGGCGGCCATGGTGGGTCCCGTTCCGCGCAAGGCCGCCAGGCGGCGCCGGCTGAGGCCGAAGCCGACGATACGCAAGCCGGCGTGGTGCAAGAGGAAGCCAATCCGCGCCCCTCCCGCAAGTCGCGCGGCGGCCGCAAGTCGGGTCGGGGCGCCAGCCAGCATGCGGAAGCGGCGGTGGCTGCGCCGTCGGACGCGGCATTTAATGAGCCGGCCACGGCATCCGCCGAGCCCCAAGCTGCGGCAGTGGCGCCGCCGGCCGCAGCGTCCGAGGCCCCGGCCCAGGCCGGTAGACAGGCAGAAGCCGACCAACAGGCGGAGGCCGACAAGCAGGTGGCCGCCGCCAAGCAAGCGCAAGCCGATAAGGAAACCGCCAAGAAACTGGCCGAGGAAGCGGCCGCGCTGGAGGCCATGCGTGCGGATGCGCTGGCCCGCGCGCAGGCGCCCAAGCCGGTGCAGGCCTCGCGGCTGCCCCCCATGCCCACACCGTTGCCGCAGGCTCGCCAGCCGCTGCCGGCCGTGGACATCGCCGAATGGACCTTTGTCGAACCTGCCGAGCAACCGCGCCGCGAGCCCGCCAGCAAGGTGCCCGCCAAGGCGGCGGACCCGTTCGCCGGCGCCCCGGCCAGGCAGGTTGAGGAGGCGCCGGCCAGCCCGGCGGTCAAGCGTGCCGCCACCCGTGGCCGCAGCGCCACCAAGACGGCCGCAACCAAGGGCGGCGACCGCGACACGGGCCGGACTGCGCAGGCTAACGCTGGCGAACCGGCCAAGGCGGTGGAGGCCGCTGCGCCGCAAGCTGAAACCGCTACCGAGGTGGCCGCCAAGCCCGCCCGCAAGACGGCCAGCAAGACGGCCAGCAAGACCGCGAGCCGTCCGCGCCAATCGCGCAAGACGGCCGCCTCGGAATCCTGAGGCCCCGCGGGTTCAGATCGCCGGGTCGCGGTAGCGGCCCGGCGTCACACCCAATTCGCGTTTGAACATGGCGATGAACGCGCTGACATTGTCGTAGCCCAGATCCAACGCTACGGTGGTGACCGGCGCGCCGGCCGCCAGCATTTCCTGCGCCCGCATCAGGCGGGCGTGCTGGCGCCATGCGCCGAGCGTCATGCCGGTCTCGGCCTGGAAGCGGCGCGCCAGCGTCCGCGGCGCCATGCCTATCGTGTTGGCCCATGCGTCCAGCTGCCGGGTGTCGGACGGCTCGTCCGACAGCGCCAACGCCAGGCGCCGCAGCCGTTGGTCGCGCGGCAGCACCAGCGCCGCGCCCGCTCGTGGCAGCGTGCGGATTTCGTCCCGGATCAATGCTTCGATGTGGCGGCGCGCCGTAACGCGTGCGCCGGCTTCCCACGATGCCGCGCGGTCCACGGCGGCCAACAGCAATGCGGAAGCGCGCAGCAGGCAGGGCGAGGCGGGTAGTCCGGCGCAGGCGGCCGGGCTCAGGTAGGCGCTGTAGCCGGCATAAGGGCCATGCGAGCGCATGCCATGCGGGTGGTCGGGCGGAATCCAGACGGCGTGCAGGGACGGCACCACCCATTGCTGCTCCCCCGCGTAGACGGTCAACAAGCCCTGATAGGCGCCCAGCAATTGCCCCCGCGCGTGCCGATGCATGACCGTGTCGCGTAATGCGCCGTCTGCGCGGCGGACGGCGATCAGGCGGGGGCCGTGCCGCGAACGGGCGCGTTCGGGCGCGAGCAAGGGCGGGGGCGGAGCCAAGATTTTCATGTGGCCGAAATACCGTATTGAATGTCAGAAACACCGCAGAAATGCCAGTCGGCAACGTCTATCGTAGCGCTTGTGCCCAACACTCAGGAGCGAACCATGCAAGCACAGGACGTTTTGCCGGACGGCGTAGACCAAGGAGACTTCAACGGCGTAACCGTACGCAAGGGGACGGTGGGCGCTTTCCTGGCGAACGCGCGGGTGTGCCTGGACTCCCAGGCGGCGCCACAGGCGGTGGACGCGGCCCGGCGCGATATCCAGGACGCGCTGCCGGCGCTGCGGGCGTTGGGCCTGTTCGAGATCCTGCAGGTCAAGGATGCGGCGCTACGCGCCTGGATGCTGGCGGTGGAAAGCGGCGCGGACCAAGGCGGGTAGGCGGGCAAAAGTGCAGGGCGCCGGTGGACTATGATTTCACGTTTTGGGCCTGCGCCGCGGTGTTCGGGCCGCCCCTTGGCTTTCTGGCTGCCGGATTTTCCATGCAATACGTATTGATCAGTTCCTGCCTGCTTGGCAATCCCGTCCGCTACGACGGGCGCGGCGTGCCGAACGGCGACGCCGTGCTGGCGCAATGGCTGGCCGAAGGCCGCGTCGTGCCGGTCTGTCCGGAGGTGGCCGGGGGCATGCCCATTCCCCGGCCGCCTGCCGAGATCGAACCCGGCAAGGGGGCCGCAGCGGTGCTGGATGCTGGCGCCCGAGTCGTGGCGGTGACGGGCGAGGACGTCACGCTGCCGTTCGTGCAGGGCGCCCAGGCGGCGTTGGCGGCGGCGCGGGAGCGCGGCATCCGTCTCGCCGTGCTCAAAGAAGGCAGCCCGTCCTGCGGTAGCGGCTATGTGTACGACGGCCATTTCGCGGGCCGCCGCCAGCCGGGCGTGGGCGTGACGGCGGAGTTGCTGACGCGGGCGGGCGTGCAGGTCTTCAGCGAAAAGCAATGGGGCGAGGCTCAGGCCTTTCTTGCGCAATGGGAGGCGCAGCATGTGGATTAGCGCGGGCGTCGGGGTCCTGGCGCTGCTGGCAGTCCTGGTGCTGACCGGGCGGCTCGGGTCGCCCGCCGGGCGGTCCGGCGCCGTTGCCAGCGGCCGCCGGTGGCCGGCGCGTGTCGCCGCCGCGCTGTGCCTGCCGCTATCCGCGTTCTTCTACTACGTCTGGTACGCGTTCTACCTGAAGTGGGATTTCAACGAGCTGGGCCGTTACTACGATCCCGACGACCAGGTGGTCTACACGTCGTCGGGATTTGTCTGGGTGGTGCCGGCGACCCTGCTGCTGGCCGCCGGGCTGCTGTGCGCCTGGCGCGGCTGGCGCCGCTGACCCCGACGCGCGCCAGGGCGAATCACTCGCTGCGGATGTTCGCGGCCTTTACGATCTTGCCGTTGTCGGTGTATTCCCGCTGCACCTGTTGCGCGAATTGCTCGACGCTGCCGGGCGACATGATGTTCAAGGCATCGGTCAGCGGCTTGCTGATGTCAGGCATGGCGGCGACCTTGTTGATGACGGTGTTCATGCGTCGTCGGAAATCGGCGCTGGATGTGCCCGGAGCGAAAAAGCCGAAGGTGGACGTCATGTTGGCCATGGGATAACCCAGTTTGGCAAAGGTCGGCGCGTCCGGCCTGCCGGGCAGGCGGGCGGGCGAGCCCACCGCCAGCAGCTTGAGCTTGCCTTCGTCGATCAGCGTGTTGACGGGGGCGGACGCGTTGACCAGCATCAGCGTGAACTGGCCGCCCAGGGCGTCCGGCACCATCTGCGCCATGCCCTTGTACGGGACGTGGGTGATGCGTACCTTGGCCTGACCGTTGATCTGCTCCAGCATCAGGTGCCCCAGCGACCCGACGCCGGCTGTCGCCAGAGACAGCCCGTCGGGGTCCGCCTTGGCCTGGTCCAGCATGTCCTTGAAATCCTTGCCCGTGAATTTCGGGCCGCCCACCAGGTACACGGGCGAATACATCACGGCGGCCACCGGCGCCAGGTCCTTCAGCGGGTCGTACAGCGTTTTCATGACGTGCGGCGACAGCGTGACCGGGCTGACGGCAGTAAAGCCCAGCGTGTTTTCATCGTGGGCGCGGGCCACGCTGTTCATGCCGATCATGCCGCCTGCGCCCCCGCGGTTTTCAACGACGACGGGCCGGCCGAGTTCGGCGGCCAGCTTCTGCGCAAAGGCGCGCGCGGTGTTGTCGACGATACCGCCCGCGCCATACGGCACGATGATGGTCATGGCTTGCGGCTTGGTATCGGCTTGGGTTTGAGCTTGCGCGTCGACGGTGAACGAGACGGCGCATAACGCGCTGACGGCGCACAGACCGGCTAGCCGCTTGAACTTCAACATGGCTTCCCCTTGTTGCGCGGCTGCATGGCCGCGCGTGATGATGGCGGTCTAAAGCAACGCGCCGGCATGCAGTGTGTGCAGGCCGGCGCGTGGGGGCAATCGGGAAAGCCCGGGGTTGCGGGCTCAGTTGGCGCGGTAGCCCCGGCTGGTCATGCAGGAATCCAGCGAACGGTTGTACGTGTCTACCATCACCTGCGTGGTCCATTGCGAAATGGTGGCCGGGTCGTAACCGCTTTGGTTCATGGCCCAGCGCTGGCATTCGCTGGTGGCGTTGGCCTGGGCCGAATTGACCTTGGGCGCCGATTCATATTGCACGGGCGCGTATTGCGGCTGCGGTTGCGCGTAGGCAACGGGCGGGGCGCTGTAGACGGGGGGGGCTTCGTAGACGGGCGCGGCATACACCGGCGGGCTCGTATAAGCCACGCCCGGCGAGGCATACACGCCAGTCTGCACATAATTGGGGCCAGAGTCAGCCGCCAGCAACAGGCCGACCGCCGCCAACGCGAAGGCGCCGCCCACCCACCAGCCCGCCGAGCTGCTGCCGCCGCCGCCATGGTGGTGATAGTTATTACCGCCGTGATAGCCGCCGTGGTAGCCGCCGCCATAGCCGCCGCCACCATAACCGCCGCCACCCCAACCGCCCCCGCGTCCGCCAGCCATCACGGGCGCGCTTGCAACGGCAAGCGCCAACGCCACGACAACCATCCGGCCTGTAAACCGCTTCATGATCTTGCTCCTGAGTCGCCGCGCACCGGTCTCTATAAGAGACCCACGGCGATAGCGTTACTTTACTGCTGCGCGAGCACCAAAATATGTTGCAAACGCTACGGTCATTTCAAGTGACTTCAGGGCCTGTCGCACGACCGCGATTCGCCGGGCGGCAGTTGCACGATCAGTGTGTCGTCGAATTGCGACGCCGCATTGTTCAGGGTTTCGTAAGTCTCGTAGCCCGTCTTCTCAATGCACCAATTCCAAAAATAGATTTCGGAACCGTGCAGCATCAACGATTCAACGCGCCATTCCGTTTGCGCGGAGAAACTTGCCTTGCCGGTCGGCATCGTCCGCACTTCCAGGCGCGATCGTTCCCGGCCGTAGGGATAGGAGCTGCTGATAAGAACGACACGCGCGTCGCTCACGGGCTGCGACTGCGTGTCCATCACGGTGACGCGCGCGGCGGGCTGCATCGTCTTGTAGACCGGATAGGGCACACACCCCGTGGCGGTGGCGGCAAGCGCGGCCGCCATCATTGGCCGCCAGGTGCGCCATGCGCACAACGTTTGTATCAATGTTGACATGAAGTGGAAAGGCAGGCCTGAGAAAAACTGGCGGAAAGCCAGGAAGGGTAGTACTTTCTCGCGATGATTACGGCACGACCCTCTTCTTTATTGCAAGACAAGCGGCTCACGAAAGGTGAACGCACTCGGTTACAGCTTCTGCAGGTCGCCGCGGCGGAGTTCGCCGAGCGCGGATTCCAGCAAACGCGGATCAGCGACATCGTCGCCCGCGCCGGCGTGACCCAGCCTGTCTTTTATCAATACTTCTCAAGCAAGCAAGCGGCCTACGACGAACTGGTCGGCATGTTCGCGCAGCGCTTGCGGCAGGCAATCAGCCTGGCGCGTCTGCCTGCCGACCTGGACGGCACGCAAATGTCGGACCGAATCCGCCGTGGGGTCCGCGGCCTGCTTGCCATCTTGCAGGAAGATCCCAACCTGACGCGCATCGGCTTCTTCCAGGTGGCGGCGGCCGAAGCGCTGAAGGACGAGCTGGTGGCGATGATCGCCGACAACGTCCGCGCCGAACAGCAGGCGGGGCTGTTCCGGGCGGCAATTCCAGCCGACTGGTTCGCGCAATCGCTGATGGGCATTATCGAGCGCTTCACGCGCCAGATGCCGGACGCCGCGCAGCAGCAGGCGTTGGCGGAATTCATCACCGACCTGCTATTGGACGGCATACAGGACCCGGACCCGGATCGCCAACGCGACCGGCAACCGCCACGCCAAGCCTCCTAGCCGGAGGCTTTTTTTTGGCCGCCGCCGTCGCGCCTCAAGGTTATTCGACCCGCGCCCCGGATGCTGAAACCAGCTTGCCGGCGGCTTCCCAATCCGCCTTCAACAGGTCCTGGAACTGTTCGGGGGACTTGGCTTCGGCTTCGACGCCCAGCGATGCCAGGCGAGCTTGCACCTTGGGGTCGGCCAGCACCTTGTTGACGGCGGCGTTGATCTTGGCGCGTTCGGCCGGCGGCAAGCCGGCGGGCGCCAGCAGGCCCAGCCACGAATCGAAGGCGTAGCCCGGCAAGCCGCTTTCGGCGACGGTGGGCAGGTCGGGCGCAAAGCGCGAACGCGTTTTGCCGGTATAGGCCAGGAACGTCACGCGCGGGTCGTTGCGATAGGCCGTGACGCCGATGGTGGCGGCGGTGACGGCCTGCACGCGTCCGGCCAGCAGTTCCGTGACGGCGTCGCCCGTGGACTTCATCGGGATGTGCTGCATCTGGACGCCGGCGGCGGTCAGGAATGACGCCATGCCCAGATGGGAGGCGCTGCCGTTGCCGGCCGAAGCGTAGTCGTAAGCGCCCGGCTTCGCTTTCACGGCCTGGATGAATTCAGCCGTGTTCTTCACCTGCAAGCCGGCGGACGCCAGGATGATGTAGCCGGTGTTGCCCAGGTACGCGACCCCCGTGAAGTCCTTGTAGGGGTCGTAGCTGAGGTTCTTGTACAGATAGCCGGCGATGTTGTGGCTGGCCGCGGCCAGCACCAAGGTGCTGCCGTCCGGCGTGGCGCGGGCCACTTGCGAGGTGCCCACGGTGCCGCCTGCGCCGGCCCGGTTTTCCACCACGATGGACGCGTTCAAGGCCTGGCCCAGTTCGTCGCCGATGGCCCGGGCGATGGTGTCCTGGACGGCGCCGGTGCCGTAAGGGACGACGATGCGGATGACGCGTTGTTCGGCATGGGCGGCGCCGACGCCGGCGATGGCCAGCGTCAGGGCAAACAGGGTGGTGCGGCGTACAGCTTGGAAGGGAAAGGGCATGAAAGCGGCTCGTATCGGGGGCGCGCGCTGGCGGACTGCCGGCGCGACGGGACGGCGTTGGACTCTAATGATTCAGGCCGCCCGCGCCAACGATTTATTCCCCGCTTGCATATAGCTGCTGGGGATATGGCCATGCCCGCCCCCGCCCGGGTCACGCCCAGGTTTCGTGCAGATGCGCCCATTGCGGCAGGCCGTCCGCGCCGCCGGTGAACAGGACGGTCGCGCGCCGCTGTGTCGCGCCTGTGGTCCAGGCGTGCCGTTCGCGGTAGCTCAGCAGCACCGAAGCCGTGTCCGCATGCCGTACCGTCATTTCGTCGATGTCGATCTTCAGGCCCGGACGCGCGCCGCGCAGACCGGCGAACAAGGCCGGCAACGCGTTCGCGGCCAGAGGCTGGCCGTCGGTGGTGACCATGGTGAAGCCGGGCGCAAAGCGCGACAGCAGGTCGGCCAGGACGTGGTCCGGCGCGTCGGGCTGGCCGATCCATTGTTCGATCAGGGCGTGGGCGTCCAGCGTCAGGCGCAGGCAGGGGGTAGACAGGTCCATCATGGCGGGCTTCAAAGACGATAAGGAGCGCCATTCTAGGTAGGCCGCTGTTCTGAAAGAAGGCCAAATGGCTAGATATACTGTTCGTGTTTTTTTGACAATTGGATCCTCCCGTGATCAACCTGAATCGTCTGGGGATGTTCGTCGCCGTCGTCGAAGCCGGCTCGTTCACGGCGGCTGCCGACACGCTGGGCACGACCAAAGCGGTCCTGAGCTTCAACCTCAAGCAGCTGGAACAAGAGCTGGGGGTGGCGCTATTGACCCGCAGCACCCGGCGGCTGGCGTTGACCGAGGCCGGCGAAGGATTCCATGCAGAATGCGCGCGCCTGCTGCGCGAGGCCGAAGCGGCCGTGGATCAGGCGCGGTCGGGGCAGGCCGCGTTGTCGGGCAGCTTGCGCGTGACCGCCACGGTGGATTACGGCAACCGTATCGTGGCGCCCGCGCTGGCGGCCTTCGCGCGGCGGCATCCCGCGTTGCGGGTCAGCTACCAGGCCAGTTCCGCGCACGCCGACCTGATCGGCGACCGGCTGGACCTGGCGATCCGTGTCGGGATGCTGGCCGATTCCAGCTATCGCGCCACGCCGATCGGGCAATTCAAGTTGGTGATTGTGGCCAGCCCGGCGTTGCTGGCGGAGCACGGCGCGCCGCGCACACTTGAGGCCTTGGCTGCGATGCCCTGGCTGGCCAACCGCCCGGGGCGCCGCGCCCAGTGGCGCCTGACCGATGGCAGGGGGCGTGAGCACGCGTTGCGTGTCGCGCCGGTGGCGCATGCCGACACGGCGTCGGCGTTGCTGGCGTTTGCCGAAGCCGGCTGCGGGGTGGCCGCGCTGCCGGACTGGCTGCTGGAAGAACCGTTGGCGCGGGGGAGGTTGCAGCGGGTGCTGCCGACGATGTCGCTGCCGCCGCAACCGGTGTATGCCGTCTACCCCGACACCCGCCACGTCAGCGCGAAGGTCCGGCGCTTTATCGATTTTCTGCGAGCGCCGGACCAGCCTTAGCGCGCGACCGCAGGCGTGCCGCCTGCGCCCAGGTCCCAGTACAGCCCGGTCATCAGCCCCAGCGCCTGGCGCAGCAACTCTGGCGGCAGGTGTTCGTTGGGCGCATGCTGCGAGCAGCCCGGATACGAGTGCGGCACCCAGATCGTGCGCAAGCCCAATACGTCGGTGAAGATGTCGTTGGGCAGCGATCCGCCCAGATTGGGCAACAGCGCGGTTTTTTCGCCGGAGGTGCGTTCCAGAGAATCCACCGCCCATTGCACCCAGGCGTCGTCGGGATCGATGCGGGTGGCGCAGAACATGGATTCACGCGTGAGTGCGATCTTGACCATCGGAAAGCCCTGGCGGTCCAGATGCCGGCGCAGCGCGGGGATCAGGTCGTCCGGGTCCACGCCCACCACGAAGCGCAGTTGGCAGCGTGCCCAGGCGCGCGGCGGGATCGCGTTGACGGGCGTTTCCGGGTTGCCCGTCTTGTAGGCCAGGACTTCGAAGGAGCACCAGCCGAACACCCGTTCGGCCGGCGACAAACCGGGTTCGCCCCATTCCGGTTCGATTTCCGGGCCGTCCGCGCCGCCGTCGACCTGGCAGTCGGCCAGCGCGCGGCGCACGGCGGCCGGCAGTTCGGCCGGCACCCATTCCGGGATGCGGATCTGCCCGGTGGGCGAGACGAGGGTGGAGATGGCGTGCGCCAATTGGATGCCGGGGTTGGAGATCAGCCCGCCCCAGTTGCCGGAGTGATGGCCGCCTGCGCGCGCCTCGATGCTCAGGTCGAAGTTCAGGCTGCCGCGCGCGCCCAGGAAGATGGTGGGGCGCTTGGCGGCCAGGCGCGGGCCGTCGGAGGCGATCAGCAGGTCGGCGGCCAGCATGTCGCGGTGCTCGGCGCACAACTCGCGCAGGCCCATCGAGCCGGTCTCTTCGCCCATTTCAATCAGGTACTTGGCGTTGAAGCCGAGCTTGCCGCGCGTTTCCAGCACCAGCCGAAGCGCCTCCATGTTGATCGTGTGCTGGCCCTTGTTGTCGGCGATGCCGCGACCGTACCAGCGGCCCTCTGCCTCGGTCAGCGCCCACGGCGACAGGCCCTCTTGCCATTCCTTTTCCAGTCCGCGGATGACGTCGCCGTGCCCGTATCCCAGCACGGTGGGCAGGGCGGGGTCTTCGATGCGCTCGGCATACAGGAAAGGCGCCAGCGCCTTCGGATGGGTCAACGTGCGGCAGGTGAATCCCAAGGCCTCGAATGCGGGGCGGATCTCGGATTCCAGGTAGTCGGCCAGCACGGCCGCGCGGTCCGGGTTCTGGCTTTCCGTTGGCAGCGCGAGCCGGCGCGCCAACAGCGCGCGGAACGCGCCCGAATCAAAACAGTGTTCCGCTTGGGCGATGGCTTGCTCACGGGTCATGATGGTCGGGCTCCGTCGGGATGAGAGGAAGAGGTCGGGTACAGGTGGCAGGCCACCACGGATTCGTCGCGCCGCGCCAGCGCCGGGCGGTCGGTCTTGCATTGCGCCATGGCGTATTGGCAGCGCGGATGGAAGGGGCAGCCCGCCGGCGGATGCAGCGGGTCGGGAAACGACAGGCCCAGCCCCATGTCGGGGATGCCAAGACCGGGCTCGGGCGTCAGCACCGATGCCAGCAGCGCCTGGGTGTAGGGGTGGCGCGGGTCATGGAACAGTTGCGCCGTGGGGGAAGACTCCACGACGCGGCCCAGGTACATCACCGCGACGTGCGTGGCGATATGCTCCACCACCGCCAGGTTATGGCTGATGAAGACGTAGGTCAGGTTGAACTCGCGCCGCAGGTCCATCAGCAGGTTCATGATCTGCGCCTGCACCGAGACGTCCAGCGCCGAGGTGGGTTCGTCGCAGATGACGATCTCGGGGTGCATGACCAGCGCCCGGGCGATGGCCACGCGTTGCCGCTGTCCGCCGGACAATTGCCCCGGCGTGTTGTGCGCCAGGCGCGGCGGCAGCCCGACCCGTTCCAGCATCTCGATCGCCTTATGCAGCTTGGGGTTGGGGATGCCGTGGACCTCCAGCGGCAACGACACGATCGACGCGATGGAGCGGCGCGGGTTCAAGGACGAATACGGGTCCTGGAAGATCGGCTGCACCCGGCGGGCGAGCGCGCGGCGGTCCATCTGCCGAATGTCCTGGCCGTCCAGTTTGATGGCGCCTTCGGTCGGGGGCGTCAATCCCAGCAGCATGCGGGCCAGCGTGGACTTGCCGCAACCGGATTCGCCCACGATGCCCAGCACCGCGCCGCGTTCGACGGCGAGATCCACGCCGTTGACGGCATGCAGCGTGCTGCGCGGGCGGAATAGCCCGGCGCGGATCGAGAACTGCCGGCTGACGCCGTCGGCTTGCAAGAGCGCGGTCATGCCGGGACTCCTTCCTCTTGGCGGATGCAGCGCCATTGCTGTTCGGGCGGGTGGCCGTAGACGGGGATCGTGTCGCGGCACTGGGGCTCGGCATAGCGGCACCGGTCGGCGAAGGCGCAGCCGCGCAGGTCACCTACCAGCGACGGCACGACGCCGGGGATGGTGCCCAGCGATTCGCCGGGCGGCGTGCGGCCGGGAACGGGGATACAGCCCAGCAGCCCCTGCGTGTAGGGGTGGCGCGGGGTGGCGAAGATGCTTTCAACCGGGCCTTCCTCGACGATCTGGCCCGCATACATCACGGCGACTTGCCGCGCGATGCGCGCCACCACGCCCAGGTCATGGGTGATCAGCACCATGGCGATGCCCAGTTCGGCCTGCAAGTCGGCCAAGAGGCGCAGGATCTGCGCCTGGATGGTGACGTCCAGCGCCGTGCTGGGCTCGTCGGCGATGAGCAGTTCAGGGCCGCACATCAGCGCCATCGCGATCATCACGCGCTGGCGCAGGCCGCCCGACAACTGGTGCGGGTACTGCGTCAGCCGCTGGCCGGCGGACGCGATGCCGACTTTCTCCAGCAGCTCGACGGCGCGGTCGCGCGCCTGCTGCTTGGTGGCATGGCGGTGATGGATGTAGTGTTCGGTGAGTTGTTCGCCGATGGGGTAGGCCGGATTCAGCGCCGTCATCGGTTCCTGGAAGATCATCGCCATCTTGCTGCCGCGCAAGGCGTTGATGCGGCGGCCGCGCGCGGCGGACAGGTCTTCGCCCAATACCGACAGCCGGCGTGTGCTGCGCTGGGCGGCCTTGGGCAGCAGCCCCATGATGGCCAGCGAGGTCATCGACTTGCCGCAGCCGGATTCGCCCACCAGGCACAGCGTTTCGCCACGCCGCACCTGGAAGGACACGTCGCGCACCGCATGCAGGGGCCCGCGCGGCGTGGCGATGTCGACGGTTAGCCCTTGCACGTCCAGGACGATTTCGTTGTCGTTCATGGTCAGGCCCTCTCTTCAGGCGTCAGCAGTTGATGCAACCCATCGCCGGCCAGGTTGATCGCGAAGATCAGCAGCGCCAGCGCCGAGCCCGGGATGGCGATCAGCCAGAACGAGAAGAACATGTAGGCCTTGGCTTCGGAAATCATCAGGCCCCAGGACGGCAACGGCGGCTGCACGCCCAGGCCCAGGAACGAGAGCGAGGCCTCCAGCAGGATGGCGCTGGCGGCTTCCAGGGTGGCGATGACGATCAGTTGCGGCACGACGTTGGGCAGGACCTCGCCCCACACGATGCGCCACGTGGATGCACCCGCGGCTTGCGCCGCGGCCACATACTCCAGCGACCGCACCTGCTGCGTGGCGCTGCGCATGACGACGGCGTAGCGGTCCCATTTCAACAGGCCCAGCACCAGGATCACCACCCACAGCGAGCCGCCGACGATGGCCACGGTGGCCAGCGCCACCAGGATGACGGGCATCGACAGCCGGGTCGTGATCAGGAACGACACCGCCATGTCGACCTTGCCGCCGAAGTAGCCGGCGGCCATGCCCATGGCGGTGCCGATCAGCCCCGAGATCAGCGCCACGCTGATGCCGATCAACAGCGAAATGCGCGCGCCGTAGAACAGGCGGGACATATAGTCGCGGCCCAGCTGGTCGGTGCCCAGCGGATGCAGCCAGGTGCCCTTTTCGTACCAGACGGGCGGCGCGGTGCGGTAGGCCAGGTCCTGGAAGTAGGGGTCGTGCGGAGAAATCCACGGCGCCAGCAGCGCGATCAGCACGATGACGAGCAGGATGCCGCCGCCGGCCAGCAGCGCCTTGTTGCGGCGCAGGCGGCGCCAGCGCAGGGTGGAGGCGGACAGTTCCAGCGGGGCCGGCGCGGGGGCGCCGGGCGCGGCGGGGGTGAGGATAGGCGTGTTCATGTCAAGACACCCGGATGCGCGGATCCAGCCACGCGTTGGCGATATC
>CAUSDE010000043.1:0-47991 GCA_963530045.1 uncultured Achromobacter sp.
CGGCCGCTATCCGGGCGGCGAAGGCGGCGTGCGCCGCATCCGCTTCCTGGAAGCCATGACGGCGGCGATCCTGTCCAACAACCGGCGGTTCGGGCCGTTCGGCCTGGCGGGCGGGCAACCGGGGGCCATGGGCCGCAACACGGTCGAGCGCGTCGACGGTTCCATCCAGGAGCTTGGCCCGCAAGACAGCGCCCAGCTGCATCCGGGCGATGTGTTCGTCGTGGAAACGCCGGGCGGGGGCGGTTACGGCGCGCCGTAAGGCCGCCGGCGATGTCAGGATCCGGTCAATCGGGGTCGGACATCACGTCCAATGCGATATCGGCCTTGCTCTTGCGGTCGTACACCCGCAAGGCCACTTCCTCGTCCCGGATTTCGAAGACAGCAGTGGCCAGCGTGTTCTCGCCGTCGGGGTCCTTGGCATCCGTGCGCAGGATGGGCAGGGCGCCCAACGTGTCGTGCAGCGCGGCCAGCACGTCCCCGCTGCCGGTCTCGGGCGACCAGCCGTCCACGATGCCGTCGATCCGGTTCTGGCGTTCGCGCGACGATTCAGTGATGACTTGCGGCTGCCCGCGGGTCTCGCGGTGCACCATATGGTTGGCGTGGCCGTAGCGGGTGCCGATCTCCAGGAAGGAGACCGCGCCGGGCGTGACCTCGGCGCTGATCAGGCGCGGATCGGATGCGCTGCCCAGCGTATGGTGAAAGCCGCCGGCGCGCGGCGTGTCGCGCAGCAGGTCGGTGGCTTCGTCCAGCGTCGCGCAATCCAGCACCGCGCGCGCCAGCAGCATGCGCGGCACGCCGGCATGCCGTTGGCGGGTGCGCAGGTTGTTGATCGTTTGCACCAGTCCGGCCCGGTTTGCCCCAAAGGTATGTCCCGGCAGCGAGCCGGGGTAATAGAAACTGAGATAGCCCGGCGCGTCGTCCAGGGCCACGTCCACCAGGTGGCAGCGCCCGTATAGATAGGGGTCGCCGTCTTCGTTGTGGCCGATCCAGCGCGAGCCGTCCGCCGCCCTCAGGGCGACCGAGGTGCAACCGTCGCCCGTGCTGTGCAGCAGGTCGCCGCGGCAGTTCCACAGCAGCACGTCTTCGACCGGCATGCGCAGCCCGTCGGCCAACCCTTCAAGCTCTTCCCAGATCTGCGGCAGCGCCGTCCGGGCCTGTTGCCCAAGCTCGGCGACATAGGCGTGCCCGCGCCAGGGGCGCAGGGCTTCCCAGGTGCCGCTTTGATTCAAATACGCCGACATGAGAGGGCGGGCAAGTTTGCCCAGCGCCTGACCAACCTGGCGCCGATTTCCGGCAATGCGTACATATTTGTAGGGCATGGGGATTCTCCGGGTGTCATGGGGATTGTAATTTTTCTAAGCTCTCTGCGGTGGGGACGGATGCGTTAAGATCCCCAATAAGTTGCACCGGAGACCCCGGCGTAGCCTAGGAATCATGCCCCTACAACAACCCCGGGGTGCCGACGGTCCCCAAGAGGAGAGTTTCATGATCAAACGTAAAGTCGCCGCCGCCTTGGTCGGCCTGTCCGTGGCCATGTTCGGCGCCGTTTCCGGCGCGCAGGCCCAAGGCAAGGAATTGGTGGTGGCCACCGATACCGCTTTCGTGCCGTTCGAATTCAAGCAGGGTAATACCTACGTGGGGTTCGACGTGGATCTTTGGGCAGCGGTCGCCAAGGAACTCAACCTGAAGTACAAGCTGCAGCCGATGGACTTCAACGGCATCATCCCGGGCCTGCAAACGAAGAACATCGACGCCGCGCTGGCGGGCATCACGATCCGCGACGACCGCAAGAAGGTCATCGACTTCTCTGACCCCTACTATGAAAGCGGCCTTGCCATCCTGGTCGGCGAGAAGAACACCGACATCAAGGACGCCAAGTCCCTGGCCGGCAAGACCGTCGCGGTCAAGACCGGCACCGCCACGGTGGACTTCCTGAAGGCGCAGGTGCCGGATGCCAAGCTCAAGCTGTTCCCCAACATCGACAACGCCTACCTCGAGCTGGCCACGGGCCGCGTGGACGCCGCCGTGCACGATACGCCCAACGTCCAGTACTACGCCAATACGGCCGGCAAGGGCCGCGTGAAGGTGGTCGGCTCGGTCAAGAGCGGCGACTTCTACGGCATCGCCTTCCCCAAGGGCAGCGAACTGGTCCCGCAGGTGAACAAGGCGCTGGCCACCCTGAAGGCCAACGGCCAGTACGACGCCATCTACGAGAAGTGGTTCGGCAAGAAGCCGTAATTGACGCAGAGCCGCTTTGCATTCGGGGCCGCCTGCCGGCAACGGGCTCCGGACGTTCCCGAGCGGAACGCCGGGCCCCGGCGGACGGCCCCGTGCCGTTTCCGCCGGCTGGCAGGTCCCACCATGATGCGGCGCAAGATGGCGCCATAGGGGGAATATCGTGGAGTTTGACTGGGGTGTAATTCGAGACGCGTTACCCAATCTGCTTGAGGGTACGCTGATGACCATCAAGATCACGTTCTGGGGCTTGTTCGGCGGTTTCCTGCTGGGCGCGCTATCGGGCGTGACGCGGGCTTACGGACATCCGGTCCTGTCGGCCATCGCGCAGGTCTATGTGGCGGTCATCCGCGGCACGCCGATCGTCGTGCAGGTGATGTTCATCTACTTCGCCTTGCCGCTGCTGGCCAACATACGCGTGGATGCGGAGTGGGCGGCCATCGTCACGCTCATCATCAACTCAGGCGCCTACATTTCCGAGATCGTGCGCGGCGCGCTGCTGTCGGTGCACAAGGGCCTGAAGGAAGCGGGCCAGGCAATGGGCCTGCCGTTCCACAAGATCCTGTTCCATATCATCGGGCCCGTGGCGTTTCGCCGCATGATCCCGCCGTTGGGCAACCAGTGCATCATCAGCCTGAAGGATTCCTCGCTGTTCATCGTGATCGGCGTGGCGGAGCTGACGCGCCAGGGCCAGGAAATCATGGCCAGCAACTTCCGCGCCGTTGAAATCTGGTCGGCCGTCGCGATCGTCTACCTGATTCTGACCGGCTTGATGGCGCTGGGACTGCACCTGGTGGAAAAGAGGATGCGCATACTATGAGCATGGTTGAATTTCATAACGTCACCAAGAACTTCGGCGAATCCATGGTGCTCAACGGCATCTCGCTGAACATCGACGCGGGCGAGGTCGTGGTGGTGGTCGGGCCGTCGGGGTCGGGCAAGTCCACGTTCCTGCGCTGCATCAACGTGCTGGAAACGATCAATGGCGGCGACCTGCTGGTCGACGGGCTGAGCGTGAAGGGCGATTCCGCCCAGGTGCGCGAGATCCGCCGCGAGGCCGGCATGGTGTTCCAGCAGTTCAACCTGTTCCCGCAGATGACCGCGCTGGAGAACGTCATGTTCGGCCCGGTGCATACGCGCGGGCAAAGCCGGGGCGAAGCGCGCAAGTTGGCCGAGGAACTGCTGGACAAGGTGGGGTTGGGCGAACGCATGCACCACTATCCGGCGGAGTTGTCCGGCGGCCAGCAGCAGCGCGTGGCCATTGCCCGCGCGCTGGCCATCAAGCCCAAGCTCATGTTGTTCGACGAACCGACGTCCGCGCTGGATCCGGAGCTGCGCCATGAAGTGCTGAAGGTGATGCGCGACCTGGCGGAAGAGGGCATGACGATGGTGGTCGTCACGCATGAAATGGAATTCGCGCGCAAGGTCGGCAGCCGCTTGATCTTCATCGACGCGGGCAAGATCGCGCATGACGGTCCGCCGGCGGAATTGCTGAGCAACCCGCCCAGCCAGCGCTTGAAGGATTTCCTGCAGCACGTGGCGTGAACCGCGCTGAACGAAAAAAAAGCCGGCGCAAGCGCCGGCTTTTTTACGCCTGGACGAAGGGGCTTATCCCTTTACCCGGACGATTTTCTGCACCTGGGGCACGTGGCGGATGGCGCGGATGACCTGGGCCAGATGCTTGCGGCTGTCGACCTGGATCGTCAGATGCAAAGACACCGTGGACACCGCGTCGTCGTGCATCGTGACGTGCATGATGTTGGCGTCGGCGGCCGTGACTTCGGCCGCCAGGCGCCCCAGCACGCCGCGTTCATTGCGGGTGACGATGTCCAGGCGGGTAGCCAGGTGCTTGGCCGTGTGCGCATCCCAGCCCACATTGATCCAGCGTTCCGGCTCGCGCAGGCGCTGGCGCATGGCGACGGGGCAGTCGGCGGTATGCACCACCAGCCCATGCCCCATCCGCATGCCTGCCACGATCGGGTCGCCGGGCAGCGGGCCGCAGCAAGGCGCCAACTGCACCGCCTGGCCTTCGTTGCCCTGGATCAGGATGGGGGCGCTGCGCGCCGAAGTCAGCTCGTCAACCGCGGCGGCGGTGGTGGCGACCAGCTGGTGTTCCGGCGCAAAGCGGCGCGCGACCACGGCCGCCAGGCGCTTGCCCAATCCGATATCGGCCAGGATTTCTTCGCGCGAACTGGCGCCGGTGCTGCGCGCCAGTTTCTGCCAGGCCGGGTCGTCGGTCGCGGGCATCGGCATGTGCAGCTCTTGCATCGCCTGGCCAAGCAGGCGTTCGCCGAAGGCCACCGATTCTTCGTACTTGACCGTGCGAAGGTAATGGCGGATTTCAGAGCGGGCGCGGCCCGTGCGCACGTAGTTGAGCCATTGCGCATTGGGGCGCGATGCGGGCGACGTCACGATTTCCACCGTGTCGCCGCTGTTCAACTCGGTGCGCAACGGCACGAATTCGCCGTTGACCTTGGCGGCCACGGCCTGGTTGCCGATGTCGGTGTGGATCGCGTAGGCGAAGTCCACCGGCGTCGCGCCGCGGGGCAGGGAAATGATCTTGCCGCGGGGCGTGAACACGTACACCGCATCCGGGAACAGGTCGACCTTGACGTGCTCCAGGAATTCACCGGAATCGCCGGTCTGGCTCTGGATGTCCAGCAGCGACTGCAACCATTGGTGGGTGCGCTTCTGCAGGTCGTTCAGGGTCAGGTCGGCGCCCTTGTAGAGCCAGTGCGACGCCACGCCTTCCTCGGCCACATGATGCATGTCGCGCGTGCGGAACTGGAATTCCACCGGCGTGCCGTAAGGGCCCACCAGCGTCGTGTGCAAGGACTGGTAGCCGTTCACTTTGGGAATGGCGATGTAGTCCTTGAACTTGCCGGGCACCGGGCGATACAGCTGGTGCAAGGTGCCCAGCGCCAGATAGCACTCGGGCAGGGTATGGACGATGACGCGAAAGCCGTAGATGTCCAGGACGTCGGAAAACGACTTCTTCTGGTCGACCATCTTGCGATAGATGCCATAGAGCGTTTTCTCGCGGCCGGTGACTTCCGCTTCGATGCCGGCGGCGGGCAGCGAGGCCCGGACCGAATCGGCGATCTTCGTGATGACTTCGCGGCGGTTGCCGCGCGCTGCCAGCACGGCCTTGTACAGCACCTGGTAGCGGTTCGGGTACATGGCCGCGAAACACAGATCCTGCAATTCGCGGAACAGCAGGTTCAGGCCCAGGCGGTGCGCGATGGGCGCGTAGATGTCGAGCGTTTCGCGCGCGATGCGCCGGCGCTTTTCCGGATTGACCGCGTCCAGTGTGCGCATGTTGTGCAGGCGGTCGGCCAGCTTGATGAGGATGACGCGCACGTCGCGCGCCATCGCCAGCAACATCTTGCGGAAGCTCTCGGCCTGTTGTTCAGCCTTGGTGGCGAAGTCCAGGCGGTCCAGCTTGGACAGGCCATCGACCAGTTCGGCGACTTCCGGCCCGAATTTCTCGGCCAGTTCGTGCTTCGCGATGCCCTGGTCTTCCATCACGTCGTGCAGCAGAGCGGCCGACAACGCGTTGACGTCGAGCTTCCAGCCTGCGCAGATTTCAGTGACGGCGATCGGATGCGAGATATAGGGCGAACCGCTGGCGCGGAACTGGCCCAGATGCGCCTGGTCCGCGAAGCGATAGGCTTCGCGCACGCGCTCTACATCTTTTTTGTCGAGATAGCTGCCGATGATTTCGGTCAGCGGTGCCAGCGAAGCAACCGGCGAGGCGGTTGCGTCCGCCGCTTCTTGCGCGGCGACGGACGGTGGCGTAGAGAGTTTTTTGTCTTTCTTGCCCGTGCGGCGCCCAAGACGGGAGCCGGCACGTAGTGCGGCAAGCAGACCAGATGAAGCGTACTTCAGCCCGGGAAAAGCCATGCTTGCCGCCCCCCGGAGACTATCAGGTGGGAACTTTACGCAGCATTTCCACGCCGGTTAGGCCGCCCGCGATTTCGCGCAGTGCAGTGACCGTGGGCTTGTCTTTGCTGTCCAGGCGCGGGGCATGGCCCTGGGCCAACTCGCGAGCGCGATACGTCGCGGCCAGCGTGAGCTTGAAACGGTTGGGGATTTGATTCAGACAGTCTTCGACGGTAATGCGAGCCATTAGGACACCTGGTGCTGATGGATGATAGGGAGAATGCGTTCGGCTCAGTGCTCGGCCGGAATGCCAAGTTGCGAGAACAACTGGGCGTGGCGGGCGGCCTGAGACGAAAAGCGCAGCCGCGCGGCACTGACGATTTGTATCAGTTCCGACAAAGCTACGCTAAATTCTTGATTAATAATAACATATTCGCATTCAGGCGCGTGGGCGATTTCGCCGCCCGCGGCCATGAGGCGGCGCGCGATCACCTGGGGCGCATCCTGGCCCCGCGCCTTGAGCCGGCTTTCGAGTTCATCGATGGACGGCGGCAGCACGAAAATGCCGATCGCGCCGGGGAAACGTTGCTTGACCTGGCGGGCGCCTTGCCAATCGATCTCGAGCAGGACGTCGCGGCCTTCGCGGGTGGCGGCGTCGATGCGGTCGCGCGGCGTGCCGTAGAAATTGCCGTGGACTTCCGCCCATTCCAGCAGGTTCTGATCGTCGCGCATGCGCTTGAAGTCGTCAGGCGTCACGAAGCGGTATTCACGGCCGTCTTCTTCGCCAGGGCGGGGCGCGCGCGTGGTGCAGGAAATGGACAGTTCAATGGAAGGGTCTTGCTGGAGCAAGGCCTTGACCAGGCTGGATTTGCCCGCGCCGCTGGGCGCGACGACCATGAAGACGTTTCCGGGATTGGAATGCATAAATATGACCGGCGTGTGATGCTAAGACCGGAAGTCTAGCAAATCGCGCGGCCCGGCAGGGGGAAAACCCGCTGCCGGGCCGCGCGATTGATGGGCGCCACGCACTTGCGCGGCGCGCGCTTGCCGGTCAGCCGGCGGGTTTGGCGGCGGCCTGGATCAGCTTGCCGCCCGGCGCCGGCGAATCGCTGCCCAGCAAATGGCCGTTGATCTCGACGCCGTACAGCGAATCATCCGAATCGTGATACTTGGCCCGAGTGGCCGCGACGGAGCCGGCGTAGCGCGGATCCTGCGGGCGTTCATGCGCGTTCATGAAATACGCCACGTCCCAGGCTTCCTGGTCGCTCAGCATGCCGGCCTGGCCCAGCGGCATATTGGCCTTGATGAAGCCGGCGGCGTTGCCGATCTGATGCATGCCCGCGCCCCAGTTGAACGAATCGGCGCCCCACAATGCCGGAAACACCCAATGCTTGCCGTTCTTCTGGCCCTGGCCGTCCGCGCCGTGGCAGACGGCGCAATACTGGCCGTACACCTCGCTGCCGCGCACGTAATCGGCCTTTTGGGCCGGCGCCGGCAGCTTGCGGTAGCCCTGGCCCTCCAGCACCACACCGGTGGGCGCCTTGCTGGCCAGCCAGAACATGTAGCTTTGCAGCGCGGTCAGCGTGGGATCGTCGGCGGCGGGCGCCTTGCCATTCATGCTGAAGCGGAAACAGCCTTGCAGGCGTTCGGCAAGCGTATTGACGTGTTCATTCTTTGCCCGATACGCGGGATACAGCACATAGGCCGCCCACATGGGCGCGGAATCGGGGCGGCGGCCGGCATCCAGATGGCAGCTGGCGCAGTTCAGGTCGTTGCCGACGAACTTGCCGGCCATCTGGGGCGTATGCAGGAAGATCTGTTCACCCTGGCGCACGATCTTGCCGAACTCGGTGTCGGGCAGCGATGCCGCCGAGGGCGGCGTGAAGGCGGGGCGGGGATCGGCGGCAAGCGCGGTGGCCGAGAGCGCCAGGCAGGCTGCGGCGGACCCCAGGCGGAAAAGCGGGAAGCGGATCATTGCTTGGTCCCCTCGGCGGCGCCGCCTTGCGCGGCAAGCAGATCGGCGGCTTTGGGCAGGCCGGCGTAGTAGGCCGACACGGCGTCGATTTCGGCGTCGGTCAGGCGGGTGGCGACGGCAGGCATCAGGCCCAGCGGACCGGGCGGACGCTGGCCTTGCCGCCAGGCGCGCAATTGGCCGGCGATATAGGCGGCGGGTTGACCGGCCAGACCCGGAAAGTTGTCGCCCACGCCGATGCCGCCAGGGCCGTGGCATTGATTGCAGGCGGGCACATTTTTGTCCCAGGCGCCGCGCGTGGCCAGCCAGGCGCCGGTATCGGCGGGCTTGACGGGGTGCATCGCGGTGGCGGCCAGGCGGTCGGTGTTCAGCGGGGAGGGAAGGCTGGCGTAGTAACTCGCCACCGCCTCTTGCTGCGCCGGGTCCAGCGCCTTGGCCGTTGCCGCCATGACGGGGCTGACGCGCGAGCCGTTGGCCATGGCTTCAAGCTGCTCGGCCAGGTACTTGGCGCCGATGCCGGCCAATTGCGGAAAGCCCGCGGCGGGGTTGCCTTCACCGCGGGCGCCGTGACAGGTGACACAGGCGGGTGCGCCATTGGCGCCCTGGGTGCTGATCTGTTTGCCGTCTGGCGCGGCTTGCGCGTTGGCGGCCGTGGCGATCAGCGCGCCAAGCGCTAACGCACGCGGAAGGGACCGTGGGGTCATGGATGCCTGCTCCGAGGAATGTTATTGGACTTTAGGTAATAAGCTAATTTCCACAAATTATATAAAGACTTGTGACAGATCAACGCGAAATCGTTGGCTTGAGGCCGTGCATCCGCGTTTCTTTTGCTTGCGCCGCTGGGGGCGAAAGTGTGTCGCCGCTGCTAACTTTGCTTGCAGCATCGGGGCAATGATTGGGGTAGGATCACGGCGGTTGAGAACAAGGAGAATCCGATGCATACGAACGAGATCGAACCACCCCGCGTTGCGCTGGTGACCGGCGCCGGCACAGGAATTGGACGCGCCGTGGCGCTGGAATTCCTGGCCCAGGGCTATCGCGTGGTGTTGGCCGGCCGGCGCCGCGAGCCGCTGGAAGCTACCCGCACCGCGGCGGGCGAAGACGGCGTGCGAGCGCTGGTGGTGCCTACCGACGTGACGGACGAGCATGCCGTGCGCGATCTTTTCGACACGGCGCAGCGCGAATATGGCCGCCTGGACGTGCTGTTCAACAATGCGGGCCGCGGCGCGCCGGCGATGCCGATTGAAGAATTGCCGGTAGCCGTTTGGCGCGACGTCGTCGACACCAACCTGACCGGCATGTTCCTGTGCGCGCAGGCCGCTATCCGCATCATGAAGGCGCAAACGCCGCAGGGCGGCCGCATCATCAATAACGGGTCGATCTCATCGCACGCGCCGCGCCCGTTCTCCATCGCCTACACCGCGACCAAGCATGCGGTGACGGGGCTGACCAAGTCGATTTCGCTGGATTGCCGCCCCTACAGCATTGCCTGCGGCCAGATCGACATCGGCAATGCCGCCACCGACATGACCGAACGCATGGCGGCCGGCATCCTGCAGGCGGACGGCAGCACGAAGGTCGAGCCGCGCATGGACGTGGCGCATGTGGCCCAGGCAGTGGCCGCAATGGCGCGCCTGCCGCTGGAGGCCAACGTGCAGTTCATGACGATCATGGCGACGAACATGCCCTTCGTGGGCCGCGGCTGAACACGCAAAAACGGCCTGCGGCGGGAAAGTCCCGCGGCAGGCTCGTCGATGTTCCCAGGAAGGCGCCCGGCAGGCGCCTTTTTTCCGCCTGGACTTGCGGCAATCGCGCTTAGCGCGATGCCTGGGCCAGCATCTGGCCTTGCGTCGAATCCAGGTAGCGCCGCGCGCCAACATAGCGCTTGGTCCAGTAGGGATTCTTCATTTCGTCGACACGCACCTTCGTGCCGCGACGCGGCGCGTGGACAAACTTGTTCTGGCCGATATAGATGCCGACGTGCGACGTCACGCCGCGCCCGCGCGTGGCGAAGAACACCAGGTCGCCGGGACGCAGTTCTTTCTTGTTGGACACGGATTGCCCTTCGGTGCGCTGCGCGCGCGCCGTGCGGGGGAGTTCGAGTCCGGCGATCTCGCGGAACACGTACAGGACCAGGCCGCTGCAATCGAAGCCTTCGGCGTCGTCGCCGCCCCAGCTGTACGGGGTGCCGATGGCGTCCAGGCCGGCTTGCACGACGCGTTCACGCAGGGTGGGAACGGTGGGCTCTTGCGCCAGGCGCAGGCCGTTGAGCGTCGGGCGGGCTTGCTCGGCGGGGATGGACGCCTGGGCGGCGCCGGGAATCCAGGAAAGGGTCAGGGCCAGGAGGGGCGCTGACAGGAAAACGGGAATGCTGAAATTGGCAATTCGGACTTTTCGCGTGGGCGGAGTCATTACGTCACTTCAAAAATCGGAGTGGGCGGCATGGCTTTGCCCTGAAGGGGCAAGCCGGCGGAAAGGGGCGCATCCGGCGCGCGCACGCCCCGGAGGCTCGCAAATTATAATGGAATAAAGTTTCATTACATTTGTAGTGCAATGCAGCATTATTTGAGCGATGCCGTTACGCTGCACCCCGGGCGAAACGTAACGGCTGCAGCAAAAATGCCTGTCAGAAGCTGCCGCGCAGGCCGACCAGCACGGCGCGGCCGCCTTCGGGGGCCACCTCGCGCAGCACCGACGTCGCGTAACGAATGTCCTGGTTGGTCAGGTTGATGCCGCGCACGTAGGCTTGCCACTGCACGCCGGTCGCCTTGAAGCGGTAACCGGCGTTGGCGTCCAGGCTGTAGTAGCCGGGTGTGGACGTGTCGTTGGCCGGATGATCGTGCTGGGCGAAGGCTTTGGATACGCTGACGCCCGCACTGTACGGGCCATACCCGTAGTCCAGCGCCACGCGCAGGCGCAACGGCGGAATCCGGGGAAGCGAGCGCCCGGTATCCCGGTTGCGCGATACGGTGTAGTCGCCTGACAAGCCCAGATCCAGCGCGTGGCCGTCGCGCTGCAGGATGCGGGTCACGTTTTCAGCCTCCAGGCCGTACAGGCGTGCGGAGACGCCCTGGTAACGCGCCTCGGGCAGCGCGCCGTCGTCGCCGGCCGCCACCACGTCGCCATCGTCGTTCCGGTAGCGGCCGGTGTTCGTCTCGGCAAGATAGTTGGCGAAGCTGCTGTAGAACACGCCCACGCTGCCGTGATCCGTGCCGTCCTTGTAGCGCAAGGACAAATCCCCGGACCAGGCGCGCTCCTTGCCCAGGTTCTGGTCCCCGACCAGGTATTGGCCGGTGGCGGCGTGCGGGCCGTTGGCGTACAGCTCGTAGAACGTGGGCGCGCGTTCGGTATAGGCGCCATTGGCCGCCAGCGACCAGACCGGGGTCAGCTTGTAGATGCCGCCCAGCGAAAAACTGCCTGCCGTGAAGCTGCGGCGGGCCGAATCGTCGAACCGGTCGTTGCCGCCTGCTGCCGGGCTCAATCGCGTGTGGTCCATGCGGGCGCCGGCCGACAGCGTCAGGCGCTCGGTCAGGTTCCATTCCTCAAGCGCGAACAGGGCGGCCGAGTCGGTGTCGGTAGTCGGCACCAGCGCTTCATCGCCTAACGCCGAAAAGCGCGTCTGGCCCAACTGCAGCCCGACCACCCCATGCAGCGGGCCGATGTCGGCGTGGCGGGCCTCCAGGCGCGCCTCATAGCCGCGGTTCTTGAAGACCGTGCCGGTCTCGCCATCTTCGATTTCCTTGTGCTGGTAGTCGGTATAGGCGAAGTTCAGCTTGATGCTCTGGAATGGGCCGGTCAGGTCGCGCAACTCGCCGGCCAGGCCGAAGCGTTCCTGGTGCATCTTCAGGCGCACGTCGGCTTCGGCGACCGACCCGTAGTTGGAGTCGTAACCGCTGTAGGACAGGCCGGCGTAGCCATGTTCGCCGGTCCATGACATGCCCAGCGCGCCGCCGCTGGCCTGGCCGTCGCTGTTGGGCAGGCGGTCGCGGGGCTGGTCGGCGTCGGGGCCGTCGGCGGCGCGCTGCGTGGCGGTGCGGGCGTAGCCGGGGATGCGCAGCGTGCCCGTCTTGCGGCCAAAGACGTCGGCATGGATGGCGAAGGTGCCGTCGCCGCCTTCCAGTTGGACGGCGCCGTTGCGGTCATTATTGGCGCCGCCATAGCTGCCGCCCACGTCGCCATGGATGCCGTCGATGGGCTCGGTGGGAATGCGGTTGTCCAGCGTGTTGACGACGCCGCCGATGGCGTTGCCGCCATACAGCAGGGCCGCGGGGCCCCGAAGGATCTCGACGCGGTTGGTCGACAGCGGATCTTGGGGGACGGCATGGTCGAACGACAGCGAGGACGCGTCCAGTGTGCCGACGCCGTTGTTCAGCAAGCGGATGCGGTCGCCATCAAGGCCGCGGATGATGGGTCGGCCCACCATGGGGCCATAGCTGGTGGTGGATACGCCGGGCAGGCCGTTGAGCGTTTCGCCCAGGTTGGAGCTGCGCCGCAGGTCCAGCTCTTGCCCTTGAAGCACGGTGGACGGCGAGGCCAGCGCGTCGCTGCCGAGCGGGTTGGCGGTGATGACGACGGGCGACAACGTGGCGGTGTCGGGGGCGGCCTGCGCGCGAACGGCTGCGGGCAAGGCCAGGGGCAGGGTGTACAGGCAGGCAAGGGCCAGCGGACGCAGGGCGAAGGCGCGCAGGGGCGTGCGTGCCCCGGCGCGGACGGTCAGGAAATTCATGGTGGCAATCCAGGGTGCCGGCGACAAGGCCGGCGGATGAAATCGGGCACCGCCAGCAGGCGGCGGAAAAAGCGGATTTCAGGCCGGGAGGGGCGGAGCGCGGGATTGGAACCAGGTCCCGCCGATAGCGGCGGCGCCAACGGGCAAATGGGCGACCAACGCGGCAGGGGCGGCGTGCCCGCCGGCCTACGCGAATGACGACGGTAGCGTCGCGTCCAGCACGTCCCACAGCTGGCACAGGTCGCAATGGCCCAGCTTTTCATGCGGGTGGGCATCGTCCTGGCTGGCGGCGGGCGCCTCGCCCAGATGCGTCAGCGCATGGCGCAGGCTGCCCATCGGCGCCAGCAGCAGGCAGACGGACAGCCAGGCAAGCACGGCCCAGCGCGCGTAGTGCGGCGGGGCGGCGTGGCGGTGGCCTGGCAAGGACGGCATGGACAGGGCGGGCAAAATCCGAAGAATCGGAATGATATATTGTTTCTATATCATTGGCGACGGCGCTGCTGCGCCCCCCCGCTGGAATATGACGCTTCATCTGGCACGCGCTCGGGCATAATCGGCAGACAAGAAAGCGGAGTACAGCTCAATGATGAATGCAGTCCACCCCCTGTCGTCGATGAACCGGCCCGATGCCATGCCCTTTGAACCCTTCCAGGATGCCCAGGCCGCAGTGGACCGGTTGGCCGAGATCTACGCGCGCAACACGGCTTTCCTGCGCGCCGCATTCCGCGAGGTCCTGAACGGCACCGGCAACGGCCGCGAGCGCGCCCGCGCCTACTACCCGGCCATTCGCATCGTGGTTGAAACCTACGACCCGATCGACACGCGCCTGTCCTATGGCCACGTGGCCGAACCCGGCATCTACCAGACCACCGTTACGCAACCCGAACTGTTCCGCGACTACCTGATCGAGCAGGTAGGGCAGTTACTGCAGAACCACCGCGTGGCGGTCGAGGTCGGCGAATCCGATTCGCCCATCCCGCTGCATTTCGCGTTTCCGGAAGGCGCCTATGTCGAAGGCGAGCACCTGGAGGCGCTCAAGCGCCCGTTGCGCGACCTGTTCGATGTGCCGGACCTGGCCGTGACCGACGACGCCATCGTCAATGGTTCCTGGCGCGGCAAGGAAGGCGAACCCAAGCCGCTGGCGCCGTTCACCGCCCAGCGCGTGGATTACTCGTTGCATCGCCTGCAGCACTACACCTCGACGGCGCCGGCGCACTTCCAGAATTTCGTGCTGTTTACCAACTACCAGTTCTATGTGGACGAGTTCTGCGCCCGCGCCCGGGCGCTGATGGCCAGCGGCAACGAAGACTACGAAATGCTGGTCGAACCTGGCAACCGCATCACGCGCCGCGGTGAAAGCGGCCCGGGCGATGAAGGGCAGGCCGCCCGCCTGCCGCAGATGCCCGCCTACCACCTGGTGCGCGGCGACCATTCCGGCATCACCCTGGTGAATATCGGCGTGGGCCCGTCCAACGCCAAGACCATCACCGACCATATTGCCGTCCTGCGCCCGCACGCCTGGCTGATGCTGGGCCATTGCGCGGGCCTGCGCGATTCCCAGCGGTTGGGCGACTACGTGCTGGCGCACGGCTACGTGCGTGAAGACCACGTCCTTGACGCCGATCTGCCCACCTGGGTGCCGGTCCCGGCGCTGGCCGAAGTGCAGGTGGCGCTGGAGCAGGCAGTGGAAGAAGTGGCGGGGCTGTCCGGCTGGGACTTGAAGCGCATCATGCGCACCGGCACGGTTGCCACCATCGACAACCGCAACTGGGAATTGCGCGACCATGTGGAACTGGTCGAGCGATTTGCGCAGTCGCGGGCGATCGCGCTGGACATGGAGTCGGCCACCATCGCCGCCAACGGTTTCCGTTTCCGCGTGCCCTACGGCACGTTGCTGTGCGTGTCGGACAAGCCCTTGCACGGCGAACTGAAGCTGCCCGGCATGGCCAGCGTGTTCTATCGCCGGCAGGTCAACCAGCATCTGGAGATCGGTATCCGGGCGCTGGAGCGGCTGCGCGACATGCCGCCGGAGCGGCTGCATTCGCGCAAGCTGCGCACCTTCATGGAAACCGCTTTCCAATAGCAGGATCCGTCCCCGACGCCCCGGCCATTTTTCGTGGCGGGGCGGTTTGCGCTATTCTCGCGCGTTGCCCGGTAATCCCAAGGCATCCGCAGCGCATCGCGCGGGTGCCTTCACGACGTGAAGGAAAAGCATTTTGGCACCATCGGAACACGATGAAGGCCGCGCAGGCGGCGCGCGCGCAGCGAAGGCAAATCCGCCATCCGAACTGCGCCGCACCCTGTCCGCGCGCCACCTGACGATGATCGCGGTAGGCGGGTCCATCGGAACCGGCCTGTTCGTCGCCTCGGGGGCGACCATCGCAAAGGCCGGGCCCGGGGGCGCGTTGCTGGGATATGTGCTGATCGGGGTGATGGTCTATTTCCTGATGACCAGCTTGGGCGAGTTGGCCGCGGCGATGCCGGTTTCCGGCTCGTTTTCCACCTATGGCGCCCGCTACGTCGAAGACGGCTTCGGCTTCGCGCTGGGCTGGAACTATTGGTACAACTGGGCGGTCACTGTGGCGGTGGACCTGGTGGCGGCGCAGCTCGTCATGGCGTACTGGTTTCCGGATGTGCCGGGCTTCTACTGGAGCGCCTTGTTCCTGGCGATCACCTTCGGCCTGAACGCCATGTCGGCGCGCGGCTTCGGCGAAGCGGAGTTCTGGTTCGCGCTGATCAAGGTAGTGGCCGTGCTGGGATTCGTGGCCATGGGCGTGATGATGCTGCTGGGCATCATCCGCGGCGGCGAGGCGGGCGGCGTGGCCAACTGGACCGTCGGCGACGCGCCGTTCGCAGGCGGCTTCGCCGCGTTGATCGGCGTGGCCATGGTGGTGGGCTTTTCGTTCCAGGGCACCGAATTGATCGGCATCGCCGCTGGCGAATCCAAAGATCCGGCGCGCAATCTGCCGCGCGCCGTGCGCCAGGTGTTCTGGCGGATCCTGCTGTTCTACGTGGCGGCCATCCTGGTGATCGGCCTGCTGATCCCCTATACCGACCCGCACCTGCTGCGCAACGAGGTCGAGGACATCAGCGTCAGCCCGTTCGCGCTGATCTTCGAACGCGCCGGCCTGCTGGGGGCGGCGTCGATCATGAACGCCGTGGTGCTGACTTCGGTCCTGTCGGCGGGCAATTCGGGCATGTATGCGGCCACGCGCATGCTTTACAGCCTGGCGCGCGAGGGCAAGGCGCCGCGCATTTTCGGCCGCATTTCGCGCAACGGCGTGCCCTTGTGGGCGTTGCTGGCCACCACCGTGGTCGCGGCGCTGTGCTTCTTCACCTTCATCTTCAGCCCCAACGCGGTGTACATCTGGCTGCTGAACACGTCGGGCATGACGGGCTTCATCGCCTGGCTGGGCATCGCCATCAGCCACTACCGGTTCCGGCGCGGCTACGTGAAGCAGGGCCATAACCTGGCCGACCTGCCGTATGTGTCGCCGTTCTTCCCGTTCGGTCCGATTTTCGCCTTCGTGCTTTGCCTGGTCATCACCCTGGGCCAGAACTACCAGGCTTTCCTGCAGGACCGGATCGATTGGGGCGGCGTGGTGGCCACCTATGTCGGCATTCCGCTGTTCCTGCTGATCTGGCTGGGATACCGGCTGGCGCGCGGGTCGCGATTCATCAACTACCGCGACATGCGTTTCCCGGACGCGCGCGCCCGCAGCCAATATCTGGATTCGGCCCTGCGCGGCGAACCCGCCATCGCGACGGTCGACGGCAAATAAAAGCGCGCCGGGAGTGGCCCGGCGCTATTCCTGCGCGGCCACGGCCGCCGCGATTTCCGCGGCGGCCGTTTCCATGGGGGCGCGAAATTCGGCCAAGGCATCGAAGGCGATACGCGCGCTAGGCACCGAGATGCCCAATCCTGCGATCAGCCGTCCCTGCGCGTCCCGAATGGGAACGGCGCAGCCGACCACGCCCGCCACGACTTCCTCGTTGCTGGCGGCCCACTGCTCTTGCTTGACCGCGAGTACGACCCGGCGTAGTTCGGCGGCCGACACGATGGTGTTGGGCGCCATGGGCTTGAGCACCGCATGCTCGATCCACCAGTCCAGCCGTTCGGTGTCCAGTTCCGAGAGGAACAACTTCCCGATCGAAGTGCAATAGAGCGGCGAACGGCGGCCATGCTCGAAGTGCAGGCCTTGGGAACGGGTCGCGTAGACCGCGTCCACGTAGACCACTTCGTCATCGGACCGCAGGCCGATCTGGCAGTGTTCCCCGATACGGCTGGACAGCGCCACCAGGATCTGGTGCGGCAGGTCCGCGCGTACCGAAGCCTCCAGCGCCGCGGCGCCAAGGTTCACCAGTCCCACGCCCACGGCGAGTTTCTTGCCGCCGACCACCCGCTTCAGCAGGCGCCGCGCTTCGAGTTGCGCGACCAGGCGATGCACCGTCGGCACAGGCAGACCGCAAGCGGCGGCCACATCGGTCATGGAAATGGGCCGGTCGGCATGCGCCACCACATCAAGCACGTGCAGCAACCGGTCTAGGGGTTGATCCCTAGCGACATCGTGCGGGTCACTATTCATAATTGATCCAACAGTGAAAGAAAAACTTCCAATATTCGGAAGTGTACCACACACCAGTTTTTCCTTTCAAGTCCACCAGACGCCACCATGCCCACCACGACACAGACTCATTGCCGCACCGATACGTCCGCCCCCGTCATGCGCAAGGGCCCCCTCGCGGGATTGCGCGTGATTGATGCGGGCAACATGATCGCCGGTCCGCTCGCCGCCACTCAGATGGCGGATTTCGGGGCCGATGTCATCAAACTGGAGTTGCCGGGCTCCGGTGATTCGATGCGTCACTGGACGCCGATGAAGGAAGGCCTGTCGCTCTGGTGGAAAGTGATTGCGCGCAATAAGCGGCTGATCACGCTGACATTGTCGAACCCGCGCGGCCAGGAACTGTTCCGCGAACTGGTGAAAACGGCCGACGTTCTGATAGAGAACTACCGGCCGGGGACGTTCGAGCGGTGGGGGCTGGGCTACGAGGAGCTGGCCAAGATAAATCCCCGGTTGGTGATGGTGCGTGTGTCGGGCTTCGGCCAGACCGGCCCTTATGCCAAGCGGGGCGGCTACGGCACCATCGCCGAAGCGTTCTCCGGCATCCCGTCATTCACGGGAACGCCAGACCGGCCGCCGACGCTGCCCGGTTTTCCGATGGCCGATTCGGTGGCGTCCACGTTCGCCGCGATGTCGGCCATGTTCGCTATCTATAACCGCGATCATGGCAACGGCCGCGGTCAAGAGATCGACGTCAGCCTGTATGAGCCGCTGTTCCGTCTAGTGGAATCGCAGGTGATCGGTTTCGACCAGTTGGGCATCGTCAAGCAGCGCCTGGGCAACCGGCTGGCGGAGGATTCGCCGCGCAATACGTACGAAACGCGCGATGGGCGCTGGGTCGGGATTTCCGCCAGCTCGCAGCGCACGTTCGAGCGGCTGGCGCAGGCTATTGGCATGCCGGCATTGATTGCCGATCCTCGTTTCGTCGACAACGCGTCGCGCTGCGAACATGATGTGGCGCTTGACGAAATCATCGCCGGCTGGTTCCGCCAGCGCGATTGCGCGGACGTCATGGCGCTGTTCGAGGAAGCCGAGGTGGTGGCGGGCCCCGTGCTGGACATCAGCGACATCGTGCGCGATCCGCATTACCAGGCGCGCAACAACATCGTATCGGTGCGCGATGATGATTTCGGCGAGGTCCGCATGCAGGGCGTGGTTCCGCGGTTCCAGGAAACGCCGGGCGAGGTGCGGCATTCAGGCCGCGCGCTGGGCGCCGACAACCGGGAGATCTACATCGGCACGCTGGGGCTGTCGGCGGACGAGTTCGATGCGCTCGCCGCGCAGGGAGTGATCTGATGGCCGGCGTATTCGAAGGCGTACGGGTAGTGGGCGCGGGGCAGGCGCCTTACGCCAAGCGGGCGGACAAGAGCGTGCAGCGGCTGATGTACGAAGCGGGCTCGGCGGCGCTGGCCGACGCGGGGTTGCCATGGCGCGCGGTCGACGGGCTTGCCGTCACCTGCTTTCTGCTGCCGCCCGACAACGCGCCTACCGTCGCTGAACATCTTGGGATCGAGGCCCGGTTCCTGTTTCAAGGCCTGTACGGCGGGGCCTCGGGCATCATCGGCATGGCGCACGCGGCGCGCGCGATCCGCGACGGCGCTTGCGATGTCGCGCTGGTGCTTGCGGCGGATGCTTTCGATGTGGCGGCTCACAACGAGACACTGGACCGATTCAACGGTTCCATCAAAGAGTTCATGTCACCCCAGGGATTTGGGGGAGCCAACGGCATGTTCGCGCTGCATACGCGGTTGTACATGGAGCGCCACGGCGCTACCCGGGAAGACTTTGGCCGGTTTTGCATCGCGCTTCGCGAGAATGCGCTGCGCAATCCGAACGCGCTGTTCAAGACGCCCTTGACCATGGACGCCTACCTGAGCGCCAAACAGATTGCCGATCCCTTGCGGCTATATGACTGCGTGATGCCCTGCGTGGGGGCGGATGCGATCGTCCTGGCGTCCGAAAAGACCGCGTCGCGGCTGGGGGGGGCGGCGCTGCGCATCCTGGCAGCGGAGGAAATCCACAACTATCCCGCCAACGATCCCTATGGCGTGCCGGGCGGATGGGTGGGATTGGCCGACAGGCTGTATCAACGGGCAGGCATCGACCCGGGGCAATTGCAATTCGCGCAGCTCTATGACGATTATCCCGTCATGGCCTTTGTGCAGATGGAAGGACTAGGCCTGTGCCCGGCCGGCCGCGCCCACGAATTCCTGCGCAAGACAGACATCACCACGCGGGGCACTTTGCCGATCAATACCGGCGGCGGGCAGCTTTCGGCGGGCCAAGCCGGCGCCAGCGGCGGAATGATAGGCGTGTATGAGGCGGCGGCCCAGCTCTTGGGGCGTGCCGGTGAACGCCAGCTCGATTGCCGCCTCGGCCTGGTCTCCGGCTACGGGATGGTGGCGTATGGCCGCGGCCTGTGCTCCAGCGCAGCCATTCTTGAACGAGTCCAATGAGGAGCGCCGCCATGCTCAAGCCCCAACCCCGAGTGAACACGCTCAACCGGCCTTTCTGGGACGGTTGTAATAGTGGCCGCCTGCTGATCCAGCATTGTGGCGCATGTCAGCGCCATGTGTTTTATCCGCGAGTGTGCTGCCCGTACTGCCGCGAAGACCGGCTGGAATGGGTCCAAGCCTGCGGCCGCGGCAAGGTCATCTCGCATACCACCATACATCGGACCCATCACGATGGTTTCAACGGCGACGCGCCCTACGTGTTCGCCGCGATCGAACTCGAGGAGGGGACGTGCCTGTTCGGGCAATTGCCGGGCGCGCCACTGGATGGGCCGTCGCTGGTTGGCCGCAGCGTTTCGGCGATATTCGTCGAGCATGGGCCCGGCCAGAAGATCGCGGCGTTCCAGCTGGCCTGAGCGCGTTCCTCCTTCTCTTCTCCCTTAGCGTCCCTCCTATGCCAGATTCCATGATTTCCGTCTCCGCGCGCCAGGATTTCCCGGTGAACGCGCACGTGCTCTACCTGGATTCCGCCCACCAGACGCCGCTGGCCACCAGTGTGCGCAAGGCGCTGGAAGCGTTTTACGAGGAGGCCAACCGGTTCGGCGGCCCCAAGCCGGTTTGGCTGCAGCGCGTGGAGGCCGTGCGCGCTCGCGCCGCGGCGTTCCTGGGCGCGCGGCCGCACGAACTGGCCTTCACCAAGAACACCTCCGAAGGGTTGAACATCGCGGCCAACGCGCTGGGTCTGACTCCCGGCGACAACGTGCTGCTGATCGAAGGAGACCATCCGAACAACGCCTATGCCTGGTTGAATCTGCAACGCCAGGGCGTGGAGGTGCGCTTCGTCAAGCTGCCGTCGGGCGTTGCGGACGCCGCGTTATTCGAGCCGCATGTGGATGCTCGCACCCGGGTCATATCCCTTTCCCATGTCACTTTTCATGCCGGGCACCGGCACGATGTCGCCAGTGTGGGCCGGCTCTGCCGCGAGCGGGGCTTGCTGCTTGTGGTGGACGCGATGCAATCGGTGGGAGTCGTGCCGGTCGATGTCAAGGCCATGGGGATTTCGATCCTGGCCGCAGGCTGCCACAAGGGCTTGCTGGTGCCGCAGGGATTGGGGCTTTTGTATGTGGATGCGGCGCTGCAGGGGTTGCAGCCCGCCTACCTGGCGATCGCCGGTCTGGCGAGGCCGCCGGCCGACCTGATTGCTGATCCGAACGATCTGCAGTTGCGCGCCGACGCGGGCCGTTTCGAGATCGGCAACTACAACCTGCCGGATATCCATGCTCTGCAGGCCGCGCTGGATTTGATCGAGAGCGTGGGGGTGAAAAATATCGAGCAGCACGTGCTAGACCTGGGTGACAGGCTGATCGTACGCATGGACGCGCTCGGGGTCGGGCTGGTCGGTCCGCGCGAACGGACCCGGCGCGCGCATATCTATGTGCTGGACCTGCCTGTCGCGCAATGGCTGCCTTACCTGGAGCGCGAGGGCGTGCGCGTGTCTCCTGAGCGCGACGGAATCCGGGTGTCGTTTGGCCTGTTTAATTCTCCGGACGACGTCGACAGGTTTGCCCGGATCATCGAAAACCGGCTGCGGCCGGGCGCGCAATCCTGACGGCGGCGCGCCGCGCAGATGGGCAACAGCCGGACACAAAGTCCGGCGTCATATCAAGGGGAATCACATGCAACAAGCCAAGATCCACCGCGTGCCGGCCGCGCTGTTCGCGCTGGCCATATGCGTTTCCTCCGCCTGGGCGCAGGCGCAGGGCGACACTTTGCAGAAAATCAAGGAAACAGGGACATTGACGTTGGGGTACCGGGAATCTTCTGTGCCATTTTCGTTCCTGGACGCGCAGCAGAAGCCAGTGGGATTTTCGCTGGACCTCTGCGCCGCCATTGCCGATCAGATCAAGCGGCAGCTCGGGATGTCGGCACTGACGATCAAGCAGGTGGCAGTGAACTCGTCGAACCGCATTCCGCTGGTGGTCAACGGTACCGTGGACATCGAGTGCGGCGGCACCGCCAACAACTTGGCGCGGCAGAAGCAGGTGTCGTTTTCCGTGGCGACGTTTGCAGGCCAGCCGCGCTGGCTTGCGCGCGCCGACGCCGGCCTCAAGCAGCCGGCCGATTTGAAGGGAAAGACCGTTGTCGTGACCCAAGGGTCCAATGCAGTAGGTTTTGTCCGGCGGATCAACGAAAACGACAAACTTGGCCTGAATGTCATCCAGGCCAAGGACCACGGCGAATCGATGCTGACGCTGAGCAGCGGGCGCGCCGCCGCGTTCCTGGAGGACGACATCCTGCTGGCCGGCGAGCGCGCGAATGCGCGCGACCCGGCGGCTTATGCCTTCCTCGAAGGCGGCTACGAGGTCGGCTACTACGGGCTGATGTTCAAAAAGGACGATGCGGCCTTCAAGGCTTTGGTCGACGGGGTGCTGACCCGCATGATGAAGGACGGCTCTTTCGAGCAAGCCTACAAGAAGTGGTTTGAATCGCCGATTCCACCGCGCAACGTGAACCTGAACTTCCCGCTATCCGACAAGCTGCGCGAACGCATCGCCTCGCCCAGCGACAAGGTCGACTCTTGATCGCAGAGGAACGGCAATGTTCAGCGTGCTACTCGAAGAGGTGCCCGACGGCGGCGAACGGTATCTGGACTGGCTGATGTCAGGGCTGGGCTGGACCGTGTTCCTGGCCGTGGCCGGATGGGCCGTCGCGTTCCTGCTGGGCGTGGCGGTGGGGTGCGCCCGCACCAGCCGGAACCGGCTGATCGCGCTGTTCGCGCGCCTCTATGTGGAGGTGTTCCGCAACATCCCGGTGATCGTGCAGATGTTCGTGTGGTACTTCGTCGTGCCCGAGCTATTGCCGCAGGCATGGGGGCAAGCCGTCAAGGACGTGCCCCCGCCCTGGGGCAGCGTGATCCCCGCGTTGATGGGGTTGGCGCTCTACACCGCGGCGCGCGTGGCCGAACAGGTCAAGGCCGGCATCGAAGCGCTGCCGGCGGGCCAGCGGATGGCCGCGGACGCCCTGGGCATGCGGGGCTTTCAAGCATACCGGCTGGTGCTGCTGCCTCAGGCCCTGCGCATCATTGTCCCGACGCTGACCAGCGAAGTCATGGGAGTGTTCAAGAACAGCTCGGTGGCCCTGACCATCGGTGTGCTTGAGTTGACCGCCCAGGCGCGCCAGATCAACGAGTTCACATTCCAGACATTCCAGGCGTTTGGCGCCGCCACCTTGCTCTATCTGTTGCTGGCCTGCCTGGTGTACCTATTCATGCGCGGGGTCGAACGGCGCCTGCGCATCCCAGGATCCGAACCGCAGCCGGCGCCGCGCAGCCGCGGGGCGATGCGCAAATCACTCAGGGAGGTTTGATCCCGCCATGGACAGCTTCGATTTCGGCGCCATCGCGCAGGCCATGCCGTTCCTGCTCAAGGGCCTCGCGTTTTCGTTGCAACTGACTGCCAGCAGTTTTCTTGGCGGCTTGGTGCTGGGCGTGGCCCTGGCGCTGGTGCGCCACTTGCGGGTGCCGGTATTGGCTCCGCTGGCCACTGGGTACGTCACGCTGATGCGCGCCATCCCGCTCATCATGGTGCTGTTCTGGTTTTTCTTCCTGGCGCCCATGCTGATCATGTGGGTGACGGGGGCGCCACGCCCGGTCCCCATCGGGCCGGTCTACACCGCGTTCATCACGTTTGCGATGTTCGAAGCCGCATATTACGCCGAGATCATCAGGGCGGGCCTGAACGCTGTGCCCAAAGGACAGTACGAGGCCTGCCGCGCCTTGTCCATGTCCACGGCCAAAAGCTACTGGCTGGTGATCCTGCCCCAGGTGCTGCGCTCAGTCAGCCCGATCCTGCTGACCCAGACCATCATCCTCTTCCAGGACACCGCGCTGGTCTACGTCCTGTCCATCACCGATCTGCTGGGCGCCGCGTCCAAGATCGCGCAACGGGATTCCCGGCTGGTGGAGCTGTACCTGACCGTGGCGGCCATGTACCTGGTAATTTGCGCGGCGGCATCCCAGGTCGTCGCCTACATACGCAAACGCAACACGAGGGCGGCGCATGCCTGAGCGTCGCCGCGTCGATCCATTCCCGGCACCTATCACGGAGGATGTTCATCATGAGTCCAGCGACAGCAAACGCGCCCGCCGTCCAATTGCGCAAACTGAACAAGCATTTTGGCCAATTCCACGCCCTGAAGGACATCGATCTACAGGTGGCGCAAGGTGAGCGCGTCATCGTTTGCGGTCCGTCTGGATCGGGGAAGTCGACTATGATCCGTTGCGTCAACGGGCTGGAGACCTATACGGACGGCGAGATTCTGGTGCATGGCCGCGCGCTGGCCGAAGGCGGCGCGGCGCTGTCGCGGGCGCGGCAGGACATCGGCATGGTATTCCAGAGCTTCAACCTTTTCCCGCACCTGACCGTATTGGAGAACTGCATGCTGGCGCCAGTGCACTGCCTGGGCATCGCGCGTCAGGAGGCGCGCGAGCGCGCCGAGCTCTATCTGGAGCGGGTGCGGATAGGCAATCAGGCTGCCAAGTACCCCGGGCAATTGTCGGGGGGGCAACAGCAGCGCGTCGCCATCGCCCGTGCGCTATGCATGCAGCCCAAAGTGATGCTCTTCGACGAGCCGACCTCCGCGTTGGACCCGGAAATGGTCAAGGAAGTCCTGGATACGATGCTGGCGCTTGCCGCCGAGGGCATGACCATGATCTGCGTCACGCACGAGATGGGGTTCGCCAGGCAGGTGGCGGACAGAGTGGTGTTCATGGACCAGGGCAGGGTGGTGGAGGAAGGGGCGCCAGATGCCCTGTTCGGCGCGCCCACCCATGAGCGCACGCGCCGCTTTCTCGAACAGATCGTGCATTGAACGGGTCCGCCGGGGCGGGGCGCCCGCCCGGGTTTTACTCGATGTTCTGCGCCTGCTCGCGCATCTGCTCGATCAGCAGCTTCAGGTCCATCGCGGCGCGCGTGACTTCCATGCTGCCTGCCTTGGATCCCAGCGTATTGGCTTCGCGGTTCATTTCCTGGAACAGGAAGTCCAGGCGCTTGCCCGCGCTGCCCGCGTTCTTCTTGCCCGAAGCAGACTTGCCGCCGCCGTCGGTCAACAGGTGGCGCAGCTCTTCCAGGTGCGAACGCAGGCGCGACAGTTCTTCCGCCACGTCGATGCGCAGCGCGAACAGATTGGCTTCCTGCGACAGGCGTTCGGACAGTTCGGTGCCGGAAATATGGGTAAAACCACCGGGGAAGGCGGATTCAACGCTTTCGCGCAGCTTGGCGGCCAGCTTGTCGCGATGGTCGGACAGCAATTGGGGCAGATGGGCCTGAACGATGTCGACGACGCGCGCCACGCCGTCGGCGCATTCGCGCATCATGCCGGCCAGGCGTTCGCCTTCGCGGGCACGGCCTTCCTGCAATTGCGTCAGCGCTTGCTGACCGGCCTGCAGGCAGGCGGCGCCCCAGATCTGCGGGTCCAGCGCATCGTTGCCGCGTTGGCCGGGCCAGTTGAACAGCTCCACCAGCCGGGGCGGGGCGATATCGGGGACGATGCGGCGGGCGGCCTGAAGCTGCTCGGCCAGGCTTTCAAGCCAGGCGGGGTCGAGTTTGGACAGGTCCGTACTGGCATTGCGCGTGAACGAAACGCGGATTTCGACCTTGCCGCGCGCCAGGTTGGCGGTCAGCAATTCGCGCAGCGGCGTCTCGACGTGCCGCAATTCGTCGGGCAGCCGGAAATACAGGTCGAGGAAGCGGCTGTTGACGCTGCGCAGTTCGATGGCAAGCGTGCCTTGCTCTAGGTCTGCTCGGGCGTTGCCGAAGGCGGTCATGCTGCGAATCATGATGGGCGTTTCCTGGTGATATATCGCGGCAGGATACTCCAAGCGGGGATTTCCTGCGGCGCCAGCCCGTACAATGCCGCGAATCAATGTTCCTGTCTGGAGTCTGCCTGTGACCACTACGCCCACCATCGCCCGCCCGTCGGGCCGCGCCGTCGACGAACTGCGGCCGTTTACGCTGGAGCGCGGCTTCACGCGCTACGCCGAAGGGTCGGTGCTGGTGAAGGCCGGCGACACCCATGTGCTGTGCACGGCCAGCGTGCTGGAGAAGGTGCCGCCGTTCTTGAAAGGCAAGGGCGAAGGCTGGGTCACGGCGGAATACGGCATGCTGCCGCGTGCGACGCATACGCGTGGCGACCGTGAAGCAGCGCGCGGCAAGCAGAGCGGCCGCACCCAGGAAATCCAGCGCCTGATCGGCCGCAGCCTGCGCGCCGTGTTCGACATGAAGGCGCTGGGCGAGCGCACCCTGCACCTGGACTGCGACGTGCTGCAGGCCGACGGCGGCACGCGTTGCGCCAGCATCACTGGCGCCTGGGTGGCGGCGGCCGACGCCGTGGCCTTGCTGATGAAGCGCGGCGACCTGGCCGTCAACCCGATCCGCGATGCGGTTGCAGCCGTCTCCGTCGGCTTGGTGCAAGGCCGCTCGGTGCTGGATCTGGATTACCAGGAAGACTCGGCGTGCGATGCCGACGTCAACGTCATCATGACGGGCAGCGGCGCTTTTGTGGAAGTGCAGGGCACGGGCGAAGGTGCGACCTTCACCCGTGCGGAACTGGACACGATGCTGGTCCTGGCCGAAGGCGGCATCGCCAGCCTGGTGCGCGCGCAACGCGCTGCGCTGGCCTGATAGCACAGCCCTCAGGCACGAAAAAACAGCCGCGAAAGCGGCTGTTTTTCATGGGGCGCGAGGAACAGGGCCGGACCTAGGCCGCCTTGCGCGATAGCAGGGGGTCGACCTTGGCGACCTGCTCCAGTCCCCAGATGGTGTCGATCAGCGCACGCAGTTCCGCGTCCGTGGCGGCGTCTGCATAGCGGCCCAGGCTGAGCGTCTTGTCTTCGATCTCGGGGCGGCTGAGCGTATTGCCGGGATCGCCCTTGGGTTCGTCCACGCGGCCGTGCACGGTGCGGCCGTCGCGGGTCGTGACGGTGACCTTGCCGATCCAGCGTTGCGGGTAGGCGCGGTCGACCTCTTCGTCCAGCACCATGTCGACCTTGCCGCGGAAGTCGGCGACGGCCGGGTCGTCCAGCCCCGCGTCGAACTCGGCCAGTCCGGCGCGACCCTTGCGGGCGATCAGGGCAAGCACCGTGCCCATCGAGAATTTGGACTGGTGCACGGTCTGCGGGTTGACGACCGGGCCCAGCACGTCGATGGCGCCCTGGTGCACGTGGGCCACCACGCGCGCCACGTCGGCTTCCGTCAAATTGTTGTCGCGCAGCGCCTGCTGCAGTGCGTCGGCCGCCGGGTGGGTGTGGCGGCACGACGCATGGAACTTGAACGAGGTTTCCGCCAGCGCCCAGCGTTGCCCAAGGCGGTCGCAAAGCTTGGACGGATCGGCGTCGGTGGACATGCCGGCCGCCATGCCTTGCGGACCTTCCAGGATGTGGCGCGCGCCGGTGAATCCCTCGCGCGCCAAATAAGCGGCGGTGATGCCGTCGGCGGCCGCCTTGGCGGTGTGCAGTTGCTTGGAATCGGCGGCGTCGCGCAGGAATTCCCACAGGCCGGCGGCCTGGGTGCCGGCCGAGCCCAGCGCATGCAGCATCTGTTCGGGCGACAGCTTGAGCAGGTGGCCGGTGGTGACCGCGGCGGCAAGCGTGCCCGCCGTGCCGGTGGTGTGGAAGATCTTGTAGTGCGAGCGGCCCAGGAATTCGCCGACGCGGATGCCGACTTCGTACCCGGCGACGGCGGCCGTGATCAGGTCGCGGCCCGAGCTGCCCAGCGCTTGCGCCACGGCGAGCGCGGGCGGGAAGACCACGGCGGCGGGGTGGAACACCGAGCCGTTGTGGACGTCGTCCTGTTCGACCACGTGGGCGGCCGCGGCGTTGACCATCGCGGCGAACAGCGGCGACGTGCGGCGGCGTGTGATCAGGACTTCGCTGGGGCCGTCGGCTGGCCCCATCGCGGCGGCGTAGCGGTCGATGGCTTGTACGGCACGGGCCGACGCGCCGGCCAGGATCGAGGCCAGGCAATCCAGCAGCAGGTCTTCGGCGCGGCGCAGTACCGGCGCGGGGATGTCCTCATAGCGCAAGTTGGCGGCAAAGGCCGCGAGTTCGGCGCTGAGGTGGGGAGTGTCTTTGGCGGCGTTCATGTGCGGAATCGGATCAGAAGGAACGGGGCAGGCCCAGGATGTGCTCGGCGACGTATGACAGGATCAGGTTGGTGGAAATGGGCGCCACCTGATACAGCCGCGTCTCGCGGAACTTGCGCTCGACGTCGTACTCGGTCGCGAAGCCGAAGCCGCCGTGGAACTGCAGGCAGGCGTTGGCCGCTTCCCAGGACGCGTCGGCGGCCAGCAGCTTGGCCATGTTGGCCTGGGCGCCGCATGGCTCGTGGGCATCGAACAGGCGGCAGGCCTCGTAACGCATCAGGCTGGCGGCTTCCACGTTGATGTGGGCGCGGGCGATGGGGAATTGCACGCCCTGGTTCTGGCCGATGGGGCGGCCGAACACCATGCGTTCCTTGGCGTAGGCGGTGACCTTGTCCACGAACCAGTAGCCGTCGCCGATGCATTCGGCGGCGATCAGGGTGCGTTCGGCGTTCAGGCCGTCCAGGATGTACTTGAAGCCTTTGCCTTCTTCGCCGATCAGGTTTTCGACGGGGATTTCGAGATTGTCGAAAAACAGTTCGTTGGTCTCGTGGTTGACCATGTTGGGGATCGGGCGGATCGTCATGCCGTGCTTGACAGCGTGATGCAGGTCCACCAGGAAGATCGACATGCCTTCGGATTTGCGCGTGACCTGGTCCAGCGGCGTGGTGCGGGCCAGCAGGATCATCAGGTCGGAATGCTGCACGCGCGAGATCCAGACTTTCTGGCCGTTGATCACGTAGCGGTCGCCGCGGCGCACGGCGGTGGTCTTGATCTTGGTGGTGTCGGTGCCGGTGGTGGGCTCGGTCACGCCCATGGACTGCAGGCGCAGTTCGCCGGCGGCGATGCGGGGCAGGTATTCACGTTTCTGGGCGTCGGAGCCGTGGCGCAGCAACGTGCCCATGTTGTACATCTGGCCGTGGCAGGCGCCTGAATTGCCGCCGCTGCGGTTGATCTCTTCCATGATGATCGACGCTTCGGTCAGGCCCAGGCCCGAGCCGCCGTATTCCTGAGGGATCAATGCCGCCAGCCAGCCGGCCTCGGTCAACGCGCGGACAAAGTCCTCGGGATAGCCGCGATCTTCGTCGATCTTGCGGAAATACTCAGAGGGGAACTGGGCGCAAAGGTCGCGCACGGCTTCGCGGATGTCCTGATAAGCGTCGGAGGCGTGTGGCATAGGGCTGCTGTAGGAATGAGGGGAATGGTTCGGTACAGCATCGAATGTGCCGCAAGGGCGCGGCTCTGCCAATTCACAATTCCTTAATACGGGGTTCCTGTTCGCAAAAGCGCAGTTTCATGACGGGCGTTCGTCATGCGCGGGCCAAGGTTGTGTCAAGAAATTGCCAAACTGCATGCCCATAATCCGATGCACTGCGCCTGTGGCGCCAGGCTATATACGGATGGATATGCGGAAAAATCTCAGGGTCACCACGGCGGTATCGGCCATTCTGGCGTTGTTTGTGGTGCTGTTCGCCGTCGCCGCGGCGGCCGGCATCGCCGTCTTGCGCGACAACCGGGCCGATATCGAGGCCTTGGGCCGCGGCAGCATTGAACGCGCCAGCGACCTGGCCGACATGACCAGCCGGCTGTTCCAGGCGCGCGCCGCGCTGACCGACGCCAAGACCGGCATGGAAGGCGGGCTGGAAGCCGCCCGAGACGAGTCCCTGGCCCAGGCGGACGCGCTGCTCAAGCAGGCCGGCGCCAGCCTGGCGCGCCTGCGCGCCAACCCCGATGCCAGCGCCCAGGGCGGCCCGTTGTTCGAACAGGTGCTCAAGGCCTACGCAGCGTTCGGGGAGCAGACGCTCGTGCCCATGCAGAAGGCGATCCAGGGCTGGAACGGCATCGAGGTCAACCGCCTGGTGGACAAGGTGCTGCCCGCCAGCGGCGCCGCCTACGTCAAGCAGGCGGACGCGTACCAGACCTATTCGCGCGAACAGGGCCAGGCTGCCGTCGCGGGCGCCAGCCAGACGTTGGAGCGGGTGATCCTGGTGGCGGCCGGCGTGCTGGGCGTCGTGCTGCTGCTGGCCGTGCTGATCCGGCTGGCGTTCCGCCGCAGCATCCTGCGGCCGCTGAACGAGGCCGGCGCGCACTTCGACCGCATCGCCGACGGCGACCTGACGGGCGCCATCGCCATGCGCGGCGACAACGAGATCGGCGTGCTGTATTCGGCCATGCGCCGCATGCAGACCGGGCTGTCTGCCGCCGTGGCCTCTGTGCGGCAGGGCGTCGAAGAGATCCATACCGGCTCGGGCGAGATCGCGGCCGGCGGGGCGGACATGTCGGACCGCACGGCGCGTCAGGCCGGTTCGCTGCAGGAGGCCGCAGCCAACATGACTCAGCTGGCGCACACCGTCCAGATGACGGCCGGCAATGCGGACCAGGCCAGCCGGCAGGCCGAAAGCGCCACTCGGCTGGCGCAGCGCGGCGGCCAGGCGGTGGACGAGGTCGTGCAAAGCATGCAGGGCATCGCCGACAGCGCGCGGCGCATCGGTGAGATCGTCGGCGTGGTGGACAGCATCGCGTTTCAGACCAACATCCTGGCGCTGAACGCGGCGGTGGAAGCGGCGCGTGCGGGCGAGCAGGGCAAGGGCTTTGCCGTCGTGGCCGGCGAAGTGCGTTCGCTGGCCCAGCGCAGCGCCCAGGCCGCCCGTGAAATCAAGGGCTTGATCGAGGACTCGGCTTCCCGGGTTGAGGCGGGCGTGCGCCAGGTGAATCTGGCCGGCGACACCATGCGCGACATGCTGGCGTCGGTCGACCGGGTGACGCAGATCGTGGCCGAGATCTCGAACGCCACCGCCGAACAGGCCGCCGGCATCGCCTCGGTGAACGATGCGGTGGCCGACATCGAACGCTCCACGCAGGAGAATGCGGCGATGGTCGAGCAGACCGCTGCCGCGGCGGCCGCGCTGGAGATCCAGGCGCAAGGGTTGCGCCGCGCGGTGGCGGTGTTCCAGATTGCGCAGGCGGCGCAGAATACCGCCGCCGTGCAGGCGGCAGCGGGGCAATCAATCGGCCAGTTGGGGCAGGGCGCCGCCGGTGTAGCGTTCGATCACCAGCGACAGGTTCCCATGCTTGACCTTGTGCTTGACATGCGCGGCGGCCGACGCGATGTCCTCCGGGCGGATGCGCTCGCATAGGGACGGCGTGACGGTGAGCGCGCCCACGCCCAGCGTCACGAACGGAAAGAAGCGCGGCACGCCATAACGGTCTTCGGCTTCGATGCCCCCGTTATGGCGGCCCTGGTCGTCATAGAGGTCGATGGCCTGCTCATTGAACTCGGCGATGATCCGCTGCACGCGCTGCGTCCAGTCGGGGCTGCGGAACAGCACCACGAAATCGTCGCCGCCCACATGGCCCACAAAGTCGCGCAGCGGATCGCAATGCTGTTTGACGACTTCGGCGGTCAGCATGATCATGTCGTCGCCGCGCCAATAGCCGTAGACGTCGTTGAAAGGCTTGAAGTTATTGAGGTCGCCATAGCAGATCGTGAAGTCGGCGGCATCCTCCAGCAACGTCGCGATATGCCGGCTGATGGGAATGTTGCCGGGCAGGGACGTCAGCGGGTTGGCGTAACGCGCCGCTTCGATCCGCATCTCGGTCACCGAGCGAACCAGGGTTTCGCCCGTGGCCAGGCCATCGTAGCGGCCATCCCGCGTGATGATCAGGCCGTCCATCAGATACCGCTGGTCTTCTGAAATCAGCACATGGCTGAGCTGGTCGATCGATACGTTCAGGTCCACCAGCACCGGTTCGCCGTTCATGAAAGTGGAGCAGGCGTCGCGGCCGAACAGTTCGCGCGTGTAGCGTTGCGCATAGTGTTCCGAGAAGTCGCGCCGGTTGATGATGCCCACCGGCCGGTTGTCGCCGTCGATGACCGCCACCGCGTGCATGTTCTTGTGTTCGATGAACAGCCGGTGCACGTCGTCGTTGGTGTGCTTGTTCAGCAGCGCGGCGGGCGCTTCCACCCGCAGGCTGGCGGCGGTGCCGCCTGCGGAACGCTGCGACAGGGGGGCAGGGCTGCGTACCCGCAGCGAGTCGCGCAGCGGCGCGTTCAGCTCGGTCAGCAGCGTCTCCTCGGGTCGGCCCAGGAACCAGCCTTGGGCATACCGGATGTCCAGTTCGCGCACCACGGCCAGGTCTTCCGCCGTTTCAATGCCTTCCGCGACGATCGCCGTGCCCAGGTGCTGCGCCACCTTCAGAATGGCCCGCACCATGTTTTGCTTGCGGTCGCTCTGGCCGATGCCATTGAAGAAATAGCGGTCGATCTTGACCAGGTCGGGCTGCATCTCGGACCACAGCTGCAGGTTGGAGTTGCCCACGCCGTAATCATCCAGGGCGATGCGCATGCCGCGTTCCCGCAGGCACGCGAAGGCACTGCCCAATTCGCCCATGTGGTCCGATAGCGGGTCTTGTTCGGTCAGCTCGACGATGATGCTGGAAGGGGGCAGCGTGCAATCCTTCAACAGGCGCAGCGGCATGTCGTCCCCCCACAGCGTCCAGTAATGGATCAGCGCTGACCCGGACAGGTTCAGGAACAGCTTGCCGGCCGCCTCGTTGTCCTGGAAGCCCTGGGCGCCGGCGCGGAAGCTGGCCAGCTCCACCTGCGGGTGCAGCCCCTGGCGCCGCGCTTCGGCGAAGAGCGCGTCGGGAGAGTGCAGGGCGGTATCGGCCGGGCCGCGGATCAGGCTTTCATGGCCATAGATGCGGCTGTGCGACAGGTCGATGACCGGCTGATAGCGGGGCCGCAGCAGCCGTTCGCGCAGGATGCCGGCCAAGCCGGCGGGCGCGGGCGCATCGCCCGGTGAAGCGTGGGGCCTGCGGACGGCGGCCGTCCGGGGCAAAGCGTGAAGTGGGGTCATCGCCGAGGGCGTCAGATACGATCAGTGACAAGATTAGCGATAGTGACGACAAAATATGTCTGCGTTGTTGCGGCATGGTATGGGGATTTGGCTTCATGCGGGGATTTCAATGCCCATTCGGTGCGCAGGGCGATCCCGTGACGCGGCGGCATAGGCAGGCTGCGCCCTATACAATTTGCCTTATGACATCCCCCAAGATTCCCGATTCCCTGCGCCGCATCGTGCTGGCGTCCAATAATGCCGGCAAGTTGCGTGAGTTTTCCGCCTTGTTTGCTCCTCTGGGCATCGAACTGGTGCCCCAAGGCGAGCTGGGCGTGCCCGAGGCCGAAGAGCCGCACGTCACGTTCGTCGAAAACGCGCTGACCAAGGCGCGCCATGCCAGCCGCCTGACCGGGCTGCCCGCCCTGGCTGACGATTCCGGCCTGTGCGTGGCCGCGTTGGATGGCGCGCCGGGGGTCTATTCGGCCCGCTACGCCAAGATGCATGGCGGTGAGAAATCCGATCTGGCCAACAACGCGCTGTTGACGCAGAAGCTGGCCGGCCAGGCCGACCGGCGTGCCTGGTATGTCGCCGTGCTGGCGCTGGTGCGCTCGGAAAACGACCCATGCCCGATCATCGGCGAAGGCCTGTGGCATGGCGAGATCATCGACCAGCCGGAAGGGGCGAACGGCTTTGGCTACGATCCCCATTTCTACCTGCCCGACATGGGGCTGACCGCCGCGACGCTGGACCCCGAAGAAAAGAACCGCGTCAGCCACCGCGCCCGCGCGCTGCGCGAACTGCTGAGCAAGCTGAGCCAGGCTTGAGCGCGCGCGCGCCGCGCCTGCTCGAGGAAACCGCATGTCCATCACCATCCCCATCCGCAATGACCTGGGCGCGTCGCCCTCGCGCCGGCTTGTGCCGGCCGGCGCCACGCTGACCAGCCTGCCGCCGCTGTCCGTCTATGTGCACGTGCCCTGGTGCGTACGCAAATGCCCGTATTGCGATTTCAATTCCCACGCCGCGCCGGGCGAAATCCCCGAGCGCGCCTATCTGGATGCCTTGCGCAGCGACCTGGAACAGGCGTTGCCCTCCATCTGGGGCCGCCAGGTCGTGTCCGTCTTCATCGGCGGCGGGACGCCCAGCCTGCTGTCCTCGGCAGGGCTGGACGAATTGCTGGCCATGCTGCGCGCCTGTCTGAATGTATGGCCGGATGCGGAGATCACCATGGAGGCGAACCCCGGCACCGCTGAGGCCAGCCGCTTCCGCGATTACGCCGCCAGCGGGGTCACGCGCTTCTCGCTGGGCATCCAGAGTTTCGACAATGCCCAATTGAAGAAGCTGGGCCGCATCCATGATGCCGATCAGGCCCGCGCCGCCATCGGCATGGCGCAACGCGCCGTCTCGCGGGTGAACCTGGACATGATGTTCGCCTTGCCGGGCCAGACGCTGGACGCCTGTGTGGCCGACTTGCGCGAGGCCATCTCGTTCGGCACCGAGCACCTGTCGCTGTATCACCTGACGATGGAGCCCAATACCGTCTTCGCCAAGTTCCCGCCCGAAGACCTGCCCGACGACGACACCAGCGCCGCCATGCAGGACGCCGTGGAATCCGAACTGGCAGCCGCCGGCCTGGCCCGCTACGAGGTGTCGGCCTATGCCAAGCCCGGTGCCCGCTGCCGCCACAACGTGAATTACTGGGAGTTCGGCGACTACCTGGGCATCGGCCCCGGCGCGCACGGCAAACTGTCATTCCATGACCGTATCGTGCGCGAGGCGCGGCTGCGCAGCCCCGATTCCTGGATGCAGGCTGCGATGGCCCGCGACGGCAGCCATCTGGCAGAAAGCCGGCAGGTCGGCCCTGACGAATTGCCTTTCGAATTCATGCTCAACGCCCTGCGTCTGAAAGACGGGGTGGCCAGCACGGCGTTCAACGAACGCACCGGCTTGTCGCTGGCCGCGATTGCGCACCAATTGGAGGCAGCCTCCAAACGGGGCCTGCTGGACGGCGATCCGACCCGCCTTGCGGCCACGCCCTTGGGCTGGCGCTTCCTGAATGACCTTCAGGAAATGTTCCTGTAGCGGGAATGCACCATATTGGGGCAATCGTGCCCCACTATTTGCACCAAAGTGGTGCTACATTTTTTCATGACCGTGCGGTCCTCCCCAGGGATTCCCGGGGGTAAAACCTGGCACGCTTATTGCTTCCCTCTTTTATGCCAGTCGAGAGGCAAAGCCCTCGACCCTTTTATCTAATGGAGATGACATGGCAAGCCCGAAAGACGTCCTGAAACAGATCGCCGATAACGAAGTCAAATTCGTGGATTTCCGCTTCACCGATACGGTTGGCCGTGAGCACCACGTGTCCGTGCCCACCAGCCAGATCGACGAAGACAAGCTGGAAAGCGGCCAGGCTTTCGACGGTTCGTCGATCCCGGGTTGGAAGGGCATTGAAGCCTCCGACATGCTGCTCATCCCCGATTGCTCCACCGGCAACCTGGATCCGTTCCGCGAAGAGCCGACCCTGATCCTGTCGTGCGACGTCGTTGAACCGTCGGACCTGAAGGGCTATGACCGCGACCCGCGTTCGCTGGCCAAGCGCGCCGAAGCCTATCTGAAGTCCTCCGGCCTGGGCGACACCGCCTACTTCGGTCCGGAACCCGAATTCTTCGTGTTCGACGGCGTGACCTGGAACACCGACATGTCGGGCACGTTCGTCAAGATCAAGTCCGAAGAAGCCTCGTGGTCCAGCGGCCAGGAATTCGAAGGCGGCAATACCGGCCATCGTCCCCTGGTCAAGGGCGGCTACTTCCCCGTTCCCCCGGTTGATTCGTTCCAGGACATGCGCTCGGAAATGTGCCTGTTGATGGAACAAATGGGCGTGCCGGTGGAAGTGCACCACCATGAAGTGGCCGCCGCCGGGCCGCGGGCCATCGGCACCAAGTTGAGCCCGCTGGTCCACCGCCCCGACTGGACGCAGATCGTCAAGTACGTCGTGCACAACGTGGCCCACGCCTACGGCAAGACGGCGACGTTCATGCCCAAGCCCATCGTTGGCGACAACGGTTCCGGCATGCACGTGCACCAATCCATCTGGAAGGACGGCCAGAACCTGTTCGCAGGCAACGGCTACGCCGGCCTGTCGGAATTCGCGCTGTACTACATCGGCGGCATCATCAAGCACGCCCGCGCCCTGAACGCTATCACCAACCCGGGCACGAACTCGTACAAGCGTCTGGTGCCGCACTACGAAGCGCCGGTCAAGCTGGCTTACTCGGCCCGCAACCGCTCGGCCTCGATCCGCATCCCGTACGTCGGCAACCCGAAGGGCCGTCGCGTCGAAGCGCGTTTCCCGGACCCCCTGGCCAACCCGTACCTGGCATTCTCGGCCCTGATGATGGCCGGCCTGGACGGCGTCCAGAACAAGATCCACCCGGGCGATCCGGCCGACAAGAACCTGTACGACCTGCCGCCGGAAGAAGACGCCAAGATCCCGACCGTGTGCTCCTCGCTGGAACAAGCGCTGGAAGCCCTGGACGCCGACCGCGAATTCCTGACCCGTGGCGGCGTGTTCAGCAACGACATGCTCACCGCCTACATCGACCTGAAGATGGCCGATGTGAATCGTCTGCGCATGACGACGCACCCGGTCGAATTCGACATGTACTACAGCCTCTGATCGTTTAGAGGCTGTGGCGGGGGGGAGCGCGATGATGTAGGCAGAAACCAGGGCCCACACCACGCGCACCACCAGGTCGCGGCTCGACGGTTTGTCCGCCAGGCATTACGCCTGGCGGGCAGGGCGCCGGGTTCCGGCGCCGCCGTCGCGGGCGCGTTCCGCTTTCCCCCTGTCATTCGGGTACGTTGAAAAATGAATGTAGAAGCTCTCGATCTGCTTGCCACGTCCGTTTTCCTGGTCAACGAGCGCGGTCACATTGAATATGCCAACGCTGCCGCCGAAGATCTGTTCGGCCGCTCGCGCAAGCAACTGGGCGGGCACTCCGCCGCCACGCTGTTCGACACCCCAGAAAATATCCAGTCCTCGATCGACCGCGCCGCGGCCGGCAGGTACGCCGACGTCAGGCAGTTGGCCTCGTTGCGCCGCGCCGCCGAATCCGTGGAAGTCGCCGTCACGACGGTGGGACTGACGGGCCAGCGCTGGCCCGTATTGATAGAGACCCGCGAGATCGAGCAGCGCGTGCTGGCCGACCGTAACCATCGGCTGGTCGATGAAATCGAAGCGCACCGAGAATTGCTGCGCAATCTTGCGCATGAAGTGAAGAACCCCCTGGGCGGTTTGCGCGGCGCCGCGCAATTGCTGGAAGCCGAGCTGCCCAGCGCGGCCCTGGCCGAGTACACCCAGGTCATTATTTCCGAAGCCGACCGCCTGCAGGCGCTGGTGGACCGCCTGAGCGGCCCGCAACGTGTGCCGCTGAATGCGCGGCCGGTGAACATCCACGAGATCTGCGAGCGCGTCTGCGCGCTGATCCAGGCCGAATTCCGCAACGATGTCACCATCCTGCGGGACTACGATGCGTCGGTTCCCGATCTGAAGGGCGACGCCGCCCGTCTGATGCAGGCCGTCCTGAATGTGGCGCGCAACGCCGCGCAGGAACTGGTTGCGCGGCCCGAGGGGCCCAAGACGGAGCCCGGCGTCGTCACGCTGCGCACGCGCGTGGCGCGGCAGGTCATGCTGGCCCACCGGCAGCACCGCCTGGCGCTGGTGCTGTCCATCATCGATAACGGTCCCGGCGTGCCGGACCACATCCGCGACCGCATTTTCCACCCCCTGGTCACGGCCAGGGCGGGCGGCACGGGCCTGGGCCTGAGCCTGGCCCAGGATTTCGTGCAGCAGCACGGCGGCATCATCGAATTTGAATCCCGACCGGGGCGCACCGAGTTTCGCCTGGTCCTACCGATGGAGCCTGCACACTGATGAAACCCGTATGGATCGTCGACGACGACCAGGCCATCCGCTGGGTCCTCGAAAAGGCCCTGGCCCGCGCTGGTGTCCCCACCCGCAGTTTCTCCCAATCGGCTGACGTGCTGGAAGCGCTGTCGCGCGAAACGCCCGTCGCCCTGGTGTCCGATATCCGCATGCCCGGCGGCAACGGCTTGGAGCTGTTGCGGCAACTCAAAGAGCGCCATCCCGGCTTGCCGGTCATCGTGATGACCGCGTTCGCCGATTTGGACAGCACCGTGTCCGCGTTCCAGGGCGGCGCGTTCGATTACCTGGCCAAGCCGTTCGACGTGAACGAGGCGGTTGCGCTGATCCAGCGCGCCATGCAGGAATCCACGCAGCCGGAAACACCCGAAGGGCAGGGCGAGGCGGCGCAGAATAACGAGCGCTGGATGATGACGCAGTCGTCTTCCACCGCCATGCAGGAAGTGTTCCGCGCCATCGGCAGACTGGCCCAATCCAAGGTGACGGTGTTGATCACCGGCGAATCGGGCACCGGCAAAGAACTCGTCGCGCGTGCCTTGCACGGTCACGGCGTGCGGGCCAGCGGCCCGTTCGTGGCGCTGAACGCCGCGGCCATTCCACGCGACCTGCTTGAAGCCGAGCTGTTCGGCCACGAGCGCGGCGCCTTCACGGGCGCCAACAATCTGCGCCGCGGCCGCTTCGAAGAGGCGCACGGCGGCACCTTGTTCCTGGACGAAATCGGCGACATGCCGATCGAGTTGCAAACGCGCCTGTTGCGCGTCCTGGCCGAAGGCAGCTTCTACCGCGTGGGCGGGGCACAGCCCGTGCGGGTGGACGTGCGCATCGTGGCCGCGACCCACCAGCCGCTGGAGCAGCGTGTCGAGCAGGGCTTGTTCCGCGAGGACTTGTTCCATCGCCTGAACGTGATCCGGTTGCGCCTGCCACCGCTACGGGAACGCGTGGAAGACATTCCCGCGCTGGCGCAGCATTTCCTGACGGCAAGCGCCCGCACGCTGGGCGTGCCGGTCAAGCGCCTGACGCCCGACGCGCTGGCCGTGCTGACCAAGTTCGATTTTCCCGGCAACGTCCGCCAACTGGAGAACTTCTGCCACTGGCTGACCGTAATGGCGCCGGGCCAGACGGTGGACCGCCAGGACCTGCCGCCCGAGATCCGCGCGCTGGAACACCAGCAGCAACCCGGGCTGGCCCCGTTGCGTCCGGCAACCCCGATGCCCGGGATCGGCACGGTGGTGCCGTCGTCCCAAGGGTTGGACGACGGCGCGCCGCGCAACTGGCAGGACTCCTTGCTGCGCGATGCGCAATACCGGCTGGAGCGCGGCGAACCGGCCGTGATGGCGACCTTGACGCGCCAGTTCGAGAAGATCCTGCTGCAAAGCGCGCTGGACGCCAGTCGCGGCCGCCGTGTAGAAGCCGCATCCCGCCTGGGCATTGGCCGCAATACCATCACGCGCAAGTTGCGCGAGCTGGGGATTGAAGACGAGTGACCGCTGACGGGTTGCCGCGCGTCGGACGCTCGGCGACCCCTCAGCCCATTCCCAGCAGGCTTTCGCAGAGCCGCGGCGATTTCAGCTTCTGCAGCCACCACTTCAGCGCCTCGCCCGGCGGCTCGGCCCGCCAGGCGTACGCCACGTGTTCCGTCAGGGACATGCCTTCATCCGTTTCGCATACCACCAGCAGGCCTTGCGCCAGATAGGTCGCCGCCATCGTCAACGGCAGATAGCCGCAGCCCAGGCCGCGAACTTGCGCGTCGATCTTGGCCTGCATGGACGGCATCACCAGCGTCGGTTGATCTGCCAGAATGCCGCGCGATTGCGGCGGCAAATTGCGCGACGTGTCCGCCACGACCACCGCGCAGTACTTCGTGATGTCGGCGCGACTGAGCGGTTGCGGCAACGACGCCAGGGGATGATGCGCCGCCACGCAAAATCCGAACTGCGTGGCGCCGATCGCCTGCGACCGGTAAGGCCCCGTGGGCTCGGCATTGGCGCCGGCGCCGATCACCAGGTCGGCGCGCCCGGCCGTCAATGCGTCCCAATTGCCGCTCAGCACTTCGCTGGAAAAGCGCAGCGTGGTCGCGCTCTCCAATGTCTGGAATTCGTCGATCAGGTCGTATAGCGGCCGCCATGGCAGTACCGCGCTGACAGCGATTCGGAGTTCGACCTCCCAGCCTGTGGCGATGCGCTTGACGCGACAGGCCAGGTCATCCAGCGATTGCAGGACGTGCCGTCCGTCTTTCAACAGCGCCTCGCCCGCGGGCGTCAGCAGCGCCCGATGGCCGGAGCGGTCAAACAGCAGCACGTCCAGCCCGTCCTCAAGCTTGCGGATCGAATATGTCACGGCGGAGGGCACTTTGCCCAGCTCGCGCGCGGCCTTCGCAAAGCTGCCGTGGCGGGCGATGGCGTCAACCAGGATCAACAATTCAGGCGTAATGGGCTGCATGGCGGTGGCTCGATCAGAGTCATTCAAATAATTTGAACAAAGTCATCAAAATATAGCGCCAAATCACCCGACCTGAACGCGCAGAATATCACTCATGCCAGGGGTAAGGCGGAATCCGGGAAGCGAAATGCCCGCACCTCACCCTCTATATCATTCATATTATTGAAACAGGAGTCCACAATGCTTACGATTCGCCGCGCTGCCGAACGGGGTCACGCCAACCATGGGTGGCTCGATTCGTTTCACACCTTTTCCTTCGCCAACTACTACGACCCGGCTCACATGGGCTTCGGCGCGCTGCGCGTGATCAACGACGACCGCATCGCCGCCGGCCGCGGCTTCGGCACGCATGGCCACCGGGACATGGAAATCATCACCTACGTGCTGGACGGCGCCATCGCGCACAAGGACAGCATGGGCAGCGGTTCGACCATCCAGCCCGGCAACGTGCAACGGATGAGCGCCGGCCGCGGGGTGATGCACTCCGAGTTCAATCCGCTGCCGGATACTGAAACGCACATGCTGCAGATCTGGATCGAACCCAACGTGACGGGTATTGCTCCGGAATACGAAGAGCGCAGCTTCAGTGATGCGCAAAAGCGTGGCCGGCTGCAAGCCCTGGTGTCGCCGGATGGCGAAGACGGCTCGATGAAGATCCATCAGGACGCGCGCTTGTATGGCGGCCTGTTCGATGGCGCCGAGTCCGCCACCCTGGCACTGGCCGCCGGCCGCCGCGCTTGGGTGCATGTGGCGCGGGGCAGCGTGACGGTCAACGGCGCCGAGCTTTCAGCCGGTGACGCGGTCGCCATCACGGACGACACCCGCGTCGAGCTGTCGGGCGGCAAGAACGCCGAAGTGCTGGTGTTTGACCTGGCGTAATGCCTGAGGCGGGGCGGAGAGTTTTCCGCCCGGCCTTGTTTTTGAACGGGCCGTTGGGCCTTAACATAGCCATTGGCCTATAGAAGCGGAGCGCTACACCATGTCTACGTTGTCCGATGCAGGCGAAAACCAGATTGAAACCGTCGTGGTGCCGCGCACCAGCGACCTGGGCGGCTTTTCCGTCCGCCGCGCGATCCCGTCGGCACAGCGCCGGACCGTCGGGCCATTCGTGTTCCTTGATCATATGGGTCCGGTCGAATTCGATGCCGGCACAGGCATCGACGTCCGCCCGCACCCGCACATTGGCCTGTCCACGGTCACCTACTTGTATGAAGGGTCGATGGTGCACCGCGACGGCGCGGGCAATACCCAGACGATCCTGCCTGGCGAAGTGAACTGGATGACCGCCGGCCGCGGCATCGTCCATTCGGAACGTTCTTCACCGGAAAGCCGCAAGGCGCCGCAGCGGCTCTGTGGCCTGCAGATCTGGGTGGGCCTGCCCAAGCAGCACGAAGAAACGGACCCGGGCTTTACGCACTATGGCTTGGACGCGCAGCCGGTGGTCGAAGGCGAAGGCGTGCGCGCCCAGATCGTGGCGGGCTCGCTGTTCGGCAAGACCTCGTCGGTCAAGACGCTGTCGCCGCTGTTCTATGGCGACTTGCAACTGAAGGCGGGCGCCACGACGGTGCTGCCGGCCGAGTACGAAGAGCGCGCCGCCTATCTGGCCGAAGGCTCGGTCGAAGTGGATGGGCAAGTGTTCGAAAGCGGCCGGCTGGTGGTGTTTGCCCCGGGGCGGCCGGTGCAGATCCGCGCCGTCACCGCCGCACGGTTCGCGGTGCTGGGCGGCGAACCCTTGGACGGTCCGCGCTTTGTCTGGTGGAACTTCGTCTCCAGCAGCAAGGACCGCATCGAACAGGCCAAGCAAGACTGGCAGCGCACGCGCTTCGACCAGATCGTGCCCGGCGACGAGACCGAGTACATTCCGCTGCCGGAACCGCGCGCCTGATTGACGCCGTGTTTTCCCCTGCCGCGCAACGCCAGCGCGGCAGTATGATGCGCCTCCAAACCTTGATAACAACAGGATGGAGACTCATGCATCGCTACACCCCCAACCTTGCGCGCGGCCTGGCCGCGTTGGCGCTGGTCAACGGCGCGTCCGCGGCGTTCGCTGCCGGCTATCCGGCCAAACCCATCACCTTCATCGTTCCCTACACGGCGGGCGGCACCACCGATCTGGTGGCCCGCAGCGCCGGGCAGAAGGTGGCCGAAAAGCTCGGCCAGCCCGTCATTGTCGAAAACCGGCCGGGCGCGGGCGGCAACATCGGGATGGATGCCGTGGCCAAGGCTGCCCCGGACGGTTACACGATCGGTTTCGGCGCCATCTCCACGAACGCGCTGAACCCGTTCGTCTACCCGTCGATGCCGTTCGATCCCACCAAGGATTTCACCGGCGTCAGCATGCTGGGCGCATCCACCGTGGTGCTTGAAGTCGGCCCTGCATTGAAGGTGGATAGCGTCAAGGATCTGGTGGCGTACGCCAAGCAACACCCGGGTACCGCGTTCGGCACGCCCGGCACCGGGACGTCCATGCATCTGGCCGGCGTGATGTTCGACCAATTGACGGGCGCCGGCATGCAGCACATTCCGTACAAGGGCAGCGCGCAAGGGCTGAACGATTTGCTGGGCGGACACCTGCCTGTGATGTTCGACAACCTGCCGGCCTCGCTGCCGCACATCAAGGCGGGCAAGGTGCATGCGCTGGCCGTCACGGGCAGCAAGCGGGCGCCGGCATTGCCGGACGTGCCCACGCTGGCCGAACTGGGTTATGCGGGCGCAGTGGTGGACCCGTGGTTCGCGGTGTACGGCCCGGCCAAGATGTCGCCGGAAGTCACCCAGGCGCTGAGCGAGGCGTTCCAGTGGGCGCTGGCCTTGCCGGAAGTGAAGGACAAGCTGGAACAAGCCGGTTTCATGCCGTATGGATCGACGCCGCAAGAGGTCGAGCGCCTGACCCAAAGCCAGCACGACGCCTTCACGGCGCTGTCGCAAAAGGTCACGCTGTCGGCGGTTTGATGGCCGGCGGAGGCCCCCGGCGGCCGAGGCCGCCACGCGGGGCTCGGGTAAATCAGCGCCCGCGGGCGAATGCCTGCTCGCGCTGCGCCTCCAGCGCTTCGCGACGGATGAAGTCCCGCACGAAATCGTTGCGCGGATGATGATGCAGGTTATAGGGCGTATCCCACTGCGCGATGGATCCTTTGCTCATCACGCCGATGCGGTCGGCGATGGCGAAGGCTTCGGCCTGGTTGTGCGTGACCAGGATGGCCGTGTGGCCGGTGGTTTTGAGGATGTCGCGCACCTCGAACGCCAGGCGTTCGCGTGTGTCCACATCCAGGTTCGAGAACGGTTCGTCCAGCAACAGCAGATCGGGGGAGGGCGCAAGCGCCCGGGCCAGCGCCACGCGCTGTTGCTGCCCGCCCGAGATCTCGTGCGGGTAGCTGTTGGCGGCATGCGCCAAACCCACCAGTTCCAGCATTTCTTCAACGCGGCGCGCACGGTCTGCGCGCGCGAGCTTGCGCAGGCCGAACGCCACATTCAAGGCCACGGTCAGGTGCGGGAACAGGGCGTAGTCCTGAAACATCATGCCGACGCGGCGCAGTTCCGGCGCGACCTGTTCGGTGGCTGAGGAGATGACGGTGCCGTCCAGCAGGATGCGCCCCGCCCGCACCGGTTCGAAGCCGGCGATGGCGCGCAGCACTGTGGTCTTGCCGCAGCCGGACTCGCCCAACAGGCAGCCGATGTGTCCGGCCGGCAGGCCCAGGGTCAAGTCTTGCACCACGGGCTTCAAGCCCCCGGGCGTGTCGTAAGCGAGCGAAAGGTGATCGATTTCTAACAGATCGGGCACGATGATCAATGTCCCATTTTCAGATTGGTGCGCGCCAGCAGGATGACGGGCAAAAGGCCGGCCAGCACGATCGCCAGCGCCGCGACGGCGCCTTCCTCGTACGTGCCGCGCGCGGCTTCGGCGTAAAGCCAGGTGGCGAGCGTGTCGAAATTCATCGGCCGCAGCAGCAAGGTCGCCGGCAATTCCTTCATGGCGTCCACGAAGACCAGCAGGGCGCTTGCGGCCAGCGCGGGGCGCAGCAGCGGCAGATGGACGCGACGCAGGGTGCCCGCCGAGCTTTCGCCCAGCAGCCGCGACGCCTGTTCCAGCGAAGGCGGGATGCGGGCAAGGCCGGCCTCCAGCGCGCCCGTGGAAATCGCCAGGAAGCGGATCACGTAGGCGATGACCAGCGCACCCATGGAGCCCATCAGGAACAGGCCCGGACCGCCGAAAACCGAGGCCACGGCATGGTCGATCCAGACGAAAGGCGTCAACAGGCCGATGGCCAGCACCGTGCCCGGCACCGCGTAGCCCAGGCTGGCGATCCGCGCGCAGGCCCGGCCCGGATTGAAGCTGGCGCTTTCGCGCATGGTGCGTCCGGCCCAGGCCACGATCAGCCCGCACAGCAGGGTAACGATCGTGGCGCTGAAGGCGACGATCAGCGTGTTGCCCAGGCCGTTGATCAACTGGTTCGATACGCCGCCCACCAAGTGCAGGCGCTTGTAGGTTTCATGGATCAGGTAGGCGGCCGGCGCGATGAACCCCAGCATGACGGGGATCCAGCCCAGCAGGGCGGCCACGCCGGCGGCCAGGCCGCGCAGGCGGCGCGGCTGCATGGGACGCATGCGCTGGGTATTGGCGTAGCGCTGGCGCTTGCGGCCGTGTCGCTCCAGCATGATCAGCCCGATCACGATGGCCAGCATCGTCAGCGCGATCTGCGCCGCCCCGGCCAGGTCCGAGCGCGTGACCCAGGTGGTATAGACCGACACCGTCAGCGTTTGCACGCCCAGGAACTCGGAGGCGCCGATATCGTTCAGCGTTTCCAGCAGCGCCAGGCTGACACCCACGACGATGGCGGGCCGTGCCAGGGGCAGCGCTACCCGGAAGAACACCGCAACGCGTCCGGCGCCCAGCGTGCGCGCCGCTTCCAGCAGGCTGGCCGCCTGGGTCATGAACATGACGCGCGTGCTCAGATAGACATACGGGTACAGCACGAAGCCCAGCACGAAGATCGCGCCGTAGATGGAGCGCAGGTCGGGCAGGCGGAACTGCCGCGGGCTGTCATAGCCCAGCAGGGCGCGGATCGCCGTCTGGACCGGCCCGATGGGGTGCAGCAAGTCCAGGTAAGAGAACGCGATGATGTAGGTGGGTACCGCCAGCGGCAGCAGCAGCGCCCATGTCAGGATGCGGCGCGTGGGAAAGTCGTAGGCGGTTACGAGCCAGGCGGCGCCGGTGCCCAAGAGCGTCACCATCACGCCCACCCCGGCCAGCAGCATGGCTGTGTTGGCGAGAGCCTGCGGCAGCACGTAACTTGCCAGGTGCTGCCAGTGAGAGAGTTCGCCGCCCAGCGCCCACCACAGCAGCGTCAGCACGGGCGCAAGCACGGCCAGGGCGATCAGGCCGGCGCCCGCAAGCCAGCCGGCGCCGCGTTCAGTCCAGCGCAAACGCAGCGGCCGGGGCAAGGATTCTGTGTGCATGCTTCAAAGTCGATTGCATCAAAGGCAAGGCCTGTTCCCTCCGCAAAGAAGGGAACAGGCCCAATACTGCCGCAGGGTTGCGCCACGCCGGGGCGTGGCGACCTGAGGCTTATCAGTTGTCGAAGCCGACCTTGTCCACCAGTTCGCTGGCTTGCTTGCGGTACTTGGCGATTTCCGTCAAGGGCAGCGGATCCACCTTCAGTTCGCCAAAGCTGGCGATCACGGGGTCCAGCTTCACGCCCTTGCGGACGGGGTATTCATAGTTGGCCTGGGCATACAGGGCCTGGGCGGGTTCGGACACCAGGAAGTCCAGCAGCTTGATGGCGTTGGCCTTGTTCGGCGCGTGGGCGGCAACGGCGGCGCCGCTGACGTTCACGTGCGTGCCGCCGCTTTTCTCGTTGGCGAACGTCGGGCGGATGACCTTGATGGCGTCGCCCCACTTGCGGCCGTCGGTGCCGGGTTCGGAATTCTTCATGTGGCCGACGTAGTACGCATTGGCCAGGCCGATGTCGCAGATGCCGCCCAGGATGTCGCGCGCCACGTCGCGGTCGCCGCCCGCAGCCTTGCGGGCCAGGTTGGCCTTGACGCCGCGCAGCCACTTCTCGGTCGCTTCCGCGCCGTCATGCGCAATCATCGAGGCGACCATGGCGGTGTTGTAAGGATGCTGGCCCGAACGGATGCAGACCTTGCCTTTCCACTTGGGGTCGGCCAGGTCTTCGTAGCGGAAGGACTCCAGCTTCAAGTCCTTTTCCACGTACAGCACGCGGTCGCGCAGCGACAGGGCGTACCACTTGCCGTCGGCGCCGCGCAGGTTGGCGGGGATCACCGATTCCAGGGTCTCGGACTTGACCGATTGGGTCACGCCGCCGTCCACCAGGTCCAGCAGGTTGCCGATGTCCACGGTCATCAGCACGTCGGCAGGCGACTTGGTGCCTTCGGCTTTCACGCGTTCCAGCAGGCCGTCCTTGACGAAAACGGTATTGACCTTGATGCCGCTTTCCTTGGTGAAGGCATCCAGCAACGGCTGGATCAGCTTGGGTTCCCGGGTGGTGTACAGGCTGACTTCTTCTGCGGCATTGGCCGAGACGGTGAAGGCGGCGGCGCCGGCCAGCGCCAGGGCGCGAAGCAGCGAATTCAATTGGGGACGCTTGGTCATGTCGGGAACTCCGGCTAGGGCAGCAACGGGCAAAGCCGCGTAAGGGGGCTTTCCGTTGCTTAAAACGGTCTGCTAACGAAAACGATTATCAACTGAGAACCGGACAATAACAGGAAGCGAAACAGCATTCAACTCTTCGTAAGGCATGGGTTCCAACCCTTGATCCCCATCAATACGGCATAAGGGTATAACGGAATAATGAGAGCAATTCCCATCAAGACCCTGTAGAATAGGGTCAACCCTAATATTACCTACTACGACATGGCTGCTTTCAACACTGAGCGCGTACTAAGCGTGCACCACTGGAACGACACCCTGTTTTCCTTCACCACGACGCGTGATGCGGCCTTGCGGTTCCACAACGGCCACTTCGTCATGATCGGGCTGGAAGTTGAAGGCAAGCCGCTGCTGCGGGCCTATAGCATCGCCAGCGCGAACTACGAAGAAAACCTCGAATTCCTCAGCATCAAGGTGCAGAACGGTCCGCTCACGTCGCGACTGCAGCATCTGAAAGAAGGCGACACCATCCTGGTCAGCCGCAAGCCCGTGGGCACGCTCGTCGTCGACGACCTGAAGCCGGGCAAGCACCTGTTCCTGTTCGGCACCGGCACGGGCCTGGCGCCGTTCATGAGCATCATCAAAGATCCGGACATCTACGAACGCTTCGACAAGGTCATCCTGGTCCATGGCGTGCGCTGGGTCAGCGAGCTGGCCTATGCCGACTTCATCGAAAAGGAACTGCCGAACAACGAGTTCTTCGGCGACGTCGTCCGCGACAAGCTCGTGTACTACCCGACCGTCACGCGCGAACCGTTCCGCAATCAGGGCCGCATCACGGAACTGATGGAAAACGGCAAGCTGTGTGAAGACATCGGCATCCCGCAGATCAACCCCGAAACCGATCGCGCCATGATCTGCGGCAGCCCGCATATGTTGGCAGACATCAGCGCCATGCTGGACAAGCGCGGCTTCGTCGTTTCGGCAGGCGTGGGCCAGCCGGGCGATTACGTGGTTGAACGCGCGTTCGTCGACAAATAAGCCATCGCGCCTGTGTCGATAAAAAAACCCATCGCCCAGTGAACTGACCCCCAGAAGTTGGACGGTCAGAAGCTAAAGCCCGAAGGCCTGAG
>CAUSDE010000044.1:0-47886 GCA_963530045.1 uncultured Achromobacter sp.
CTTCCCCGGGATGCCTGGCGCGAACGCGACCCCGGCGGAGTTCGCCTCGCTGACGAATACCTGCGAGCCTGGCGCAGCGAGCGCCATCGGGCGATATCGGATACTGCAGGTCCTGGGCCTGCCTTTCACGGCGAAAGCGACTGTGTTCGCGTTCAGTTCATCGCAACCCAAATCCGTGACCCTGACCGAGCCGCCGTCGCCCAACTCCAGCACCACGATCAATGCGACGAATATCGATCTGGCAGCATTGGCATCCAGCGTCCTGAGTGCGGTGCTCAACGATCTCCTGGGCAATGTGATCAGCACGGATAACCGCGAGTTGGCGGCTACGCTGGTCGGGGGCAGCGCCACGAATGCTGGCAAGAGCATCGCGGACGTGCTCGCAGGCTTGAAAAGCGACGCCGACAAGTTGAAAACTGGTCCTATCGGCGGATTGCTGGGTGGCACGTTGCAACTGGTTGGAAACCTCCTGGGCGGCGTTGTGACCATCGTGGCCGACACCACGTGCAATCTGAGTGGCTTGTTCGACCAGGGAAAAATCCGCGAGTGCCGGATCAACTACATCGCGGCAAATGCGCTTGGTGGGGCATCGGGAGGCACGAACGCAGGCTTGCAAACCATCGTGATGACCTTGCTGACGCCCGTGCTCAACACGTTGTCCCTTGTGTTGAATCAGGCACTCAATGTGTTGGGTGTCAGCATCGGCCAGACCGATGTATCGCTGCTTTCCGTGGATTGCGGGAAACCCCGTCTGGTGTATTGATGATGAGTTCCGTGATGTTTCCTCTGTTTTGCCTGCCAGGGTCCAAGCCATGACCCAGAAATTCGCCCGCGACGAGTTCGACGTGTACGTGTGGGAAGGCACTTCCGATATTGCCTCCCGGGCGGAGCGTTGCCTGGCCGGCATGGATGTGTCGCTGGTGCGGGCGGACGCCGGCACGGCCTTTCCGCCGCCGCGCGATCCGACGCGTCCGGCGGTCGCGCTGGTGTCCGTGTCGGTGATGGGCGACAACCGGTTCAGCGGCTACGATTGGCTGGCGGTGCAGGCGCTGCCGGTGATATGGGTCGCGGCCGAAGCCCGGGGGCGGGATTCGCGCTATTACCCGCCTGAATATTCCTACACGCTGCCGCTGGCGTTCACGACCGCGGACTTGCGCAAGCTGCTGTTCGAATTGCTGGGGACGCTGGACCAGTTCAACCGTACCGCGCCCAAGCGCGAACAGCCCTTGATCGCGGTGTCCGAGCCGATGCGCGCGCTGCTGGCCGAAGCCGAAATGTTCGCTGATTGCCGCAGCAACGCGCTGATCCACGGCGAGACGGGCGTCGGCAAAGAGCGCATCGCCCGCCTTTTGCACGACCGGGCGGAATGGTCGGACGGCCCGTTCGTGGCGGTCAATTGCGGCGCTATTCCGGAAGGCCTGTTCGAAGCGCATTTCTTCGGCCACGCCAAGGGTGCCTTCACCGGCGCGGTCGGCGCCCACAAAGGGTATTTCGAGCAGGCCAACGGCGGCACGCTGTTCCTGGACGAAATCGGCGATTTGCCGCTGTACCAGCAGGTCAAGCTGCTGCGGGTGTTGGAGCAAAGCGCAGTCACGCGCCTGGGCTCCAGCGTGGAGATTCCGGTGGATTTCCGGCTGGTTGCCGCCACGAACAAGGATCTGCGGGTGCTGGTGGGCCAGGACGAGTTCCGGGCGGACCTGTATTACCGACTGGCGGTGATCGAATTGCGTATCCCGAACCTGGAGCAACGGGGGGCGGAAGAGAAAATCGCCATTTTCCGCGCATTGCTGGAGCGCCTGGGGGGCGAGGGCGACCCGCCGGACTGGCTGTTGGAGCGCGTGGCGCGCACCCGCTACGCCGGCAATGTGCGCGAACTGTCCAACGTGGCCGAGCGCGTCGCCATCATGCGCCGGCAGTTCAAGAGCTGGGACCAGGCGCGGATTGAACGCATCTTTGATCAGATCGCCGAGCCGCTTCGTGCTGCCGGCACCCTGGGCACGGCCAGCACGCTGTGCGAACCGCCCGTTTTCACCGATGCCGAGCGCGCTGAGCGCGCCCGCATCCTGGCCGCGCTGGACGTCAACGGCTGGCGCCGCCAGGACACCGCCAATACCTTGGGCATCAGCCGCAAGGTGCTCTGGGAGAAGATGCGCAAACTGCATCTGGGAGGCGGGCAGGGCGAAACGGCGGAGGGGACGGTCGAGGCATCCTGATCACGCAATAGGGAAAGGCCCGTACGGGGCCACATATTTGCTTGCGGCGAGTGTAAGTGGGTCTGCCGTGAGCGAAATAAATTGCTATAGTTCCGCAACGATTTTTTTGGGGAAGGCATGAACGTCCAATTTATCCGTGCCGCCACTCGCATGGCGCTGTTAGGCACGGCACTGTCCGGCCTGGCGGCTTGCGCCAGCGCGCAATCCGAAGCGCCGCGGCCCACGGTTAAGCAGGTCGAGGACAAGCCAGCCGCGTCCACCCCGGTGACGCCGCCGCCAGCAGCCGCGCCCGCCGCCGCCGCCCGGCCGTCGTCCACCGTGGCGGAATTGCAAAGCCTGATCCAGAACCGGCAGGTTTCCGAGCTGCGTACCGCCTATAACGGCACGTACGGCGCCAGTCTGCTGTTCAAGCCGGAAGACCTGACCTATTACGTCGCCTTGTTCCAGCAGAAAGACTTCTGGCGCGTGTTGAAGACCGTGTCGGAAAAGCAGGCTGAAGCCACGTATCGCGCGTTCGCCACGCAATCCGCGGAACTGGCTGAAGTGGACATCAAGCGCATCAAGCTGCAGGCCGAATACGCGAACGCCGAAAAGCAGCTGGCCAGCCGCAGTGCACAGCTCAGCACCTTGCAGGCCGACCGCGCGCTGCGCATGCAGCAGGAAGAGCAGGTCGCGGCCCGCCAGGAGCAGTCGCGCCAGGAAGCCACGGCATTGGCCGACCAGCAAAAGGACGTGCGCCAGCAACTGCGCGATCTGCAGCACCAGATCGATGCGTTGCAGGCTCAGCAGGCGCAGATCGACGCCAGCCCGGCCGCCAAGCGCGGCAAATAAGCGGCGCCAATCGCCAGGACGGGCCTTCGGGCCCGTTTTTACTTGGTAGCCGCCCTGTCCCCGCCTGAGGCGGGGAGATGGCGCCCATTACAGGCGGATTCTTGTATTCTGGCTGCTGGACCCCATATAGCAACCATGGCTCTCAAAGTTTTCGACCTCCAGTGCGAGCACAGCCACATTTTTGAAGGCTGGTTCGGATCGCACGATGACTATGACGCGCAGCAGGCGCGTGGACTGGTCACGTGCCCCGTTTGCGGGTCTGCCAGCATCACCAAGCGCCTGTCTGCGCCGAGGCTGAACGTCTCCCACCTGCATGCGCCGGCCCAAGCGCCCGCCGTGCCCGCCGGCACGTCCGACGCCGAGAAAATGGCCGCGTTGCAGGCGGTCGTGATGAAGCAGGTGCGCGCGCTGCTGCGCAATACCGAAAACGTGGGGCCCCGATTCGCCGAAGAGGCGCGCCGCATCCATGAGGGCGACGCCGACGAGCGTCCCATCCGTGGCACGGCCACGCCCGAAGAGCGCGAAGCGCTAGCCGACGACGGTATCGAAGTGATGGCCGTGCCAGACTTCCTGGACGATGAACGCCTGCAGTAAAGGGCATCGACAGTACAGGATGACGGGCATGAAAAAAGCCAGACCGCGAGGTCTGGCTTTTTTGTACCTGCTTGCCGGATCAGTTGTTGACGCGGCTGCGGTATTCGTTGGTGCGGGTGTCGATTTCGATCTTGTCGCCGATGGCGCAGAACAGCGGCACGTTCAGTTCGTAGCCGGTGTTGATCTTGGCCGGCTTGGTGACCTTGCCCGACGTATCGCCACGGACGGCGGGTTCGGTGTAGGTGATTTCGCGAACGAGCGTGGTGGGCAGTTCAACCGAGATGGCGCGGCCGTCGTAGAAGACCACTTCCACGGGCATCGCTTCTTCCAGGTAGTTCAGGGCGTCGCCCATGCTTTCGGCTTCGATTTCGTACTGGTTGTACTCTTCGTCCATGAAGACGTACATCGGGTCGCCGAAGTAGGAGTAGGTGCACTCCTTGCGATCCAACTGGACGACTTCGAACTTTTCGTCGGCCTTGTAGACCGATTCGCTGGCCGAGGCGGTCAAGAGGTTCTTGAACTTCAGCTTCACAACAGCAGCGTTACGGCCAGACTTGTTGTATTCGGCTTTCTGGACCACGAGGGGATCCTTGCCGACCATGACCACGTTGCCGACTCGCAATTCCTGAGCGGTTTTCATCGATAAAACTCCGGGGGTGATGGGTGCACTCGCCGTGCTTGCAAAAAGCCGCTGCCGCGAAAGACACGGACCAAAGTAAGGGGTCGAAAGACGGGCCGTAAGACCCAGCAGACGACCCTGCTAGCGGTTTCATGCACACCCCGGGAGGCGTTCATTGTTGAGGCCCGACAAATCCAGGGCGACTCAGAAAACTCTCTATTCTAACGTTTCTTGGCCAAGTCTGCGCAAAAGTCCGCCAGATTTTCAGCCAGATCCGGCTGGCTGGCTTGCGTGGCATCCCATTGCCGGGCGGCGGCACACCACGCTTGCCAGGCCTCAGGCGCCAGGGCGTGGGCAGTGGCTGCAGCAGTCTGGGCCGTTTCTGGCTGGTTCCAGGCTCGGATCAGTGCCTGCGCGGAATCCGGGGCCGGATAGCGGGCCAACCACGATTCCAGCTTTTCCAGATGGACGTTCTGGTCTTGCGGGTAGATCTGCCACACGAGCGGGCGCGCTGCCCAGGCCGCGCGGATGAAGGAGTCTTCGCCGCGCACGAAGTTCAGGTCCGCGCACCAGAGCAAACGATCGAAGTCCGGCTGGGCCACGAAGGGCAGGCGCGCCAGAAGCGGGGCGCCGGGCACGGTGCACGCGGCTTCCAGCCCGGGGGCCACGCCGTCGGGCACCAGCAGCACGCTGGGCTGCGCGTCGGCCGCCAACGCCTGGACCAGCGCGTCGACGGGCGCCGTCGGGTAGCAAAACAGGGACACCGTGCGCGCGCCGTCGCGGCGGCGCAACAGCAGGGCTTCGTCCACGCCCAGCGACCGCAGGAACGCGTCCTGCCGGTCCGTCGACGCCTGGAACGCGTCGCGTTCGGCATCCAGTCCGGGTTCGCGCAACAGGCCGCCCGTGGCGGGGGTGAAGCCAGGGAAGAAAAAGTGCTTCACCAGCCCATCGGGCCGTTGCGAGGGTAGCCCGTGGCAGCTTTCCACCCAGGCCTCGGCGCTCAAGTATTCCAGATTGATCCAGACCGGATGCGTGCGTCGCATGCTGTCCACGAACGCCGGCGGGGGATCGCAGGCGAAGGCTTCGATGACGACGTCGCGAGCCGCCAGGGCAGGGGCCGGCGTATCGGACCAATGCACGATGTCCACGCCGCCCAGCTGCTGCATTGCCGCCTGGGGATCGATGCCGGGCTGGATGCGCGCAAAGCTAGCCAGGTCGTCCACCCACAGGCGGACATCCCAGCCGCGGCCTTGCGACAGCCGGCGCGCCAGCCGCCAGCATACGCCGATGTCGCCGTAGTTATCGACGACCCGGCAAAAAATGTCTGCTTGCATGGCGGTTTAGTGGAACTTGGCGGGCGCGGCTTCGGCGTCTTCGGGCAGTTCGGCGTGCACCAGTTCGCCCAGCGGGTTCGGGAAGTAGGGCGCGCCGCAGTCTTCGCAGTATTCCGCCGGCAGCACGCCGGGAATGCGGCGCACTTCGGTGACGCCATATTCCTTGAGCAAGGCCGTGATCTCGTCGACCACGTCGGGCTGGCCTTCGTCGGACGGCAGTTCTTCTTCGCGCCCGTACAAGGGCCACACGCAGCCGTAGTACACGTCGTTGTTGTTGCGTGCCGTGAAGCCGATGCGGTATTCGTCGATGCGGCTTTCGCCGCAACCGGCCACGACCGCGCGCAATTGCGAGGCTTCCAGGCTGACCGCGCCTTCCAGCCAGCTGATGGCCGCGCGCAGCGACAAGGGGCGCACGCGCCGGTCGGCTTCGCGGTTGCTGACGTAATAGGCGTCAGGCAACAGCGCTTCGAAGCCGCAGCCCGGCATCAGGGCGGCCAGGGTGGGCTGCGCCTGCGCGGCCCACTGTTCCTGGCAGGCGTCGCGGCTGGCGTCAGCCTCGCCCATCTGTTCCTGCCAGCGGAAGATCGGCGCGTTCTCGGGCACCGCCACGGCGCCGATGATGTAGCGCGTGTCGGCCAGCATGTTCGCGGTTTCGGCTTCGGTATTCAGGGCCGGCTTGGTGGTTTCGGCGCCCAGCGCCTGCGTGCCCAGGCGTTGCAGCCATTGCCAGGTTTCGCCAAAGGTGCGGGGCATCTGGTCCACGCTGACCAGCATGGGCATCAATGCGGTGCGCGCCTGGCTGGACAGCACGTGGCCATGCAGCTGGGCCAGCAACGCTTGCTGGGCGGGCGCCGCGACGGGGCCGGTGGGGATCGCATAACGGGTCCAGGCGACGATGGGCGCGACGATCAGCAAGACGTCGTACACGACGCCGTTCTTTTCGATCTTCATCGATTCGGACAGGGTTTCCGCCTGTTCGATCAAGACTTCGTAGGCGCCTATGTCGCTTTGCGCGAGGTGGTCCAGGGCCGCTTCCAGCGGGGCGTCCTGCCCAGCCTTCAGCAGCTTGGGAATCGCTTCGCCAAGCTGGTTCTCCCAGAACACGTCTTCGACGCGGCTGCCCGAGCGGTTAAGCGCCTGGGCAAGCGCAACCAGGCGGGTCGCGTCGCGGGTCATGCGGGGAGCGGATTGGCTGCGGGATCGGGCCATAACTTCGGAGGACATCCAGTAAGTGGTGTAACGGCGTAGTTTAACGCCCGCCGCGCGCGTCGGCATTGGGGCGGCCCCGGGCGTCCGATAAGGGCGGCATCGCGAGGCGGCCGGCAGGGCAAGGGCGCTGACTGCTGTATTGATTCGAATATGGCAACAGATCATCCCTGGGTAGGGGGTTTATTGCTGATTCGAAACGTCCGAAAATGCTTTCATCGACTTGATCTATGGAGGCATCGCCATGCGTTGGCCTACGCTTTTCGTTTCCCACGGCTCGCCCATGCTGGCCGTTGAGCCCGGCTTGACCGGCCCCGTGCTGGCGGACTGGAGCCTTGCCCAAGGCCGCAAGCCCCGCGGCATTCTGGTGGTATCGCCGCATTGGATGGGCGAAGGGTTGGCGCTGTCCACGCGCGACCAGCAGGTGGCCTGGCATGATTTCGGGGGCTTTCCGCCCGAGCTCTACACTTTGCAGTACGCCGCGCCGGGTTCGCCCGAACTGGCTGCGCGGGTGCAGGCCTTGCTGGCCGAATCCGGCATCGCTGCCGACCGCGATCCGCGCCGTCCGCTGGATCACGGCGCCTGGGTACCGCTGCGCTACCTTTATCCCGAGGTCGACGTGCCAGTGGTGCAGTTGTCGCTCGACATGGGGCGCGACGCCGCGGGGCAACTGGAATTGGGCCGCGCGCTGGCGCCATTGCGCGACGAGGACATCCTGATCATCGGGTCGGGATCGTTGACGCACAATCTGCGTCACGTGCGGATGCCGCAGAACGCGCCGGCCGTGCCCTACGTGCCGGCGTTCCAGGACTGGTATGCGCGCAATCTGGCCGCGCACAATGTGCCGGCCCTGCTGGACTGGCAGGCGCAGGCACCCGGTGCGATGCAGGCGCATCCGCACGACGACCACCTGATGCCGCTGTATGTGGCGCTGGGGGCGGGCGGGGCATCGGCCAAGCGCTTGAACGACGAGATCTCGTACGGTGCGCTGGCCATGGACGCCTATCAGTTCGACGACTGAAACCACCGCCTGCCCTCGTAAAAAAAGCCCCGGAACCGCAAGGTTCCGGGGCTTTTCCTATTGCGGGGGCCGCGAGAGGGCTCAGGCCGCCAGCAGTTGGCGCAGCACGAAGGGCAGGATGCCGCCGTGCTGGTAGTAGTCGACCTCGATCGGGGTGTCGATACGCAGGAGCACCGTCACGTCCTGCTTCGAACCATCCTTGCGGGTGATCGTCAACGTCACGTCCTGCATCGGCTTGATGCCGTTTTCCAGGCCCGAGATGTCGTAGGTCTCTTCGCCGGTGATGCCCAGCGACTGCACGCTGTCGGCGCCCTTGAACTGCAGCGGCAGCACGCCCATGCCCACCAGGTTGCTGCGGTGGATGCGCTCGAAGCTGCGGGTGATCACGGCCTTCACGCCCAGCAGCTGGGTGCCCTTGGCTGCCCAGTCGCGCGACGATCCGGTGCCGTACTCTTCGCCGCCGAACACCACGGTGGGCGTGCCGTCGGCCACGTACTTCATGGCCGCGTCATAGATGGACATCTGTTCGCCGGTGGGCTGGAACAGCGTTTCGCCGCCTTCGAAGCGGCTGCCGTCCGCAAGCGACGGGATCATCAGGTTCTTGATGCGCACGTTGGCGAACGTGCCGCGCATCATGATTTCATGGTTGCCGCGGCGCGAGCCGTAGCTGTTGAAATCGGCCTTCATGACGCCGTTGGCCTTGAGCCACTTGCCGGCCGGCGACGTTTCCTTGATGGAGCCTGCGGGCGAGATGTGGTCGGTGGTGACAGAATCGCCGAACACGCCCAGCGCGCGGGCGCCCTTGACGGCCGGCATGGCCGCCGGCGTCATGCCGAAGCCTTCGAAGAAGGGCGGCTCGGCGATGTAGGTCGATTCCGGCCAGTTGTAGGTGTCGCCGTTGACGCCCTTAATGTTCTCCCAGAGCTTGCCCGGGTTGCTCTTGACCTGGCCGTAGTTGGCCTCGAAGACCTTCGGGTCCAGCGCATGCTTCATCAGCGCTTCGACTTCTTCGGACGTCGGCCAGATGTCGCCCAGCCAGACGTCGCCGTTCTTGCCTTTGCCTACCGGTTCGGTCATCAGGTCGCGCGTGACGGTGCCTGCCAGCGCGTAGGCCACGACCAGCGGCGGCGAAGCCAGGAAGTTGGCCTTGATGTTCGGGTGGATGCGCGCTTCGAAGTTGCGGTTGCCGGACAGCACGGCCGAGCAGACCAGGTCATTGCCGGTGATGGCTTCGTTCAGGTCCGGCGTCAGGTCGCCCGCGTTGCCGATGCAGGTGGTGCAGCCGTAGGCGGCCACGTCGAAGCCCAGCTTTTCCAGGTAGGGCAACAGGCCCGTCTTGGTCAGGTAGTCGGTGACGACGCGCGAGCCGGGGGCCAGCGAGGTCTTGATGTGCTTGGGCACCTTCAGTCCGGCTTCCACGGCCTTCTTGGCCAGCAGGCCGGCGGCCAGCAGCACGTTGGGGTTGGACGTGTTGGTGCAGGACGTGATGGCGGCGATCAGGATGTCGCCGTTCTTGATCTTGGTGCCGGTGCTGGTGGTGAAGGTTTCGCCCAGCTTTTCGGCGGGCTGGTTGAAGCCGTTCTCGGCGATGGGCTTGGAGAACAGGTCGATGAACGTGTTCTTGACGTTGCCGATTTCGATGCGGTCCTGCGGGCGCTTCGGGCCGGCCAGCGACGGGGCCACGGTGGACAGGTCCAGCGTCAGCAGCTTGGTGAAGTTGATGTCCTGGGCAGCCGGGATACCGAACATCTTCTGGGCCTTGAAGTAGGCTTCGAAGGCGGCGATTTCGTCTTCGGTGCGGCCGGTGCCGCGGAAGTAGTCGATGGTGCGTTCGTCGACCGGGAAGAAGCCCATGGTGGCGCCGTATTCCGGCGCCATGTTGCCGATGGTGGCACGTTCGGCCACGGTCAGGCTGGCGGTGCCTTCGCCGCAGAATTCGACGAACTTGCCCACCACTTTTTCACGGCGCAGCATTTCGGTGATGGTCAGCACCAGGTCGGTGGCGGTGACGCCGCCGCGCAACTGGCCCTTGAGTTCCACGCCCACCACGTCGGGCGTCAGGAAGTACACGGGCTGGCCCAGCATGCCGGCTTCGGCTTCGATGCCGCCCACGCCCCAGCCCACCACGCCAATGCCGTTGATCATCGTGGTGTGGCTGTCGGTGCCCACCAGCGAGTCCGGGTAGTAGACGTTGTTCTTCTTGTCCTGGTGCACGCCGCGCGCCAGATATTCCAGGTTGACCTGGTGGACGATGCCGAAGCCCGGCGGCACGACGCCGAAGGTGTCGAACGCCTGCATGCCCCACTTCATGAACTGGTAGCGCTCCTGGTTGCGCTTGAATTCCAGCTTCATGTTCAGGTCCAGCGCATTCTTGGTGCCGAAATAATCGATCATGACCGAGTGGTCCACCACCAGGTCCACCGGCACCAGCGGTTCGATGCTCTTGGGGCTCTTGCCCATTTTGTCGGCCACCGAACGCATGGCGGCGATATCGGCCAGCAGCGGCACGCCGGTGAAGTCCTGCAGCACCACCCGGGCCACGACGAAGGGGATCTCGTCTTCGCGGCGGGCATTGGCCTGCCAGTTGGCGAGCTGCTTGACGTGTTCTTCCGTGACCTTCTTGCCATCACAGTTGCGCAGCACGGATTCCAGCACGATGCGGATCGAAACGGGGAGCCGCTGCACATCGATGCCGAGGGACTTGCCCAGCGCCGGCAGCGAGTAGTACTGACAGGATTTATTGCCGATCTTGAAATTCTTGAGAGTATCGAGGGTGTTGTGCGGCATGATGGACTCCGTGGTTTTGCCTGGCTGACTGTGCCCAAGCGCAGGCGGCATTTTTTGGCGTTTTGGCGCGTTTGTCATTGTAGGGGAGACAAGCCCGTACGCGACCTTATGTCTTATATCTTATATAAGACTTGGGTGGCGCGTCAAAGTTCCGCCCCTGTTCCGGAAAGCGGCAGCCGGAACTGCTGCAAAACCCCTACTTTGGCGGACAAGGGCCAAGCCTGCAAGACCCCGCGGTTTTACCAAAGAAGTCCTACCGTTGCATGGCGGGGCGCGCGGGTGCCCGGCGCCGGCCCGGCCGCGGCCGTTTCAGGCCAGGAAACCGCGCAGCAGGGGTTCGAGTTCGGCCTTCAGATAATCCACCAGGGCTCGCTGGGCCGTGGACGGGTAGGGGGTGGGCGAGGTCAGGATGAATAGCTTGTCGCCAGGCCCTTCGGCCTTGTAGGCGGGCAGCACCTCGCGCAGCCGTCTGGCTTGCAGATCGGGCTGCACGATGTAGGCCGGCAGCAGCGCCACGCCCGCGCCGTCCCGGGCCGCCTCGGCCAGGAACGGGAAGTATTCGGACTGCAGCCGTGGCGCCAGCTTCACTTCGTAGGTTTGCCCCTTGCGGTGCAGGCGCAGCGTCGACTGGGCCTTGGGGCCGGGCGGGCAAAGAAAGTCCAGCCGGCCCAGGTCGCGCGGGTGCGCGGGCATGCCGGCGCGCTGCAAATAGGCGGGGGCGGCGCAGAGATGCCATTTCACGTCCCCCAGTTCGCGCGCCACGTAGTCCTGCGGAGGCGACGAGACCACGCGCAAGGCCACGTCGATCTCTGACGAGATCAAATCGCTGACCCGGTTGGAAAACAGTACGCGCAGGCTCAGGCTGGGATGCGCCAGCGCGAAGCGGACCAGCAGCGGGCGCAGCGCATCCAGTTCGCCCAGCCCGGTCGGCAGCGACAGGCGAACGTGGCCGGTAGGTTCGGCGCCCAGCTTCTGCAAGGCGTGGCGGGCCGATTCCACCTCGCGGGCCATGCGGGCGCCGTGCTCATACAGCACGCTGCCCTGATGCGTGAGTTCCAGGCGGCGGGTCGTGCGCCGGATCAACTGCGCCCCGAACGCGCGCTCCAGTTTTTGCAGATTGCGGCTGACGTGGGACCGGGTGACGCCCTGGCGCGACGCCGCTTCGCTCAGCGTGCCCGCTTCGACGATGGTCACGAACAGCTGGATCAGGTTCAGGTCTAGCGTGGGCAAGGTGGACATGGGCGTCGTCAATTGTTGCCTGTGAGGAAACAGAGTTTACTCAGGGTGAAGGATTGTCGCGCCATCTGCGCGTTGATATTCTGGTCCTGAACCGCATCGGAACCACGCGTCCGGTGCCGGCAATTCCAACGACACCAGGAGACAACCCATGCCGCAAAGCATGTTCCGGGCGGACTTGTTCCGCGGGCAGCGCATCCTCGTCACAGGCGGAGGAACCGGGCTGGGCTTCGCGATGGCCGAGCAACTGGCCTCGCTGGGCGCCACCGTCCATCTGTGCGGACGCCGCTTGTCCGTGGTGGAGGAAGCCGCCGCCGCCCTGCGCGCCAGGCACGGGGGGCAGGCCCATGCCCACGCGGTGGACATCCGGGACGCGGACGCGGTCGACGCGATGGTGGAGGGAATCTGGACCACGCACGGCGGGCTGGACGGCCTGATCAACAACGCCGCCGGCAACTTCATCAGCCCGACCGAAAAGCTGTCGGCGCGCGGCTTCAACGCCATTGCCGATACGGTGTTCCGCGGCACGTTCTACACGACGCAGGCCGTGGGCAAGCGCTGGATCGCCACCGGCGCGCACGGCGCGGTCGTGTCCATCGTGGTGACGTGGGTCTGGACCGGATCGCCGTTCGTCGTGCCCTCGGCCATGTCCAAGGCCGGGATCGACGCGATGACCAAGTCGCTGGCGGTTGAATGGGGCCGGCACGGAATCCGCATGAACGCCATCGCTCCCGGCGTGATCCCTACGGAAGGCGCGACCGCGCGCCTGCGCCCGAACGGCGACGGCCAAGACGCGCTGATCCAGCAGAATCCCATGCGTCGCCTGGGCACCGGGCACGACATCGGGGAGCTGGCGGCCTTTCTGCTGGGGCCCGGCAACGACTGGATAAACGGCCAGACGATTGCGCTGGACGGCGGCGACTATCTGGCCAACGGCGCGTATTTCAAACAGTATTTCGAGTGGACCGAGGAAGACTGGGCTGCCGCCCGCGCCGCAATCGAAGCGCGCACCGCGCAGGACAAGGCCCTGCGCGCCGGGAAGCCGGCATGAGCGGACTTGTCATCGCGGGCGACCTCCGGCTGGATCGGGACGCGCTGGTGGCGCGAGGAGAGCAGGTGGCGGCGGGTCTGGCGGCCATGGGAATACGCGAAGGCGACGTGATCGCCGTGCTGCTGCGCAACGGCATGCCGTATCTGGAAATCATCCAGGCCTGCAAGCGGCTGGGCTGCTACTACTGTCCGATCAATTGGCACTACACCGCCGACGAGGTGGCGTTCCTCGCGAACGACAGCGGCGCCAAGCTGCTGATCGCCGAAGACGACCTGTGGCGCCAGGTATGGGCGGCGCTGCCGCCCGGCTTGCCCGTGCTGCGGGTCATGGCCGAGGCGGACGCCGCCTTCGAGGCCAACGACTACGAAGCCTGGCGCGACGTCCAGCCCCGGTATGACGGCCCGCTGGTCGCGCCGCGAGGCCACATGGCCTATACGTCGGGCACGACGGGCCGCCCCAAGGGCGTGGTGCGCCAACCTTTTCCGGTGGACCGGCTTGCCGAACACCTGGCGGCCGTGGAGGCCGTGGTCGAGCAGGCCTACGGCTTGCGGCACGGGAGCCGCGCCTTGCTGCCGGCGCCGATCTATCACAGCGCGCCCAGCGTCTTCGCGCAGGTGGCGCTGCGCGTGTGCGACACGCTGGTACTGACGCGGCGCTTCGACCCGCTTGAGGTCTTGCGCCTGATCGAGCAGCACCGCATCGATACGATCTACCTGGTGCCCATCATGTATGTGCGCCTGCTGAAGCTGGAGGCGCGCGCGCGCGCATCATTCGATTTGTCTTCGCTGCGCTTTGTCGCGTCGACGGGCGCGCCCTGCGCCCCGGAACTCAAGCGCGCGATGATCGATTGGCTGGGGCCGGTCGTGCATGAAACCTACGCCTCCAGCGAGGCGGGCATGGTGACCGCGATCGATTCGCATGAAGCGCTGGCCAAGCCGGGCAGCGCGGGGCGGCCGATCGGGCCGGCACAGGTGCGCATCTATGCGGAAGATGGTTCGGTGTGCGCGCCCGGCCAGGTCGGCCGCATCTACGTGCGCCAGCCGGCCTATGCCGACTTCACCTACCGCAATCATCCCGAGGCCCGTCAGGCGGTCGAGCGCGATGGCCTGATCGGGTTGGGCGACCTGGGGTACGTCGACGAGGACGGCTATCTGTTCGTGTGCGACCGCGAATCGGATCTGGTGATTTCGGGCGGCGTGAACATCTATCCGGCGGAAATCGAACACCACCTGATGCAGTACCCCGGCGTGGCCGATTGCGCGGTCTTCGGCGTACCGGACCCGGAGTTCGGGGAACGCCTGCTGGGGTTGGTCCAACCCGCGCCCGGGGCCGTGCTGGACCTGGAAGACGCCATGGGTTGGCTGTCGTCCCGGATCGCCCGCTACAAGATTCCGCGCGGGCTGGAAATGCGGCAGGCGCTCCCGCGCGATGACAACGGCAAGATCGCCAAGCGCCGCCTGCGGGCGGAATTCTGGGAGGGTCACGCACGCAAGGTATAGCGGCGTGTGCAGCCATTGCGAAAGCCCGCCACCGCCGTCGTTCAATACCGTCGTGCAGTCCCTTCAGGCAGTACCCATTACAAGAGTCGGTAAAGACTCGGGAGACAAGCATGTTGCAGATGAATCGTTGGTTCGGCCGCGCCGCGGCCGCCTTACTGGTGGGCGTTGCCGGCGCCCCGCAAGCCCTGGCGGCATTCCCCGACAGGCCCGTGAAGCTGGTGGTGCCTTACACGCCCGGAGGTGCCGCCGACCAGTTGTCGCGCGTGTTGGCCGAACGCCTGTCGCGCGAGCTTTCCCAATCCGTCGTGGTTGAAAACAAACCGGGCGCCAACACCATGATCGCCGCCACGCAGGTGGCCCGTGCCCAGCCCGACGGCTACACGCTGTTCCTGGCCAGCAATGCCAGCATGGTGCTCAATCCCATGCTTTATCAGAAGATTTCCTACGACGCGGCGCGCGATTTCCGCGTGCTATCCGTGGTGGCCGAGTTGCCCCTGGTAGTCGTGGCGAACAACGAGGTGCCCGCCACGACGTGGGCGCAGTTCGTCAGCTATGCCAAGGCGCGCCCCGGCAAGTTGAACTATGCGTCGGTCGGGATCGGCAACCCCTTGCAGCTGGCGACCGAATTGCTCAAGACACGCACCGGCATCGACATTGCCCACATCCCTTACAACGGCAGCGCGCCCGCGCTCGGCTCGTTGATGGCCAACGACACGCAATTGATGGTTGACGTCATCAGCACGTCCTTGCCGTTGGTGAAGGAAAACAAGATCAAGGCGTTGGCGGTGACCACGGCCGAGCGGCTGCCCGTGCTGCCGGACGTGCCCACCGTCGCTGAGAGCGGCTTTCCGGGCTTCCGCGCGGCGACGTGGTTCGGCGTGGCCGTGCCGCTGGCCACACCGGCCGCCGAGGCCAAGACCCTGCAGGACGCCGTTGCCCGCGTCATGGCGCAGCCGGATTTCCGGGAACGCTTCCAGACGCTGGGGCTGGTGATCCAGGCGCCGCGCGGTCAGGCCGAGACCGACCGGTACGTCGCGGAAGACCGCGAACGTTGGGGCGCGGTGATCCGAGCGAACCAGATCAAGCTGGACTGAGCACGCCCGGGCGTCTGCGCGATGCGGGGAAATGGGGGATTGCGCGGGTTCCGGGGAACCCATAAGCTTCGCGTCAGCTAGGGCCTGTCCGCGCGCAAAGGAAGCCTCCTTTTCGCGTGGACAGGCCCTAGCGTCACTCCCTCATCAGGCAGCACTTTTTGACTATCCATCTCAGTAGCGTCGTTGCCAGCCAGCCCCGGTCAGAGGGCGAGGCCTGCACCCTCCGCCAGTTCCTGCATACCGATTTTTCCCATAGTCCGTCGCCCGTCGTCATGGTGGATCACTTCATCATGACCGGCCCCACGGCCGCGCCTTTGCCGCATGCCGGGCTGTGCGCGGCCACGCTGCTGTTGGAAGACGCCAAAGGCGTCATGCAATGCCGGGACAGCGAGGGCAACGACCATGAGGCGAGGGCGGGCGACCTGCACTGGACGGTCGCCGGCACGGGCATCCTGCGGACGCAGCAGCCGGTGGGCCCGGCGCGCTTGAACGGACTGCGCATCGCCTTGAACTTGCCGGACCGGTTGAAGACGCTGCCGCCGGCGGTGTCGCTGTTGCGCGCCTGGGAGATGCCGGTCATTCAGACGGACGCCGGCCGCGTCCGCGTCGTGGCGGGCAGCCATGGCGGCTGGCAGTCGCCGCTGGCCACCCCGCAAGCGCTGATGATCCTGGACGGCTGGCTGCGCCCGGGCGCAGCCCAGCTGTTTTCGCTGCCGCCCGGCTGGAACGCCTGGATCTACGCCGTGCAGGGCGAACTCGGCGTGCGCGCCCGCCATCGTCGGAATGGGGCGCCGCCCTTGCCGAAGCGGCAGGACGGGGACCCGGATTTTGCCGTGCTGCGCGAAGGGGCTGCGTTGGCGGCATCCGCGACGTCCGACGACGACGAAGGCGTGCTGTTGCTGATGGCGGGAACGGCGCCCGCGCATTTCGTGCTGATCGCAGGCCCCGCTGTGGACGAACCCGTCTTTCGGCATGGTCCGATCGTCATGGCCAGCCAGCGCGGCCTGATTCGCGCGCTGGCCGCCTATGAGGCCGGCGACTTCGGACAGTTGCGGCAGGACCAGGCGGCTTGACCCTGCCGCCGTGAGGGGCGTTTGTTGCGTGACGGCAACGAACCGCCTTTCTATATTGGGGACGTAATGATAATGATTCTCTGTTTGATAACATTTCCACCGTAAGACCTCAAGACCCCTTGGTGAACGGGCTCGGCAAGGCCGTTCCGGCCTTGCGGTGGTACGTCTGATCAGCCGTTTTCCGTGCGTGACCCATCGGGATTTTGCGTTTCTTTGCGCAGCGACGCGCTTCTCTTGCCCCTCTCGATCCCGATATGAAAATCAGAACTCTTGCCTGCGTGGCCGCTACGCTGCCATGCCTGGGCGCCGTCTACGGTCAAACTGCAGCCCAACCCGCCGCCTCCAACGGCTCCGTCGTGTCGATGGAAGCCATCAAGGTCGAGGCCAGCGCCGATGCGTCGGCCGGCGGGCTGGCCGCGCCGTTTGCGGGCGGGCAGGTCGCCAGTGGCGGCCGCGTCGGCGTGCTGGGCACGCAAGACAACCTCAGCACCCCGTTCAGCATCACCAGCTACACGAACGAGCTGATTCAGGACAAGCAGGCGCGCAGCGTGGGCGACGTGCTGCAGAACGACTCGGGCGTGCGCGTGGCGCGCGGCTTCGGCAATTTCCAGGAGTCCTACTTCATTCGCGGATTCATCCTGAGCTCGGACGACGTGGCCTACAACGGGCTGTACAGCCTGTTGCCCCGCCAGTACATCGCCACCGAACTGTTCGAGCGCGTGGAAGTGCTGCGCGGCGCGTCGGCTTTCCTGACGGGCGCGACGCCCAGCGGCGGCGGCATCGGGGGCGTGATCAATCTGGTGCCCAAGCGCGCGCCGAACGAGCCGCTGACCCGCGTCACCACTGGCATTTCCAGCGGCGGCCAGTTCCAGGTGTCCACCGATATCGCCCGCCGGTTCGGTCCGGACGACAGCACGGGCATCCGCCTGAACGCGGCGCAGCGCAGCGGCGACACGGCGATCGATGACGAACACTCCCGCACCAGCCTGGTGTCGCTGGGCCTGGACTGGCGCTCGGCCGATACGCGCTTGTCCGGCGATATCGGTTGGCAGGAAAACAAGTTGAAACGCGCGCGTCCGAACGTGACGATGGGCGCGGGCGTGACCAGCGTGCCCGACGCGCCGGATGCCAGCTCCAACTACGCGCAGCCGTGGTCGTACTCCAACGAGCGCGACCTGTTCGGCACCGTGCGCGCGGAACATGACTTCAGCGACAAGCTGACCGGCTGGGCCGCCTATGGTTTCCGCCGAAGCGACGAAGCGAACTCGCTGGGCAACGTGACTTTGACCAACGGCAGCACGGGCGCGGGCAATTTCTACCGCTTCGACAATACCCGCGAAGACAGCGTCAACACGGGCGAATTGGGTCTGCGCGCCAAGGTGCGCACGGGTCCGGTCGGCCACGAGTTTGTCGTGTCGGCATCCTTCTTCGACCTGAAGAAGAAAAATGCCTACATCATGGATTACGCGAACACCTTTGCGACCAACATCTACGATCCGGTGTCCTACGACAAGCCCGCCTTCAGCGCCGGCGCGTTGCGGGGCAACGATATCGACAATCCGGCGCTGCAAGGGCGCACGCGGATGAGCAGCTACGCCTTCGGCGACACGATGTCGTTCCTGGACGACAAGGTGCTGCTGACCCTGGGCATCCGGCATCAGCGACTGTCCCAGCGCGACTACGCGTACAACACGGGCAAGGAAAACGGCGCCTATGACGCCAGCCGCAATTCGCCTGCCGCCGGCATCGTATTCAAGGTGGCGCCGAGCGTTTCGCTGTATGCGAATTACATCGAAGCGCTGGTTGCAGGACCGACCGCGCCTGCCAACGCGAACGGCAGGCCCGTGCCCAACGTCGGCCAAAGCCTGCAGCCGTACGTGTCCAAGCAGAAAGAAATCGGCGTGAAGTACGAAGGCGACGGCCTGGGCGCGGGCCTGGCGCTTTTCTCCACCGACAAGCCGCGCGCCATGTACAACGCCAGCAACGAGCTGACCACCTCGGGCAAGGACCGCCATCAGGGCGCGGAACTGACCGTCTATGGCGAACCGATCAAGAGCGTGCGCGTACTGGGCGGCTTGACCTGGCTGGACGCCGAGCAGCGCTCGACCGGCACGGCGTCGCTGGACGGCAACCGCGTGATCGGCGTGCCGCGCTTCCAGGCCAACATGGGCGTGGAATGGGACATTCCTGGCGTCCAGGGCCTGGCCGTGGACGGCCGCGTCGTCTACACCGGATCGTCCTACGCGAACGATGCCAACACGCTCAAGGTGCCGGGCTGGACCCGCTTTGACGCTGGCCTGCGCTACATGATGGACGTCGACGGCCACGTCGTGACCCTGCGCGCGCGGGTGGAGAACATCGCCAACCGCAATTACTGGTCGTCGGTGGGCGGGTATCCCGGCAACGGCTACCTGGTCCTGGGCGGTCCGCGCACGTTCCTGCTGTCGGCCAGCATGGACTTCTGATGGCGACCGGCATGAGCCGGCATGCATGAAAAAACCCCGGCGCCAGGCCGGGGTTTTTGCTTTCTGCGCCTGATATCCGACTTGATGCGAGTGAGGGTTTGTGCCCAGTAGTCCGATATTTTGGTAGATGGGCTTGTGCCTGCACAGCGCGATCGTCACCCTCTGGATGAACCCGCGCCCCATCGGCCGCCTTGTTGCGCGGCCTATGAAATATACGCAGATAACGTACAATTATGCAGGCACTATTTGTCGAGCTACCCCCATTTCAGCGCCATCGGTCCACCTACATGGATGACACCGGGTTTCTGGCCTTGCAAGTCATGTTGCTGCGCAATCCAACCGCCGGCGAGCTGATACAAAGGGCAGGAGGTCTACGCAAAGTCCGCTTTGCCGACTTACGCCGGCAAAAGGGCAAGCGAGGAGGCCTGCGCATCATTTATTACTGGTGGTCCGGGGGCGCGCAGTTCTGGCTTTTTACCGTTTACGGCAAAGACGAGCAGGACGATCTGAGTGCGGTTCAACGAAAGGCGCTCGAGCATCTGTTGGCAGCCGAATTGAGAGAAAGGACATGCTGATGAAACGCGACATTTTTGCCGAGTTGACGGAAGGGTTCACGGCGTTGGCTGACGAGCGCAATGGGAAGGCCACGCTTAGGTCGCATAAGGTCCGCTTAAGCGAGCTGGCGGTGATTTCGGCGGAGGAACTGGTCGCCATACGGGAGCGCCTGAATATGTCGCGGCCGGTGTTCGCCATGTACCTGCGAACCAATGCTCGTACGCTTGAAAACTGGGAACAAGGCAGGGCAAAACCCAATGCTCAAGCGACGACACTCATCCGCTTGGTAGAGAAGTATCCGGAAACGGTAGAACATCTGGCGGCGCTGGCTTAAGCGGCAAGCCGGTCGCTGCGCGCCGGCGCAAAGGCTACGCCCTTCACCAGAACCATCCCCCCCGCGTCAGATCCGACTCGCAGCTCTTGTACTGCGACGTGAACTTCTCCGCGCGCGCCTGCACCTTTTGCGACACCGTCTTCAGCCATGCCTTGCGGTCGTAGCTGCGGTTGCGGTAGCCGGTCCAGCCTTCGTGGTAATTCAGGTATTGGCCGTAGGCATCCCACTTCGAGACCCCGTTGATGCGCTGCGACTTGCTCATGTACCAGCCCATGAAGTCCAGCGCGTCGGCGAAGTTGTCGCGGCTGGAGCCCCAGCCGCCGGCCTCTTTCTTGTAATCGGCCCAGGTTTCGTCCTTGGCTTGCGCATAGCCGTAGGCGGAACTGACGCGGCCCCAGGGGATGATGCCCAGGAAGTAGTAGCGGGGCGGCACGGCGTCCTGCTTGAACGAGGACTCCTGGTACATCATCGCCATGGGCACCGGGACGGGCGCGCCCCATTTTTTCTGCACTTTCAGGGCGGCGTCGTGCCAGTCCGGCTTTTCGCGGAAGATCGCGCAAATATTCTCGGGGTTCGATGGCGGCGCCGTGGCGCAACCGGCAAGCGCCAGCAGTAGCAGCGGCGGCAGCAAAAGCCGGGTCATTGGCAGGCGTCCTCCTGGGGGTTGGGGGCGCGGGCGGGATGCCGCGTCCGGGGGCAGGTGTCACAAGGTACCGCGATTGTATGAAAACGTATCGCGAGAAAAGTTCCGTCCCCGAAATAGCCCGGCGCGGGGTCATGGGCGCACATGAAAAACGGCCCCGGATTGCTCCGGGGCCGTGATGCCGGCCAGTCAGCGCTGGCCGATGCGGACGCGGGGCGCAGGCCCCGCCGAGGCTTACACCTCGATCACGTCCGCCACGTCCTTGTAGTCGGCGATCTTGTCGAAGTTCAGGTACTGATAGATCTGGTCGCCGCTCTTGTTGATGACGCCCATATCGGCCATGTACTCGTCCTTGGTCGGGATGCGGCCCAGCTTCGAGCAGATGGCGGCCAGCTCTGCCGAACCCAGGTACACGTTCGTGTTCTTGCCCAGGCGGTTCGGGAAGTTGCGGGTGCTGGTCGACATGACGGTCGCGCCTTCGCGCACTTGTGCCTGGTTGCCCATGCACAGCGAGCAGCCCGGCATTTCCGTGCGTGCGCCGGCCGTGCCGAAGACGCCGTAGTGGCCTTCTTCAGTCAGTTGCGTGGCATCCATCTTGGTCGGCGGGGCCACCCACAGCTTGACCGGGATGTCGCGCTTGCCTTCCAACAGCTTGGAAGCCGCGCGGAAGTGGCCGATGTTGGTCATGCAGCTGCCGATGAACACTTCGTCGATCTTGGCGCCGGCGACTTCCGACAGCGTCTTGACGTCGTCCGGGTCGTTCGGGCAGGCCACGATGGGCTCGTGCACGTCGGCCAGGTCGATTTCAATGACGGCGGCGTATTCGGCGTCGGCGTCCGGAGCCAGCAGCTGGGGATCAGCCAGCCAGGCTTCCATGGCCTTGATGCGGCGGCCCAGGGTGCGCTCGTCTTCGTAGCCGTTGGCGATCATCCACTTCAACATCACGATGTTGCTGTTGATGTACTCGATGATCGGTTCCTTGTTCAGGTGCACCGAGCAGCCGGCGGCCGAACGTTCTGCGGAAGCGTCCGACAGTTCAAAGGCTTGTTCGACCTTCAGGTCGGGCAGGCCTTCGATTTCCAGGATGCGGCCAGAGAAGATGTTCTTCTTGCCTTGCTTGGCCACCGTCAGCAGGCCTTGCTTGATGGCGTACAGCGGGATGGCGTTGACCAGGTCGCGCAGGGTCACGCCAGGCTGCAGCTTGCCCTTGAAGCGGACCAGCACCGATTCCGGCATGTCCAGGGGCATCACGCCCGTGGCGGCGGCAAAGGCGACCAGGCCCGAACCGGCCGGGAACGAGATGCCGATCGGGAAACGGGTGTGCGAGTCGCCGCCGGTGCCGACGGTGTCGGGCAACAGCATGCGGTTCAGCCACGAGTGGATCACGCCGTCGCCCGGACGCAGCGAAATGCCGCCACGGGTGCTGATGAATTCCGGCAGCGTGTGGTGCGTCTTGACGTCCACGGGCTTCGGATAGGCGGCGGTGTGGCAGAACGACTGCATCACCAGGTCGGCCGAGAAGCCCAGGCAAGCCAGGTCTTTCAGTTCGTCGCGGGTCATCGGGCCGGTGGTGTCCTGGCTGCCGACCGAGGTCATCTTCGGTTCGCAGTAGGTGCCCGGGCGGATACCCTTGCCTTCCGGCAGGCCGCAGGCGCGGCCGACCATCTTCTGGGCCAGCGTGTAGCCGCGGCCCGTGTCGACCGGATCCTTGGGCAGGCGGAACAGCGTCGAGGGGGCCAGGCCCAGCGCTTCGCGCGCTTTCGAGGTCAGGCCGCGGCCGATGATCAGCGGAATGCGGCCGCCGGCGCGCACTTCGTCGAACAGCACGTCGGACTTCACTTCGAATTCAGCGATGACTTCGCCATTCTTCAACGCTTTGCCTTCGTACGGGCGCAGTTCGACCACGTCGCCCATTTCCATCTTGGAAACGTCGAGCTCGATCGGCAGCGCGCCAGCGTCTTCCATCGTGTTGTAGAAGATCGGGGCGATCTTGTTGCCCAGGCACACGCCGCCGAAGCGCTTGTTCGGCACGAAGGGGATGTCTTCGCCCGTGAACCACAGCACCGAGTTGGTGGCCGACTTGCGCGACGAACCGGTGCCGACCACGTCGCCCACGTAGGCGACCAGGTGGCCCTTTTCCTTCAGCGATTCAATGAACTTGACCGGGCCGCGCTTGCCGTCTTCTTCCGGTTCGAACGCGGCGCCGTCGCGCTTGTTCTTCAGCATCGCCAGGGCGTGCATCGGGATGTCGGGGCGGGTCGTGGCGTCAGGCGCCGGCGACAGGTCGTCGGTGTTGGTTTCGCCCGGCACCTTGAAGACGGTGATGGTCAGGCTTTCCGGCAGTTCCGGACGGCTGGTGAACCATTCGGCATCCGCCCAGCTTTGCAGGACGGATTTGGCATTGGCGTTGCCCTTGTCGGCCTTTTCCTTCACGTCATGGAAGGCGTCGAACATCAACAGGGTCTTTTTCAGCGCATCGGCGGCGATGGTGCCGATTTCCGCATCATCCAGCAGGTCGACCAGCGGGCCAATGTTGTAGCCGCCGAGCATCGTGCCCAGCAGTTCCGTCGCCTTGGCGCGGCTGATCAGCGCACAAGCTTCCTTGCCCAGCGCCACGGCGGCCAGGTAGGACGCCTTGACCTTGGCGGCATCGTCCACGCCGGCCGGCACACGGTAGGTCAGCAGTTCGACCAGATTCTGCTCCTCGCCTGCGGGCGGGTTCTTCAGCAGTTCGATCAGTTCAGCGGTTTGTTTAGCCGTAAGGGGCAGCGGGGGAATCCCCAGAGCCGCGCGTTCGGCAACGTGTTGGCGGTAGTTATCCAGCATGTGAGGCCTGCTCAAAGTCGGGTTGGAAGAAGGGTTGTTCGCGGAATTGTAGAGGGAAGAGGGGGCCGCAAGCAAATGTCTTATATCTTATATAAGACCTGGCCCGATAGCTGTTGCTTGCGGGCGACGGCAAGCGGGCCGACGGCACGGGGCGGACATGGAAAAGGCGGCCCAGGGAGCCGCCTTTCCTGAGGCGCGCCGAGGCGCCGCCGGTTCCGGGCTTAGCGAGCCACGGCGTCGTAGACCAGGCCCACCCGGGCAAAATTGCCGCCATATTGCTTGACCTGGGCTTCGAACGGCGCGCTCTCGCCCGGTTTGAGCTTGGGCAGCCGCAGTTCCTTGAAGGTGGCGCCGGACAATTGGTCCTGCGCGTCGTACAAACTGATCCAGACCCGCACATTGTCGACCTCCGCCTGGTCTTCGTTGCGCACCCGGCCGTGGACGGTGACGTACTTGTAACGGAAGCGGTAGCTGAAATTGAGGGTGCCCGTGCCGATGTTGGCCTCGGTGTTCTCCACCGTGACGGCCAGCTTGGGACGGGGGCCGGGCATCGCGGCGCGCTTGGCGGGGCGCCAATCCGCCTTCATCTCGGTCACGCGGTCGTAGCGGCCGCCCGGCAGCGCCACCGGCACCCGCTCGCCCGGATACAGATGGGTGGGCAGTTCCCAGTCCTGGCGCAAGTCCACGGCGCGCGACCCGTCGAACACGGCGATCTTCGCCCGCGGCGACAGGGCCACGTAGGTGTCGCTGGTGTTGACGAGTTCGGTATACAGGACGGGGCGCTCGATCTCGTCCAGCAACCGGCGCGGCGCGGACAGGCTGAACGCCTTCGGGTCGAACAGGGCAAAGTCCGGGTCCAGCAGCTCTTCGGTGGTCAGGCGCACCTGGTCGATGACCCGGGCATTGGCCGGGCTGACCCGCACCATGCGGCTGGCAGGGCCTGTTTCCTTGGGTGTGTCTTCCTTGGGCGAGGCCGAGGCTACGGGGGCGGAGGCGGGCGCGAACTTCTGCTTGGCCCAGGGCCCTACGGGGGTGTGCTTGTACAGCGCGAAGCCGATCGCGGCCAGGATGATCAGCGCAAGACCGGCCTTGGCCGGCCAGGACAGAGGTTTCGCTTCGGGGCGGTCAGCTTTCACTTTGCACCATGTAATCGTAGGACGCGACGTTGCCGTCGCCGAGCATCTCGCAGTGCACGTCGAACGACGTCAGCGCGCCGGGCGCCAGGGGACTGGCAGTGGCGTAGCCGTTGCCCGTGCCGATCATTGCGCCGTCGTCGCCATAGAGGATGACGGTGATCTGGGTGCTGTTGGCCTCTTTCGCGCCCTGGTTCTTCAGCAGGCCCACCAGCCGGTACGACCCGTCGTTGCGCACCAGTTGCACCTTGCTGGGCGCGACATCGTTGTTCTTCCCGCGCGCAGGCGAGGGCGTGGCGACTTCCAGCGTGTAGCGGCTATAGGCCTTGTCCGGCACCGAGATCAGCACGGGGGCGTATTCGCCCGGCTGCAAGCTACGCGCCGACGGCGACCCCCAGGACGACGACAGCGTCAATTCGCCCTGGAAGAAGGTGGCCGTCACGCGCGGCGCGTCGATCTTCTTGCCGGTCTCGTTGCGCATCATCATGACGAGCTGCTTGCGTCCGCGCTGCTGCGCCTCGCGCACGTCGGTCAGCTTGACCAGCGAGGCATCGATCGGCGGCGGTTGCACCAGGCGTTGCGGCACCGGCGAACGGCCGGAACTCAACAGCGAGGCCACGAGGGGAATGGCGATCACCGCCGCCACGGTCAACCCGATGGCCGCGAGCACCGCGGGCTTGACCTGGGGCGCCGGGCTGGGCTGCTGCATGCCGCGCAGGATCTTCTCCAGCCGCTGGGCGACGTCATCCTCCACCAGCGTCAGGGCGTGGCAGTGGTTGCAGCGGTATTCGTTGGGGGCCAACTTGGTGAACTGAGCGCTGCCGCAAGTCGAGCAGGTCAGGGTCACGGTATTGATCGTGGTGTGTTTGGGCGTCATTCAGGCGAGGTCTAACCGGCAAGGACTGACAGGGCGGCAAGAATAGCGGCAGTCAGTCAGGGGCGGGGTGCAGGGACGCTTCCATTTGTGACAAGATATGTGATGAAGGCTCCTCCGGCGCCGAGCCGGGCGCTGAAACCCCGGTGATATCATCGCCGCCTTGGAAAGCCCCCGCCGCGCGCGCCCTGCGTGCCTGCTGTCCCCGAAATCCCCTACGCATGAGCATCTCCCAACATCTGCTGTTTCTGGCCTGCGTGGCGCTTGCCACCTACGCCCAGACCATGACCGGCTTTGCGTTCGGGCTTGTGCTGCTGGGCCTGTCCGGCGTGTTCCAGCTGGCGTCGGTGTCCGAAGTGGCGAACGTGGTCAGCGTGCTGTCGTTGGTGAATGCGGCCGTGACGCTGGCGCGCGCCAAGCCGCAGGTGAACTGGTCGCTGATGGGGCCGGCCATGACGGCCAGCCTGGTGGGAGTCGGCGTGGGCGTGGCCGTGCTGACCTGGATCAGCGGGTCGACGACGGTGCTGCTGCAACTGCTGCTGGGCGTCACGATCCTGGCTTGCGCCGTCCTGCTGGTTGCGCGGGCCAAGCCGCTTGAACGGATGTCGTCCAAGGCGTCATTCGTGTTTTTCGGCGGGATATCGGGCGTGCTGGGCGGCTTGTTCTCAAGCGCCGGGCCGCCGATGGTCTATCACCTGTATCGGCAGCCCTTGCCGCTGGCTTCCATCCGCAACAGCCTGCTGGTGTTGTTTTCGCTGAACGCCGTGGTGCGCCTGGCGATGGTGACCGGGCAAGGGGAGTTCATGGCGTCGTCGTTCTGGCTCAGCGTGCAGGCGTTTCCGGTAGTTATCGCCGTGACCTGGGTTGCGCGCCGCTACGGCTCTGCCGGGACGATGAAGACCATAAAGCCCAAGGTGTTCGTGCTGCTGGTGGCCGCCGGGCTGGGGCTGATCGTGCCGGCGGCGCGGATCCTGGCGGCGGGCTAGCCCGCCGCTTGGCCATTGGCGCCGCGGCAAGGGCGTCAGGCGTGGCCGCCGCTGATGTAGCGTTCCAGTTCGTGGATGATGAACTTCTGTTCGCTCATGACGTCCTTGACCAGATCGCCGATGGACAGCAGCCCGATCAATTTTTCATTGTCGATGACCGGCAGATGGCGGAAGTGCCGTTCGGTCATCATGGCCATACAGTGCTCCCGCGTATCGCCGGGACCCACGTAATAGACCGAGTCCGTCATGATGTCGCGCACCTTGGTGCTGCGCGACGAGCGGTCTTGCAGGACGACTTTGCGGGCGTAGTCGCGCTCGGACAGCATGCCCAGCACGGTATCGCCCTCTACGACCACCACCGCGCCGATGCTGCGTTCGGCCATGGTCTTGATGGCGTCGTACACCGACGAGTCCGGTGAAACCGTTACGACGGACTGGTTCGGCTTTTCCCTGAGAATCTCAGCAACTGTCTTCACGATGTGCTCCCGAATCGCTGGCAAGGTTCAACTTTGGACCGCGCGCCGCACGCCCAGCCCCGCGGGGTGCCGTGGCGCGGCCATGCTCCATCCTAAGCCTGGCGGCCACCTTGCCGCAAGCGCGGCACCGGATATTTGGCGGGCTTGTCGCGGAACGCCTGGCTGGCCATCTCGCGCAGGTTGCGCGCGGCGCTGCGCTCCGTGTCGGGATTCCATGCCAGCGAAATACCGATGGAGGCGTCGGCGGGGAAGTCGGCCAGCGTCTTGTAGACCACATTGGGCCCGGGATGGCGGCGGCTGCCGGCGGGCACCAGCGCCACGCCCAGTCCGCTTTCGACCAGGCTCAGCAGCGTCTGCACTTGCACCGCTTCCTGCGTGATGCGGGGCGTGAAGCCGCGCAGCTGGCAGGCGTTGATCGCCGCCATGCGCAAGCCCGCGGCTTCCGTCGCGGTGTACATGATGAACGCCTCGTCAGCCAGGTCGGTCAGCCGGATGCGGCCGCGCCGCGCCAGCGGATGCCCCTTGGGCACGGCCAGCGCGAAGTTCTCTGTGGTCAGCGGGACCAGGCGCACGTTCGACCCCATGGCCACGGGCACGCGCACGATGCCGACCTCCAGCGTGTCTTCGGCCAGGTCCTGCATGATGCGGATGGAGGTCGCTTCGCGCAGCACGACCGTCACGCCGGGATAGCGTTGGCGAAACAGCGGCAGGATGCGCGGCAGGATGCCGTGCGTCGCGGACCCCACGAAACCGATCCGCACTGTGCCGCCTTCGCCCGCGGCGCCGGCGCGCGCGGCCAGCCGGAACTGCTCGGCATGGAACAGGGCGCGGCGCGCTTCATCCAGGGCGGCAAGGCCCGCTTCGGTCAGTTGCACGCCTTGGCGGCCGCGCACGAACAGCGGCACGCCGACCATCTCTTCAAGCTTGCGGATCGACACCGACAGCGGGGGCTGCGACATGTGCAGCTTTTCCGCCGCGCGATGGAAGTTCAGCGTCTCGGCAAGAACCAGGAACTGCTGTAGATGGCGGAAATCCATGAGGGCGGGCCGGGAGGATGGTTGCCCTGGATGATACGGCGCGCGTATCGGCTGCGACATCCGTGCTATCCCTCCGGTATCAGCCTGTCATCCCCGGGCGCAGAGCGCGGTGCGCAGGTAGGTCAGGGCATCCGCGCCGCTGGCGAGCGCATGGGCGCCGATACGTTCGTGCCAATAGGATTCCGACCCGCTCGCCAGGCGCCATTCGCGCAGCCGCCGGGTATACAACTGCAAGTCGTATTCCGCGGTGATGCCGATGGCTCCATGCACCGCGTGCGCGATGTCGGCGACGACAGGCGCCGCCTGGCTGGCGCGCGCCTTGCCCAGTGCCGCCAGCATCGCCTGCGGCCGCCCGCCCGGCCCCTGAAACGCCAATTGCGCCGCCATGCGGACGGCCCAGACGTGTTCGGCCATCACACTGATCTGCTGCTGCACCGCCTGGAAGCGGCCGATGGATTTGCCGAACTGCGCCCGAGTGTTGGCGTAGTCCAGCGTCAGCGAGAGCACCCGGTCCATGGCGCCGGCCATCAAGCCCGCATAGGCGGCGGCCGCCGGTTCGTCCAGCGGACTGCCGCTGCCCAGGCATTGCGCGTCGGCCAGCGCCCACGAAGCTTCGCCGTCCAGGCTGCCATGCACGCCGTTTGGCTGGACATGCCCGGTTCGCGTGGGCAAGAGCCACGCTTGTCCGTTGATCTGCGCCAGAACGTTGTCCGCCACGCGGATCCACGGCACGTGGGCGCCCACTACGCGCTTGCCCAGGATCGCCAGACCGTGCGGGGCGATGGCGATCGACCCCGTCGGCCACGCGCGGCCCGCGCCGGCAAGCCACGCGCGCGCCAGCATCGTGTGCGCGATCGGATAGGGGCAGACGTGGCCGCCGGCCGCCAGCAACACGGGCAGCGCATCGCGCAGGTCCAGCCCTGCGCCGCCCTGCGCTTCGGGCACCAGCGCGTCGGCAAAGCCGGCGTCTTCGCAGGCTTGCCATGGCGCGGCGGCCGGTTGGCCTTGTTCGATGCCGCGAATCAGTGCGGGCGTGCAGGTTTGGGCGAACAGGCGTTCGGCGGCGTCGCCAAGCAGAGTGTCCATGATGGTCGTCCTTATCGCAGGCCAAGGCCGCGGGCGAGGATGCCGCGGAGTATTTCACGCGTGCCGCCACGCAAGGAAAAGGTAGGGCCCACCTGTTCCAGGTACGCCAGCGTGCGCAGCAGCGGCAACGGCGGCGGCACGTCGGGACGGCGGCCCAGCGCGTCGCCGATCAGGCGGGGAATCAGTTGCTCCAGTTCGGTGCCCAGGTCTTTGACCAGCGCGGCTTCCGTCGCGGGGCTGCCGCCGGCCGCCAGCTTGCCTGCCACCGATAGCGACATGGCGCGCAGCACCGCCATCTGAGACAGGATGCTGCCCAGCGTGGCGCGGTCGCTGGCGTTGTCCGACAGGCCGCGGCAATGCGTCAACCAGCATTCGAGCAGCGCGATGCTGGAATACAGGCGTTCGGGGCCGCTGCGCTCGAACGCGAGTTCGGCGTTCACCTGGGCCCAGCCCGCGCCCGCTTCGCCGATCAGCGCGTCGTGGGGCAGTTCGACGTCGTCGAAGAACACTTCCGAAAAGTGGGCGTCGCCCGCCAGGTCTTGGATGGGACGGATGGTCACGCCGGGCAGCGCCAGGTCCACGATGAGTTGCGACAGCCCTTGGTGGCGGTCGTCAGCGGTGCCGGAAGTGCGCACGAGCGCGATCATGTAGTGCGAGCGGTGGGCGTTGGTCGTCCAGATTTTGCTGCCGTTCAGACGCCAGCCGTCGGCGACCGGTTCGGCCCGGCTGCGAATGCTGGCCAAGTCGGAACCGGATCCGGGTTCGCTCATGCCGATGCAGAAGAACGCCTCGGCGCGACAGATGCGCGGCAGGTAGAACGCCTGCTGGGCCGCCGTGCCGTACTTGTGGATCAGCGGCGCGCTTTGGCGGTCCGCGATCCAGTGCGCCGACACCGGCGCGCCCGCGCCCAGCAATTCTTCCGACAGCACGAAACGCGCGAAGTGCCCGCGCGCCGCGCCGCCGTGTTCTCGAGGCAGGGTCAGGCCCAGCCAGCCGCGCTCGGCCAGCTGGCGGCTGAACGCCGCGTCGAATCCCATCCAGGACCGAGCGCGCTCGTCAGGCTCCAGGCCGTCCAGCGTGTCGGCGAGAAAGGCGCGCACCTCGGTGCGCAGGGCTTCATCCCCGGGCGGGATGGCGGTGAGTTCCAGCGTATCGATCATGGGGGCTCCGGTGCCGCGCCGGCCCCGTCATGGTTTCACTGATGGGGGGGCTGACGGCCACTATCCCGGAGCGCGGCGGCGCCCCTCCAATAATATTTTTGGGATTTACGATACCGATTCCGTATCGCCAGCGCAAAAACGAATATTGGACGACGGGCGCCGCCGCGCCTACGCTGGCGGTATCGGTCTGCCGCGCACGGCGGTTGCCCAGGCATATTCAACAGGGGGAGACAGGGATGACGGAACTCGTGCACTACGAGCAAAGCGCGGACGGCGTCGTGACGCTGACGCTGGACGACCCGGCCACGCGCAATGCGCTGACCGGCAGCGGCATCGTGGACCAGTTGCTGGCTGCGTTCACCCGCATCGAGCGTGACCCGGCCGTGCGCGTGCTGATACTCACGGCGACGGGCAACGTGTTTTCGTCTGGCGGCAACATCAACGACATGCAGCGGCAGATCGGCCCCGAGGTCGGCAGCGCCGCCTTGCGCCAGGAATATCGCCATGGCATCCAGCGCCTGCCGCTGGCCCTGCACGCGCTGGAAGTGCCGACGATCGCCGCCGTCAACGGTCCGGCCGTGGGCGCAGGCTGCGATCTGGCCTGCATGTGCGACGTGCGCATTGCTGCGGAAGGGGCGAGTTTCGCGGAAAGCTTCGTCAAGCTGGGGATCGTGCCCGGCGACGGCGGCGCCTGGTTTCTGCCGCGGCTGATCGGGTCGGCGCGGGCGGCTGAAATGTCGTTCACCGGCGACGCCATCGACGCGGGCACGGCGCTGGATTGGGGGCTGGTGTCGCGCGTCGTGCCGGGAATCGAGCTGCTGCCCGCCGCCCAGGCGCTTGCCGCGCGCATGGCGGCGAATTCGCCCGATGCGGTACGGCTGACCAAGCGCCTGCTGCGCGAAAGCCAGCATGTGCGGCTGGATACCTTGCTGGAGCTGTCGGCGGCGTACCAGGCGCTGGCGCACAAGACCGACGCGCACGCGGAGGCGGTGGGCGCCTTCATCGCGCAGCGCGCCGCGCGCAAGCCCCGCGCCTGACGCGCGGAGCCCTCCGGGCAGGGCAGGCCGGCGGTATGATGGAACGCATTACAAGGAGGAAACACCATGAATGAAGTCATCGTCGCTTCGGCCGTCCGCACCGCCATCGGCGACTTCGGGGGCGCGCTGAAAGACGTGCCGCCGTGCGACCTGGGCGCCACCGTCATCCGTGCCGCGCTGGAACGCGCCGGCGTCAAGGGCGACGAGGTCGGCCATGTCGCGGTCGGCCACGTCATCAATACCGAGCCGCGCGACATGTACCTGTCGCGCGTGGCCGCCATGAACGCCGGCATCGCCAAGGAAACGCCCGCCTTCAACGTCAACCGCCTGTGCGGTTCCGGCCTGCAGGCCATCGTGTCGGCGGCGCAGACCATCCTGCTGGGCGACGCCGAGATCGCCATCGGCGCAGGCGCCGAAAGCATGAGCCGTGCCCCCTACATCGTGCCGTCGCAGCGCTGGGGCGCCCGTATGGGCGACAGCGTCATGCTCGACATGATGACCGGCGCGCTGTCGGATCCGTTCGGCCGCATGCACATGGGCGTCACCGCCGAGAACGTGGCGGCCAAGTTCGGCATCAGCCGCCAGGACCAGGACGCGCTGGCCGCGGAATCGCATCGTCGCGCCGCAGCCGCCATCGACGCCGGCTACTTCCGCGACCAGATCGTGCCGGTGGTGCAGAAGACGCGCAAGGGCGAAGTCGTGTTCGACACCGATGAGCACGTGCGCCGCGATGTTTCGGCGGCCACCATGGCCACGCTCAAGCCGGTCTTCCAGAAAGAGAACGGCACGGTCACGGCGGGCAACGCCTCGGGCCTGAACGACGGCGCCGGCGCCGTGGTGCTGATGAACGCCTCGCTGGCCGCCAAGCGCGGCATCAAGCCGCTGGCCCGTCTGGTGGCCTACGCCCATGCGGGCGTCGACCCCGACATCATGGGCATCGGCCCGGTGCCGGCCACGCAAGCCGCGCTCAAGCGCGCCGGCCTGACCGTGGACCAGCTGGACGTCATCGAAGCCAACGAAGCCTTCGCGGCGCAGGCATGCGCCGTGTCGCGTGAACTGAAGCTGGATCCGGCCAAGGTCAATCCGAACGGCAGCGGCATCGGCCTGGGGCATCCCATCGGCGCCACTGGCGCGATCATCACCGTCAAGGCGTTGCACGAGCTGCAGCGCGTGGGCGGGCGCTACGCGCTGGTGACGATGTGCATCGGCGGCGGGCAAGGCATCGCCGCCATCTTCGAGCGCATTTAAACGCCGGCTGTCCAGGCGCTTTGACTCGACCGCGTTCCGCCGCCGACGGCGGAACGCGCCGCCTCAGGCGTGGCCCAGGTAGTCCTGGGCCCACGCCAGGCATTCGGCGCGCAGCAGCGCGCCCATCTGCACCCGGCGCGGCCCATCCAGGCGGCTGCTGATCGCCCCGAAGCTGAACGCCACCCACGTCAGTTCCGACACCGGGAACGCCACCCCGACCCCCGACACCCCCGGTGTGATCGTGTCCACGATCTCGGAATAGCCGGCCGTGCGCGTCTGCTTCACGGCCTTCATCAAGGCGCTGCTGGAAACGCCGATCTGCGCGTAGCTTGCCGCGTGGCGGGCGTACAGCGACGCGATGTCCTCGTTCGGCAGGCTGGCCATCAGCGCCAGGCCGCCGGCGCCCACGCCCAGCAGACGCCGCTCCCCCTGGTCGATCGTGAACACCTTTACCGGAAACGAGCCGGCTTCCCGCAACAGGCACAAGGCGTAGTCGCCCTGGCGGATCACCAGGAATACGGTATCGCCGGACAGGCGCGCCAGTTTTTGCGCGAACGGCCGCAGCGCGTCCAGCAAGGGCGTGCGCCGCAGCGCGGCAAACCCCAATTGCATGGAATCCACGCCTAGCCGGTACCGCCGGGTCTTGTTGTCGCGTTCGGCGAACTGTTCTTCCAGCAGGCAGCTCAGCAGCCGGTGCGCGGTCGACCGTTCCAGGCCGGTGGCGCCCATCACGCCCTGCAGGTCGATGCCGTCTTCCTGGTGCTGGGCCAGCACACGCAGCAGCCCTAGCGCGCGGCGCATGCTTTGCGTGCCGTCGGTGGCGGTCAATTTGTTCATATTGTGGGAAATAATGTTTGAATATTTTGTATTCTAGGATTTAGGGTGCGTTAATTCAATCCAGTCGATCCGCGCCGGTGTCGAGCGCGGACATAGCAAGAGACGAGGAGACTATGGAATACGCCACCCTGGCCGTCGAGCAGCTTGACTCGGTATGCCGCATCAGCCTGGCGCGCGAATCCGCGCGCAATGCCCAAAGCCAGCAGATGCTGGACGAACTGGATGACGCCCTGACGCGCGCCGAGCAGGACGATTCCGTACGCGTCGTCGTGCTGGCCGGGCGTGGCGCGCATTTTTCGGCGGGCCACGACCTGAAGGAGGCCCAGGCCAAGCGCGCCGACTTCACGGTGGAAGAGCGCTGGGACTACGAGTCGCGCCGCTACTACGGGTATTGCCTGCGCATCTGGGACTTTCCGAAACCGACCGTCGCCCAGGTGCAGGGCGCCTGCGTCGCCGGCGGCTTCATGATCGCCAACATGTGCGACCTGGTGGTGTGCTCCGACACCGCGTATTTTTCGGATCCGGTGGGCCACACGTTGGCGGCGGCCGCGACCGAAGTGCTGATCCATCCGTGGGTGATGGGCCTGCGCAAAGCCAAGGAAATGCTCTACACCGGCGAGAAGGTCGACGCGCAGGAAGCGCTGCGCATCGGCATGGTGAACCGCGTCGTGCCCGAGGCCGAGCTGGACGAGGCGACGCTGGCGCTGGCGCGGCGGATCGCCCAGGCGCCGCCGTTCGGCCTGCGCCTGATCAAGCGGTCGCTGAACCGCACCGCCGACGCACAGGGGTTCCGCACCGCGTTGTCGGCGCACTTCGACACGCACCAGCTATCGCACCTGAGCGAGGAGTTCCAGGCGGTGCGAGAGCGCGGGCTGGCGCAGGCCATCCAACGCAACAAGAAGGGCGAAACGGCATGAGGACGGCCCTGGATTGCCTGCTGAACCCGGGGTCCATCGCCATGATCGGCGCCAGCGCGAATGCCGGACGCATTGGCGGCATGCCCCTGGAACTCCTGACCCGTTTCGGCTACGCTGGCGGCATCTTTCCCGTGAACCCCAAGTACCAGGAAGTGTTCGGCAAGCGCTGCTGGCCGGACATCGAAGCCGTGCCTGAACCGGTGGATCTGGCGGTGCTGGCCATCGGCGCCGCCGAGGTCACGCCCATGCTGCGCCGCTGCCACGCCCAAGGCGTGCGCGCCGCCATCGTCTATGCCGCGGGCTTCGCCGAAGCGGGCGGCGACGGCGCCCGCTTGCAGGACGAGCTGGAAGCCTTCGTAGCCGAAAGCGGCATGGCCGTGGCTGGCCCGAACTGCATGGGCTTTGCGAACCTGAACACGCAGGCGCACACGGCGTTCGCTTCGGTCTTCAAGACGGCGCCGGCGCAAACCGGCCCTGGCGTCGTCAGCCTGCTGACGCAAAGCGGCAACGTGTGCGCGGCGGTGTACGCGATCGCGCGCAGGCTGGACCTGCCGTTCTCGCACTTCATCAATACCGGCAATGAGGCGTGCCTGGATTTTTCGCAGTACCTGGAATACCTGGCGGCCGATCCGCAGACGGAAATCGTGCTGGGCTACATCGAGCAGTTGCGCGACGGCGACCGCTTCGTGCGCGCCTGCCGCGAACTTGAACGCCAGGGCAAGCTGCTGATCGCGCTGAAGGCCGGCAGCACCGAGAAGGGCGCGCAGGCCGTGCGCTCCCACACGTCCGCCCTGGCGGGGGATCGGCGCGTGTATGCGGCGGCCTTCCGCCAGTTGAACGTCATCGAAGCGTCGGATTTCGCGCAGATGGCGCATCTGGCCAGCCTGGCCATGCTGCGCCACCGCAGCGCAGGCAAACGGGTCGCCGTGCTGACGATGTCGGGCGCGCTGGGCGCGATCCTGGCCGACAAGTTCATCGGCGCGGGACTGGACTTGCCCGACCTGCCCGAACCCCTTCAAGCCGTGCTGCGCGGCGGCATCCCTGACTACGGCATGGTCGGCAACCCCGTGGACGTGACGGGCAATGTCGTCAACGATCCCGACTTCGTGCGCACCGTGTTGCAGGCCCTGGCGACGACGGACGCGATCGACGCCGTGGTGGTCTATGCCCCGGGCTACATGCTGGACCGCATGGCGGATGCGCTGGCCGAGGCCTCGCGCCAGCACTCGCGCCTGTTCGTCGCGATCGATACCGGCCTGGCGCAAAGCCGCGCCGCGTTGCGCGAGGCGGAGGTCGCCGTGTTCGAAGACCTGGGGCAAGCCGTATCCGCGCTGGCACCGTACCTGTTGTGGTGCGAGGCCCGCGGCGCCAGGCGCAACGCGCCGATGCCGCGTCTGGAAGCGGCCCCCGTGCCGGCGCTGCCCTGCAACGAAGTCGATGCGCGTGCCTATGTCGCCGCCTTCGGACTGCCGCAGGCGACGGCGCATGCCGCGCGCGATGCCGGCGAGGCGGTGGTGCACGCGCGCGCGGCGGGCTACCCCGTTGCGCTGAAGATCCTGAGCGCGGACATCGCGCACAAAACGGAAGCCGGCGGCGTGGCGTTGGGGCTGGCCGACGACGCGGCGGTTCAGGCGGCTTGCGGCCACGTGCTCCAGTCCGCCGGCCAAGCGCAGCCCGATGCGCGCATCGACGGCGTGATGGTGCAGAAGATGGAGCGCGGCGTGGCCGAGATCATTGTGGGCGCCACGCGCGACCCGGTGTTCGGCCCCGTCCTGACCGTGGGCCTGGGCGGCGTGCTGACCGAGCTGTACCAGGACACCAGCCACCGCTTGCTGCCTGTCGACGAGGACATCGCCTTGCAGATGCTGCGCGAACTCAAGGCCTATCCGCTGCTGGACGGCTATCGGGGGAAACCCCGCGCCGACCTGGCGGCGGCGTGTCGAAGCATCGTGGCGGTGGGCAATGCCCTGCTTGCGGCGCCGGCGGAAGTGGCGGAAATTGAAGTGAATCCATTGCTGATCAAAGAGGCGGGACAAGGCGTCGCGGTGCTGGACGCGCTGATCCTGCCCGCAACCCCGTAGCGCGAACACGCAATCACGCAACAACGCGCAGCGTATCCCCAGGAGGAGACAAGCATGATGAAGAGACTATTGGCCGGCGTCGCGCTGGCCTGCATCGGCGTCGCGAACCCGGCGCTTGCCCAGGATCCGTATCCCACCCGTCCCGTGCGCATCGTGGTGCCGTTCTCGCCGGGCGGCGCGGCGGACATCATGAGCCGGCTGCTGGCCGAGCGCCTTACGGCGAAGCTGGGGCAGACGGTGATAGTCGAGAACAAGCCGGGCGGCGGGACGATGATCGCGTCCGACTACGTGTCGCGGGCCGAGCCCGATGGCTACACCTTGCTGATGGCGGCGTCTTCGCTGGGCATCGCGCCCAGCATCTACGCCAAGGTCAATTACGACCCGATCAAGGACTTCGCGCCGGTCAGCCAGGTGGCCTCGGTGGTGCATGTGCTGGAAGTGCATCCGTCGATCCCGGCCAAGAACGTGGGCGAGCTGATCGCCTACCTGAAGGCCAACCCGGGCAAGGTCAGCTATGGCTCGGTCGGCACCGGCAGTTCGACGCATCTGGAAGCCGAGCTCTTCAACAGCATGGCGGGCACGCAGATGGCCCATATCCCGTACAAGGGCAGCGCGCCCGCGCTGAACGATCTGGTGGCAGGACGCATCCAGGTGATGTTCGATGCCTGGGCGTCGTCGGGCCCCTTCGTCAAGGACGGCAAGCTGCGCGCGCTGGCCGTGACCACGACGCGGCCGTCGGGCTCGGTGCCGGATCTGCCGACGGTGGCGTCGTCGGGCCTGCCGGGCTATTCGGCCATGCCGTGGCTGGGGTTGGTGGCCCCCGCGCGCACGCCGCAGCCGGTGATCGACAAGCTCTACCAGAACCTGGCGCAGATCCTGGAGCAGCCCGACGTGAAGGCGCAGTTCGTGGGCCTGGGGCTGGACATCATCGGCAGCGATCCCAAGACGTTTTCCGCTTTCATCCGGCAAGACGTGACCACCTGGGCCAAGGTGGCGCGCGAGTCCAACATCCGCCTGGAGTAGTACGAATGAGTCGATTGGAGAACGCGGCGCAGGATGACGCCGCCTTCCGCCAGGAACTGCGCGGCTGGCTGGCTTCGGCCTACGCCCGCTTCGCCCGGGATTGGCCGGGCGGGGCGGCGCCGCGCGACCTGGATTTCCGGCGGGCCTGGGAGGACACCCTGTGCGCCAATGGCTGGTCCGGCCTGGGTTGGCCCAAGGCATACGGCGGGCAAGACTTGCCGCTGTCGCGCCAGGCCGTGTTCCATGAAGAACATGCGCGCTGCGGCGCGCCATTAGGCGTGAATCTGATCGGCCACGGCATTCTGGCGCCGACGCTGCTGCACTTCGGCACCGAGTCGCAGAAGCGGCGTTTCCTGCCTGGCATCCTGGCCAACCGCGAGGTCTGGTGCCAGGGTTATTCAGAGCCAGCGGCTGGTTCCGACCTGGCGTCAGTGCGCACACGCGCAGATGCCGTGGAGGGCGGCTATCGGTTGAATGGCCACAAGATCTGGACGTCGTTCGCGGACCGCGCGCAATGGTGCTTCGTGCTGGCGCGCACCGATCCGCAGGCGCCCAAACACCGCGGCCTGAGCTTCCTGCTGGTGGACATGCGCAGCGCGGGCGTGCGGGTGGAACCCATCAGGCAGATCACGGGCGAAGCCGAATTCTGCGAGGTGTTCTTCGAGGACGTCTTCGTGCCGCAGGACCTGCTGCTGGGCGAGGCGAACCAGGGCTGGAAGGTGGCGATGGCCGCGGCCAGCTTCGAGCGCGGCACCTACTTCATTCCGCGCCTGGTGCGCTTTGCCCAGGAGCTGGCCGTGGTGCGCCGCCTGGCGCTGCGCCCCGATGCGTACGGGCACGTGCCGGCCTCATCTGCGGCCGTGCGCCACAAGTGGGCGCGGCTGGCGGCCGACAGCCACGTACTGGCGCTGAAATCGCAGCGCGCGTTAAGCGCCGCCATGCGGGGCGATCCGCCCGGCCCGGAAGGCTCATCCACCAAAATTCACTGGAGCGAGGCACACCAGCGCCTCTTGGAACTGTCGATGCAACTGCTGGGCGAAACGGCTTGCCTGGCGGAGGGAGCCGACGAGCAATCGGCGGCGCTGGCGCATGCCTATCTGTGGTCGCGTGCGGAAACCATTCTTGCCGGCACGTCCGAGATCCAGCGGAACATCATCGCCGAGCAGATGCTGGGCTTGCCCAAGGGTTGACATGACATTGCCTCTGACTGAAGACCAGCGCATGCTGCAAGACGCGGCTCAGCGCTTCCTGGCTGATCGCCACCCGCCGGCCGTGGCGCGCGGCGCAGCCGCCCGGTCGGCCGATGCCCGGCTTGCCCTGTGGCGCGACATCGCGGCGCAAGGCTGGCCCGCGCTGTTGGCGCCTGCGGCGTCCGACGGGCTGGGACTGGGCCTGCGCGAGGCCTGGATCGTGGCCGAAGCCGCCGGGCGGCATCTGGTGAGCCTGCCGCTGGTGGCCAATATGGTCGTGCTGCCCACCTTGTGCGAGGCCGGCCTCGATGGCGCGCCCGCGCACTGGGCGCGCGTGATGATGGAAGGCGAGGCCTATTTCGCCGATGCGGCGTTGCGCCCGGACGGTTCCGCCTTTTTCGAGGGAGCGGGCGACGGCGTGCCGGCGCTGGCGGTGCGCAACATCGGCCCGCAGGCCCTGCGGCTGGAGCGCTATGCGCCGGCGGCGGGCGTCGCGGGCCTGGACCCCACGATGCCGGTGGCCGAGGTGACGCGCCCCGAATTGCTGGACCGCATCGACGTGCCGGTCGGCGCCGGCGCCTGGCGGCGGCTGCGGACACGGCTGTGCCTCTTGCGGTCGGCCGAACTGCTGGGCGCCGCATCCGCCGCGCTGGACATGGCCGCGGCCCATGCCCGCGAGCGCCGCCAGTTCGACCGCGCCATCGGCGCCAATCAGGCGATCAAGCATCGCCTGGCCGACGACTGGATGGCGCTGGATGACGCGCGCCTTGCCGGCATGGCGGCGGCGTCGGCGCACGATGCCGGGGATTCGTCGGCGGACCGCGACAGCCTGTACGTGCCCTTGCTGGCGGTGGAGGGAGGGCGCCGCGCCGCCCACAACGCCATTCAGGTGCATGGCGCGATGGGCGTGACCTGGGAATGCGACGCCCACCTGTACCTGAAGCGGGTGCTGCGCCTGTCGGCCTGCCTGCATGCCGAGGCGTCTTGCGCGGAGTTGCTGGAGCGCATCTGGGAGGGCGCGGCTGAGCAGGAGGCAGCCGTGTCCGCCGGCTGATGGGGCTGCGCGGCATGGGCGGTGCGGGGCTGGGCGGGGCCGCCTGACACCGGGCGGCGTCCGACCTACAATCCCGCCATGAATAAATCGAACTTCCCCTCTGAACTGGACCAGCCGACGCTGTCCGAAGTGGACGGCGTCCGCTATCTGCACTTCAACACCGAATGGGTCCAGGGCGCGATGCGCATCAAGAATCCGTCGGAGCTGGTGCTGGAATACACCGGGCAGATGATGGCCTGGCTGCTGTTCCTGGAACCGCCCAAGGAAGAGGCCATCGGCATGCTGGGCCTGGGCGCGGGGTCGCTCGTGCGGTTCTGCGTGAAGCACACGCGCAGCCCTTTGCTGGCGGTGGAGTGGAACCCGCGCGTGACGGCGGCTTGCCACATGTTCTTCCGCCTGCCGGGCGAAAACCGGCTGACGGTCGAGCACGCGGATGCCGGCGCCTGGGTGGCGGATCCGATGAACGCCGGACGCTGCCCGGTCCTGATGGTCGACCTGTATGACGCCGCGGCCGAAGGGCCGGTGCGCGACAGCGTGAAGTTCTACCGCGACTGCCGCCGCGTGCTGGGCGACGTGGGGGTGCTGGCGGTCAACCTGTTCGGACGCCACGACAGTTTCGGCAAGAACATCGACAACCTGTCCAAGGCCTTCGATGACCGCGTGGTGCTGCTGCCGGAAGTCGACGCCGGCAACCAGATCGTGCTGGCCTTTTCGGGCCCGAGCCTGGCGATCACGCCGGCGGAGCTGCTGGAGCGCGCCGAGGTCGTGGAAGCCAAATACGGCCTGCCCGCGCGCCGCTGGGCGCGGGCGCTGACCCGCCACGCCGTGGATGGCGTGCTGCATTTCTAAGGGGCGGGGCCCCGGATTCTTATTAGGGTAGTCACGGGGCGGAAGGGGGGTTTACCTTTCCGCCCGCCGGGATCTATCATGGCCTTATTCATAATTATGAATTACGGTGCAAGCAAAGCCGTCGCCCATGAGCCAACCTATCGTCCGTCAAGCCCTGTACCTGGAAGTCGCGGATCGGCTGCGCGCCATGATCCATGCGCGTGCGCTGAGCAATGGCGAATGGATCGACGAAATGCGGCTGGCCGGCGAGCTGGGCATCTCTCGCACCCCGCTGCGCGAAGCCTTGAAGGTGCTGGCCACCGAAGGGCTCGTGCGCCTGGAGCCGCGGCGCGGCTGCTTCGTCAATGAACTGTCCACGCAGGACCTGGAAGACATCTTCCCCCTGATGGCCATGCTGGAAGGGCGCTGCGCCTTCGAGGCCGCGCGCAAGGCCAGCGACGCGGAACTGGCGGCGCTAGAACCGCTGCACGCCGAACTGGCGGGCCACGCCAAGGCCGGCCGCATCGATGCCTACTACCAGACCAACTACCTGATCCATGAAGCGGTGCAGGCGTTGTCGGGCAACCAGTGGCTGACGGACATGGTGGGCAACCTGCGCAAGGTGCTGAGCCTGTCGCGCCACCGCAGCCTGGCGCGGCCGGGGCGCATCGAACAGTCCTGCGCCGAACACCTGGCCATTTTCGCCGCCTTGAAGGCGCATGACAGCGACGCCGCGCAGGCGCTGGCGCACACCCATTTGATGCGGCAGCTGGAAGCGCTGCGCGCATTGGCCAATGAAGACGCCGCCGATCCGGCGTTATCCGATCCCATCGTCATCCAGGAGCCCGCCCATGTCCGTACCCGCCAATCTCGCGCCCGCGCGGGGCGCCCGCACGCCTGAGCCCGAGGCCGAAGCGATCGACGCCGCATCGGCCGCCGAAAGCGCCAGCCTGATGACGCGGCTGGGCCGCCTGTGGGAGCGCGGGCGCCTGCCCAGCGAATCCGAAGTGCGGCGCCTGTTCGAGGCCCGGTTGACGGATGTGGCCGCGAACAAGCTGGCGCGCCGCTGGTGCGAGCAATACGCAGCCGCCGACGGCAAGGACCGCCGGCTGATGCTGGCCGCCTTGGCGCAGGTGCGCGCCACTTACGCGGGCGATGGCGGCGAAGGCACGCGCTTGTTCAAGCGCTTCAATGCCCAGGCGCAAGGCTTGCGGTTCCTGGTGGAACTGCGCGCCGACATGCTGCGCTGGCGCAAGCAGGTCGCGGGCATCCAGAGCCTGGACAAAGAACTGGAAAGCCTGCTGTCGGCCTGGTTCGACGTGGGCTTGCTGGAGCTGCGTCCGCTCACCTGGGATTCGCCGGCGTCGTTGCTGGAAAAACTGATCCTCTACGAAGCCGTGCATGAGATCACGTCGTGGGACGACCTGCGCCGCCGCGTGTCGCCCGACCGCCGCTGCTACGCCTACTTCCATCCGCAGATGCCCGGCGTGCCGCTGATCTTCGTGGAAGTGGCGTTCGCCAGCCAGATGGCCGACAACGTGCAGGTGCTGCTGGACAGCACGCTGCCGCCGCAGGATCTGGACAAGGCGCGTTGGGCGATCTTCTATTCCATCTCGAATACGCAACCGGGCTTGAAAGGCATCAGCTTCGGCAACTTCCTGCTCAAGCGCGTGGTCGAGCAATTGCTGGACGAACTGCCCAAGCTGAAGTCGTTCGCCACCTTGTCGCCGATTCCGGGGTTTTCCGATTGGCTGGGCAAGCTGGATGCCGAGGCCGTCGAGGCCATCGTGCGTGAAGACAAGGCGCGCGCCAAGGAACGCAAGCGCGAAGGCGTGCCGAACGGGCAGCGCTGGGTGTCGCGTTTGGCCAAGGCGGCGCAAGGCCGCACGCCGGACGTGGTCAAGCGCGCGGGTTTCCGCCTGGCGGCCAGCTATCTGCAATCCATGAAGAACAACTTGCCGCTGGATGCGGTGGCACGTTTTCACCTGGGCAACGGCGCGCGCATCGAACGCCTGAACTGGGCGGCCGAAACCTCGCAGAAAGGCCTGAAGCAGTCTTGCGGCCTGATGGTCAACTATCTGTACGACCTGGACGAGCTGGACACGAATCTGGCCAAGCTGGGCGAAGGCCGCCCGCAGGTCAGCCGCAGCGTGGGCCGCGTGGCCTGACCGCGCCGGATACGCGGCGCCATCATCAAGAAGAAAAAGGGCAGGGGACATGACGGAAGACGTGACGGGCCGCGTGCGGCTGGAACGCGAGGGCACGCTGGCCTGGGTGACGCTCTCGCACCCTGGCCGCCTGAACGCGATAACGGTGGGCATGTGGCGCGAACTGCAGGACGTATTCACGCAGCTTGCCGCCGACGACGCCCTGCGTTGCGTGATTGTGCGCGGCGAGGGCGGCAACTTCGCCGCCGGCGCGGACATCCGCGAGTTTCCTGCCCAGCGCGCCGACATGGCGGGCGTGCAACGCTATCACCGCGACATCCTGGCGCCGGCGCTGCGGGCCGTGGCGCAATGCCCGCATCCTGTCATTGCCCAGATAGAAGGCGTGTGCGTGGGCGGCGGGCTCGAGATCGCCAGCCAATGCGACCTGCGCATCGCCGGCGGGTCGGCGCGCTTCGGCGTGCCGAACAACCGCCAGGGCTTTCCCATGGCACACGATGAAATGAGCGGGCTGCTGGCGCTGGCCGGGCGCGCGGCCACGCTTGTCATCCTGCTGGAAGGCCGCGTGTTCGGCGCCGAAGAGGCGCAGGGCCTGGGGCTCTTGACCCGCATCGTGGCGGACGATCAGGTCGCCGAGGCCGCGCGCCGCAGCGCCGATCGCATCGCCCAGGGCGCGCCGCTGGCCGCCCGCATCAACAAGCGCTTGTCCGCAAGGCTGGCCCAAGGCGGCGCCTTGACCGAGGACGAGTATCAGGATTATTTCTCCTATGCCGAAAGCCGGGACCACAAGGAGGGCGTGCGCGCTTTCCTGGCCGGCGTAGACCCTTCCTTTTCCGGAGACTGACCAAGGTGAGCAACGCCAACCTCTATGCTGTCCTGCAAGGCGGCTTTCCCGAAGACCGCAGCAAAGTCGCGCTGGAAACGCCCGACCTTGCCTATACCTGGGATGACATCGACCGCGCCACCGCGTGCCTGGCCAACCTGCTGACGTCGCTGGACCTGCCGGATGGCGCGCGCGTCGCCGTGCAAGTCGAAAAGTCGCCCGAAGCGCTGCTGCTGTACCTGGCCACGCTGCGTGCCGGCCTGGTGTATCTGCCGTTGAACACCGCGTACCGCGAATCCGAGATCGAATACTTCCTGGGCAATGCCGAGCCGGCGGTGGTGGTCTGCGCCAGCAAGAACCGCGACTGGGTGCAGCGCGCCGCCGATAAGGCCGGTTGCGCGCACGTCTACACGCTGGACGAGGACCGCACCGGCACGCTGCTTGCGGCCGCGGGCAGCCTGCCGCAGACGTTCAAGACCGTTGTCCGCCAGCCGGACGACCTGGCCGCCATCCTGTACACGTCCGGCACCACCGGCCGCAGCAAGGGCGCGATGCTGTCGCACGGCAACCTGGCCGCCAACGCGCAGGTGCTGCATGAGTACTGGGGCTGGCGCGAAGACGACGTGCTGCTGCACATGCTGCCCATCTTCCATGTGCATGGCCTGTTCGTGGCCTCGCACGGCGCCTTGCTGGCCGGTGCCAAGATGATCTGGCTGCCCAAGCTGGATGCCGACCAGGCGCTGCATTACCTGCCCCAAAGCACGGTGATGATGGGGGTGCCGACGTACTACGTGCGACTCCTGGCGGACCCCCGCTTCAACCAGGCCGTGTGCGCCAGGATGCGCCTGTTCATCTCGGGGTCCGCCCCGCTGCTGGCCGAAACGTTTTCCGACTTCAAGACCCGCAGCGGCCACGCCATCCTGGAACGCTATGGCATGAGCGAGACCGTCATGCTGACGTCCAACCCCTACGACGCGAAACTGGGCGAGCGCCTGGCCGGCACGGTCGGACGCGCGCTGCCGGGCGTGCAGGTGCGGGTGGTGGATGACGCGGGCATTGCGCTGGCGCCGGGTGAAATCGGCAACGTGCAGGTGCGCGGACCCAACGTGTTCTCGGGCTACTGGCGCATGCCGGAAAAGACCCGTGAAGAATTCACGGAAGACGGCTGGTTCAAGACGGGCGACGTGGGCCGCTGGGGCGGGGAATCCGCCGGGCGCGACGTGCCGGCCGACTACCTGTCCATCGTGGGCCGCAGCAAGGACCTGATCATCTCGGGCGGCTTCAACGTCTATCCGAAAGAGATCGAGACCTTGATCGACGACATGCCCGGCGTGGCGGAATCGGCCGTCATCGGCGTGCCGCACGCGGACTTCGGCGAAGCCGTGGTGGCCGTGGTGGTGCCCAAGGACGGCGTGTCGCTGGACGCGGGCGCCATGCAGCTTGAGCTGAAGTCGCGGATCGCGAATTTCAAGGTGCCCAAGCGCGTGCACATCATTGACCAACTGCCGCGCAACACGATGGGCAAAGTGCAAAAGAACGTGCTGCGCGAAACCTACAAGGCGCTTTGACGCCTGCCAGGATGCCGGTCCCGATGGGCCGGCATTTTTTTATCCAAGGAGGTCCATCCCCACCCAACGCAACGCCGTCCTGGCAGCTTCATTCCATAAGAATTTCAAGAGACGAGACGCACAAAACCGCGCCGTCCCCATGATGCAGCAAAGAGGAGACAACATGACATATCGCAAGACCGCCGCGGCCGTGTTCGCCGTGGCCGCCCTGGGTTTCGGCGGGGTCGCCGCCGCGCAATGGCCCGAGCGCCCCATCACCCTGATCGTCCCGTTCCCCGCAGGCGGGGGCACCGACACGTTCGCCCGTCCGCTGGCCCAGCAACTGACCACGCAGCTCGGTCAGGCAGTGGTCATCGACAACAAGGGCGGCGCGGGCGGCACCGTGGGCGCAGGCGTGGCCGCCAAAGCGCGGCCCGATGGCTACACCTTCTTCATGGGCGGCGCGCACCACGCGCTGGCTCCCTCGCTGTACAAAAGCCTGAACTACAACATCCAGAAGGATTTCGTGCCCGTCGCCCTGGTGGCGCAACCGCCGCAGGTGGTGGTCATCAACGCCTCCAAGCTGCCCGTGAAGACTTTGCAGGAATTCATCGACTACGCCAAGAAGCATCCCGGTGAAATCAACTACGGCACGGCCGGCAAAGGCAGCACCCACCATCTGGCCGGCGAGCTCTTCGCCATGCAGACCGGGATCAAGCTGGTGGACGTGCCCTACCAGGGCGCGGGTCCGATGCTGTCTGCGCTGATCGGCGGGCAGGTGGACCTGGCGTTCGACGGCCTGGGGTCGTCGTCCGGCCATATCCGCGCTGGGGTGATCAAGCCGTTGGCGGTGGCGGCCACCGAGCGCTCGGCGTCCTTGCCCGACGTGTCGACCGCCGCCGAGGCCGGTGTGCCTAACTACGTCGTGTCGACCTGGTACGCCATCTGGGCGCCGGCGGGCACGCCGAAAGAGGCCGTCGACAAGATGGCGGTGGAAATCACCAAGGCCTTGAACACGCCGAAGATCAAGGAAACCTGGGCCGGCAACGGGTCGTCGATCCCCACGCTGACGGGCGCCGATTTCGGCAAGTTCGTCGACAGTGAGGTGGATCGCTGGGCAAAAGTCGTGAAGGATTCCGGCGTCAAGCTGGATTAATGCACTCGCGCGGGCCGGATTCAGATTACTATTGATAATCGTTATCATTGGTAAATCTGCTTTCCGGTCCGTCGAATGCCATGAATCAAAGCGGTTCCCCAGTGCCCGTCGAAGGGCTCTACATCCAGCACCAGTCGTGGTTGCGCGACTGGCTGCGCCGCAAGACGGGGTGCCCGTTCGACGCGGCCGACCTGACCCACGACACCTATCTGAAAGTGCTGGTGCGGGACGACGACGCGCGCACGTTGCGCGAGCCTCGCGCCTACCTGACGACGATCGCGCACGGCCTGATGGTCAACCTGTTCCGCCGTCGCGACATCGAACGCGCGTATCTGGATAGCCTGGCGCTGGTCGAAGACGCGTTCGCGCCATCGCCCGAGCGCCGCGCCCTGGCGCTGGAAGCGCTGATCGAAATCGACCGGCTGCTTGACGGCCTGCCGGCCAAGGTGCGCAAGGCGTTCCTGCTGGCGCAGCTGGAAGGCTTGCGTCACGGCGAGATCGCCGAGCGCATGCAGGTGTCGGTCAGTTCCGTGCGCCAATACCTGGCGCGCGCCATGCAGCACTGCCTGGCGGCCTGGTGAGCCGGCGCGCCACGGCTCGGGCCGAATTGCCGCAGTCGGTCATCCGCGAGGCCAGCATCTGGTTCGTCCGCCTGGGCGCCGAAGAGGCGACCCCGGAGGACGGCGCCGCCTGTCGCCGCTGGATCGACGCCAGCCCGCTGCATCGACTGGCGTGGGATCGCGTGGAGATGTTGGGACGCCAATTCGGCCAGGTCGAGCCGCAGGCCGGGCTGGCGGTGCTGGACCGGGCCCCGTCGCGGGGCCGGCGCCAGGCTTTGAAGGCCTTGTCGCTGGCGTTGGGCGTAGGCGGGGCGGCGGCCGCGGGCCTGCCCTGGCGGGCCTGGACATCGGATTTCGGCACGGTCGTTGGCGAACGGCGAGTCGCCACGCTGTCCGACGGCAGCGTGCTTACCTTGAATACCGACAGCGCGGCCGATGTGCGCTTTGACGCCGCGCAGCGCCTGATCGTGCTGCGTAAAGGGGAATTGCATATCGCGTCGCACGGGGACCCTGTGGCGCCCGGCCGGCCGCTTGCGGTCGCCACGCCGATGGGGCGGATCACCGCGCTGGGCACCCGCTACGTGGTGCGCCTGCGGGAGCGCGAGGTCTGGGTCGCCGTGACCGAAGGCGCGGTGCGGATCGAACCCGTCGCGGGCGGCGAAGGCGCCACGCGGGTCGTGGAGGCGGGCGCCGGCACCCATTTCAATGAACACGCCGTACAGGCCGCAAGGCCCGCCCCGCATGCCGACGATTGGGTCCAGGGCGCGCTGTTTGCCGACGCGATGCGGCTGGATGCGTTTGCCGACGAACTCAGCCGCTACCGCAAAGGCCGGTTGGTGTGCGATCCATCGGTGGCGGGCCTGCGCATTTCAGGGTCGTTCCCGCTGGGCGACACCGACCGCGTCCTGGCCGCCGTCGAGCGCGCGCTGCCGGTGCAGGCGCGACGGTACACCCGCTATTGGGTGGTGCTTGGCCCGCGAGGGTAAGCGCAAAGAATTTTGCGCGCCACGCTGTCACTTTTGCATTTTCGATTGGCATACGGGTGAAGCAACACTTTACTTCGCCTGGAACCCAACGAAATGTCTCTGCCCTTTTTCCCTTCCCATCCCGCCGCGCCGGCGGGTCTGCGCGTCAAGGCGTTCGCCGCGCTGGTGCTGGCCGCGATGGCCGGCGCCGCGTTGTCGCCCGCGCCGGCTCAGGCCCAACCCTCGGGCGCCGCAGCCGCGGCCCGCCACAGCGTGAACGTGCCCGCGGGCGCGCTGGGTGCGGCGCTGTCCAGCTTTGCCC
>CAUSDE010000045.1:0-47612 GCA_963530045.1 uncultured Achromobacter sp.
GTAGTCGAGCGCCTGGGCAAATTCGACCGCGTGCTGTCGCCCGGCGCAGGCTTCGTCATCCCGTTCATCGAACGCGTGTCGTACAAGCATTCGCTCAAGGAAATCCCGCTGGACGTCCCCAGCCAGGTCTGCATCACGCGTGACAATACGCAATTGCAGGTCGACGGCGTGCTGTACTTCCAGGTGACGGACCCGATGCGCGCGTCCTACGGTTCGTCGAACTACATTTCGGCGATCACGCAGCTGGCGCAGACCACGTTGCGTTCGGTCATCGGCAAGATGGAACTGGATCGCACCTTTGAAGAGCGCGATTCCATCAACAGCAACATCGTGTCGTCGCTGGACGAAGCCGCCCTGAACTGGGGCGTGAAGGTGCTGCGCTACGAGATCAAGGATTTGACGCCGCCCAACGAGATCCTGCGCTCGATGCAGGCGCAGATCACCGCCGAACGTGAAAAGCGCGCGCTGATCGCCGCGTCCGAAGGCCGCCGTCAGGAGCAGATCAACATCGCCACCGGCGAGCGCGAAGCCGCCATCGCCCGTTCCGAAGGCGAAAAGCAGGCCCAGATCAACCAGGCGCAGGGCGAGGCCGCCGCCGTGCTGGCGATTGCGGAAGCCACCGCCAAGGCCATCACGCAAGTCGCCGATGCCGTGCGCCAGCCGGGCGGCATGGAAGCCGTCAACCTGAAGGTGGCCGAGCGCTACGTCGAGGCGTTCAGCAACGTGGCTAAGGAAGGCAACACGCTGATCCTGCCGGCCAACATGTCGGACGTGGGCGGCATGATCGCCTCCGCCATGACCATTGTGAAGTCCACGCGCAACACCTGATACTGCGCCCTGCGGCGCCCCGGCCATGATCGCTCCCGTTAATTTGCTTTTGATAGCAGGCCTGGCGGGAGTGCTTTCCTTGTGTGTGCTGGGGTCCCTGGCGCGCAGCGGCATGGCGGGGATCAATGAAGCCATACGCGCCAACCTGCTCACGCTGTTGGCGTTTTTCACATTTGGCCTGCAGAACACGTCGGCGCCTTGGTGGCTGTCGATCGTGGTGCCGAACTCGGCCATCGCGCTGGCGCTGTATTCCTACTACTCGGGCGTGCGGCGGTTGATGGGCCTGAGCGTGCCGCGGCATCTGATGACGGTCGGCTGCCTGATGACCCTGGTGGTGCTGCTGGCCTACACCTATGTGGATTGGCGGGTCGGACCGCGCATCATCGCGATGTCGCTGCTGCAGATGGGATTCCTGCTGGCCGTGGCCGTCACCGTCCAGCGCAACATGCCGGCGCACCGCTCGCGCTACAGCTACCGCTTCGTGTGGGCGGTGGCGATGGTGTCCGCCGTGGTCTGCGCCGTGCGGGCCGGCGCCCACATCCTGAACCTGGTGCCCCCGCAAGCCTTGATGGAGCCCAGTGTCTGGAACATCGCCTATCTGACGCTGGGCGTGCTGGTGATGCCTTGCCTGACGCTGGGCACCATCATGATCATCCACGACCGCATGCTGGCGGACCGGGAGCAGGAGGCCAACACCGATTTTCTGACGGGGCTGATGTCGCGCAAGGCGTGGTGGATGCAGGCGGAACGCTACTGCGCGCAGGCGTTGCGCACGCGCCGGCCATTGACCCTGCTGCTGCTGGATATCGACCATTTCAAGGGGATCAACGACACGCACGGCCATGCGGCGGGCGATGCGGTCCTGCGCCATTTCGGCCTGCTGGCCACGGCCACGCTGCGCACGGGGGACCACGTCGGCCGCGTGGGCGGGGAAGAGTTCGGCGTGCTGTTTCCCGATATGCGCAGCGATGCGGTCATGGAGGTGGCGGCCCGGTTGCTGGATTCCGTGCGGCGCACACCGTGCTCGCACGGCGGCAGCACCATTTCATACACCTTCAGCGCGGGCGTGGCCGAATGGATGCCCGGCGAGAACCTGCAAGTGTTTTTCGAGCGGGCCGACCGCAAGCTCTATGCGGCCAAGTCGGGCGGACGCAACCGCATCGCGGGGCCGGGCGGGCAGCCCGAGCATCCCGCCTTGCCTGCCGCCGCCTGAATTCAGCCGTCCTTGTCTTTGCGCGGGGCGCGCGTATCGTGCTTCATGATGCGTTCTTTCTCGCGCTGCCAGTCTTTTTCGCGCGCGGTGTCGCGCTTGTCGAACAGCTTCTTGCCGCGGCCCAGCGCGAAGTCCAGTTTGATGCGCCCGTTCTTGTAGTGCAGGTTCAGCGGCACCAGCGTATAGCCGCGCTGTTCGACCTTGCCGATGAGCTTGCTGATTTCCTCGGCCTTGAGCAGCAGCTTGCGCGTGCGCATGGCATCGGGGTGAATATGGGTGGACGCCGTCGGCAACGGGCTGACGTGCATGCCCAGCAGGTACAGCTCACCATCGCGTACGATGACGTAGCTTTCCTTGAGCTGCACGCGGCCATCGCGGATCGCCTTGACTTCCCAGCCTTGCAGGACAAGGCCGGCTTCGTAGCGGTCTTCGATGAAATAGTCGTGCGTGGCCTTGCGATTGTCGATAATGCTCATAACGCCTTTTTTGCCTGGGGGCTTTGTGGGTCTTTTCGGGGAGGCTGACGGGTGGGGCAGGGTGGACGTGGCGTCCAGCGTGCCGCGCTCTCGCTTTTCCCGCTATTAGGCCCAGGTCGTGCGGTGCCGGTAAAATCTTGCCATTCTAGCCATTTGCGATAGTCGATGCACAAAGTACAACGATCCGTCCTGGTGCCTTACAGCGCCGCCCAGATGTTCGATCTGGTCGCCGACGTGGAAAAGTACCCCGAGTTCATGCCGTGGTGTGGCGGCGCCGAGGTGCAGACCCGCGACGAACACGGCATGCAGGCCTCTATCCTGATCAGTTTCGCGGGGATGAAGCAGCGCTTCACCACGCGCAATACCCACGTCTATCCCGACCGGATCGACCTGGAACTGGTCGACGGCCCGTTCTCCAGCCTGATCGGGCACTGGGAATTCCAGCCGCTGGCCGAAGATGCCTGCAAGGTGCTGTTCACCATGGAGTACGCGTTTTCCAACCGCGCGCTGGAAATGGTGGTGGGGCCCGTGTTCAACCGCATCGCCACCAGCTTCATCGATTCCTTCACCAAGCGGGCGCAGGCCAAGTATGGGGAATGAGGCCTGTGGCGCGGCGCTGTTGAGCATCAGCGTCTGCTATGCCTTGCCGGGCCATGTGTGGCTGCGCGAGATCCAGCTGCCGGAAGGCGCGACGGTGGCCGACGCGTTGGCCGCCAGCGGATTCGCCGAGGCTTTTCCGGTAGTGCAGCCGTGGGAACGCGGCGTCGGCATTTTCGGCCGGGCGACCGAGCCGCAAACGCGATTGGCGCAAGGCGACCGCGTGGAGATCTACCGGGGGCTGAGTTTCGACCCCAAGGAATCGCGCCGCCGCCGCGCGGAACACCGCCGGTCGAAGACAGCCAGGAACGGCCGGGTCCGTCCGGCCGGGCTGCTCTAGGGCGCGCGTGGCGGCTCGGGCAGCCCGAGCCTGCCCGCCGGCCGACATTGTCGTCAATAAGACAAATCGCGCCGCGGCATCCGGCGTAACATAAACACGGTTTCACACTTACGTTTACGTTAACGTCATGCCAAAATCGACAGGCTGACGTTCACGAGACGGCAGCAACGCCAACAGACAATACTGATTACAACAGGAGACAGGCTGTGGACTTGGAACTGACCGACGAGCAGCGCGCGTTCGCGCAGGCCGCCCGCGACTACGCCGAGGGCGAACTGGCGCCCCACGCCGCGCGCTGGGACGCCGAAGGCATCTTCCCCCGCGAGGCCTTCGCCCGGGCGGGCGAGATGGGCTTCTGCGCCATTTATGCCAGTGAAGAGATCGGCGGCCTGGGCCTGCCGCGTCTGGACGCCACGCTGGTGTTCGAGGAAATGGCGGCGGTGGATCCGTCGACGACCGCTTTCCTGACGATCCACAACATGGCCACCTGGATGGTCGGCAAATGGGGGCAGCCCGCGCTGCGCGAGGCTTGGGGCCCCCAACTGGCCAGCGGCCAGAAGCTGGCGTCGTACTGCCTGACCGAGCCGGGCGCCGGCTCGGACGCCGCCTCCCTGTCCACCCGGGCACAGCGCGACGGCGACGACTATGTGCTGAACGGCGCCAAGGCCTTCATCTCGGGCGGCGGCGATACCGACCTGCTGGTGGTGATGGCGCGCACGGGCGGCGAGGGGGCGGGCGGCATCAGCGCGTTCGCCGTGCCGGCCGATACCCCGGGCATCAGCTATGGCCGCAAGGAAGAGAAAATGGGGTGGAACAGCCAGTCCACGCGCCCCATCACGTTCGAAAACGTCCGCGTGCCGGCCGGCAACCTGCTGGGCCAGGAGGGCGAGGGCTTCAAGATCGCCATGAAGGGCCTGGACGGCGGCCGCATCAATATCGGCACGTGCTCGGTGGGCGCGGCACAGGGCGCGCTGGACGCCGCCCGCCGCTATATGGACGAGCGCCGGCAGTTCAACCGCCGGTTGGCCGAGTTCCAGGCCCTGCAGTTCAAGCTGGCCGACATGGCCACGCATCTGGTGGCGGCGCGCCAGATGGTGCGCCTGGCCGCCTGCAAGCTGGATGCGGGCGCGCCGGATGCGGCGACCTACTGCGCCATGGCCAAGCGCTTCGCGACGGACATGGGCTTCCAGATTTGCCTGGATGCGCAACAGATTCATGGCGGCTACGGATACTTGCGGGACTATCCCTTGGAGCGTCTGGTGCGCGATACTCGCGTTCATCAGATCCTGGAGGGCACCAACGAGATCATGCGCGTGATCATTGCCCGCCAATTGTTGGAAAAAGGAGCCGACTTAAGATGAATGCACCGGTGTTGTTCGAAGAAAGAAGTGCGGCGAACGGCATGCGGTTCGGGATCGCGACGCTGAATGCGCCGCAGACCCTGAACGGCCTGTCGCTGGAAATGGTGGATTTGCTGGCGGCGCGCCTGGACGAATGGGCCCGCGATCCGGGCGTGGCCCTGGTGGTCTTGCAAGGCGCGGGCGAGAAAGCGTTCTGCGCCGGCGGCGACCTGCACGGCCTGTACCGCAGCATGGGTGAGAACCAGGGCAAGAGTGGTTGGAGCAACGCCTACGCGCGCCGCTTCTTCGAACACGAATACCGGCTGGACTACCGCATCCACACGTATCCGAAGCCGGTGCTGTGCTGGGGGCACGGGATCGTCATGGGCGGCGGCATCGGCCTGATGATGGGCGCCAGCCACCGCGTGGTGAGCGAGACCTCGCGCCTGGCGATGCCGGAAGTGTCCATCGGCCTGTTTCCCGACGTGGGCGGCAGCTGGCTGCTGAACCGCATGCCGGGCCGCATTGGCTTGTTCCTGGCCCTGACGGGTGCCCATATGAACACCGCCGACGCCTTTTTCGCCGGTTTGGCGGACTTCCGCCTGAACCATGCGGATTGGCCGAAGCTGCTGGCCTCGCTGGAAGAGCAGCCCTGGGCCGGGCAGGCCGCGGGGGCGCCGGAATCGTCGCTCGCGCCGCGTTCCATGAACGACGGCCTGCTGCGCCGCGCGCTCACCGCGCTGGAACCGCAGACGCCGCTGGACCCGGGCCATCTGCGCCAGCACTCGTTCCTGATCAACAACCTGTGCAACGGCAATCGGCTGGACGAGATCTATGAAGAGCTGGCGCTGTTGAAGGACCACGCGGATCCGTGGCTGGCGCGCGCGGCGACGACGATGCTGGCGGGTTCGCCGGGCTCGGTCCGTCTGGCTTTCGCGTTGCAGCAGCGTACGCGCCTGCGGTCGCTGGACGACGTCTTCCGCGCCGAGTACATCGCGGCGCTGGCCTGCACGGCGCACGGCGATTTCGCCGAAGGCATCCGCGCCCTGCTGGTCGACAAAGACAAGAAGCCGCACTGGAATCCCGCCGTGCTGGACATGGCGACGGATGCCTGGGTGCAGAAGTTCTTCGAAGAACCGTGGCCCGCTGGCGAGCCGCATCCCCTGGCCGATCTGGGCCAGGAAGGGCGTTGACGCGCCGGCCGGTTCGCCTGGCGGGCCGGCCACCCCAAGATTTCCGTCATGCAGGTCACGATGAATCCATACCTACAGCAATAGCAACAGGAGACAAGACATCATGAGCAGTATCGCGTTTATCGGTTTGGGCAACATGGGCGCGCCCATGGCATTGAATCTGGTCAAGGCCGGCCACAGCCTGACGGTGTTCGACCTGGTGCCGGCCGCCGTCAAGCTGCTGACCGACGCCGGCGCGCGCGCTGCCGCGTCCGCGTCCGAAGCCGTCAAGGGCGCCGAGGTGGTGATCTCGATGCTGCCGGCCAGCAAGCACGTCGAAGGCCTGTACCTGGGCGAAGACCTGCTGGGCAAGATTTCGTCCAGCGCGCTGGTCATCGAATGCAGCACCATCGCGCCGGATTCGGCGCGCAAGGTGGCACAGGCGGCCGACGTGCGGGGCATCGCCATGATCGACGCCCCGGTGTCGGGCGGCACGGGCGGCGCGGCCGCGGGCACGCTGACCTTCATCGTGGGTGGCCAGGAGGCTGCCCTGGAGCGTGCGCGCCCCGTGCTGGAGAAGATGGGCAAGAACATCTTCCACGCGGGTCCGGCGGGCGCCGGCCAGGTGGCCAAGATCTGCAACAACATGCTGTTGGGCATCCTGATGGCGGGCACGTCCGAGGCGCTGGCGTTGGGCGTGGCCAACGGGCTGGACCCGAAGGTGCTGTCCGACATCATCGCCAAGAGCTCCGGGCGCAACTGGGCGACCGAACTCTACAACCCCTGGCCGGGCGTCATGGACCATGCGCCGGCATCCAAGGGCTACGCGGGCGGTTTCGGTGTCGACCTGATGCTCAAGGACCTGGGCCTGGCGGCCGAGGCGGCGTTGTCGGCACGCGCCTCCATCCCGTTGGGCGAACTCGCGCGCAACCTGTATTCGCTGCACAGTTCAGGCGGCTCGGGCAAGCTGGACTTCTCCAGCATCGTCAACCTGGTCAAGCGCGAGCAGGACTGACATGAGCGGCCATCAGTCTCCGTCCGACCCGGCGGCACGGGTCAAGGCGAGCTTCGCGCAGCAGAGCATCATGCGGCTGCTGGGCGCCGGGCTGGACGTGGTGGAGCCGGGCAGGGTGGACATCCTGCTGCCTTATCGCGCGGACCTCTGCCAGCAGAACGGTTTCCTGCATGCGGGGATTTCCACCACGATCGCGGATAGCGCGGGGGGCTATGCGGCCTTCACGCTGTTCGGGCCCGGCGAAGACGTCCTGACCTCGGAGTTCAAGATGAACTTCCTGGCGCCCGCCAAGGGCGACCGCTTTGTCGCCAGCGGCCGGGTGGTGAAGCCGGGCAAGCGCCTGTCGATCTGCCAGGTCGAAGTGCATGCCTACGAAGGCGAGCAGGCCACGATGTGCGTGATAGGCTTGCTTACCGCGGTACGCGTGACGCCGCGATGAATCCGGCGCGGCGCGCGTCCAGCCTTACGGGCCGGGCGCGCGCCGCGCTTGTCACGCGCTGCATGGGTGCCGCGCAATGCCTTCAAAAGAACATCATCGGATCTTCCGCAGCAACTGGCTGCGTGCCGCCGTGCTTGGCGCCAACGACGGCATCGTCTCCACGGCCAGCCTGATCACCGGCGTGGCGGCGGCGCAGGCCACGCACGGGGCCATCCTGACCTCGGGCCTGGCGGGGCTGGTGGCGGGCGCGCTGTCGATGGCGGCGGGCGAATACGTCTCCGTGCGGTCGCAGGCCGACACCGAGGCCGCGGACCTGCGCCTGGAGCAGCGTTCGCTGAAGGGCAATTCGGAAGAAGAGCTGGCCGAACTGGTCGACATCTATGTGGGGCGCGGCCTGACGCCGGACCTTGCGGCGCAGGTGGCGCGCCAGCTGACCCGCCACGATGCGCTGGACGCCCATGCGCGCGATGAGCTTGGCATTTCGATCCACAACCGGGCGCAGCCCGTGCAGGCCGCGGTGGCGTCCGCGGCCTCGTTCGCCGGCGGCGCCGCATTGCCGCTGGCGGTGGCCGCGGCCGCGCCGGTGCCGCAGCTGATCGCTTGGGTGATCGGCGCGTCGGTGGTTTGCCTGGCGGCGCTTGGCGCGCTGGCCGCCGGGGCCGGGGGCGCGCCCAAGGCGCCCGCGGCGTTGCGCGTAACGGTGCTGGGGGCCTTGGCGATGGCGGCGACTGCCGCCGTCGGGGCCCTGTTCGGCGTGGCCGTGTAAGACCGGCGCCGGGCGCCGGAAGGGCCTTAGGGCGTGATCGAGTAGGGCAGCGGGGCCGGGGCGATACGGGGGCCGTCCGCCGCGCCCAGGCGCAGGTCGCCTTCGGGCAAGGCCGCGAGCGTCGTTTCGAACAGCACGGATGCGACGCCGGCTTCGCTGGCGGCATCCACGACGCGGCCGATCGGCTCGCCGGGCTGGGTGGCGTCAAACACGTCCACGCCGGCCAGTGCCGCAGCTTGCAGGCCGGCGTCCGCCACGGTGCCGTAGGCCATGCGGCGCTTGACGGTGCCGCGGTAGTGGCTGCGCGCCACCACTTCCTGGCCTGGATAACAGCCTTTGGTGAAGCTCACGCCCTGGATCAATTCCAGGTTGACGGTCTGCGGGATGAACACGTCTTGCGTGGCCGTGGCGATCCAGGGGATGCCGGCGGCCAGGTCCGCCACCTGCCATTGCGAGGCGGGGGCCAGGCCCAGCACGGCGGCCAGCGGGGCGGCCGCGTCCAGTTGCGCGTCGGACGCGATCCACCACCAGCGCAGGCGGCCGTCGGCCGAGGGCGCGGCGATCCAGGTGCCCGACGGCAGGTCGGCGCGCTGCCATGCGGCGCGCGGCAAGGCGCCGGTCACGGCTTCCAGCGCGGCGGCGTCTTCGGCGCTTGCCTGCACGCCCGCGACGTTCAGCGGGGCGGGGGCCAGCTTGACCTTGGCGCGCAGCACGAACATCGACAGGCGCTTGATCAGCGCTTGCGACAGGTCCTGGCGCACCAGGCCGTAGAGCTGCGGCGCATCATCCGCGCCGGGGGGCGCACGCCACATCACCAGCGTGGCCAGCAGGCGGCCCTTGGCGGTGCAGTAGCCCGCCAGGCGAGCGGCGTCGGCAGGCAGGCCGGTGACATCTTGCGTCAGTTGGCCGTGCAGGAAGGTCAGGGCATCGGCGCCGGATGCGCTGAAGACCACAAAATCTTCCAGCGGAGCGCATTGCGCGCAACCTTCGGGGCGGACGGGGATCGAAGCATAGAAAGCGTGCATGGCGGCGGTGTTATCGCGTCTTCAAAGAGCAGATGATAGCCGCCTTCCCCCCGCCCAAGCGCCAAGCCCCCGACGGGCGCAGGGCTGTGCCGCGCATTCCGACCCCTCTTTTGCCGCGACAGGTCCGCCTGATCCATTAAACTTCTGGGACTTATGAAGAAGCGACTCCGTTTTTACGTCTTGTGGTCATTCCTGCTTATCGTGATTGCCGCCGCGGCAGCCGTGGGCGCCGCATGGAGCTGGATGCACCGGCCCATGCATTTACCGGCCGACAGGATCGATTTTGTAGTGGACCCGGGCAGCAGCCCGCGGACGGTCGCGCGCGCGCTCAATGCGGTCGGCGTGCCGATGTGGGAGCCAGGCTTTGTCTGGATGGCCCGCCTGACCGAACAGGACAAACTGATGAAGGCGGGGGGGTACCAGGCCATCAATGGCGATACCCCCTGGCTGCTGCTGGAACGCCTGGCGCGCGGCGACATGACCCAACGCCAGATCACCTTCCTGGAAGGCTGGACCTTCCGCCAGATCCGCCAGGCGCTGCGCGAGCATCCCGACGTCAAGCAGACCTTGGGCGACACCAGCGATGAAGCGCTGATGGAGCGGCTGGGCTCGGACATCACGCATCCCGAAGGGATGTTCTTCCCCGATACCTATATCTTTACGCCCGGCAGCACCGACTACGATCTGCTGCGCCGCGCCTATCAGGAGGGCCAGCGCATCCTGCAGGACACCTGGGCCAAGCGACAGGCCGGCCTGCCGGTGGCCACGCCCTATGAAGCCCTGGTGCTGGCGTCGATCATCGAAAAGGAAACCGGCCATGGCCCGGACCGCCGGCGCGTGTCCGGCGTGTTCACCAACCGGTTGAAGATCGGCATGCTGCTGCAAACCGACCCCACCGTCATCTACGGCATGGGCGAGAACTACCAGGGACGCATCCGCAAGCGCGACTTGCAGACCGATACGCCCTGGAACACGTACACGCGCCCGGGCCTGCCTCCCACGCCGATCGCGGCCGCGGGCCGGGCGGCGTTGCTTGCCGCGGTGCAGCCCGAGCAGCACAAATACCTGTTCTTCGTCTCGCGGGGCAACGGCACCAGCGAATTCGCGGAGAACTTGTCGGGGCACAACCGCAACGTCTCCCGCTACATCCTGGGGCAGGGGCAGACCACGCGCCCGACCGCCGTGCCGGCGCCTGCCGGGGCGCCCAATGCCCCCGCCGCCGCGCCCGCCGATCCCGGCCCGGCTGCCGGCGCAAGCCCTGAAACCGATTCCGAAACAGCACAAGGACAAGATCAATGACCTCACGCGGACGCTTCATTACGCTGGAGGGCGTGGACGGCGCGGGCAAGAGCACGCATACCGTCTGGATCGCGGACTTTTTGCGTGCGCAGGGCGTGGAGGTGGTGTCCACGCGGGAACCCGGCGGCACGCCGCTCGGCGAGAAGTTGCGCGCCCTGGTGTTGACGGACACGATGGGGCTGGACACGGAAACCTTGCTGATGTTCGCAGCCCGCTGCGAACACGCCAGCCAGGTGATCGAACCGGCGCTGGCGCGCGGGGCCTGGGTGGTGTGCGACCGCTATACCGATGCGACCTACGCGTATCAAGGGGGCGGACGCGGCCTGGGCGCGGCGCGCATCGCCGTGCTTGAAGCCTGGATGCAGGCGGGGCAGCCCGACCGCACCTGGCTGTTCGACGTCCCGCTGGAGGTGGCTCGCGCCCGTCTGGCCGATGCGCGCGAACCCGACCGCTTCGAGCGCGAAGGCGCCGAGTTCTTCGAGCGCACCCGCGAGGCCTATCACGCTCGCGCCAAGGCCGACCCCGGCCGCATCCATATCGTGGATTCCACGCAGTCCATCGACCAGATCCGCACGGAACTGGAAGCGGGGTTGCGCGCGCTGCTGGCTGTGCCGGCATGAGCGCGCCCCAATTCCTTCCTTGGCAGATGGATACGGCGCGGGCCTGGCTGGGCAACCGCGACCGTTTCGCCCACGCCTGGCTGGTGCACGGGCTGGCCGGCATCGGCAAACTGGACTTTGCGATTGCCGCGGCTGCCAGCCTGCTGTGCGAAACGCCCGAGGATGGCCTGGCCTGCGGCCATTGCGCCGCCTGTGCCTGGTTCGCCAGCGGCAACCATCCCGACTTGCGCCGCATCCGGCCCGAGGCCGTGGCGGTGGAAGAGGGGGCGGACGCGGCCGAGCCCGCTGAAGATGCCGAACCTGCCGCCGGCCCCGCCAAGCGCGCGCCGTCCAAGGAAATCCGCATCGACCAGATCCGTTCGCTGGAGTCCTGGTTCAACACCGCGACGCACCGTGGCGGCTGGCGCGTGGCGCTGCTGTATCCGGCGCACGCGCTGAACGTGGTGTCGTCCAACGCCTTGTTGAAGGTGCTGGAAGAGCCGCCGCCCCACACGGTTTTCCTGCTGGTGGCCGACGCCCCGGACCGCCTGTTGCCGACCCTGGTGTCGCGATGCCGGCGCTTGCCGCTGCCCGCGCCCGATCCGGACACCGCGCTGCAATGGTTGCGGGCCCAGAATGTGGAGCCCGCCCGCGAATGGCTGGCGGCGGCCGGTGGTGCGCCGCTGGCCGCGTTGCGTCTGGCCCAAGCGGGCGATACCGCGTGTCCGCCTTGGCTGTCGCTGCTGATCGGCCCGCTGGCCCAGGGCCAGTCGCCCGATGTGGGCACCTTGGCCGAATCGCTGGAGAAGGTGTCGGCCAGCGAATGGATCGACGCGCTGCAACGCCTGTATACCGACCTGATGCTGGCCAGCGCGGGCGCGCCGGTGCGCTACTTTCCGGCCTTGGCCACGGGCGTCGCCCAGGTCGCCACGCGCATGGACCGTGCCCGCGTGGCCGAAGCCGCGCGCTGGCTGACGCGGCAACGCGCGCTTGCCACCCATCCGTTGAACGCCAAGCTGTTCGCGCACGCCACCCTGCAACGCGTGGTGCTATCCTGCCAGGCGTAAGTCCCTGATCCAGCGGCGATTCGCCCGGCAACGGGTTGGGGCGCCGCGGCTTTTTCCGTAGTCAAAACATGTACGTCGATTCCCACTGTCATTTGAATTTTCCAGAGCTGGCGGCCGATCTGCCGGCCATTCTTGACCGGATGGCCGCCAACCAGGTCACCCACGCGCTGGTGGTCAGCGTCAACATGCCCGAGTGGCCGGGCCTGATGGCGCTGGTCGAACCGCAGGCGAACCTGTGGGCCTCGGTGGGGGTGCACCCCGATTACGAGGACACGCCTGATCCGACGCCGGAAGAACTGGTCCGGCTGTCCGAACACCCCAAGGTCGTGGCCATTGGCGAGACCGGCCTGGACTACTACCGCCTGTCCGAGCCGCTGGACTGGCAGCGCGAGCGCTTTCGCCGCCATATCCGTGCCGCCCGCGATACCGGCCTGCCGCTGATCGTCCACACGCGAGCGTCGGCCGAGGACACCGTGCGCGTGCTGCAGGAAGAAAAGGCGTCGGAAGCGGGCGGGGTCATGCACTGCTTCACCGAGAATTGGGAAGTGGCGCAAGCCGCGCTGGACCAGAATTTCTACATCTCGCTGTCGGGCATCGTCACGTTCAAGAACGCCCAGGTGGTGCATGAAGTGGCCGCCAAGGTGCCGCTGGACCGCCTGCTGATCGAGACGGACTCGCCGTATCTGGCGCCCGTGCCGTATCGGGGCAAGCTCAATGACCCGTCCAAGGTGATCCACGTGGCCGAGAAGATCGCCGATCTGAGGGGCATCACCGTGGCCGAAGTGGCGCAAGCTTCTACGGATAATTTCTTCCGTCTTTTCAATAAGATAAAGAAATAAGTTAAACCTGATTGTTCAAACTGATTCCTAGGATAGCCATGACCGCCCATGCCTCGACCGCCCGTCACGTCCTGTTGTCGCGTTGCCGGGGAGCGCTGTTGGCGCTGGCCGTCGGGCTGGCGGCCCCGATGGCGCACGCCGCCAATCCCGGCGACTGGTGGGTCTATGTTGCCAATGACTATCCCGACGACATCAAAGACCTGCTGGCCCACGGGTCCGATCCCAACGTGCGCTACAAGAACGGGCAGCCCGCGCTGATGCGCGCGGTGGTGGACGGCGCCTGGAAAGTGTTTGACGTGATCGCCGCGGACAAGCGCACCGACGTGAACGCCGAGAATCCGGCGGGCGAGACGCCGTTGATGTATCTGGCGATCGCTGGCCAGACCGAGCGGGCGAAGACGTTGATCGCGCGCGGGGCGCAGGTCAACAGGCTGGGCTGGACGCCGCTGCACTATGCGGCATCGAAAGGGCAGATGCAGATGGCGCGGCTGCTGCTGTCGAAGAAGGCCATCGTCAATGCGCCGGCGCCCGGGGGCGAGACGCCGCTGATGATGGCGGCGTTGGGCGGCAACAAGGAAATGGTGGACCTGCTGCTGAAGTCGGGCGCCGACGTGACGACGCGCGACCTGAAAGGGCAGAGCGCGGCCGACTGGGCGCGCAATGGCAAGTCGGCTTCGCTGGCGACCGAGCTGACGGCCATGGTGGCCAGCGCGGACGATGCCAAGCGCGCGCGCCGCGCGGCCAACCCGGCGCCTGCCGAGGCGGAGACGGCCCCGGTACCGGAGGCGAGCGCCCCGACGGCGTCGCCGCAAGTGCCGCCTGCCGCGGCTCCGGCTTCGGCGCCGGGCAACGCGGCTGCGCCGGCGGCATCGCCCAGCGTGGGCGGCGTGTCGGGCGTGAAGCTGAACAACTACGACACGCCGGCCTCGCCCTGAGGCGGGGCGCCTGGCGCGGGTGCGTCAGCCACGGCTGGCCTGCTGCCCGCGCCGCTTAAATCACGTAGTTCTTGTAGCGCTCGATGTACTCGCGGGCGCTGGCATTCAATTCGCGCACGCAACGCTCGGCTTCGTCGGCGTCGCCGCGAACCATCGCGTCCAGCAGGGCGCGGTATTGCTTGATCCCCATCTCTGAACGGCCCGGCAGCAACGCCACGCGGCGCATCGACACGCGGGTGCGGTCGTAGATGCGTTCGATCATGTCGCTGAGCACGGGGTTGCCCGCCAGCTCTTTGACGTGATTGCGGAATTGTTCGATCGTGGCCACGTGGGCCTCGATGTCGCCGTTCTTCAGGCTTTGTTCGAAGGGCTCGCCCAGCAGGGCCTGCATGGCCTCCCAATCGGCAGGTGTGGCATTGGCGATCGCCAGCCGCACCGCCAACCCGTCCAGCGCTTCGCGCACCTGATAAAGCCGATACGTGGTTTCCATGTCGACGAGGGCGACGACGGCGCCTTTGTTGGGCACCCGTTCAACCAGCGCGCGGTCTTCCAGCGTGGCCAGCACTTCGCGCGCTTTGGCGCGCGGGATGTCGTAGGCCTGGGCCAGATCCTCTTCGGGCACGCGGGTGCCCGGCAGCAAGGCCTGCGAGGCGATGCGTTCCCGCAGGTCGCGGATGACCTCGTGGGTCGAGGCCGCCTTGCGCTGTTCCGTCGTGGCGGCGTCAGAGGGGGGATTGGCGCGTTTAGTGGGCATGTAGGCACCTGGATTGAGTCGCGGAAAGCATAGCATTATTTTGAACTCAAGATTGTGCACAATTAAGAATGCGAAATTGTAAATTGTCGTTGACACAATAAAACGCACAAGAATATAGTGGCTTCACTTCGTCGGCTTACCCACGCATCCAAGGAGCCCAGGGCAATGAAAGACGCCGTGCAGTCATCTCAACTTCCTGGCCCGCAGTGCCAGGCTTACCTGGAGCGGCGCAATGCCGCCGTGGCGGCGGGCGTGGCCAACGGCCCGCCGGTCTTTGCGCAACGCGCCGCAGGCGCGACCCTGACGGACCTGGATGGCAATGCCTTCATCGATTTCGCCGGCGGCATCGGCACCCTGAACGTGGGCCACGCCCATCCCGAAGTCGTCGCGGCGGTGCAGGCACAGGCCGAACGCTATCTGCACACCTGCTTCAACATCGTCATGTACCCGGGCTACATCGAATTGGCCGAAGCGCTGATCGATCTGGTGCCCGGCAACTGGCCCAAGAAGGCCATGCTGCAGACGACGGGCGCGGAAGCGGTGGAAAACGCCATCAAGGTGGCGCGGCGCGCCACGGGTCGGCAAGCGGTGGTGGCATTCGAAGGCGCCTTTCATGGGCGCACTTATATGGCGCTGTCCCTGACGGCCAAGGCGCCGGCCTACAAGAGCGGCTTCGGCCCCTTTGCCCCCGAGGTGTACCGGGCGCCGTTCCCCGTGCGGTACCGCTCGGGCTTGAGCGAGTCCGAAAGCGCCCAGGCGGCATTCGAGGCTTTCCGCAGATTGGTCGAAACCGAGATCACGCCCGAGCAGCTGGCGGCCGTGATCATCGAACCGATCCAGGGCGAAGGCGGCTTCCATGACGCGCCGCCGGCTTTCCTGCAGGCGCTGCGAGCCTACTGCACGCAGCACGGCATCGTGCTGATCGCCGACGAGATCCAGTCGGGCTTTTGCCGGACCGGAGAATGGTTCGCCACCGGGCATGCTGGCATCGAAGCCGATCTGTACACCTTGGCCAAGTCGATGGGGGGCGGGCTGCCCATCGCCGCGCTGGTGGGCCGCGCCGACCTGATGGACGCGCCCAAGGTGGGCGGATTGGGCGGTACCTATGGCGGCAATCCGCTGGCTTGCGCCGCGGCGTTGGCAACGATCGCAGTCATGCGGCGCGAAGACTATCCGGCCCGCGCCCGCGACGTGGGGGCACGGGTGCGTGAACGCTTTGCCGCCTGGGCGTCGCGCTTCGGCATCGTGGGCGATGTGCGCGGCCTGGGCGCCATGGTGGCGTTCGAAGTGGTTGGCGACAAGACGGGGCACGAGCCGGCCGGCGACCTGGCGGCCCAGATCGTGCAGGCGGCCTATCAAGGCGGCCTGATCCTGGTGAAAGCGGGCTTTCACGGCAACGTCATCCGCTTTCTGGCGCCCCTGTGCATCACCGACGACGAGCTCGCTCGCGGGCTGGACATTCTTGAGCGCGCGGTCGCAGAGGCCCAGCAAGCGGCCGATGCCCGCACGCGGCACGCGGCATAAGGGGAAGATGGCATGCACACGTTGTTGAAACTGAAGAACGCCCGCAAAGTGGTCAGCCAACTGGGCGCCGCGCGGCCCGGGATGGAAGTGCTGGTGCTGTACGACCTGTACACCGGCCACAATGTCGAACCCTTGGCCATCGCCGTGGATGAAGCCGGCGCTGGCTTGAACCTGCTGCAGATCGCGGGGTCTGCGCGGCATGGCCGCCAGTTGTCTCCCGTGGTCGCCCAGGCTATGCAGGCCGCGGATCTGGTGATTGCGCTGACCCGCGCCAATGCCGCGCATACCGATGCGCGCCAGCAGGCGACGCGGGCTGGAGTCGGCGTGATCGTCCTGCCGGAATCGCATCAGCCGGACTTCTTCCTGGCCGAAGGCTGGGAGGCCGACTTCGATGCCTTGCGTCCGCAGATCGAAGGCCTGGCGGACGCCCTGACGCGGGCGGACACGGCGCGGGTGACCACTGAACTGGGCACCGACGTCACGATGAGCATTGCCGGCCGCCGGGGCCGGGCACTGCACGGGTTTGCGAATACCACCGACATCTCGGCGGGCTATTGCTTGGAATCCAGTCTGGCGCCGGTGGAAGGAACGGCCGAGGGCGTGATCGTGGTGAATGCCAGCATTCCCGGGGTGTCGCTGATCCGCGACGAGCCGGTGCGCATCCATATCGAGAACGGGATGGCCGTGGCGATCGAGGGCGGCGAGGTGGCCCGCCAGTTCCGCGACCTGCTGGCCAGCTTCAACGATCCCCTGGTCTACAACCTGGGCGAACTGGGAGTGGGAATGAACCCGCGTTGCCAACTGGACGGGACCATGCTGTCCGACGAATCCGTCTATGGGTCGATCCAGCTGGCGCTGGGCACCAGCGCCTATATCGGCGGCACGGTCAAGGCGGCGGCGCATTACGACACCATCGTCACGGACGCCACCCTGATGCTGGACGGCCGCGTGGTGCTGCAAGGCACGGAACTGCGGCTGGGGGAAGCGGCATGAGCATCGATCTGAGCCGCGAACCGGACGGCGTGGCGACCGTGCTGATGAACCGCCCGGCCAAGCGCAATGCCTTCACGCTGGACATGTACCGCGAATTCGGCCGCCTCATGGGCGAACTGGATGCCGATGACGCCGTGCGCTGCGTGGTGCTGCGGGGCGCGGGCGGCGCGTTTTGCGCCGGCAGCGACATCGCGGGCTTTGGCGACGATCGCGACGGCGTGGCGCAAGCGGCGGACTATGCCGCCTTCACGCTGTCCATGACGGACAGGTTGAAGCACCTGCGCCACCCGACGGTGGCCTGCATCGAAGGCGTCTGCGTGGGCGGGGGGCTGGAGCTGGCGGCGTTGTGCGATATCCGGATCGCCGGGCGAAGCAGCCGGTACGGGATTCCCGTCAACCGGATCGGCCTGACCGTCGACCATCAGGAACTGGCCGACCTGATTGCGGTGATCGGCGCCACGCGGGCGCTGGAGATCCTGCTGGAAGGCCATGTCTTCGGCGCCGAAGAGGCCATGTCCAAAGGCCTGTTGAGCCGGGTGGTGGACGATGGGCTGGTGGTTGAACAGGCCTATGCGACGGCCCGCCGCATCGCCGCCGCCGCCCCGCTGGTGAACCGCTGGCACAAGCGTTTCGCCGCCCAACTGCGCGCGGGCCGTGCGTTGACGGATGCGGAACGCCGCGAGGCCTACGCGTGCTTCGGCACCGAAGACTACCGGCGCGGACGCGAGGCATTCGCGCTGAAGCAGGTTCCCGCTTTCACCGGCCGCTGACCGGCCACCGACCCGAGACGGATCCGACATGAATCAAGCTGCATCCCCCCTGGCTGGCATCAAGATCCTGGACCTGTCCCAGATCATGGCCGGCCCGTATTGCACGATGGTGCTGGCCGACCTGGGCGCCGAGGTCATCAAGGTCGAGAAGACCGGCGCGGGCGACGACTCGCGCGAGATGGGGCCCTATGTGAACGGGGAGTCCACCTGTTTTGCCCAGATCAACCGCAACAAGCAAGGCATCGCGCTGAATTTGAAGGACCCCGAGGCGCGTGAAGTCCTGTATGAGCTGGCGCGTTGGGCCGACGTGGTGGTCGAGAACTACCGGGTCGGCGTGACCCGGTCGCTGGGCGTGGACTACGAAACGCTCTCGCGGATCAATCCTCGCCTGGTGTATTGCTCGATTTCCGGCTATGGCCAATCCGGGCCTTATGCGGGCAAGGGCGGATTCGACCTGGTGGCGCAAGGCATGAGCGGCATCATGAGCATGACTGGCGAACCGGGCGGGCGGCCATTGAAGTCCGGGATCGCCATCTACGACGTGGGCGCGGGGCTGACGGCGGTCTACGCCATCCTGGCAGCCTGCATTCACCAGATGAAGACGGGCGAAGGCCAGCACGTGGACATCGCGCTGGCGGAATGCGGCCTGCCATGGTTCGTGTGGGAGGCCGCCGCCTACTTTGCCGACGGCACGGTGCCGCAAGGCACGGGGAGCCGCCACCGGGTGTCCGCGCCTTACCAGGCGTTCGGCACCCGCATGGGCTTCATCATGATCGGGGCCGCCAACCAGCGCACCTGGGAGCGCCTGTGCACCGACGTGCTGGAGCGCCCCGAACTGGTCACCGACCCGCGCTTCGTGACCAACTCCGACCGCCTGGCGCATATCGCCGAGCTGGAGCCGATCCTCGAGGCCGAATTCGCCCGCGCCGACGCCGCGGAATGGATCGCGCGCTGCGAACGGGCCTCGGTGCCCTGCGGGCCCATCAACGATTTCGGGCAGGCGATGCAAGACCCCCACTATCTGGCGCGCGGCATGGTGCAGGAACTGGACCATCCCGTGCTGGGCACGATGAAGACCATCGGCATTCCCACCAAATTCTCGCGGACGCCGGGCGCCTTGCGCACGGCGGCGCCGCTGATGGGCCAGCACACCGACGACGTCCTGCGGCGTTTCGGCGTGTCCGATGACAAGATCGCGGGCATGCGCGCCCGGGGGGTGATCGCGTAGCCCGTACACCCGCAGCAGGCAGTACCGAAGTTGAATCCAAGCCACAAGGGGACGCCGGCGTCGCGCACGCCGGCGGCTATTCGAAGTTGAACAACGATGTTCACGCCGCAAGGAACCTTCATGACGCAGCCCACTCAATTCTCCCGACGCGATTTTCTCGCGGCCAGCGCCGCGCTTGCCGCCTCCGGCGCAGTGCCCGGCCTGGCCTGGGCGCAGGCCCAGGCGGCGCCGCCATTCCGGCTGGGCGCGCTCAATTCCATCACTGGCGTCGGCGGGCCTTACGGCCCCGCCATGCTGGAGGCCATCAAGATCGCCATTGCGGAAGTCAACGCGGCCGGCGGCGCGGCGGGCCGGCAGATACAGCTGTACGCCGAAGACGACCAGACCAAGCCCGACGCGGCGGTACTGGCCGTGAAAAAGCTGATCGAAATCAATAAGGTCGAAGCGGTGGTGGGCATCTGGCCGTCGTCGGTGGGGTTGGCCGCGATGCCGATCACCAACGCGGCGGGCCTCATCACGATGAACACCTGCGGCGCGCCCGAGATGTTGACCGAAAACAAGCAGGGGCTCGCCTGGATGTTCCAGGCGTCCAACGCCGTGTTCGGCCGCGCGTTCGCCGAAGTGGCCCGCCAGCGCGGCTTCAAGCGGCCGGCGGTGATGGCGTTCAACAATTCCACCTTCGTCGGGCAAGCCAATTATTTCCGGGACGCCTGGCGGGAGAAGGGCGGCGACGTCAGCGCGTTCACGGTCTACGAGCCGAACCAGACGACTTACCGCACCGAACTGAACAAGGTGCTGGCGTCCAAGCCCGACGTGATTTCACTGAGCGCCTACCGGCCGGACGCCACGATCATCCTCAAGGAATGGTTCCAGACCGGCCAGGACTGCAAGTTCATCATGCCGGGCTGGACCGCCAATGAAGATCTGGTCAAGGCGCTGGGCAAAGAGGCCACCGAGGGCATCATTTCGATTTCGAATGTGGCTGCGCACGACCATGCGGCCTACAAGCGCTTCGCCGCCGAGTTCCGCAAACGCACGAAACGCGAGCCGGACATTTTCGCCTCCCAGTCCTATGACATGGTGATCACGCTGGCGCTGGCCATCGAGGCGGCAGGCGCCACGGCGGACGTGGCGGCCATCAACGGCAAGATCCGCGCGGTGACAGCGGAGGGCGGCGGCGAGAAAGTCAGCGGCTTTGCCCAGGGGCAGGCCTTGCTGCGCGCTGGCAAGCCGGTGGACTACGACGGCGCCTCGTCGCGCCTGGACTTCGGCAAGCAGGGCGAGACCGTGCCCGATTTCGGCGTGTTCGACATCCGCGACGGCAAGCTGGTGCTTAACGAAGTCATCGCCGGCAAGGTCTGACGGCCAACCCAAGGGGAACATAAGATGGATGCAATCACCGTCATCAACGCCGGGATAAACGGCGTTGTGATCGGGATGCTGCTGGCGTTGCCGGCATTGGCGATTACGCTGGTGTTCGGCATTGCCCGCTTTCCCAACGCCGCCAGTGGCGACTACATGACGCTGGGGGCCTATGCGGCCGTTTTCACCCAGGCGCTGGCCGGCGGATCCATGCTGGCGGGCGGCGTGGCCGCCGTCGTGGCGACGACCGCCGTCAGTCTTTTCTTCTACGTCTGGGTGTTCCGGCCGCTGGAGTCCCGCTCGAACGTGTCGCGCCTGATCGCCTCGATCGGCGTCGCGTTCGCCTTGCGCAGCACGATCACCTTTTTCGCCGGGCAAGACCAGTACACCTTCGACCTTCCGTTGACGCGGGCCTGGAATTTCGGGGGCGTGCGCATTCTGCCGACCGATCTCTATATCGTGGGCATCGCCGTGGGGGCGCTGGCGCTGGTCTTCGCCCTGATGCACATGACGCCGACGGGCCGGCGCATGCGGGCGGTGGCCGACAACCCCGAACTGGCGGCGGCCAGCGGCATCCGCGGACGCCGCGTCATGGTCACGCTGTGGAGCATCGCCGGGGCCTATTGCGGCTTGGGCGGCGTGCTGCTGGGCATCAAGGCGGTGGTGATTCCCGAGTTGGGCTGGGAACTGCTGATGCCCATGTTCGCGGCGGTGATCCTGGGCGGCATCGGCAATCCGGTGGGCGCCATTGCCGGGATCATGGTGTTCAGCATCGCGCAGGAGGTCGCCAGCCTGGTGGTGGGGCCGGCCTACAAGATCGTCTTCGCGTTCGCGGTGCTGCTGTGCGTGCTGCTGCTGCGTCCCCAAGGTATTTTCGGCCGGCCGATGGCGGCGAGGTGACATCATGGAAGCCTATCTGATTGCAATCGCCATCGGTATTCTGATCTACATGCTGCTGGCCTTCGGCCTGTCGCTGCACTACGGGTTTACCGGACTGATCAACTTCGGCCACGTCGGTTTCTTCGCCATCGGCGCGTATACGTCGGCGCTGCTGTCGCTGAAAGGCGTGCCCGTGCCGGTGTCCATGGCGGCCGCCGCCGCGTTCGCCGCGCTGGCGGCCTATCCGCTGGGCATGATCGCGCTGCGGCTGGGCAGCGACTATCTGGCCATCGTGACCCTCGGGTTCTCGGAATCCGTGCGCATGGTGTTGCAGACCGAGGAGTGGCTGACGCGCGGCATGCATGGCCTGCCCGGCATCCCGCGCCTGTTCGCCGGCTGGGCATCGCCGCAGACCGTGGACCTGTGGATCATGCTGTTGCTGCTGGCGGTCAACGCCGGCGCGCTGCTGCTGATTCATCTGGTGATTCGCAGCCCCTTCGGCCGCGTCATCGAGGCGGTGCGCGACAACGAGGTCGCCGTGCGCGCGCTCGGCAAGGACCCGGCCAAGTTCAAGACCCGCTCGCTGATGCTGGGCGCGGGCCTTGCGGGGCTGGCCGGCGCGTTCCAGGCGCATTACCTCACCTTCATCAGCCCCGAGCAGTTCGTGCCGCTGATCACGTTCTACATCTGGATCGCCATCATCCTGGGCGGTGTCGGCCGGCTGAGCGGCGTCGTGGCCGGCACCGTGCTGCTGGTCGGCTTCCTGGAAGGGTCGCGCTTCGTGCGCGACTTCGTCGGGGGCATTTCCGAAGTGCAGATGGCCAGCGTGCGCATCGGCATCATCGGCATCGCGCTCATCTGCGTGGTGCTGTATCGGCCGCAGGGCCTGTTCGGCAACACCTCGACTCGCAGGAGAAAGGCATGACGCTGCTTTCTATCAAAGGGCTGAGCGCCAGCTTCGGCGGCTTCAAGGCGCTGGACGACGTATCGGTGGAAGTCCGCAAGGGCGAACTGGTCGGGGTGATCGGCACCAACGGCGCGGGCAAGAGCACGCTGTTCTCGGTCGTCACGGGGTACATCCCGCCAACGTCCGGATGCGTGCGTTTCGCGGACGAGGACATCACCGGCGTGGCCGTGCATCAACGCGTGCGCCGCGGACTGGCGCGCACGTTCCAGGTGCCGCGCGAATTCAGCCAACTGACCGTCTTTGACAACATGATGGCGGCAGCGCCCGACCAGCGCGGCGAAAAGTTGGCGGCCTTGGTCTTTGCGCGCCGCGAGGTAGCCCGTGAAGAGGCCCGCAACGCCGAGCGCGTGCATGAGCTGCTGGCGTTCCTGAACCTGTCGCGGGTGGCGGACGAGCCGGCCGGCAAGCTGTCGGGCGGGCAGAAGAAGCTGCTGGAGCTCGGCCGGCTGCTGATGCTGGAGCCGCGCTGCATCCTGCTGGACGAACCGTTCGCGGGCGTCAATCCGGTGCTGATCGAAGAGCTGTCGGCGCGCATCGTGGAACTGAACCAGCGCGGGCTGACGGTGGCGATCATCGAGCACAACCTGGACGAGCTGGCGCGGATCGTGCCGCGCATGTACGTGATGGACCGGGGGCGGGTGATCGCCGAAGGCGCGCCTGACGGCGTGCTGGCCAACGAACGGGTGCGCGAAGCCTACATGGGAGGGGTGATATGAGTCTGCTCGTCATGCAAGGCCTGTCCGGCGGTTATGCCGAAGTGGACATCGTCAGCGGGATCGACATGACGGTGGCCGCCAACGAGATCGTCACCATCGCCGGTACCAACGGCGCGGGCAAGTCCACGCTGGTCAAGGCGGTGATGGGGCTTTTGCCGCGCATCGCGGGGACGATGGCGTTCGACGGCCGGGACCTGCTGGCGCTGCCCGTCGAAGAGCGGGTGCGCATCGGCATCTCGTACGTGCCCCAGGTGCGCAACGTGTTCGGGGCGTTGACCGTGCTGGAGAATCTGCAGGTGGTCGAGCACGTGCAGGGGCGCGAGCAGCGCATCCGGGACATGTTCGACCTGTTCCCGGCGCTTGCGGGACGCCGCAAGACGCATGCCGAGAACCTGTCCGGCGGCGAACGCCAGCAACTGGCGTTCGCCCGGGCGCTGATGTCGTCGCCCCGCCTGATGGTGCTGGACGAGCCGTCGGCCGCCTTGTCGCCGGCACTGACCGAGCAGGTGTTCGCCGAGGTGCGCCGTTTGCCGCAGATCGGCGTGGCCGTGCTGATGGTGGAGCAGCGTGCCCGCCAGGCGTTGGCCTTCAGCGACCGGGGATACATCCTGGACTCGGGCCGGATCGTCCTGACCGACACCGGGCAGGCGCTGCTGGCCAATCAGCACATGAGCGACCTGTACATCGGGCGGGGCGGCCATTCGTCCAACGCCCGCCCGGCGGCCTGAGGCGGCAACGTCCTCGCCCGCACCTCTTCATCGACATTCTGGAGCCGTATCTTGCCTGCTACCGACACGATTGACCGCCCGGCGTCCCCCGTGCGCCGCCCCGCGCCCAGCGCTACCGCTGCCTTGACCGCCACAGAGGGGCTGGCGGCGCTAGCGCAGGGCCGGCTGACCTGCGAGGCCTGGGCCCGGGCCTGCCTGGACCGGATCGAGGAACGCAACGCCGGCGTCAAGGCCTGGGTGCAGGTCGATGCCGACGGCGCGCTGGCGCGCGCGCGGCAATGGGACCGCCATGGCCGGCGCCAACTGCTGGATGGGGTGCCGTTGGGCATCAAGGACACGATCGATACCGCCGACATGCCCACGGAACTGGGCGACCCCGAAATTTTTCCCGGGCGCCAGCCCGATCGGGACGCGCCGGTCGTGACGCAGGCCCACGCACTGGGCTTTAACGTGTTGGGCAAGAACACGGTGTCGCGGCACGCCATCATGCTGCCTGGACCCGCTCGCAACCCGCATGACCTGAGCCGCACGCCCGCCGCGTCGTCCGCGGGCTCGGCCGCCGCGGTCGCCGACTTCATGGCGCCGCTTTCCATTGGCACGCAGACCGCCGGGTCCATCCTTCGGCCGTCCGCCTTTTGCGGCGCGGTAGGGTTCAAGCCCACGCTGGATGCGATCCCCTACGTGGGCATCCGGCGTTATTCGCGCGTCCTGGACGTGATCGGCCCTATCTCCCGAAGCGTGGACGACTCGGCGCTTTTCATGCGCGCGTTCACGGGCGACCCGCGATACGATCCCGGCTTGCCCGTGCGCCGGGACTTCCGGGCAGGCGTGTGGCGGCCCAAGGACTGGGCTGACACCGACCCCTGCATGCGCGAGAGCTTCGAGGCGAACTTGCGCGCCTTGTCCGCCGCCGGCGTGACGGTGACGGAACTGGCCATGCCGGCGGCGTTCGACACGATGGGCGAGGCCCAGGACGTGATCATGGCCTACGATCTGGCGCGCGAGTACGCGGCGCTAAAGCGTGACCATGCGGCGTTGTGCGATCCGGGGTTGATCGAATACCTGACGATGGGCGAGGGGCTGTCGGCCGCCGATTACGCGGGCGCGCTGGACGCGGCCGACGCCTGCCGCCGCGCCTTCTACGACGCGGCGCGCGGCGTCGATGCCGTGGTCATGCCGTCCACGCTGGGCGAAGCGCCGCCCGCCAGCAGCACCGGCAGCTCGGCGTTCATCCGGATCTGGTCGTTGCTGCACAACCCGTCTATCACGTTGCCGGTGGCCCGCGGGCCCAACGGCCTGCCGCTGGGTTTCCAGATGGTGGGCTTCGTCAAGGAAGACGCACGGCTGCTGTACTGGGCCCGTTGCGCCGAACGCATCCTGGGATCGACCGCTCACCAGACCTGAAGCGCTATTCAAGTACCGCAGCGGGTATCAGTCCGAAGCGGTTCGCCGGCAATTTCGGACTGTTTGGCGCCTTTTGGCGCCTTTTTTTTGCCCATGCATTCGGGGTTTTCCCTATTATTTCTCAATATTCGGGAATCAAAAGCAAGCATATAGCCGAAAATTGATAATCTGAGCGCTGATTGCTTGGAGCTATATCTTGATGTCGGATCCCTCGGTAGGGGCAGGCGCTGACCGCGTCCTATATGTGTTGGCCACCTTGGCCCGACACGACGGCACGCTGACGATCGCGGCGCTGGCCGAGAAGACCGGCCTGGCCCAAAGCACCCTGTACCGGCAGGTGGCGTTGCTCAAACGCTGGGGATTCGTGGCCGAGCACGAAGGCGAATACGGGCCGGGACCGCTGTGCGTCCAACTGGCCTGGGGCTTTGACCAGTCGTCCTTCCTGATCCACGAGGCGCAACCCGACATGGCCGCGCTGGCCGCGGCGTCCGGTGAAACCATCGGCTTGCTGGTGGCCGTCAAAGACCAGGCCGTCTGTCTGGACATGGTGGAAAGCCAGCACCCGCTGCGCTGTTCCTTCACCAAGGGCAGGGGCTTGCCGCTGGCGCGCGGCGCCTCCGCGAAATCCCTGCTGGCCTTCATGCCCCAGGCCCGCTTGCAGGCCGCGCTGGCCTATCTGGCCGCCGAAGCCGGTGTGGACGCGGCCCGTCTGGCAGACGAGCTGGAATCGATCCGGGCCCAAGGCTATGCCGTGACCGACAGCGAAGTCGACGCCGGCGTGTGGGGCGTCAGCGTGCCGATCTTCCAACGCCCCAACCAGGCCGTGGCCTCCATCACGTTGATGGCGCCGTCCACGCGCGCGGCCCAGCGTCCCCAGGCGTTGATCGACCTGACCGTCGGCGCAGCCCGGCGCATTTCCGACCGCTTGAAGGTGCACTGACCCGCCGTGTTCCGGCTTGCCCGCCAGATTGAATTCCACGCTGTACCGCAGCGACCGCCGTACCTATCAGCCGTACTCATCCGCCGTACTCATCGCCGTACCCCTTTCCCATAGGACTGACCATGATCACTCGCCGCACATTGCTGACCGCCGCCCTGACGCTGGGCCTGGCCTGGAGCGCCGGCCCCGCGCACGCCCAGGAAACCATCCGCGCCGTCACTGACGCGACCTTCCCGCCGATGGAGTTCGTCAAAGACGGCAAGCGCACCGGTTTCGACATCGAGCTGGTCGAAGCGCTGGCAGGCGCGATGGGCAAGAAAGTCGAATGGATCGACATCGACTTCAAGGGCCTGATCCCCGCCCTGCAGGCCGGCCGCGCCGACATTGCCGTGTCCGCCATCTACATCACGCCCGAGCGCAGCAAGGTCGTGGACTTCACCGATCCCTATTACGCGGGCGGGCTGGTGGTGCTGACCAAGACGGACAGCCCCATCAAGACGCTCAAGGACCTGGACGGCCGCAAGGTGTCGGTGCAGGTCGGCACGAAGTCGGTCAACTACCTGAAGGACCACTTCCCGGCCGTGCAGCGCGTGGAGGTCGAGAAGAACCAGGAGATGTTCAACCTGGTGCAGATCGGCCGTGCCGACGCCGCCGTGACGGGCAAGCCCGCCGCCAAGCTGTTCGCGCAAAGCACGACGGGCCTGACGGTGCTGAACGACCAGGTGACCACCGAGGACTACGGCATCGCCGTGCCCAAGAACAAGCCTGAACTGACGCGCGAGCTGAACGCGGCGCTGCAGAAGCTGAAGAGCGACGGCAGCTATCAGGCCATCGTGACCAAGTGGTTCGAGGCGCCCGCGAAATGAACCTGGATTTTTCTCCCGTCTTCGCCGACTTCGACGCGCTCCTGCGCGGCGCGGTGGTCACCGTCGAGGTGACCGCCGGCGCCTTGCTGCTGGGTTGCGTCATCGGCCTGCTGGTCGGCGTCGGCCGACTCAACCCGCAGCGGCGCATCATCTATCACCTGTGCAGCACGTACCTGCTGTTCTTTCGCGGCACGCCTTTGCTGGTGCAGCTGTTCATCTGGTTCTTCGGCCTGCCGCAGTTCGGCGTGACGCTGCCGGCGTTCGCCTGCGGCGTGCTGGGCCTGGGCATGTACTCCGGCGCCTACGTGTCGGAAATCGTGCGGGGCGCGATCCAGTCGGTCGACCGCGGCCAGACCGAAGCGGCGCGTTCGTTGGGCATGTCGTCCGGCCAGGCCATGCGCATCATCATCCTGCCGCAGGCCGTGGTGCGCATGATCCCGCCGCTGGGCAACGAGTTCATCGCGCTGATCAAGAATTCCGCGCTGGTGTCGTTGTTGACCATTCACGATCTGATGCATGAAGGGCAGAAGATCATCAGCGTGTCGTATCGCTCGCTGGAAACCTATCTGGTGGTGGCATTGATCTATCTGGTCCTGACGACCGCCGCCATGGTGATTTTGCGCAAGGTGGAACAACGCCTGCGCGCCGGGGGGATGGTGCAATGAACCAGTTCGGCAATCCGCAGGAAATGATCCGCATCCGTGGCCTGCACAAGTCTTACGGCGACCACGCCGTGCTGCGGGGCATCGATTTCGACGTGCTGCCTTCGCAGGTGGTGGTCGTGATCGGGCCCAGCGGTTCGGGCAAAAGCACCTTGTTGCGCTGCTGCAATGGGTTGGAAGTGGCGCAAGCCGGCACCGTGGACATCTGCGGCCAGACCTTGCTGGACCACGGCCGGCTGCTGCCGGAGGCGCAACTGAACCAACTGCGCATGCAAGTGGGCATGGTGTTCCAGGGTTTCAACCTGTTTCCCCACTTGTCGGTCCTGGAGAACGTGACGGTCGGTCCGCGCAAGTTGCGCGGAATGGGCCGGGACGAGGCCAATGCGCTGGCCGAAGACCTGCTGCGCAAAGTGGGCCTGTCGCAGAAGACGGCGGCCATGCCCGCCAGCCTGTCGGGCGGGCAGAAGCAGCGCGTGGCCATCGCCCGGGCGCTGGCCATGCAGCCCAAGGTGATGCTGTTCGACGAACCGACGTCGGCGCTGGACCCTGAACTGGTGGGTGAAGTGCTGCAGGTGATGAAGCTGCTGGCCCGCGAGGGCATGACGATGATGGTCGTGACCCACGAAATGGGCTTCGCGCGCGACGTGGCAGATGTCGTGGCCGTGATGGATGGCGGGGTGATCCTGGAATCCGGTCCGCCGGAGGTGATCTTCAGCCAGCCGCGCGAGCCGCGGACCCGGGAATTCCTTCAGGCCGTGCTGAGTGCAGGGCAGGGGGCGGCGGCATGACTTCTCCGCAATTGGATAAAAGCCTGTGGAAGGCGCGTGACGACAGCGCCGAGCAAGGCGATACGCGCCGACTGGCGCATATCGTCGAGGCCGCCGCCGGGCAGGTCGAAAAAGGCGAGCCGGTGCTGCTGGGCTTTGCCTGCGACGCCGGAGTGGCGCGCAACCAGGGCCGCACCGGCGCGGCCGAAGGCCCGGCCGGCATCCGCAAGTTCCTGGCAGGTCTGCCCGCGCATGGCTTGACGCGCTTGCTGGACGCGGGCGACGTGGCCTGCGTGGGCGATCAGCTGGAAGATGCCCAGGAGCGCCTGGGCCTGCGCGTGGCGGAATTGCTGGGGCAGGGCGCCCGCCCGCTGGTGCTGGGCGGCGGCCATGAGATCGCCTGGGGCAGCTTCCAGGGCCTGGCGCGGTGGCTGGAGGCCCGCGGCGATACGGACCCCGTGCTGGTGCTGAATCTGGACGCGCACTTTGACTTGCGCACTGGGCGTCCGGGCAGCTCGGGCACGCCGTTCGACCAGATCGCCCGCTACTGCGAAGCGCGCGGCCAGGCGCTGCAATACGCCTGCCTGGGCGTGTCGCGGCTGGCCAATACGCCTGCGCTGTACGCCCGGGCGGCAGAGGTTGGCGCGGTCTGGGTCGAAGACCACGACATGCAGGAACGCCACCTGGAAGCCCGCCTGGCCAACGTGGACGCCTTGCTGGCGCGCGCGCGCCATGTGTACCTGACGATCGACCTGGATGTGCTGCCCGCCGCGGTCATGCCCGGGGTGTCGGCGCCGGCGCCTTATGGCGTGCCGATGTCCGTGATCGAGGAAATCGTGCTGCGGGTCAAGGCCAGCGGCAAGCTCCGGCTGGCGGACATGGCCGAGTACAGTCCGCGTTTCGACGTGGACGGGCACGGCGCCCGGGCGGCAGCCCGGTTGGCGTGGCAACTGCTGTCGGCCTGACGGCGGGCGCGGTCGGCAAGGGGGCGGCTTCCTTCATGGAGGCCGCCCCTTTTTTCATCGCCTTGCGGGCAGCTTCGCACGGCGGCGAGGGCCGGCCTGGCAGGCTGGACGCTTCCGGGTTGGGGGCTTAGGATAGGGGCAGCTTCAAGACCGGGCTTGTGACCCGTACGGTATCCGCCACAATAATGTGTCCCTATTTAATATATTTTTATTTTAAATGGGGACGCTATTATTTTCGCGGATAAAATGGCGCAACTTTGTCAGGAGATCATGCTCATGTCTCAAACGCCCACCCATGCCTTGCCGTCTTATCTGAATGCCGATGACCTCGGCCCCTGGGGTAATTACCTGCAACAAGTCGACCGGGTCACCCCGTACCTTGGCACGCTGAGCCGGTGGGTCGAGACGCTGAAGCGCCCGAAGCGCGCGCTGATCGTCGATGTGCCGATCGAACTGGACAATGGCACGATCGCCCACTTCGAGGGCTATCGCGTGCAGCACAACGTGTCGCGCGGCCCGGGCAAGGGCGGCGTGCGTTTCCATCAAGACGTGACCTTGTCCGAAGTGATGGCGCTGGCCGCCTGGATGTCGGTCAAGAACGCGGCGGTGAACCTGCCCTACGGTGGCGCCAAGGGCGGCATCCGTGTCGATCCGCGCAACCTGTCGCAATCCGAACTCGAGCGCATGACGCGCCGCTACACCAGCGAAATCGGTGTGATCGTGGGTCCGTCCAAAGACATCCCGGCGCCTGACGTAGGCACCAACGCCCAGACCATGGCCTGGATGATGGACACCTATTCCATGAACGAAGGCGCGACCGCCACCGGTGTGGTTACCGGCAAGCCGATCGCGCTGGGCGGCAGCCTGGGCCGTGTCGAAGCGACCGGCCGCGGCGTGTTCGTCGTGGCGTGCGAAGCCGCGCGCGACCTGAACATCGACGTCTCGAAGGCCCGCGTGGTCGTGCAGGGCTTCGGCAACGTGGGCGGCACCGCCGCCCGTCTGTTCCATGAAGCCGGCGCCAAGGTCATTGCCGCGCAGGACCATACCGGCACGGTGCACAATCCCGAAGGGCTGGACGTCCACAAGCTGCTGTCGCACGTGTCGCAACACGGCGGCGTGGGTGGCTTCTCGGGCGGCCAAGCCTTCGACAAGGACGAATTCTGGACGCTGGAAACCGAATTCCTGATCCCGGCGGCCCTGGAAAGCCAGATCACCGCCCAGAACGCGCCCAAGGTGCGCGCCAAGGTCGTGGTGGAAGGCGCCAACGGCCCAACCACGCCGGAAGCGGACGACATCCTGGCTGAACACGGCGTGTACGTGGTGCCGGACGTGCTGGCCAACGCCGGTGGCGTGACGGTGTCCTATTTTGAATGGGTGCAGGATTTCTCCAGCTTCTTCTGGAGCGAAGAAGAGATCAACCAGCGCCTGGAACGCATCATGCGCGAAGCCTACGGCTCCGTGTCGCAAGTGGCCAAGGAGCACAAGGTCACGTTGCGTACCGCCGCGTTCATCGTGGCTTGCACCCGGATCCTGCAAGCGCGCCAAGTGCGCGGCCTGTATCCTTGATGACTGAATCGGCGAGGCGTTCTTGAACGACTCGCCGAGGAGGTAGAGGGAGACAAAAACAGAAATCGCCCCGAAAGGGGCGATTTCCATTTCGGGAGATACCCAATGACGCAAAGCTTGCCTTCCACGACGCTGGCCGTGGATCCCGCCTGGATCGACGCGTACGGCCATCTGAACGCCGCCCACTATGTCGGCATCTTCGACCGGGTGGGATTCGAACTGCTCAGCCAGGTCGGCGTCGGGCTGGACTACACCGAGGCGACGCGCTGCGGCATCTATACGATGAACGTGCACGTGGCCTACCTGCGCGAAGTGCTGGAGGGGGATCCCCTCGCGCTGCAGGTGCGCTTGCTTGCGTCCGACGACAAGCGGCTGCTGTGCCTGATGGAGCTGACGCAGACGCGCGACGGCTACCTGGCCGCCACCATGGAGCAGCTGTCGTTGCATGTCGACCTGAACACGCGGCGCGCCACGCCATTTCCGGACGCGCTGTCGGCGCAGCTGGCGCGCACGGTGGCCGAACACGCCCGGCATCCGCTGCCCAAAGGCTATCGGCGGCTGCTGCCGCTGCAGGGGGCTCGCTGAGCGTTGCGTACCGGTACGGGCGTCCTATCGGGCGCGATGCCGGGCGCGGTGCCGGGGCAGGGCATATGTTGCTTGTTAGCACACCCCGATGACAGGCCCGGGACAGCGCCCTACACTGGGCCCGGGTGTGGAGCTCAGGCCACAAGTAGGCTTTTTTTTCGAGATCTTGGACGGGTTTTCCTTGCGTCTAGAAAACTGACACATTGCGTCCCTAGAATTCGTTCCTGCCATGCGCCGCACGCCGTTTGCCTTGCAAACCCAGCCACCTGCGCATGTATGTTCAATCAAAGGGATTACGCAATGAAAAAGACTCTGCTCGTCACCGCGCTGTTCGCCGCCCTGTCCGGCGTGGCCCAAGCCGAAACGTCGGTGACGCTGTACGGCCTGATCGATACTGGTATCGGCTTCCAGCAAATCAAGGGCAATAACGATTACAAAGAATCGAAGTTCGGCATGGTCAATGGCGTGTCGAGCGGTTCGCGTTGGGGCCTGCGCGGCGCCGAAGATCTGGGCGACGGCCTGAGCGCCGTGTTCACGCTGGAAAGCGGCTTCAACTCGGGCAACGGCCAATCGGGCCAAAGCAGCCGCCTGTTCGGCCGCCAAGCCACCGTCGGCCTGAAGAGCGACTCCTGGGGCCTGCTGGAATTCGGCCGCCAGACCAACATCGCGTCGAAGTACCTGGCCGCGATCGAGCCGTTTGCCGGCAGCTACGGCCAGGCTAACGTCGGCGTGGCCTTCAGCGCCGCCAACACGGTCCGCTACGACAACATGGTGCAGTACTCGACCCCGTCGTTCAGCGGCTTCCAGTTCGGCGTCGGCTACTCGTTCAACGCGGCCGACACCACCGCCGCTCAAACCGGCTTCAAGACCGCCGACAACACCCGTGCCATCACGACCGGTCTGCGCTACGTCAACGGCCCGGTGAACGTCGCGCTGACGTATGACCAGCTGAACCCCGCCAACCAGTTGAACACCGACGCCACGCCCAAGTCCTGGACGATCGCCGGCGCGTACGACTTCGAAGTGCTGAAGCTGGCGTTGGGCTTCGGCCAGACGCGCGACGGCTGGTTCACCGGCCAAAGCATCAACTCGTTCGGCAGCGGCAGCCCCGCGGCCACCAGCTTCGGCACGAACGTCGCGGTTTCGGGCTTCAAGGCCAACTCGTACCTGGTCGGCCTGACCGTGCCGCTGGGCGCCAGCAGCATCCTGGCGTCGTGGCAGCGCGCTGACCCGAACGGCAGCAACCCGCTGACGGCCGGCAACGAGTCGACGATGAACGTCTACAGCATCGGCTACACGTACAACCTGTCCAAGCGCACCAACCTGTACGCGCTGGGTTCGTACGCCACCGACTTCGCGTTTGTCGACGGCTTGAAGAGCACCGTCGGTATCGTCGGTATCCGTCACCGCTTCTAAGCGCCTGACGTGAGCGGGCGGCGGGCGCGCATGTCGCGCGCCGCCCGTTCCTTCAGGCCGCGGTTGCATTGAGCGGACTGGGCGTCTTACCCGGCCACAGACGCGAAAAAAGCGGCCACCTCCCTAGCTCCACCCTCAGTCCGCTCACCCGAACCCCGGTCTCGAAGAGACCTCGCGCGCCGCGGCGCGCGGAAAAGGCCGGCGACTGGCACGATGCCTGTCGCCGGCCTTCGCGTATCGGGGGCAAGCATGGCGCCCGGTGACGGCACGCGTGAAGATTGCCGCCACCGATACCGGTTACGACTTCGGCAGCAATTCCGGTTTGAAGATGCCGCGCAGATCCGCGTTCGAGATGACGAGCTCGGGCTCGCCGTGCGAATAGGGGGCGATCGAGTAGGCGTCGTACTTCACGACGATGCCGTCGCGCGTCAGCGCGAAGTTGTCGCTTTCCTGGAAGGGCCACATCTTGCTGTAGGCCGCGGGGTCCCGCTTGGCGTCCGGATTGCCCGCCAGCCACTTCGCGTGGGCGCGCTGCAGCGCCGCCACGTATTCGCCGCGGCGCCCGGGGATCAGCGCCTCGTCCAGGCTCATGACGCGGTCGCGGCTGCGTTCCCAGTTCAGGTACTGTGTCGCCGGAATGCCATGCGCGGCACCGGTCAGGAATTGCTCGGTGTGCAGTTCGATCGACACGATGTCGCCGACGGTGTCCTTGACGCTGGCCTTGAAATAGGTGGCGTCGCGCGGACGGGCCGTGGACCAGAAGTATTGCGTGTATTCAGACAGCGTGTTGTACGGGCCGCGGCGGTTGGCGTCGGTGCCGGTCATGTACGCCAGCACGTGATCCACCAGCGCCGTCAGCTTGGGGATGCCGGGAAACGCCACGCTGTCGATCTCGATGCGCGGGCAGTCGCCCTCGCAGCCGGGCTTGTTCGAGGCCCATTTGATGCGTTCAGTGGACAGGTCTCCCACCTTCTCCGGCGTGGAGGAGGAGGGGCTGGCCAGGGTGATGTTCGCCGGCGGCGCACTGCCGCAGCCGGCCAGCGCCAACAGGGCGGCGCCCAGGATCAGACCGCTTATCGCGCCTTGCGGCGTGAACGTGCGATGCATTGAACTACCTCCACAAAATCAAGGCTGGTGGCAACAGGCTCTGGCGGTCAGGGCACCACGCCGGTCCATTCAGGGGTGGAGAACTTTTCGTCGGCCTGTTGCCGGGCGCGCGCCAGCGTGTCGCTGCCGATCTGCCCGGGGGTCAGACGGTGCAGGCCGGCAAAAGTTTCCACCATGCGGTCGATGATGACCTCGCGTGCCAGCCCGGTCTGCGTGCGCAGCGGGTCAACGCGCTTCTTGGCGCTGGTGGTGCCCTTGTCGGACAGTTTTTCCCGGCCGATCCGCAAGACTTCGACCATTTTATCGGCATCGATGTCATAGGACATGGTCACGTGGTGCAGCACGGCACCGGCGCGGCGGGCTTGCGCGGCGCCGCCGATCTTGCCGATATCCGAGGCGATGTCGTTCAACGGCTGGTACCAGGCCTTGATGCCCAGGCCCTGCAGCGCGGTCAGCACCCAGGCGTCCAGGAAAGCATAGGATTCCTGGAAGCTCATGCCGTGCACCAGCGCCTGCGGCGCGCTGAGCGAATAGGTGATGGAGTTGCCGGGTTCGATGAACATTGCGCCGCCGCCGCTCACGCGGCGCACGACCTCGATGCCGTGGCGCTTGGCGCCGTCCGGGTCGACTTCGTTTTTCAAGGATTGGAAGCGGCCGATGACCACGGCCGGGGCGGACCATTCCCAGATGCGCAAGGTCGGCGGCCGCTGGCCGGCGCCGACTTCATCGGTGATGACGGCGTCCAGCGCCATGTGCAGCGACGGCTCCTGGGGGCCTTCGTGGATCAGTTGCCAGTCGTAGTCGTTCCAGTCGGTGCGCGTCATGCCAGCGCCCACCGCAGGACGACGGCGACGGCCTCGGCGGAAAAGCCGAACAGTTCGGCATCGGCGGGCAGCGCCGACTGGACGGCGACCGCAAGTTCCAGTTCGCCTGCGTCGGCGGGCATGCCGTTCAGGCCATTGTTGATGGCTTCAAGCGCTTCGGGCGGTTCAAGAAAGAAGTCGCCGCTGATCCGCACATCGGCCAGGCGGCCGTCGCGCACTTCCAGATCCGCAACGACCAGTTTGCCGCCGGGGACTTTATATTCGCCATGCATGGGCGCTCCTTGCAAAATCATCTACTTGCACTACAGGCTGAGCTTCATGCCATCGTGACTGGCTTTGAAACCCAGGCTTTCATAGAACCGGCGCGCGTCCGGGCGCGCACGGTCGGTGGTCAGCTGGACCAGGCCGCATCCCTGGATGCGGCATTGTTCGATCGCCCATTCGAACATGGCGCGTCCCAGGCCCTGGCCGCGTGACGACGAGGCGATGCGCACGCTCTCGATTTGTCCGCGCCATTGGCCCTGCCGCGACAGGCCGGGTATGAACGATAACTGCAAACAGCCGACCAGGTGCGAATCCTGCTCGACCACTGCCAGGAATTGGTTGGAATCCTGGTTGATCGCGGTAAACGCGGCCACGTACCGCGGATTCGGCGGCACGGACGGGTCTTCGCGCGTGGCCCCCAATTCGTCGTCGGCCAGCATCGCGATGATATGCGGGAGGTCATCGGCGCGCGCGCGGCGGAACGCCAGTTTCGGTGCTGTCATGGGCGGTCTCCGGCGGATCAGCGGGCGACTTGCTGCGCGGTCTGGCCGAACAGGATGCGGCGGGATTCCTCGTCGCTGATCGACGGCGCGGTATTGATGGTGTCAGCCAGCGCATAGGCGCGTTGGGTCGCGGGGCGCGCGGCGATCGCGTTGAACCAGCGCTGCAGGTGCGGGAAGTCGTTCAGGTCCTGGCCCTGCTTGGCGTGGGGCACGATCCAGGGATAGGCGGCCATGTCCGCGATGGAATAGTCGCCCGCCACGAATTCGCGGTCGGCCAGGCGCTTGTTCAACACGCCGTAGAGGCGGTTGGTCTCTTTGACGTAGCGGTCGATGGCGTAGGCGATGCGTTCTTGCGCATAGCCCGAGAAGTGGTGGTTCTGGCCGGCCATGGGCCCCAAGCCCCCCATCTGCCAGAACAGCCATTGCGAGACTTCGGCGCGGCCGCGCACGTCGGCGGGCAGGAAGCGGCCGGTCTTCTCGGCCAGATACTGCAGGATGGCGCCCGACTCGAACAGCGAGATCGGCGCGCCTCCGTCGGCCGGCGCCTGGTCGACGATGGCGGGAATGCGGTTGTTCGGCGCGATGGCCAGGAATTCGGGCTTGAACTGATCGCCGCGGCTGATGTTAACCGGGTGGATCTTGTAGGGCAGGCCGGTTTCTTCAAGGAACAGCGTGATCTTGTGGCCGTTGGGGGTGGTCCAGTAGTAGAGATCGATCATGGGAAGCGTCCTGGGAATCTTGGCGCCGCCGGCGGGACCCGGCGGATGGAAAAGCCATGATAGCGGGGACGGCTCGGCCCCGCCCCGAATAACCGGGGCCGGGGTGCGGGTTTCCTCTGCTGCTGCCGCGGTCAGGCCGCGCCGGCGCCAGGGCGCGGGCGGCCCGGCAGGCGCCAAGTCCAGTTCAGGCTGACGCCCGCGGCGGCCAGGAAGATCATCGCCACGCCCACGACCTGCGTGGCGTCCATCCGGTGGCCGTAGACCAGGAAATCCAGCATGATGGCCACAGCGGGATAGATGAAGCTGAGTGCGGCCGTCGACGTGGTCGGCAGCTTCTGGATGGCCGAGTACATCAGGATGTACATCAGGCAGGTGTGGATCAGGCCCAGGGCGACCAGGTAGCCCCATTGCAAGGGGGTGGCGGGCAGGGCGTTGAAGTCCGCCATGGGCAACAGCATGATGGCCCCAAGCGTGACCTGCACCAGGGCCAGCACCTGCGGCGGGATGCCCGTCAGCCGCTTGACGATAATGGCGGTGATGCCATAGAGGGCGGCGGCCCCCAGGCCCAGCATCAGCCCAGACAGGTATTCGCTGCCGGCCACCCCGCCGGTTTCTGACAGGCGCAGCACCAGCAGCAGTCCGGCAAAGGCCACGACCGACCACGCAAGCTTGCCGCGCGACGGGCGTTCGCCCAGGAACAGCACGCCCAGCCCGATCAGGAAGAAGGGCTGCACGTTATAGACCGCCGTGGCCAACGAGATGGACGCCAGCCGGTAGGCGGAGAACAGCAGGACCCAGTTCAGGACCAGCGCGGCCCCGGCCGCCAGCGCCAGGGCCAGTGTCTTGGCCGTGAACAGGCCGGGCTTGATCAGGCCGCGTGCCCAGCAATACAGGAACAACGACAGGGCGCCGAAGACGCAGCGGAAAAATACGACGTTCCAGGCGCTTTGGCCGGACTCGATGACGAACACGCCCAGGGTGCCGGACAGCGTCATGGCGGTGGCCATTTGCGCCAGGCCGAGGCGTTCTGATGCGGGATTCATGAAGGTTCTCCGGGCGGGCTGTCCGCGATGTACGATGGAGAAATTATCCCAGGCAGATCAAGGCGGTTATATGATGTTCGTGTGGTGTTTTTAACGTCATACCTTCTTTTAGGTGGAATTTATGCAAAACGACCTAAAAAGCGAAAACCCCGTTCTGGACGGCATCGACCGCCGGCTGGTCGAGACCCTGTCGGCCAACGCGCGCACCACCACGGCCGATCTGGCCAGGCAAGTGGGCATGTCGGCGCCCAGCGTGGCGGACCGCCTGCGGCGGCTGGAGGAATCGGGCGTGATCCGCGCCTATACGCTGGATGTGGATCCGGTGGCGTTGGGATACACGTTGGAGGCCATCGTGCGCATCCGCCCCTTGCCCGGGCAACTGCGGCATGTGGAAGGGCTGATCCAGGAGATCCCGGAATTCGTGGAATGCGACAAGGTGACGGGCGATGACTGCTTCATCGCCCGCGTGGTGCTGCGATCGATCTCGCACCTGGACGGGATTCTTGAGCGCGTGACGGAATTCGCCGAAACCAATACCGCGATCGTCAAGGCGCACACCGTGCGCCGCCGCCTGCCGCCCTTGCGCTAGGGCCTGTGCTGGCAGGCCCTGGCCCGGCGCGGGCTCAGACGGGCGCGGACAGCGCCCGGACGATATCGTCCTTCAGGCCCGCTGGCGTGTCGGTCGGCGCGTAGCGCTTGATGACCTGGCCGTCGCGGCCGACCAGGAACTTGGTGAAGTTCCATTTGATGCCTTCGGTGCCGAAGACGCCGGGCTTTTCGCCCTTGAGCCAGCGGTATAGCGGATGCGCGTCGGCGCCATTGACGTCGACTTTCGCGTAGAGCGGGAAGGTGATGTCGTATTGGGTCGAGCAGAAGTTGCGGATCTCGGCTTCGTCGCCGGGCTCCTGGTGACCGAACTGGTCGCAAGGAAAACCCAGCACCGTCAGCCCGTCGTCGCGCAGCGATCGGTAGAGTTCTTCCAGGCCTGCATACTGCGGCGTGAAGCCGCACTTGGATGCGACGTTCACCACCAGCAACACGCGGCCGCGGTAGATGTCCAGGGATTGGTCTTCCCCATTGATGTCGCGGGCAGTGAAATCGAAGATCTTGCTCATGCGGGCTCCTGTGTCAGGCGTCTGGACGCGAGGGCGCCAGTGCGCTGGCTTGCCCGTCGAGTGTAGCGCCTGGGCCCGCCCAGGCGCAGCGGTCAGATCAGCTTCAAGTCCAGCGGAGTCACGCCGGGAAACACCTGCGCCAGGCGCGCCTTGTCCAGCCCGTACAGCCGCGAGAACAGGCCGGCGAAGACGGCGCGGTATTCGTTCAGCACGGGATAGTCGCGGTCCTGGAACAGGGTGTCGCGCTTGACCGCGACTTGCCGGCCCGCGATGCGACCGCCGCGCACATTGCCGCCCATTACCCAGTACACCGTGCCATGCCCGTGGTCGGTGCCCTTGTTGCCGTTTTCCCGGAAGGTACGGCCGAACTCGCTGATCACGACGACGGTGGTCTGTTGCCACGCTGGACCCATCGCCTCGGCGTAGGCGGCAAGCGCCCGGCCCAGTTGGCCCAGGCGGTTGGCCAGCGCGCCGGTGGCGGCGCCTTGGCCCACGTGCGTGTCCCAGCCGCCCACATCGACAAAGCCCAGGTTGTAGCGGTCGGTCATGAAGCGGGCGATGCGGCGGATTTCCAGTTCTAGCTTGTCGGTGGATATGGCATTGCCGTTGGCCGCCTGCATTTCGGCGTCGATCTCCGCCCGCGCGGCGCCCATGACGCGTTGGCCTTCGGTCACGGCGGCGTGCAGGTCCGTGCCCTCGTAGAGCGAAGCGATGATGTGGGCGTCTTCTTCGTTCAGGCGGGATTTGCGCCCCGCACCCAGCAAGTCGATGTTGGGGATGCGCGTGTCGCCTCGGAATATCTGCGGCACTTCAGAGGTGAAGGCGGCCGGCTGGGACTGCTTGGCGTTCAACGCGGTGGCAAGCCGGTTGAGGAACCCCGACCGGTAGTCGCCGCCTTTTCCGGAGGCCTGCCCACGCTCGATGCTGTTCTGCGTTTCGAAATGGCTGCGGCTGAGGTCGTCGGTGCCGGCAAACGCCACGAAGGCCAACTGCCGCTTTTCATAGAACGGCAGCAGGCTGTCAGCCAAGGCCGGATGCAAGGCCCAGCCGTCAGCCAGCGGCAATGCGGAACCCGGCCCGCCGCCGGGCCGGGCAATTGCGATGGTGGGGCGCGAGTCATAGTAGAAGTCGCTGCTTGCGGGAACCAGCAAGCTGGCCGCGTCGTACGCCCCGCGCATGAACACCACCAGCAAGCGGTTGCCCGACGCGGCAGGCGCGGCGTAGAGCCGGCTGCCACCCAGCACCAGCGGGGCGGCAGCCATCAATTGAAGCAGTCGGCGTCGATCCATGGGGGCTCCTAGCGGCGCATGAACTCTGGCGAAGCCAGCAGGTAGGTGTTGGCGACAGGGGTCGATTTGGCTTGCTCGATGGCCTCTCGCGTCCGGGGCGACAACGTCGAGAAGAGGCCATTGCCCGCATTGGCTTTCAGCAAGTGTGGGGGGCGCGGCACGTTCGGCGGCTGCTCGTCGGGCTTTTCCCGATAAAACACCCGCGGCGCGCCGGCAATGGTGCTGGCGATTTCAAAGCGTGCCGTCATCTGGCCAGACCCGGCCCAATCGGATTGAGACAGCGGGTAACCGTCCGGGGTCAATCGCTGGTTCAAAGGCTGCCCAAGCTGCTTGAGCAAGTTGATGCTGCCGCGTGCATTGACGATGGGCGGCAGGCCGTCGTACGTCAACCGCAATGAGGAGTACAGATAGTGCACGGGGTCCTTGAAGACGCCGGCCTTCAGGGATGCGGCGAATTCGGGCGAGGCGAACAGGGTGCGCAGCGTGGCGGAGATATCGCCGTCCTTGTCCAGGAATGTCCGGCTCATCTTGTCTACCAGGGAGGCCGGCGGCGCGTCGCCGACGAAAAAAACCGCCAGCTTGCGGCTGACGAATCTTGCGGTGGCAGGATGGCGGGCCAGCAGGTCGGCCGCTTGTTCCACTTCCTGCATGCCGGCGCCGGCGATGGTGTGCCCCAGGAATACTTTGCTGCCGTAATCGTGGCGGGCGGGGTTGAAAAGGAAATAGCCCTGCTGTACGACCTGCCCGCGCAACGCAGGCTTGACCTTGGGAGGCTCGAGGCTACTGCCCAGCCCCAGGCCGGTGAGGATGCGGGCCAGCTCCTGCACGTCGTTCTGGGAATAGCCGCCGTCCACGCCCAAGGTGTGCAACTCCATCAGTTCGCGCGCGTAGTTCTCATTGATCTTGCCGGCCACGTTCTGTGTATTGTCCAGATAGATCAGCATGGACGGAGACCGCATGGTGGCGGCCAGCAGATCGCGGAACTTGCCCAGGGCGTGCGGACGGATGGCGCGGTCTTCGTATTGCGAAAGGAACATGCCGACGTCGCCTTTCTCGCTGTCCACGTTGAAGTGGTTCATCCAGAACCAGGTCATCTGGTCTTGCAATTGATCGGGGGAGTAAAGCGCCCGCCACAAAGCGCGCTCGCCGACTTCGGCGCCGCGTTCGCGCGCCATCTTTCTGGCTTGGCGGTTGGCGCTCAGCTTGTCCTCTTCGGACTGGTCCTTGGCTTTTTGCCGGATGTCTATCTGGGCCGCACGGGCTTGCTCGTCTGACTGCGTCGAAATGGACAAGGCGTCGATGCGCCGCTGCACTTCGGCCGGCAGTGGCGCTTGCGCCGCCGGATGCAATTGCGCCAGCAGGTAGCGGTCGATTCCCATCGTCTGGGCACGAGCCAATTCGGTCGGCGTGGCGCCCCAGGTCACCCGATTGACCAAGGCGACGTCCCGCGCCTGCAGTGAGGGGGCCTGCTGGGCGAGCGCCCCTGCGGCCAGCGGCAGCAACAGCAAGGGGATCAAGCGGAAAAGCCAGGATGTCAGCCGTGCCATAAAGCGGTTTCCTTCAACCAGGAGACTCCACGTCAGACAGAGTATTCACTGAAGGATTCCCCAGCGGCGTATTCTTGAAACGCAAGGAAACGGATCGTTGGTGCCAGGCGTGCCTATTCCCGCGCGGGCGAGGGGCCATTCAGGCGGCAACGCAGCCGCCGTCCTATCATGTCGCAACGACAGTCAAGTGCCAGCAGGAGCGCCGCGATGGAAGGAATGATTGAACGCCTGGAGGCCATGCTGGCCAAGGGCACCGACAACATGCTGCTGCGATTTTCGCTGGGCAAGGCCTATGCCGAGCAAGATTGCTTTCGCGAAGCCGAGCCGCACCTGCGTGCGGCGCTGGCGTTCGATCCCGCCTACTCGGTCGCCTGGAAATGGCTGGGCAAGGCCTGCCTGGGCCTGGGCGACGTCGAGGGGGCAAGGGCGGCGTGGAATTCGGGCCTGGAGGCCGCCCAGGCCCGCGGTGACAAACAGGTCGAAAAAGAACTGCAGGTGTTCATCAAGCGCTTGGACAAGCAGGCGGCGGCCGGCGCCTGAGCCGGCCTCGCGGGGTCGTCAGGCCTGGCCTTCCAGCAACGGCCGCGCGCCGGAGGTCGCGATCCGTCCCGCCGGCACGGGCGCGGCGGCGCGTTTGGGCAACACCGTCTGGCTGCCGGCCACGCGAAACACTTCGATGGCGTGGCGCAGTTGCGCGCCTCGGGTGCGCAGGTTGTCCACGGCCAGCGCGGCCTGCTCGACCCGTACGGCGTTGCGTTGGGCCGCGGTATCCGTTTCCGAAATGGTGCGGCTGACGTTATCGATGCCGGTGTGCTGTTCAGTGGAGGTGGCCGCGATCTCATTCATGATGTGCGTGACCTGCTGCACCGAATCCACGATATCCAGCATGGCGGCGCCCGCGCGCTCCACGTGCCGCACGCCGTCGTTGACGCGTTCGTTGGACGCTTCGATCAAGGCTTTGATCTCGCGTGCGGCCGTGGCGCTTTTCTGCGCCAGGCTGCGCACTTCGGTGGCCACCACGGCGAAGCCCTTGCCGGCTTCGCCGGCGCGCGCGGCTTCGACGGCGGCATTCAGGGCCAGGATGTTGGTCTGGAAGGCGATGCCGTCGATGATGCCTACGACTTCGGTGATGCGCGAGGAGCTCTCGACAATCCCGTGCATGGCGGCCACGGCATCGTCCACGACCTGGCCGCCTCGCTTGGCCATGTCCGAGGCCTGGCTGGCCATCCGGTCTGCGCCGTGCGCGTTCGACGCGTTCTGCTTCACCGTGGCGGCCAGCTGTTCCATGCTGGCTGCGGCTTCTTCCAGCGATGCGGCCTGGCGCTGCGTGTGCGCGGACAGGTCCTCGTTGCCGTCGGCGATTTCCGCGGCCGAATGCAACGCGCTTTCAATGCCGTCGTGCACGTCGCGCGTGATGCTGACCAGGCTTTTGCGCATGACTTCCAACGAGAACTTCAGGGCGCCGATTTCGTCGCGCAGGCTGGCCGAGGGCAGCGGCGTGCTGAGGTTGCCCGCGGCGATCTGCCGGGTGAAGTCGGTCGCGGTCGCCAGCAGCCCCGAGATGCTGCGCGCGAATCCCCAGCCTGAGGCGAAGATCAGGACCACGCCTGCCGCCAGCACGGCGGCGGCGATGGCCAGTTCTTCGGGCTGCATGCGATCGAACATGCCGTACAGCGCGACGCCGGCCGCGCCCAGGAACAAGGCGGACGCCAGCATGGCCCAGGCCAGCATGCGCGAACGCACGCCAGTCAGGCGCCACAGCTTGCCGCGCGCCAGGACGCCGGCGATGCCCGTGGGCCGCGCCTGGCCGCGCACCAGGCGCACGCCGCGCGCCGTGCCGTCGCGCAATTTTCCATAGAGCTCGTCGGCCGCGTCGATCTGCGCCTGGGTGGGCTTGACGCGAACCGACGCATAACAGACGGTTTCCCCGCGTTCGATGATGGGGGTGACATTGGCCAGCACCCAGTAATAACCGCCATCCTTGCGGCGGTTCTTGACGACGCCCGTCCAGGATTCGCCGCGCTGGATGGTGCGCCACAAATCCTCGAAGGCGGCTTGGGGCATATCCGGGTGGCGCACGATGTTGTGGGCGGCGCCCACCAGTTCTTCGCGTGAGAAGCCGCTGACTTCCACGAACGCGGGATTGGCGTAAATGATGCGGCCACGGGCGTCGGTGCGGGAGATCAGGTACTGCTCGTCGTGAAGCGTGTATTCCTTGTCGTAAACCGGCTGATTGTTGCGCATGCGTCTGTCGTCCTGTGATGGGCGGGGCGTGGTGCAGCCGGGGATCATCGGGGAGGGGCGCGTGCGCGGGGTTGATCTACATCAAGATATTGGAATGTTATGCAAAACGTAAATTCGTGCGATAGCGGTCAGGCGGCAGGCAAGTTGCCGAACGCTTCCAACGCGCGCAGCCGGCTTTGCGCCAGGTCCACGATGGGCGTCGGATAGCCCGCGGCCGCGCGTTCCATGGGGCTGGGGTCATGGATGGCCTGATCATCCAGGTGCGCCAATTCGGGCAGCCATTCCCTCAGGAAAACGCCGCGCGGATCGAACCGGCGGGATTGCGACAGGGGATTGAACACGCGGAAATAGGGCACCGCGTCGGCCCCGGTGGAGGCGCTCCACTGCCAGCCGCCGTTGTTGGCCGCCAGGTCGCCGTCCACCAGTTGCGCCATGAACCAGGCTTCGCCCGAGCGCCAATCGATCAGCAGGTTCTTGGACAGGAACATGGCCGCCACCATGCGCAGCCGGTTGTGCATCCAGCCCAGCGCCAGCAACTGCCGCATGGCGGCGTCGACGATGGGAATGCCCGTTTTTCCCTGCTGCCAGGCATGCAGGTCGGCGGGCGCGTCGCGCCAAGGCACGGCGGCGGTTTCGGGTTTCATGGGCTGGTGCATGGACAACGCCGGGTAGGCGGCCAGCAGGTGCTGGTAGAACTCGCGCCACAGCAGTTCGTTGATCCACGTGGCGGCGCCGGCTTTGCCGCTGTCCAATTCGCCGTGGTTGGCCGCCAGCGCGGCGCGCAACGCTTGCCCGGGCGACAGCACGCCGGCCGCCAGATAGGGCGACAGGCAGCTGGTGCCGGGCAGCGAGGGGAAGTCGCGCTCGTCCTTGTAGGCGTCGATGACGCCGTCGGCAAAGGCGGCCAGCCGGTCGCTGGCGGCGGTTTCACCGGCGGGCCACAGCGCGCGCACGGCGTCGCTGGCGGGCGGGAATCCATCGAAGGCATCGGGCAGGGCGTCGGCCTTCCACGCCGGCGCGGTTTGGGCGCGGGGGGCGGGCACGGGGCGGAGGGGCGCGGTGCGCAAGCGTTCCCGGCAGGTGCGCGCATAGGGAGTGTAGACGCGGTAACACTCGCCTTTGCCCGTCAGCACGGTGCCGGGGCGCAGCAGGGAGGCGCCGTGGTGCAGCGTCCAGTCCACGCCGATGGCTTGCAGCGCGTCGGCCACGGCCGCATCCCGGCGACGTTCGTTGATGGCCCATTCGGTGTTGGCATGGACTTGCGCAATCCCGTGCGCCTGGCAGAAGTCCGCGATGGCGCTCGCGGCCTCGCTCCAGTCGGAGACAGTCAGCAATTTGAGGGGAATGCCCAGCTTGCCCAGATCGGCCGAAAGTTCGCGCAGGTTGCGCAGCCAGAAATCCACTTTGGCCGGCGCGTCGCCATGCAGGCGCCATTGCCCAGGCGACGCCAGGAACAGCGCGGTGACCGTGCCGTTTTCCGCGGCGGCGGCCAAGGCGGGGTTGTCGTGCAGGCGCAGATCGGTGCGTAGCCAGAGCAGCGTGTTCATCTAGGGCAATCCAGTACGGGAATCGGCGGACAGTCGCGCCCGGCCATCGAGGCTGGCATTCTAGCGTGCGGGCCGGCATGGAAGACGATGTAAAAACTACGAGTAGATGTGACCGGGGGAGCAACGCGGGGGACGGGTGGGGCCCTGGGCCGCCTGTGTGCTTTTCCCGTCCGCGCGCGGTCAAACCGTGAAACACGCTGAGGCTGCGTACGTATTGACGCGCCTGTCCCCGCGCCATGTAATTCAGTTAACGACGAGAGCAAAGTGAACGCTATGGGAAATCTGATGGACCTACGCCCGTCCTTTCTGAGGGGACGCACACCCGCCGGCAAGACGTCGCTCGATGTCCTGCAAAAGCTATGGCGTTCACTCGATCTTCCCGACGAGTCGCTGGATCACGTGTTGCTGACCGGCGCGGATCCGGTGCTGCCCTCGTCCTTTGCGGTGGGCGCGGCGGCGCAAGCGAGCATGGCGGCCGCAGCCTTGGCCGCGGCCGAACTCTGGCATCTGCGCGGTGGCGCGCGGCAGCAGGTCACGGTCGACATGCTTCACGCCGCGCAGGAATGCCGTAGCCATTTCAAGATCAACGGCGTGACGCCTAACCCATGGGATCCCGTCAGCGGCGTGTACCGCTGCGGCGACGGGGGCTGGGTGCGCATCCACGCCAACTTCGCGCATCACCGCGACGGCGCCCTGGCCTTGCTGGGGTGTCCGACAGGCGAGGGCACCACGCGGGAAACGGTGGAGCGCGCGCTCAGCCGCTGGAAGGCGCTGGATTTCGAGCAGGTCGCCGCTGATGCCGGCATGGTGGTCGCAGCCATGCGCAGCTTTGACGAATGGGACCGCCATGCCCAGGGCCAGGCGATCGCCTCGCAGCCCTTGATGACCATCGAACGCATCGGCGAGGCCGACCCGCGCCCCTTGCCCAAGTACGGGCACGACGCGCGCCCGCTGAAGGACATCCGCGTACTGGACCTGACCCGCATCATCGCCGGGCCGGTCTGTGGCCGCGCGCTGGCCGCCTATGGCGCCGACGTGATGCTGGTGAACTCGCCGCAATTGCCCAATATCGACAACATCATCGACACCAGCCGGGGCAAGTTGTCGGTGCTGGCCGACCTGGACACGGCCGATGGCCGCATCGCGCTGGGCAACCTGCTGCGCAGCGCGCACGTGTTCGTGCAGGGATACCGGCCGGGCGGGCTGGCCGCGTTGGGTTTTGGCCCGCAAGACGCGGCGCGTATCCGCCCGGGCATCGTCTATGTGTCGCTATCGGCTTACGGCAATACCGGCCCCTGGGCCAACCGGCGCGGGTTCGATTCGCTGGTGCAAACGGCCACGGGGTTCAACCACGCCGAGGCACAGGCGGCAGGCCAGGAAGCGCCCAAGCCCTTGCCGATGCAGATTCTGGATCATGCGTCCGGCTACCTGATGGCGTTCGGCGCGCAAGTGGCGCTGGCACGGCAGGCGACCGAGGGCGGCAGTTGGCACGTGCGCGTGTCGCTGGCGCAAACGGCGCATTGGCTGCGCAGCCTGGGGCGGGTGGATGGCGGGCTGGCCTGTCAGATGCCGGGATTCGATGGTTTGCTGGAAACCGAGCCGTCAGGTTTCGGCGAATTGCTGGCGGTGCGCCATGCCGCCCGGTTTTCTGAAACGCCGGCCCGGTGGACGCGCCCGTCCAGTCCGCCCGGCACGCATCCGCCGGTCTGGCCGTTCAATTAGGCCGCACAGCGTCGTCTCGGCAAAGCCCGGGCCCTTGCCCGGGTTTTTTCCGTTTTATTGCTTCGCCTTCCAGTCGCGCAGCGCGCGCATGGTGTTGGCCACGTGCGAGTCCGGATTCATGTCCGTGAATTCATACAGGATCTTGCCTTGCGGCGAGATCACGTACGAGATCCGTTGCGCGTAGTCGGGGCGCTTGTCGTGCACGGCGTCATAGGCCTTCATGATCTTGCCGTCGCCATCGGCCGCCACGGCGAACTTGCTGCGGCATTCGCTGACCGAAAACTTGTTCAGCGTGTCGATATCGTCCGTCGACACGCCGATGACGGTGGCGCCCAGCGACTTGTATTCGTCCGTGGCTTCGGCGAAGTTGTGCGCTTCGATCGTGCAGCCCTTGGAGAACGCGGCGGGGAAGAAGTACAGCACGACAGGCCCTTGCTTCAAGGCCTCGGTCAGTTTGAACGTGAAGACGTTGCCGCCCAGCGAGGCCTGGGTGCTGAAGTCGGGGGCGGGGGCGCCGACATTCAAGGCGGCCTGGGCCGACGTGCCGGCCAGCAGGCCGCATAGCATCAAGCAGGAGACAAGGCGTTTCATGGGAAGCTCCGATATCCAGGGTAGCGCGCGGGCGGGCGCGGCAAAGTGCCTACTG
>CAUSDE010000046.1:0-46236 GCA_963530045.1 uncultured Achromobacter sp.
CCTCGGACGCCTCGGGGCCCGCGGCGCAATCAAAAAAGGTATGAGCGCGCTTTCTTGGGGCGGGGCTGGGGCGCGGCGCCGTCCGCCCAGTTCGATTCGGTTTGTTTGTCGACCACCGCGCGCTTGTCGCGCGCCGCCTCATCCGGGGTGGAGGCGTCTGGTTTGACCGGTTGTTTCGGCACATCGACGGGGCCGTGCGGCGGCAGTATCTTAGCGTTGTCCTGCGTATCGGCTTGCGCGGACCGGTCCGCACGGCCAGAGGCGGCGGGCGTCGACGGGGAACGGCTTTTCATCGGTATCTCCTGCCAGGTTTCGATTTTCCATCCTACGGCCAGCGGCCGCGATAAAGCGCGCTCAGTACCTTCAAATTGCAAGCGGATGTGCCCGGGCCGGCCGGGCATGCCTTTGCCGACCGCCACGGGAACTCACAAGGAGATGCAATGCGAGACCCAAACTTCGAGCAATGTGTGCAAGCCTGCTACGAATGCGCGGTGGCCTGCGACCAGTGCGCCGCAACCAGCCTGGAAATCAATGCGACCCGCATGAAGCGCTGCATCAGCCTGGCCACGGACTGCGCCAGCGTGTGCCGCCTGTGCGCCGCCATGCTGGCGCGTAACGGAGAGTTTTCTACTGCGCTATGTACTTTGTGCGCCTTGGTTTGCGATGCCTGCGCGCGGGCTTGCACGCCGCACCAAGACATGGAGCATTGCCAGATCTGCGCCGGCGCTTGCCTGGCCTGCACCCTGGCCTGCCAAGACATGCTCGAGGCCTAGCGCCCCGACACGCCACGCGGCCGCACGGGCCGGTCTGCGCTGGTGGAATTCCCGCCCGATTGCCAGGAGCTTTCTGATGGCCTCTACGAACACCCCTCTGCCTTCCGATTTTCCCGAGAACGGCCCGGACAATCGTGGGTCGCGCAGGCGCGCGCGCCATCCGGAAAGTTGGATAGATGAAATCGAAGCGACGCTGCGCGACGCCGACCCGACCGATCTGGACGCGCTGAAGGCCCGATTGGCGGACCAGTTGAACGCCACACGGCGCAGCCTGCGGGACGCCTCGGAAAATGCGGGCGACCTGATGCGTGAAACGATCGACTGCACCGAGGAATACATTCACGCCCGGCCGTGGCAAGCGATTGGGCTGGTAGCCGGCGCAGCCTTTCTATTCGGCGTCGTCGTCGGACGCCAATAAGCCGCGCCAGCCGGGACTGCCGGGCTTTAGCCCGGCTTTTGCGCCTTTTCCTTGGCATCCCCATAAGCGGCCTGCGTCTTGCCGGCCACCTTCTGCGCCGTCCCCTTCAACTCCGTGGACGTGCTGCCGGTCGCCTTGCCGGCGACTTCCTTCGCCTTGCCGACGGCTTCGTTGACTTTGCCCTTCACCTGGTCCTTGTTCATGGCTCTCTCACTTTTCATCGCGTGGTTGGGATAACGGCGTCTAGGAGGACGCCCGCCGCAGCCCTCGCAAGCCGCGTGCCCAAAGCTTCGTACCCGCCATCAATCCCTGCGCCAGGAACAGCAATTGCGTATCCGGCCGGCAGCGCGCACCCACCGCGCGCCAACCGCCCGATTCGAGGAGCCTCGCATGAGCAAAGCCCGAAACGCCGGCACCGGCGACCGTCCCCATCCCACGCCGCCCATGCCGGACCAGCATCTTGAGAAGCCCGGCAACGAAGCCGATATGGCGCTCAAGCCACAGTATCAAGCGCCTGGCTACTCGGGCAGCGCCAAACTGCAGGCCATGGCCGCCATCGTCACTGGCGGCGATTCCGGTATCGGCCGCGCGGTCAGTGTGCTGTTCGCGCGTGAAGGCGCGGACGTCGCGGTCATCTATCTGAACGAACACGAAGACGCCGATGACACCCGGCGCGCGGTCGAGGCCGAAGGCCGGCGCTGCCTGCTGATTCCGGGCGACGTGCAGGACGCAGCCTTCTGCAAGGACGCCGTCGCCCAGGTGGTGAAAGCCTTCGGAAGGCTGGACGTCCTGGTGAACAACGCCGCCTATCAGCAACACACCGATACGCTGACCGAAATCAGCGACGACAAATGGGACAAGACGCTGCGCACCAACATCACCGCCTACTTCTACATGGCCCGGGCGGCATTGCCGCATCTGAAAGCGGGCGCCTCCATCATCAATACGGGCTCGGTGACGGGACTTCGCGGCAGCGCCAAGCTGCTGGACTATTCGTCCACGAAAGGCGCCATCCATGCCTTCACCCGTTCGCTGGCCGCGAACCTGGCGGACCAAGGGATCCGTGTGAACGCCGTGGCGCCCGGGCCCGTCTGGACGCCCTTGAACCCCGCGGACCAAAGCCCGAAGGCCATCAAGGAATTCGGCAAGCACACCGACCTGGGTCGGCCGGCGCAACCTGAAGAGATTTCCCCCGCCTATGTGTTCCTGGCCTCTCCCGTGTGCGCCAGCTACATCACCGGCATCGTGCTGCCCATCACAGGCAGTGCCGGCGACTGACCCCTCAGGTGACGGAGGTGGGCGCCTCGACGTGCTGGGGCGGCGTCAAAGGGTCGAAATCCTCCCACTTGCCGTTCAGCCAGCGCCCCTGAGCACGTTCGATGTCGCGGCCGCCGGATTCGCGCAATACCTGCCGCGCCAGCGCCTCCTTTCCCACAGGCACATGCAGCGCCAACATCACGCCCGCCGGGCGGATGGCGGGATGCATTTCTTGCGCGCGAGGCGCGGACGTCCCTTTGCGCTTGTCCCGCCCGACGATCCACAGCGCGCCTGCCAACGCTCCCAGGTAAGCGCCTACGCCCGCCGCGGCGATGACGATGAAGATCGATGCCACCATCTGCGCCGCGATCAGGCCGCCCAGCAGCGCAAACAGCAATCCCAGGGCCGATGCGCCCGCGACGGCACCCAGGTGGCCGCCCTTGGCGTCCGGATCTGCGACCCGGTCCCCGCCCAAGGGATAGCGTCCGTGCTCACCCGCGGAATTGATATAGAACGTATGCACGTCATCCTCGGTGAAGCCTTCGGCAAAGAGCTTCTGGGCGGCCACGGTGGCTTGGTCGAATGTCTGGAAACGTGCGGCGACAATCAAGGACATGACGTTCTCCCGTATGGATGTGCCATCGGGGGCAGCAACTGGCATGCCTGTCACGCCAAGGCACGGCGCTTGCTGTCTGGCCGGGCGCGCCCCCCTCCCGGGACTGCGCCGCCCCCCAATCCGGAGACCGCCATGCCCCGCACCCCTGCCCCCGATTTTCCCGATGGCTTGCCGGACCCGAACGACAATGGCCGCCCCGACCTGGGCCCCAGCGATTCATCCGATTCGGCCAGCGACCTGCCGCCCGGCCTGGCGCATTCCGACAGCGATTCGCAGGCAACCGGCGAACGCGAAAGCGTCGAACCCGACACGCGGGACGACGATGGCAGCGACATCGCGCCTGACCGGGTCACCCGCGCGGATGAAGCCGGCATATCGCATTCGGCTCCCGATCCGGTGCGCAATGGCGGCTGAATCCATGATGGCGGAGCCAGCGTCTGGGCGAACGCCCATCGGCCTGAGCGCCGGCACTGACGTGGCGGCCCGTGAGTCATTCATTGACGTCCCGGGGGACAGTGAAGTTTTTTCTACCCCTGAGGCAGAAACTACCGCGGCTGGCGATCCTCGCGGGCGTGAACTGTCGCGCCTGGATTGGCTGGCGCTGATCGCCGTCGTGGCAGGCGGATTGAACTGCGGCCTGATCGCCGCGGTCAATCTCGACGTGTTCGCGAAAGTGCTGCCCTACACCGTGGCGACCCGCGCCGTTCAGGGACTGATCGGCCTGGCCGCCCTGCATTGCGTGGTGCTGCTCTTCCGCCTGGCGGAGGCCCCGGACTGATCGGGGCCCGCCGCCTTACTTTCCGCCCGGCCGCTTGCCGGGATACTCCCCTCCCTCTTCGAATTGCGGCCCCTTGGTGTTGGGCGTCTTGTCTGCCGGCCGCTTGGCCGGGGGATCCTTGGCGACCTCGGGCTCGTCCGCGCCGAACTGGCCGCTGCGATGGGCGGCGTCCGTCTTGTCGCTCGGTGTGTTCGCCTCGGGCTTGGCCGGCTTCTGTGCAGTGGGCTGTGTCATATTGCTCTCCATGTTGCCGATGATGCGCGGATGGGCGGCGCAAGCCGCGTGCCCGGGGGGCCGGGAACGCGGCTTGCTTGGGGGTGGGCAGGCCCGCCTCACACCGGGCCCTTACCCAAAGGAGTCAGTCATGAATCTGTCCAGAACCGTTTGCCCCGCTATCGCCCTGTGCCTGTCCGCCCTGGCGTTCCAGGCTTCCGCGCAAACCACGCCGGTACGCAGCAGCGAACAGATCGACAACCAGTACAAGATGGATAAAAAGCAATGCGACGGTATGAAGGGCAACCAGAAGGACGTCTGCCAGCAACAGGCAGAAGCCAACCGCGACAAGGCGAAGGCGGACGCCAAGGCGGGCAAGGAAAAGGCTGAAGCCAATCATGACGCCGCCAAGGTGCGCAATGACGCCGATTACAAGGTAGGCAAGGAAAAGTGCGACGCCATGTCCGGCAATGCCAAGGACGCCTGCGTCGCCGACCTGAAGACCCGCTACGGCAAGTAAGACCCGCCCGGCGGAAGGCGCGCGCCGGCGCCACAGCCCGGCCGCGCGAACCTTACCCAGCGTCGCGGGCTTCGCCTGCCCCCGCCTCGCCTGGCAGGATGTAGCCCGCCGCGGCATATTCCTCGAGACGGTTGTAGAGCGTCTTGGGGCTGATGCCCAGCATCGCCGCGGTTTGCTTCTTGACGCCATTGCAGCGCGCAAGCGTGGCCAGGATCAGCCGCCGATCGGCCTCGGCCAACGTCTCGCCCACGGGCACGCTGACCTGTCCGCCCGCCACATCGCCACCTGGCGAGACGTGCGGCGCCAGCATGTCCACATCCAGCACGTCGCCATCGGCCATGATGAAGGCGCGACGCACGAAGTTCTTGAGCTCGCGCACATTGCCCGGCCATTCGTACTGCATCAGCGCCTCGGCGGCCTGCGGTGAAAACACCTTGTTCTTGCCGGTTTCCTGGTTTTGCGCCTGCAGGAACCGCTGCGCCAGGAAAAGAATGTCGTCGCCGCGCTCGCGCAGCGCGGGCAGTTCGATGGGAAAGACGCTTAGCCGGTAGTACAGGTCTTCGCGCAGCTTGCCATCCTGCACGGCCTGTTCCGGATTGCGGTTGGTGGCGGCGACGATGCGGATGTCGCAGCCGATTTCGCGGTTGGTCCCCACCCGCATGAACTGTCCGGTCTCCAGCACCCGCAAGAGCTTGACCTGCAAGTCCAGCGGCATCTCGGTCACTTCATCCAGGAACAAGGTACCGCCGTCGGCGCGCTCGAAATAGCCTTTGTGCTGACGGTCAGCGCCGGTGAAACTGCCGCGTTCATGGCCGAACATTTCACTTTCGATCAGGTTGGGCGAAATCGCCCCGCAATTGACCGCAATGAATGGGCGCTGGCGGCGCGTGCTCAGTTCGTGGATCGCGTGGGCGGCCAGTTCCTTGCCGGTGCCGCTCTCGCCGATCAGCAAGGTCGTAACGTTGGTGGGCGCGACGCGCCCGATCTGGCGATACAGCGCGGTCATGCAGTCAGACGCGCCATACAGCTTGCCGAAGCGCCCGGCTTCCTCGAAGGGCATGCCAGGCAGGTCTCCGCCCGCATTGGCGACAACGCGTTTCAGGATGGCGTTCAGCCGCTCCATGCAGATCGGCTTGACCAGGAAGTCGGTGGCTCCCAGGCGCAGCGCCTGGACGGCATAGTCGACCGTACCGTGTCCCGTCATCACCACGACCTCAGCGCTGGCGGCGGCGACATTCTTGAAGATGTCCATGCCATTGCCGCCCGGCAGCCGGACGTCGGTCAGCACCAGATCCGGCGCCTGGCGCTCCAGTTGTATGAACGCGTCCTTGACGCTGGCCGCCAGCGCAACCGAGAAGCCGCTGTCGCGGCCCAGCTCGGCCAAGGTCTCTCGTATCGCGTCGTCATCGTCGACGATCAGCAAATGAGGCATTAACTTCTCCGTAGGACGATACGCGGCAGGACGTCGGGGCCGCGCATTCTTATTGGAATGAGAATAGTCACTCTGGCGGCGACAGGCGTAAATATTCGATACTGTCCACTAAAGTTTTCGAATACTTGCAACTGGTCGCATTCCTGGGGGCACCCCGCCTCTACGATTGGTGAATCGCGATTGGCCCCGACGGGCCGAGGTATCAGCATGGCAAATCGCACCACCACCGGGCGCTTGGACGCGGTTGCGTCCCCCGCCCTTCCGATGGACGTGGCCGGCCTGTCGCCAGTCATGCAAAAGCTGGGCGCCCAGTTGCAACTGGCGGCATCCACCGACGCGAGCGTCTTCATCGTTGGAGAAAGCGGCGCCGGCAAGGAGATCGTTGCGCGCGCGATCCATGACGCCAGCGAACGTCGCAGCCAACCCTTTGTCGCCGTGAACTGCGGCGCCATCAGCGGCACGCTTGCCCATGCCGAATTGTTCGGCCATGAGAAGGGCAGCTTCACAGGCGCCCTGGCCCAGAATGCGGGGTATTTCGAATACGCCAGCGGCGGCACCCTGTTCCTGGACGAAGTCACCGAAATGCCACCCGACATGCAGGTGCATTTCCTGCGCGTCCTGGAGGCAGGGACTTATCAGCGCGTGGGGGGGTCAGATCTGCTGCGTGCCAATGTGCGCATCATCTGCGCCAGCAACCGGGATCCTGCGGCCTCCGTCGCCGATGGCCGGATGCGCCAGGACTTCCTGCACCGGCTGTTGGTCATCCCCCTGCGCGTGCCGCCTTTGCGCGAACGCGGAGATGACGCACTCATCCTGGCGCACCGGTTCCTGGACACTCTCAACGCCCAGCATCGAACACAGAAGACATTCTCCAAGCCAATGCTGGAGGCGATCCTGCAACATGACTGGCCAGGCAACGTGCGGGAACTGCGCAATGTCGTGCAGCGCGCCTTCATCTTGTCAGACACGCAATTGGACACCGACCTCCTGGCGCGAGGCCCGGCGCGCCAACGGACGGAATTGCGTGACGGTTCGCTGAACTTTCCGGTCGGCATGCCGCTGGGCCGGGCCCAGCGCGAATTCATCCTGGCCACCCTGGCGCATCATGATGGCGACAAGCGCCTGGCGGCAGACACCTTGGGCGTCAGCCTGAAGACGCTCTACAACCGGCTGGATGTGTACGACAAGGAAGGCTTGGCGGACCGCTGAGCAGTTCTTACCGCCGGCTTGTAATAGCGGCTCCGCAAGCGGCCGCCCTCCTCTCGATGCCCGCCCGCAAGTCCACCTGGCATGGATCTTGCGTGAGTATCCAGGATACGCCGCCTTCCGGCGGCTCCCGGCAAGGAGACTCGATTGGGCCACCCTACGCAAGAATTGCGCCTGCGACAGCAGATGACGCTGGCGCCCCGGCTGCAGCAGTCCGTCAAGCTGCTGCAGATGTCGGCGCTTGAGTTCACGACCGCGGTGGAGCATGCGCTGGCCACCAATCCCTTTCTTGAAGACGGCGACGAGCAGGAAACCGACGGTACGGCCAACGGCCTGGACGCGAAGCCTCTGGGTTTCGGCAACGACGCCGACGACGCCCACGGCGCCGACACGTCCAGGGAGCAGACGGCGACGCCGGGCGCTGAAGGCGAGGAACCGCCTCCCGATGCCCCTACTTATTCCGGCGATTACCCCATGCCGTCGTCGGGCACCGGCGGTGGCGAAGGCAAGGACCTGGGCCAATGGGCCAGCGCGTCGCTATCGATGCGTGAACGCCTGTCTCTGGACCTTGGCAACTATCACCTGCAGCCGCGTGATCGGCTGCTGGCGGAATTCATCATCGACGCCCTGGATGACGATGGCTATCTGCGCGTGCCGCTCGATAGCCTGTGCAGCCCGGACCGTCCCGAATTCAACCCGCCGCCCGATGACGCGGAATGGACCACCGCCCTGCGCCTGGTTCAGCAGTTGGACGCGCCCGGCCTGGGCGCGCGCGACCTGACCGAATGCCTGACGCTGCAACTGTCAGCCGCGCGTACTGTCGACCCGACGACCCGTGACTTGGCGTTGCGCATCGTGCGCGAGCATCTGGACCGCCTGGGGAAGAACGACTGCGTGGGACTGCGGCGCCTGCTCGACTGCTCCGATGACGCGCTGCGCGAGGCGTGCGCGCTCATCCGCAGCCTAGATCCGAAGCCGGGCGCCCGCTACAGCGCGGAAGCCCCCGTGTATGTCGTGCCCGACGTGTTCGTGGACAAGTGGCACGCGCGCTGGCGCGTGCTGCCCAACCGCAACGCGATGCCGCATGCGCGCCTGCACCGCACCTACGCAGACCTGTTCCGCCGTGCCCGCTTGGACGATCGCAGCCCCATGGCCCAAGAGCTGCAGGAGGCGCGCTGGCTGGTGCGCAACGTGGAACAGCGTTACACCACCATCCAGCGTGTCGCAGAGGCCATCGTCAAACGGCAGCAGACGTTCTTTGAGTACGGCGAGGTGGCGCTGCGACCCCTGATGCTGCGCGAAGTCGCCGACGATCTGGACATGCACGAGTCCACGGTCTCTCGGGCCACCGTGGGCAAGTACATGGTGACGCCGCGTGGTGTGTTCGAATTCCGCCACTTCTTCTCCCGCGAGCTCGCCACCGAATCGGGCGGTTCGTGCTCCGCCGCCGCGGTGCGGGCCCTGATCAAGGAAATGGTCGACGCCGAAGACCCCACCATGCCGTTGTCCGATGTGGCCCTGACGCAGCAACTGGCCTCCAGCGGCATCCTGCTGGCGCGCCGTACCGTATCCAAGTACCGCGGGCAACTGCGCGTGCCGCCCGCGGAGTTGCGCCGCCAACACTAGCGGTTTTGCCGGCCGGCGCCGAACGCAAAGAAGGCTTCCCAGCGGAAGCCTTCTTCTTTATGGCAGCCCCGAGGGGGCTGCCAAGTTCCGGACGCTTACTTCGAGCCACCCGAATTCGGATACCCCGGAGGCGGCGCGGCGCCGGCGGCCGGCGTGCGTGGCACGTTGTCGTTGGCCTCGCGGGGACGCTTGGGCGTTTCATCGGAGTGCTTCTTGCCCGAAGACATGGTGCCGCTATGTTGCATCGCGGGCGCGGTGGTCCCCGTAGAGGGCGTCGCATTGGGCGCAGGCGCCATCTGCCCCGCCGGCAAGGGGCGGTTCGGCTGGGCGGCGGAGGCGTCGTTCGGCGTGGAAGACGGCGTAGTCGGGCTGGCGGACTGGGCCAGCGCGGCGCCGGCGGACGTCAGGCCCGTCAGCAGTACAAAAGCGCAAGTCATGGCACGGGTTTTCATAGTCAGACTCCTTGGTTGGAATGCAAGGACCTGTACGCAAGCCTCGTTCCCGCACCCCACCCTGTCTTCATCCGCCCGCCTGCCTGCGCAGCCCGCCGTCCAGCACGTGGGGACGGGTATTTTTTACCTGTCTTTGCAACCCTGGCATCCCCTCGCCAGTGCTACGTCGAGCCTGCGCCGCCCGGCACCGCGTCGCGCGGCTCGGCCAGCATGTGCTGCACCCTTTCGCCCAACGCATCCAGCGAGAACGGCTTGACGATCAATTCCATCCCCTGCTCCAGGAATCCCCGGTCGTGCGCCGCGCTTTCGGCGTATCCCGTCATCAGCAGCACTTTCAGCCCCGGATGCGCCGCCCGCGCGGCATCCGCCAGTTGCCGACCGTTCAGGGCCGGCAAGCCAACGTCCGTCACCAACAGATCGATGCCGGACGTGCCCAGTACCAGCTCCAGCCCCGCCTCGCCATCGGCCGCGGTCAAAACCCGCATGCCCAGCTCGACCAGGCACTCGTGCACCATGTCGCGCACGTTGTCGTCGTCTTCCACGAGGACCACCACGGACGGCTGCCCCACGCCCGGCGCCTGTTGGGCCGAGGGCTCCGGACGCGCTGCCGCATCTGGCGCGCCGTCGTACCGGGGAAGGAAGAGCCTGACCGTCGTGCCCTTGGCGACCGCGCTTTCCAGCGTGGCCATGCCGCCGGCTTGCTTGGCAAAACCATAGATCATCGATAGTCCCAAGCCCGTCCCTTCGCCCAACGGCTTGGTCGTGAAGAACGGATCAAAAGCATGGGCCAACACGTCTGGCGGCATGCCACAGCCGACGTCCGACACCGACACTTCCACGAAATCCCCGGACTTCACGCCGGGAAACTGGCGCAACCGCATCGCATCCATGGACTGATTCAGGCCGGCTATGGTCAAGGCGCCGCCATTGGGCATGGCATCGCAGGCGTTGATCACCAGATTCAGCAACGCGTTCTCGAACTGATTCTTGTCGCATCGTACAGTCCAGAGTCCCGGGTCCAGGTCGAAGACCAGGCGCACGCGCTCGCCCGTGTATCGATGGAACAGGTCGGCCATCGACTGCAAGGTCGACCCTACGCTGAATGGCTTCGGGTCAATGGGCTGGCGCCGGGAAAAAGTCAGCAAGCGTTGCGTCAGGTGCGCGGCCCGGTTGGCGGAATCCATCGCCACGTTGATGAAGCGCTCTGCCTGCTCGGGCGTGTCGGCGTCCAGCTTGCGTTTGATCAGGTACAAGGCGCCCGTGATCCCCTGGAGCATGTTGTTGAAGTCGTGCGCGATCCCCCCTGTCAGCCGCCCCACCGCTTCCATCTTCTGCGACTGCCGCAACGCCTGCTCGGTATCCCGAAGCATCTCGGCCTGCGCCTTCAGGTCGGTATCGTCCCGGCCCGTCATGTAAAGGCTATCCTGCGACCACGACATGCTCCAGGTGATCCAGCGATAGGTGCCGCCGCGCGCCAGCAACCGGTTTTCCATATGCCGCACCGCTTGCGCGGGGTCCGCGTGGGAAGCTTGCGCGATGGCGGCGCGCGTGGCCGCCTGGTCGTCCGGATGCACCAGTTCGGCCAGCCCCATGGAAAGGAACTGCTCCGGACTCCATCCCAGGATGGGCCGCACCGCCGGGTTCACGCTCACGAAGCGCTCTTGCGCGTCGACCACGGCAAGCAACTCCGGCGACAGGCGCCAAATGCGGTCGCGTTCGGCAATGGCGTGCTCGACTCGTTGCTCCAGCGTCCGGGCGTATTGCGAGCGCTCGACGGCATCGCACATGCGTTCCGTCACCTCTTCAATGAAAGTGAGATCGCCGGCCTTGAGGCGGCTGGTGGATTGCGGGCGCACCAATAGCGCGGCCCCCTGCCGCCCCCAGCGGCGCATCGGCACCACGATCGCGGAGGGGCGGACCTCGCCCCCCGAATCCGCCAACAGCGGTTCGACATAGGCCGTGCGGCCCTTGCGCAGCGCAGCCTTGAACTCGTCGCCAAACTGCCCGGGCCCGAGCGGCGGCTGGGTTGCCCGGTCCCCCTCGGACCGCCAGCACGTGGACGGCGACACCGACTCCGCATCGTCGCCGGGCCAGTCCACCACGGCCACCAGGCCCAGCGACAGATGTTGCCCTAGGCCTTCGCAGGCGGCGCGTTCGATTTCCGACTGGTGGTGCAGTTCACGCATGCGGTCACCCAGCGACAGCAGGAAATTCTTCCGGTGCTGCCCCTCCCACAGTTCCGTCTCGGCGGCCTTGCGCGCGGTCACGTCCAGGAACAACGCCATCATCCGGTCGTCGCCATCCTTGCGTGCGCGGGCCTCGTACCAGGCCTCCTTGGGGGCCGGCACGGCGAACTCGAACTGCGTTGGCTCACCGGTTTCCACCACTTGGGCGAACGCGTCCATGATCTGCCCGGGCACCCCCGGGATCATCTCGCGCAGCGTATGGCCCAGCGTATCGCCTTCCCGCATGCCGCTTTGGCGCTCGAATGCCGGGTTGACCTCCAGAAAGCGGAAATCCACGATGCGGCCGCTGTCGTCGCGCAGCGCCTCGCTCAGGAAGAAGGCTTCCTGCATGCCGTCGAACATGGCACGCCAGCGCTCGCCGCTGGCACGCAACGCGGTGTCGGTCAGGTGGCGTTCAATCGCCAACGCCGCGCTGCGCGTCACCAGCGCAATGGCGTCGATATCGTCGGCCGATGGCGAACGCACGGCGCCGTAGTAGTTCGAGAACACTCCCAAGAGGCGTCCGTCCGGCGCCTTGATCGGCGTGGACCAGCACGCCCGCAATCCGTGCGCCAGCGCCAAGTCGCGCCAGCGTTCCCAATCGGGATGCGAGGCGATGTCCTCCACATACACGGCACTGCCTGCAAACGCCGCCGAGCCCCAGGACGCCATGTGCGGCCCGATCGGCGTGCGCTGCACTGCCAGGTTGAACGCCGCGGGCAAGCTGGGTGCCGCGGCATGCAACAGGAATGTCCCGGTATCGTCGATCAGGGCGATCGCCGCGCGTAATTCGACGCTGGATTGCGCCTCGATAGCGTACAGCACGTGCTCCAGCACGTGCGGCAGCGGCATGCCTGCGGCAATCCGCTGCAACATGATGCGTTCGTCTTCCAGACGGGCAAGCGTATCCGTCCAAGGGAGGGCTACGCGATCTTGTTTTTTCAACATGTCTGCCCCCTTTCGCCAACGCCTACTGTATTGCGGGGCGGGGGCGCCTTGCGGAAACGCTCGGTAACGCGACGCTACCGTTCCTGCTCCAACGGGGTGTCTGCGACCAGGCGCAAGGCGTTCAGCGCTTCGGGCTTGTCGACCAGCACGCATTGCTTGCCCGTGCGGGTGCAGTGGTCTTTGACGCGCCAGTAGGCGCCATGGCTGACGCACCCCGTCTGGCAGATGACCAGATCCGCAGCAACCAGACTGGCCTCGAGCGTCGCGCCGTCCGCGTCGCCCTCGCCGCTGTGGCCCAGGTAACGGCCGCCGGCAAGCTCCACGACTTTGCGCGTGAGCATCAACGCCATGGCGTCTTCGCCCACGCAGAGCACGGATTTTTCACGCAGGGCGACGGCCGTCACGGCAGGCGGAGGCGCCACGGCGTCGGCCAGCGGTTCGACGGGACGCGCCCGTGCCTGGCTGGCGCGGTCCTGCCAGGCCAGCCGCTCGCGCATGAGGCACTGGATGCGCTCCATCAACTGCGTGACCCGCCGCGCCAGCGCCACCCGCTTGGGCAGGCCCGGTATCGCCCCTTCCAATGCGCGATGGTCTTCCCGCGCCCAGGCCAATGCGGTCTCACGCTGGATGACCGCGGCGCGCAGGCGCATGGCTTGCGCTTCCAGATACAGGATCCGCGCCGCCTGCGCGCTGAGCAATTGGCTGCAATGCGATTGCGCCTGGCCATAAGCGGCAAGCAGCGCCGCATGTTCACGCTGCAGCGTCTGTCGGTCTAGGGTAGAGGAAGTCATCGCAGGCCTCGGGTTGAACCGGTCACCGGATAGCTGCGCGCAGGACACTCCCCGCAGCGCGCCACTTGGCATGCGGGCAATTATAAATGAGAATGCGTCGTTTTTAAGAAATGACGGCCTGCCCGCCCCGCGCACAGGGAAATCCATAACTGACGCGCCCGGATCGCTTAAATATGATCGACAAACTCTTCCGGCTCGCAAGCCCGCCCCGGGCTTGGAATAGGCGTTCCCACGAGGACGCCACGCGCCCTTCCGCTCCGGCCGCGGCCGACCGGCGGAACCATCGAAGTCAGGGATGCCCGATGCCGAAATCCACCGAACTTCTGCGCGATATCCACGAAACCAACCTGATGTATTTGCTGCTATTGCAGCGTCTGGCCCGCACCGGCAACGCGCCAGCGATGGCCGGGCTGCAGATATCGCCGCACGCCTGTCAATGGCTGGCCGCCCTTTCCCCTGAGAACCTGATCAAGATGTCGCGATGCAGCGTGCTGCTGGCGCAGCTGGATCTGACGCCGCACCTGCTGCTGTCGGCGCTCAGCCAGGGCATCGACGCCACGCTGGCGGCCAGGGCGGTCGCCGCGGCGCCCCCCGAACCGCAGGCCGCCCAACTGCCCTGACGCCCTCAGGAAGACTCGCCCACAATGGCCGTGGCGCGCTTGGCGCTACCGCCGGTGCGCCACGCCAGTCCCGTGCTGATCGCAAGCGCCAGCGTGAGCAGCCCGCCGGCCATCGCCGCGACGCCCGGCCATTGGCTGGAGGCCCAGAAATGGCCGCCCCAGGCACCCAGCACGCTGGATCCCACGTAGTACACCAGCAGGTAGAGCGACGCCGCCAGTGCCTTGTAGCCGCGCGCCATCTGCCCCACCCACCCGCTGGCCACCGCATGCGCGGCGAAAAAGCCGAACGTGAAGAGGACGATGCCGGCGATCAGCACGGGCAACGACTCCGACAGCGTCAGCAGCAAGCCGGCCAGCGCCAGGCCCGTAGCGGCGGACAGCATCACTCCCCGGCCATGGCGGTCAGCAAGCCGGCCGAAGAACGTCGACGCGAAGATCCCCACCAAATACACGACGAAGATGAAGCCGATGAAAGTCTGGCTCAACGAAAACGGCGGCAGCAGCAGACGGAAGCCCACATAGTTGTAGAGCGTGACGAAAGCGCCCATCAACAAGCCGCCCATCGCGAACAGCGCGCACAGCGGGCCGTTCTTCAGATGGGCGCTGACGCCGGCGCGCACATCGCCCGCCACACCGGCCCAGCCCCGGCCGCGTTGCGGCGCGAATCGGCGCGAAGGCGGCAGCAGCCAAACGAACAACACGGCGGCCACAATGCCCAGCAAGCCCAGCGTGCCCATCGCCGCCCGCCAGCCGAAGTGGTCAGACACCAGGCCGGTGATGACGCGGCCTGACAGGCCACCGAAGGCGCTGCCGCTGATGTACAGGCCCATGACGAAGCCCAGCGTATCCGGTTCGACCTCTTCGGCCAGATAGGCCATCGCCACGGCCGGCACGCCGCCCATCGCCACGCCCTGCAAGGCCCGCAGCGCCAACAGGCTGTGCCAGTCCGGCGCCACCGCCGCCACGGTGCCCAGCACGGCCGACGCGACCAAGGACAGCGCCATCACCCGCTTGCGCGGCAGCGATTGCGAGAACAGTCCGACGAAGAAAATCGCCACGGCCAGCAACCCGGTGCACAGGGACAGAACCAGGCTGCTTTGCGCGGGCGACACGCCGAACGCGTGCGTGAACAGCGGCATCAGCGGCTGCACGCAATACAACAGGGAAAAGGTGGAAAAGCCGGCGGCGAACAACGCCCATTGCGCGCGACGCAACCCGGGCGTACCCCGCGCAAGATAATCGGCGGGGGCCGGGGAGGAAGGACTGGCGGAGGGGGTAGACATCAGGATTCTCGAATGGCATCGGGCGTGCAGCCCGCCCCATAAAAGTAGACTTTTCCCCTGCATATGTCCAATATATGAAACTCACAGAGCCCATACTTTAAAACGATGGAACTCCGCCACCTGCGCTATTTCACCGCCGTCGCCGAAGAGCTGCACTTCACCCGGGCGGCAGCCCGGCTGGGCATCGGACAGCCGCCTCTCAGCCAGCAGATCCAGCAGCTGGAACGCGAAATCGGCACGCCGCTGTTCCTGCGGCTGCCGCGAGGGGTCGAAATGACCGAGGCCGGGGTTCAGTTCCTGGAAGACGCTCGCGCCATCCTGGCCAGCGCCGACCGCGCCATCGACACCGCCCGCCGCCTTGGCCGGGGCGAACGCGGCGCCCTCACCGTGGGATTCACCGCATCGGCCGTGTTTCACCCCTACCTGCCGCGCGCCATCCGCGCCTTCCGCGACCGCTATCCCGATGTGCGCGTCACGCTGACCGAAGGCAACACCGTGTCGCTGCTGCGCGGCCTGCGGCTGGGCGAGGTGGACGTCGCATTCGTGCGCCCGCCCTACCTGCTGGACGCCGAATTCGAATCCGAGCGGGTGCTGGACGAACCGATGCTGGTCGCCCTGCCGCCCGACCATCCCTTGAGCCGCCTCGCCAGCGTGCCCATCGCCGCGCTGGCCGACCAGGATTTCGTGCTCTATCCACGCCCGATCGGCGCAGGGCTGTACGACGCCATTCAATCCGCCTGCCAGCGGGCGGGCTTTGCCCCGCGCGTGATCCAGGAAGCGCCGCAGATGGCGTCCATCGTCAGCCTGGTCGCCGCCGGCGTCGGGATCTCGGTCGTGCCCGCGGCCATGCGCCACATGGGCGCGGAAGGCATCGAGTACCGGCCCATCGCCGGCGACGCCCCGCACGCCTTGCTGGACATGGCCTACCGGCGCCACGACCGTTCCATCGCGGCCGGCAACGCCGTGGACATGCTGCGCCGTCTGGCCCACCCCGAACGGTCTTGAAAACCGGAGGAAAAATGGGGCAGTATCGCCCTGTCGCTTTTGTCATCTTCTGTAAGGCCGCGGCTGAATACGCGGAGTAAATTGTCGCGCTATCGGTGATCCGTCCCTGAACCGGGCCGCAGCCTTGCCGACTTCAACCTTCCTACAGGTGACTTAGTGCGACGTACCCTTCTGGCCTTGGCCATCGCAACGATTCCCGGCTTGGGCGCAGCCGCCGGGCTGGCATCCTCCATTGGCGCGGTGACGGTCTATCAGGACCGTGCCGTGGTGACCCGGTCGGCCAGCAGCGAACTCGCCGCCGGCGAACACGAACTCGTGCTGGAAAACCTGCCTGCCTCATTGCAGGAGAATTCGCTGCAAGTGTCGGCCAAGAGCACCGGCCAAGCTTCGCTGCTGGACGTCAAGGTGCGCGACGCCTTTCAGGCCGACACCAACAACGAGCGGGTCCGCGCACTGCAGGAACAATTGCGCAAGCTGGAAGCCCAGCAAGCAGAACTGGACGACGAGGCCACCGTGCTGGACAATCAGCGTGAGCTCGTCCTGATGATGCAGCGGGGCGCGACCGAACCCGCCAAGGAAGGCGCCCGCTTGACCTTGGACGAATTGAAGGCGATCCAGACGCTCAGCGCCGACAGCCTGGGCAAGACGCTGGCCAGCCTGCGCCAGGTCGCCGAACGCAAGACCGTGCTGGAACGCGAAATCGACGCGCTCCAACAACAATTGAACGTCGTGCAGGGGCAGTTGAGCCGCCGCAGCAAGACGGTCACGCTGCGTGTGAACCTGGCGCGCGCGGGCAAGGTGGACCTGGCGGTGTCGTATGCCGTGGGCGGCGCCCGCTGGACGCCCGCCTACGACGCCCGCTTGCGTCCCGCTGACCGCAGCGTGGACCTGGGCTACTTTGGTGTCATCAGCCAGAACACGGGCGAAGACTGGAAGAACGTCAAGCTGACGTTGTCTACCGCACGCCCGTCGCTGGGCGGCGGCGCGCCGCCCCTGCAACCGTGGATCATCGATGTGGCGCCTCCGCCCCCGCCGCCTCGGCCGCCCCGGCCGGTCGCCGCGCCCGCCCCTATCGCCGGCGAGATGTCGATGAAGCGCTCGCGCCCGGCACAGGCTGACGAAGCCTATGCCAACGCCGCCATGCCCGAACCCGCGCCCGAAGCCGTCGAGGTGTCCACCGCCCAAATGCAGAACGACGCTACCAGCGCCTCGTTCCAGATCAAGAGCCCGGCCACCCTGCCGTCGGACAACTCGTCGCAACGCGTGGCCATCGCCACCGCCAAGCTGCCGGCCACGCTGCAGTACCAGTCCACGCCCGCGCTGCGGGAAGCGGTCTTCCTGACCGCGCAAGCCAGCAACAGCACGGACTTCCCGTTCCTGGCCGGCCCGTTGAACACGTTCCTGGATGACGCTTTCGTGGCCTCAAGCCGCATCAAGGCGGTCATGCCCGGCGAAAAGGTCGAACTGGCCATGGGCGCGGACGATGGCATATCCATCAAGCGCCAGCTGGTGAACCGGTATACCGAAAGCACGGGGTTTTCGGGTAGCGGCAAGCGTGTGACCTATGAATACAAGATCACGGTGAAGAACAATAAGGCCACCAAGGAACAGATCGTATTCAAGGACCGCCTGCCGGTCTCGCGCAACGAGAAGATCGTGGTGAAGCTGCTGTCGCCCGCCGACCGCGACGTCAAGCGCGAAGAAGACGGCAAGCTTGCCTGGGAATGGGAACTGGAACCCGGCAAATCGCGCGAGACGGTGCTGAAGTTCTCGGTCGATTACCCTGGTGATGTCGACGTGTCCGGGATCTGACCCACCGGCCCTAGCGCATCTGGAACGCCTCCTGGTGGAACAATTGGCGCACCGGCATACCCCGCCGGTGCAGCCCGTCTTTCAGCGCATCGGCGAATCCCGTCGGTCCACAAAACCAGACACTGGGCCAAGGGGTCCCGGCAACACGGCCGGCCAATAGGTCGGCTGCCGTCAACGGCCGTTGCGCTTCGCTGTACCACACATGCAGCGTCACCCTGGGAACCTGGGCGCATAGCGTCTCCAGCTGCCGGGCAAACGGTGCGTCGGCCTCATTGCGCGCGCAGTAGTACAGGGTCGCCTTCGGCGCGCGGTCCGGGTCGGACTGCAACGACTCCAGCCAGGAGATGAAGGGCGTCACGCCGATGCCCGCGGCGACCCAGATCTGCGGGCGGCCGTCATCGCACGGCAGATCGAAGCAGCCATAGGGCCCTTCCACCGTCACCGCCTGCCCCGCCTTCAGACTGGTCTGGAGCCGCCGGGTGTAATCGCCCAGCGCCTTGATGGAAAACCGCACGCGCCCCGTGCCGTCATCCGCACCCGACACCGTAAAGGGATGCGCGCCTTCGCGGCGGTCGGCCGTCAGGAAGGCGAACTGGCCGGCGCGGTGGTGCCAGTCGCCCTCGATCCTACAGGTCAGCGACAGGATGTCGTCGGACAGCGGGTCGACGGCGAGCACCAGCCCCTTGTGCCGGCGCGCTCGGCCGATGCTGCCGGTCAACGCCAGCACGGCGCATGCACTGCCCACGGCGGTCGCCACCGCCACCAGCCATCCTGCGGGTTGCCACCACCAGGCGGCAGGCGTCAGCACCACGCCGTGGAACGCGACCACCAGGAACACGACGGCCGCGATGCGATGCACCTGACGCCACAGGTGATACGGAAACCGCCGCCAAAGCGTCAGCACCACCAACGCCACCAGGATCCAGACCGCCCATTCCCCGATGTCCTTGGCGGACCCGCGGAACATGTCCAGCCAGGCTGCCACGCGCGGCGTCTTGGGCACAGGGTCAAACAGCGCAAGCAGCAGCGGTTTGCCAATCTTGACCAGGTAATGCGTCGCGGCAAGGGCCGTCGCCAGGATGCCGCTCCACTTGTGCAGGCGATACATCTTGTCCAGGCCGCCCAACCGGGATTCGATCCATCGCGGGCGGACCGCCAATAGCATGATGAGCGCCATCAGGGCATAGGCGCCCAGGCCCGTCAACAGGATGAGTTGGTCGCGCAGGATCCAGATGTTGAATGCGGCCGGCGGATGCGTCCAGACCGTCCCGCCCCAGGCCAACAGGCACAACAGCAAGACGGCGCCAAGTGTGTGTCGCATCGATTCACCTCTCCACGGGTTGCCTCGAACAGCCTCCATGGTAGTGGCACATATGCCCCCTATTCGCCGCGCAACCCGCCTGCCTTGATCCCCGTCAAAGCCCCCGGCAATCCCGGCGAACCAGCGGCAGGCCCAGGACGAACGCCGTCAATGCCGGCGGCAGAAATCGATGAACGCGTCGGCATCCAGCGGCACGGACAGCCCGTAGCCCTGCGCCACGTCGCAGCCCAGCTCGCGCAGCAACTGCACGTCGCGGTCTTGCTCCACGCCTTCGGCCACCACGCGCCGCCCCAGCACGCGGCCCATTTCGATGGCCGCGGCCACCACCGCCCGCGACGCCGCTTCGCGGTGCATATGCACGATGAAGTCGCGGTCGATCTTCAATTCGGTGAACGGCATGGCGGAAAACAGCCGCATCGACGCGATGCCGGCGCCGAAATCGTCCATCGCCAGTTCAAAGCCCCGGACCCGCAACAGGTTCAGCACCGAGGACAGCGCCAGCCAATCGTTGACGGGTTCGTCCTCGGTCAGCTCGATCTTCACCAGCCGGGCCGGCAACCCCGCCTGCGCCACGCGCTTTTCCAGCAGCGTGGGCAAGTCCCGCGAGCACAGCGTGGACGACGACGCATTGATGGCGATCGGCACGGCGATGTCCTCGGCATGCATGCGCTGCAAGACCTCGATGACCCGGTCGACCACGCGCAGGAACAGCATCCGGTCCATGCCCAGGCGATGCGCGGCCGGCACGAAGTCGGCCGCGGAAATGGGACCCAGTTCAGGGTGGTCCCAACGCGACAGCGCTTCGGCCGCCAGCACCTGGCCCGTCAACAGGCTCATCTGCGGTTGCAGCACCACGCTCATGCCCATGCCGGTGATCAGGGCGCGTCCGAGTTCGGCCTCGATCACGTCGCGCCGGACCGATTGCTGGCGCGGCGAGGTCACGTCTTCGGTGGACAGCAGCGCCGTCTTGACCGCCTGATGCATGGAGGTGCGCGATACGGGTTTGGACAGGGCCTGTGCCGACGGGCAGCCGGCTTGCAGCGCCAGCCGCACATGCGACTGCAGCAGCTCGTCGCTCAGGCTGCTGATCCAGATGATGGGCGGCATGGCTTTCAGCCGCCCGACATCGGCGAGACGCCGCAGTTCATTGGGCAGATGCGTGCCGTCGCCATCGCCCATCACGATGTCGCTGATCACCAGGTCGTAGAACTGGCGGCCCAGCGCGCCAACGGCCTCCGTGCTGCTTCCCACGCCGGCGACCCGGCGATACCCCAACGCCAGCAGCATATTCTGCAGGTAAGCGCGCTCGACCGGGTGGTCTTCAACCAGAAGAATCCGTCGAGCCGCTCCGGCGTCGGTTTTAGGCATTACGTTCCGTCCTAGCTTATAGGGCGGGCCTTCGCAGGCGGCCGCTTGAAATCGCTGGACTCCATCCTACGGCATCTGCAGCTGATCTGTCGTCATCAAGAACGGTTTAGTGCCATTTCTATGCCGATAGGCTTAGGTTTTGGGGCATCTTCCCCCGATGGACCCGCCTCCATTCGTCGGGGCGCAACGCCCGGACTCGGTCAGACGGCTCCCACCGCCCGGCGCACCGCGGCGCCGCCGGTGCGATAATGGCTGTCTTTACGCATCTACGGCACGGAGCATCCCTTGACCCGCATTGACGACCCCCAGCACGACCGCGAGGTCGGCACGGCCGACTCGACCCAGGACAACACGCGCACCGACGACACGCGCATCAGCGCCGTGCGTCCGCTGATTTCGCCCGCGCTGCTCCAGGACGAACTGCCCGTTTCCCCCGCCATCCAGACCTTGGTCGAAGACAGCCGCGCCCAGATCGCCGACGTGCTGCATGGCCGCGACGACCGCCTCCTGATCGTGGTCGGCCCCTGCTCCATCCACGACCATGGCCAGGCAATGGAATACGCCCGCCAGCTGCGCGCCGCCGTGGACCAGCACAAGAAAGACCTGCTGATCGTCATGCGCGTCTATTTCGAAAAGCCTCGCACCACCGTCGGCTGGAAGGGCTATATCAATGACCCGCGCCTGGATGGCAGCTTCCGCATCAATGAAGGCCTGCGCCGTGCCCGCGAACTGCTGCTGGACATCAGCGGCCTGGGCCTGCCGATCGCGACCGAATTCCTCGACCTGCTCAGCCCGCAATACATTGCCGACCTGATCGCCTGGGGCGCCATCGGCGCACGCACCACTGAAAGTCCCAGCCACCGCCAACTGAGCTCGGGTCTGAGCTGCCCGCTGGGCTTCAAGAACGGCACCGACGGCGGCGTGCAGATTGCCGCGGACGCCATGGTGGCCGCCAGCGCCAAGCATGCCTTCATGGGCATGACCAAGATGGGCATGGCAGCCATCTTCGAAACCCGCGGCAACCAGGACACCCACGTGATCCTGCGCGGCGGCAAGCAAGGCCCCAATTACGACGCCGCCAGCGTGGACGCCTGTTGCGCCGCCCTGCGCGCCGCCGGCCAGCGTGAACAAGTCATGATCGACTGCTCGCACGCCAACTCGAACAAGTCGCACCTGCGCCAGATCGATGTTGCCAACGACATCGCCGCCCAGCTTTCCCAGGGCGATGCCCGCATCACCGGCGTCATGATCGAAAGCCACCTGGAAGAGGGCCGCCAGGACCTGAAGCCCGGCCAGCCCTTGCGCCGCGGTGTGTCGATCACCGACGCCTGCCTGGGCTGGTCCCAGACCGAACCGGTGCTGGACGCCCTGGCGCTGGCTGTCCGTCAGCGCCGCGAAAAGGCCGCGGCCTGATCCTGCGCGTCAGCGGCGCAAGCCGTAAGGGGCCGGATCCATATCCGGCGCCTGCCCCGTGATCAGGCTGGCCAGCAGCTTGCCGGTCACCGGACCCAGCGTGAAGCCGTGATGCGCGTGGCCGAATGCCATCCATAGCCCGGGGTGCCCGGGTGCGGGGCCGATCACCGGACGCATGTCCGGCATGCAGGGGCGGCAACCCATCCACGGTTCGCGTTCGACCGCGGCGCCCAAGGGCAGCAACTGCGCGGCCAGGGCCCGCGTCCGCTGGATCTGGATGGGCGACGGCGGCGCATCCCGCGCCGCGAACTCCGCGCCTGTCGTCAGCCGCACGCCCAGCGTCATCGGCGTCACGACGAATCCGCAGTCGATATCGGCGACCGGGTGGGATAAGGTCGCCCCGTCTTCCAGCGCGAAGTGCTGGTGATATCCCCGCTTGACCGCCATCGGAATGCGATAGCCCAGTGGCCGCAGCACATCGGGCGACCACGGCCCCAGCGCCACGACCACGTCGCGCGCTTCGATCACCCCGTCTTCGCCCTGCACCTGCCAGCCTTTGCCTGGCGCCGGCTTCAGGCTGCGCGCGTCGCCCCTGGCAAGCTGCCCGCCGCGCTGCTGGAACAAGGCGGCGTAGCCCCGCGTCACGGCGCCCGGATCCGACACATTGACGGGGTCCAGCCAATGGATCGCGCCCACCATCCTTGTAGACAGCGCGGGCTCCAGCGCCGACAGCGCCTGCCGGTCCAATACGCGGTAGTTCAAACCATAGGGCGCCAGCGCCGCGGCCGCGGCGAGGGCACGCGTCAATCAGGCTTCGGTGCGCACGCCGCCGATCCACCCCGTGCGGCGGAACAGGTGCGAGATCTGCGCGTCGTCCTTCAACGCATCGTGCTCGGCCACGCTGCGCTCGATCAGCGGCAGCATGGCGTCGGCCGCGCGGGCCAGCCGCGTCGGCGACGAATGCCACCAGTAGCGCAGCAGCCAAGGCGCCACGCGGGGCAGAAAGCGCGGGTGATAGCTGACGTCCGGCGTGTTGTTCCGCGCATAGCGCCAGACGCTGCGCCAATCGCGCGGGAAGGCATAGGGTATGACGCTGGCGCGTTCGATCAGGCCGGCATTGCCGTAACTGGTTTCCTCGCCCGGGCCGCGCCGGTCCAAGAGCACCACGGAGCGGCCGCGCGCCGCCAGATGCAGCGCCGTGCTCACCCCGACGATGCCCGCCCCAAGAACCACGACGTCTGTTTTCATGCGCCGGATTCTGCGCCACGCGCCCGGGTTCGGCAAGCCGTGCAAGCGTAGAATCCAACGCTGGACACGGCCGCCCCCGGACTTCGACATGCCCCTCCCCTTGCTGCAACCCGTCACGCTTGAAGGCGAGGTCGTCCGCCTGGAACCGCTTGCGGCCGAGCACGCCGACGCGCTGGCCGGCGTCGGCCTGCATCCCGAACTCTGGCGCTTGCAGCCGGAACCCCTGGAGACCGCCGACGACATGCGCCGTTACGTCGAGCGCGCGCTGGCGGCGCAGCGCGACGGCACCTGTCTACCCTTTGTCATCGTGCAGCAAAGCTCGGGGCAGATCATCGGGGCGACGCGCTATATGGACATCGCGTTGGCGCACAAACGGCTGGAAATCGGGGCGACCTGGCTCACGCCGGCCGCCCAGCGTTCTGGCGCCAATACCGAAGCAAAATTCCTGCTGTTGCAGCACGCTTTTGAAACAATTGGTATCATACGCATTGTCTTCAAGACGGAGCTGGGCAATACGCAGTCGCGCCAAGCCATTCTCCGGATCGGCGGCGTCGAAGAGGGTGTGTTCCGCAAGCACCTGATCGCGCAATCGGGACGCACCCGCGACATGGTCTATTACGCCATCCTCGACGAGGATTGGCCGGCGGTCAAAGCGCGCCTGCAGGCGCGCATGCACCGGCCGCAATAGCGCCGCGCGCTACGCTCTTTTCGCAGCCGGCCACCGCGTTCCGTAGAACCGGGGCCGTTATCGCAGGACCGGCGGTCCGACGGCGCTGTTCGCCTTCGCCGCCCTTTTCAAGTCAGGTATGGACTCTTCTTCCCTCCTCCCGGCCGCAGGCTCCCAGGCGCGCCACACCATATTCCTCTACACGGAAGAACAGCGGGGCAACCAGTTGGTCGAATCGCCGGTCATCGGCATGCTTTCCGACGTTTCGGGTTCGGACAAGCTGGTGGTGGTGCAGGACCCGCACAGCGGCCTGAAATTCATCTATCGCGTCGACCACGAAAGCAGCAACCTCGACGCCGCCGCCATCACCGAGCAAGAACCCGCCTCGTTCAACGGCAAGACCTCGGTGCAGATCAATGCCATGTCTTACCGCTTGGGCACCGTCGAGAACGCCATGAAGCTGCTGCGCGGCAAAACGCAATGGATCCAGGACAAAGGGGCGGTGCTGTCGGTGCTGCTGCAAAACGCCGCCGCCCGCAAGACGCGCTTCTCTGCCGTGCGCATTGAGCGCGACCGCATGCGCAAGGTGCCGCACGGGGTCCCTGTGGAATACCTGCCTACATAAATAGGATGGCGCCAGCCGGGCGGGTCTTATCCACAATTTCGGTGTTTAAGCCCCGCCCGGATGCACGAGGCCCGGCCGTTCAAACGACAGCGCACGGGGCTGCGCATATTTTGACCAGTAAAAGTTTCTTTCGCGGGCGGATGACATCCCGCACAGGTGCCGCACCGCCACAAACGGGGATGATGATATTCTCCGCAAGCGCCAGCGATACAAAACGTATCGCGCCCCTGGCCCCTGCGCCCGCCCGCAGCGGACTCCCCCCAAACAAGAAGCCGTAGCATGACAACAGCGAAAAGCGTGCTTGCCGTTGGAGCGCCTCGCGTGCAAGCGCGGGGATCTACCACGCCGTGACGATCATCATCGTCGACGACCATGGAGATTGGCGCGACACCATCGCCGAGTACATCCAGGACCTGGGCCTGGACAAAGCCATCCTCACCGCAGGTTCGTTGGCCGAGCTGGATCAGCTGTTGCTCACGGTCACGCCCGGCATCCTGGTGCTGGACGCGATGCTCCCCGACGGCGACGCCTTGACCCGGGTGTCGCATCTGCGCACGACGTATCCGTCAATGGGCATCATCATGCTGACCGGCCGCCTGCTCAGCGAAGACAAGATCTCGGGCCTGAGCCTGGGCGCCGACCATTATCTGACCAAGCCCGTCAATCTGGCCGAACTGGGCGCCACCCTGGTGTCGCTGTCGCGCCGGCTGCGCGTCGTGCCCCCCGCCGACGTCAATGCCGCGCAGTCCGATGCCTGGCGCTTCGATCCCTCGCGCCGCACGCTGATGTCGCCCAACCAGGTCTGCGTCGACATCACCGACACCGAAAGCCGCTTGATCGGCGCGCTGATCCAGGCCGCGCCGCTGCCCCTGTCGCGCGGCCGCCTGGTCGAAGCGCTGGGCGCCAGCACCGACGCCTACGACACGCATCGCCTGGATGCGCACATGCACCGCCTGCGCCGCAAGCTGCGCGCGCAAGCCGGCGGCGACATGGGCATCCGCACCGTGTATGGCGTAGGCTATGTCTGCACCACGCCCGTACAGATCGTCGGCAACCTCAAGCCCTGACACACCCGCCTATGACGCCACCCATCCGCCCCCGCCGTTCCGTCCTTTACATGCCCGGCGCCAATGCGCGCGCGCTGGACAAAGCGCGCAGCCTGGACGCCGATGTCCTGATCCTGGATCTGGAAGACGCCGTCGCGCCCGACGCCAAGGCAGAGGCCCGCGAACAAGTCGCCCGCGCGTTGCGCGAAGGCGGCTATGGGCAGCGCGAATGCGTCGTGCGCGTCAATGCGCTGGACACGCCATGGGGCCAGGACGACGTTGCCGCCATCGCGCAAGCCGGCGCCCACGCGGTGCTGCTGCCCAAGGTGCAATCCGCCGCCCAGCTGGATGCGCTGGCGCAAGCTCTGGACGCCGCGGGTGCGCCACCCGATCTGCCGTTGTGGGCCATGGCGGAAACCCCGCTGGGCTTCTTGCGCCTGGATGCCATCGCGGGCGGCCACCCGCGGCTGGCCGCCATCGTGGTGGGCACCTCCGATCTGGTCAAGGACCTGCACGCCCGCCATACGCCCGCCCGCGAAGAAACGCTGCTGGCGCGCTCGCTCGCCGTGATGGCTGCCCGGGCGCACGGATTGGTGGTGCTGGATGGCGTGCACCTGGACCTGCAGGACGACGCGGGCCTTGCCGCTGCCTGCCGCCAAGGGCGCGACCAGGGCTTTGACGGCAAGACGCTGATCCACCCCAAACAGATCGCCGCGGCGAACGACGCGTTCGCGCCTACGGAGGCGGAACGGGTCACCGCCCGCAAGCGCCTGGACGCCTGGCGCGCCGCCCAGGCCGCGGGCCTGGGCGTGGCCGTGGTCGACGGCGCGCTGGTGGAAAACCTGCACGCGCAGGAAGCCGAACGCCTGTTGGCGTTGGCCGCCGCCATCGCGGGCAGATAGTCCGGCGCTCGACGGCGGTTTCGGGGCTGAATCGCCTGCCGCAAGCCCCCCTATCGCAAAGCGCCAGCGCCGAAGCGCGCGGCCCGGTACAATATTGCCCACGACTGGACGGCGGCTGTGATTGGCCGCCCCTCTATTTCGCCTTTCGCGCCCGACTGCACCCATCAGTTCGCCAGCCTCGCGCGCGATCCCGCCCCGGTTCCCTTTTTTGCGCCGCGCCTTGTGGCGGGAGCCTTGCCGCGCGCCTGACGCGCCACCCCCAGCCACACGATTCATGATCCGCTTCCAACAAGTTTCACTCATGCGCGGCGTCAAGCCCTTGCTAGACAAGGTCGACCTGCTGCTGAACCCCGGCGACAAGATCGGCCTGATCGGCGCCAACGGCGCCGGCAAGTCGAGCCTGTTCGGCCTGCTGCGCGGCACGCTGCACGCCGACCAGGGCGACCTGGACTACCCCTCCAGCTGGCGCATGGCCTATGTAGCGCAGGAAACCCCCGCGCTGGACCGCCCCGCCATCGAATACGCGATCGACGGCGATGTCACGCTGCGCAAATTGGAAGCCGAACTGGCGGCTCTGGAGGCCGAACCGGAAAGCGCCGAGAACGGCCTGCGCATGGGCGACATCTACGCCGCGCTGGCGGACGCGGACGCCTACACGGTGCACTCGCGCGCCGAACAGCTGTTGACCGGCCTGGGCTTCACGCAAGCGCAGATGCACCTGCCGCTGACGAGCTTCTCGGGCGGCTGGCGCATGCGCCTGAACCTGGCGCAAGCGCTGATGTGCCCGTCCGACCTGTTGCTGCTGGACGAGCCCACCAACCACTTGGACCTGGACGCGATCATCTGGCTGGAAGACTGGCTCAAGCGTTATCCGGGCACGCTCATCGTCATCTCGCACGACCGCGATTTCCTGGACGGCGTGGTGAACGTCATCGTCCATATCGACGAACGCAAGCTCAAGCGCTATTCGGGCAACTACTCGTCGTTCGAGCGCCAGCGCGCCGCCCAGCTGGAACTGGCGCAGGGCATGATGGAAAAGCAGATGCGCCAACGCTCGCACCTGCAGTCTTTCATCGACCGCTTCAAGGCCCAGGCCAGCAAGGCCCGCCAGGCGCAGAGCCGCATCAAGGCGCTGGCCCGAATGGAAGAAGTGGCGCCGCTGCGCGCGGCCGCCGAATTCTCTTTCGAGTTCCGCGAACCGCTGCGTGCGCCGAATCCGCTCTTGACGATGGACAAGGTCAGCGCGGGTTATCGCATCGAAGACGAAGACACGCAAGCCGTCTCCGACAAGATCATCGTGTCAGGCATCAATTTCTCGCTTCAGGCCGGACAGCGCATCGGGCTGCTGGGTATCAACGGCGCGGGCAAATCGACCTTCATCAAGACCATTGCAGGCGACCTCGAGTCCCTGGCGGGCGACACGCAGTTCAACAAGGGCCTGTCCATCGGGTACTTCGCCCAGCACCAGGTCGAAATGCTGCGCCACGACGAATCGCCGCTGTGGCACATGATGAAGATCGCGCCCACCGTGCGCGAACAGGAACTGCGCAACTTCCTGGGCAGCTTCAACTTCAATGGCAACATGGCCACCAGTTCCATCGCCCCGTTCTCCGGCGGCGAAAAGGCCCGGCTGGCGCTGGCGCTGATCGTCTGGCAGCGGCCCAACCTGCTGCTGCTGGACGAGCCCACCAACCACCTGGACCTGGAAACGCGCGAAGCGCTGACCACCGCGCTGGCGCAGTTCGAAGGCACGCTGATGCTGGTCTCGCACGATCGCCACCTGCTGCGCGCGACCACCGATGAGTTCATCATCGTGGCCGACGGCGCCGTCAGCCCCTTCGACGGGGACCTGGACGATTACAAAGACTGGCTATACAAAACCAAATTGGCCGCCAAAGCCGCCTGATCGCGTTACAATCCCGCGAATTGCCCGCACCGGTCTTCAATCGGACTTGTGCGGGCAACCTTCAACCACGTCCCGCTGTTTGCGGGACGCGTTTTTTCAGCGCTCGTAGATGACGATCAAAGACCAAGTATTCCTCGCCAGCCAGTATCTTGCGCCCCACCACCTGGTGTCGCGCTTTTTCGGATACGCCTCAGACTGCCGGGAACCCGCGGTCAAGAATTGGATGATCTCGCGCTTCGTCCGCAAGTACGGCGTGGACATGCGCGAAGCCGTGCAGGAAGACCCGCTGGCCTACGAGTGCTTCAACGACTTCTTCACCCGCGCGCTGAAAGACGATGCGCGTCCGCTGGACGACGAGCCGGGTTCGGTGCTGTGCCCTGCCGACGGCGCGATCAGCCAGATGGGCGCGATCGAACAGGGCCGCATCTTCCAGGCCAAGGGCCACAGCTACGGTCTCGTGGATTTGCTGGGCGGCGACACCGAGCGCGCCGCACCCTTCCAGGGCGGCGAATTCGCCACCGTGTACTTGTCACCCAAGGACTACCACCGCGTGCACATGCCGGTTGCCGGCACGCTGCGCGAAATGGTGCACGTGCCCGGCCGGCTGTTCTCGGTCAACCCGCTGACCGCCCGCAACGTGCCGCGCCTGTTCGCGCGCAATGAACGCGTGGTCTGCCTGTTCGACACCGAGCACGGCCCGATGGCCCTCATCCTCGTTGGCGCGATGATCGTGGCGTCCATCGAAACCGTGTGGGCAGGTCTCGTCACCCCGTACAAGCGCCGCGTCAAGTCCGTGCGCTACGACGACCTGGCGCGCGCGCCCATCCATCTGGCGAAAGGCGCCGAAATGGGCCGCTTCAAGCTCGGCTCGACGGCGATCGTGCTGTTCGGGCCGAACAAGATCCGCTGGGCCGACACGCCGTCGGTGCTGGGTCCCGTGCGCATGGGCGAACTGTTGGCGTTGCCGGCGCAGCCCTGATTCCGGCCAGCGTGCGACGCGCCAACCTGGGCGCCGCACCCGCTATTTCGCTTTTGGCGAAATGGTTTTTCCTTATTTATTCGCTTTCTGCGATGAAGCGGCGTTGCTAGATTAGGGGCTTTTACCGGCCCCCCATGACAACCACCGCCCTGCCCGCCACCGCGCCCGATGGCGCCGCCACCCGCCGGCCCTTGCCGCTTGCGCTTGCCCGCATGTTGTCCCTGGACGACTTCGAAGCTGCGGCGCGGCGGCGCCTGCCCCGGCCCATTTTCGGGTATGTCGCCGGGGCCGCCGAAGACAATCAATCCCTGCGCGACAACCGCCAGGCGTTCGCCCAGTATGCGTTCGCGCCGCGCGTGCTGGTCGACGTGTCCCGCCGCACGCAGCAGACTGAACTGTTCGGCCGTCAATACGCGTCGCCCTTCGGCATTGCGCCGATGGGCATCAGCGCCTTGTCTGCGTACCGCGGCGACATCGTGCTGGCGCGCGCCGCGCGCGAGCAGAACATTCCCGCCATCCTCAGCGGCACCTCGCTCATCGCCCTGGAAGACGTCATCCGCGAAGCGCCTGGCACCTGGTTCCAGGCCTACCTGCCCGGCGACCCCGCGAAGATCGATGCACTGGTCGAGCGCGCACGCCGCGCGGGCTACGAAACCCTGGTGCTGACCGTGGACATTCCGGTCTCGGCCAATCGCGAAAACAACGTGCGCACAGGATTCTCCACCCCGCTCAAACCCAGCCTGCGCCTGGCGTGGGATGGCCTGACGCATCCGCGCTGGCTGGCCGGCACCTTCCTGCGCACGTTCATGGCGCATGGCATGCCGCATTTCGAGAACTCCTTTGCGACGCGCGGCGCGCCCATCGTGTCGTCCTCGGTGCTGCGCGACTTCACCGCCCGCGACCACCTCAGTTGGGAGCACGTGGCGCGCATCCGCAAGCAATGGCCCGGCACCTTGATCATCAAGGGCATCCTGCATCCGCGGGACGCGGCGCTGGCGCGCCAACATGGCGCCGACGGCGTCATCGTGTCCAACCACGGCGGCCGCCAATTGGACGGCGCGATCTCGCCGCTGCGTGCGCTACCCGGCGTGGTCGCGGCCGCCGGCGACATGACGGTCATGATGGACAGCGGCGTGCGCCGCGGCGGCGACGTCCTCAAGGCGCTGGCCCTTGGCGCCCGCTTCGTCTTCGTCGGACGTCCGTTCAACTACGCGGCGGCCGTGGGCGGACAAGCGGGCGTCAGCCATGCCATCGGCCTGCTGCGCGCCGAGGTCGACCGCAATATGGCGATGCTGGGCATCAACAGCGTCCGAGAGATGGACGCCAGCCTGCTATGGCGGGACGGCCCGGTCGGCCCTTGACGCAAACCGGCACGAAACACTGCGCCCGCCCGGCATAGAATGGCGTTTCCCTTGCTACCCGTGCGCCGGCCATCAAAGCGGCGCGCCCCGTGCCCGCCGTGTCCCTACGCCAATCCTCGTTTTTCCTGCGCTTCCTGACGCTTGGGGCGCTTGCCCACGTCTACGTCGGCGCGCGGCTGATTCCAGACGCGCTGCTCAGCAATACGGGCGCCGCCGCCGCCACCCTTGCCCTGATCCTGTCATGCATCCTGATCCCCCTGGGAATGCTGGGGCGATCTTCCGTGCATCCCCCTTGGGGCGACCGCATCGCGTGGGTCGGCCTGATCGCGATGGGGCTGTTCTCGTCGCTGTTCGTGCTGACCGTGATCCGCGATGTCATCCTGCTGGTGACCTGGCTCGTCAGCCTGGCGGCGGGCGCCGGCCTGCCCTGGGTCCGGCTGCGCAGCATCAGCGCGTGGACCGTCGCGGGGCTGGCGGCGGCCGGCACGTTGATCGGGTTCTACAACGCGCGACGCCGCGCGCGCGTCGTCGACGTGGACGTGCCCATTCCCGGCCTGCCGCAAGACCTGGACGGCTTCACCATCGTGCAGATCAGCGACATCCATGTCGGCCCCACCATCAAGAAGCATTACGTGCAGGCCATCGTCGACGCCGTGAATGGACTGCTGCCCGACATGATCGCCGTCACGGGCGACGTGGTGGACGGCAGCGTCGAGCATCTGGCTGCGCAGGCCAGCCCGCTGGGCGCGCTGCGCGCACCATTCGGCGTGTATCTGGTCACTGGCAACCACGAATATTATTCAGGCGCCGCGCCCTGGGTGGCGGAATTCCGCCGACTGGGCCTGCGCGTGCTCATGAACGAACACGCCGTGATCCACCCCTCGGGCCTGCCCGTGGTGGTGGCGGGCGTCACGGACTACAGCGCCGGCGCATTCGACCCGCAGCAACGCAGCAACCCGAAGGCCGCGCTGGCGGGCGCGCCGGCGGACGCCTGCGCCAGGATCCTGCTGGCCCACCAGCCCCGCAGCGCCGCCGCGGCCGAACCGCTGGGCTACCACCTCCAGTTGTCCGGCCATACGCATGGCGGACAGTTCTTTCCGTGGGGCTTTTTCGTGCGCTTCCAGCAGCCGTTCACCGCAGGCCTGCATCGGCTGGGCAAGATGTGGGTGTACACCAGCCGCGGCACTGGCTATTGGGGCCCGCCGAAGCGCCTGGGCGCCCCGTCCGAGATCACGCGCTTGCGTTTGCGCGCAGCGGCCGCGCGCGGCTGACGCCCTCAGGCCGCAGCGTCCGGCGTCGTGTCCGGCAGCGGCCCGCGTTCCAGGTAGCTGGTCAGCGCGATATCGCTGGTGGTATTGGTGATGCCCTCGATCTTGTGGATGCGCGCCAGCAGCAGCTCCAGCGCCTGGGTGTCGCGCACCCGCACCTTCAGCAGCATGGCGCTCTTGCCGGTGATGGTGTGGATCTCTTCCACTTCGGTCAGTTCCGCCAGGCCCAGCACCTGTTGCGTGATGCTCCAGTTGTTGGTGTCCACATGCACGAAGGCCAGCAAGGGCCGGCCGATGCGCGCGCCGTCCAGCTTGGCGGCGATTCCCTTGATCAAGCCGTCGCGCTTCAGGCGCTTGACCCGTTCGTGCACCGCGGGCGCCGAAAGGTTCAGCATCTTGCCCAATTCGGCATAGCTTGGCGTGGCGTCGTCCGCCAGCAGCGTTAATAGTTTTCGGTCGCGGTCGTCCAGGTCTGGCATCGGAATCAGGTTCTGCCTTACGGCATTCGAACTTTTATGGAATAAGGAAATATCAGCGTTAACCCTTATTTTATTCCAATAAAATTCCCGGCATGCAGAATCGTAGCAACCGCAACACCCGCACGCCCTCTTCCGTCCCCGCTTTGATGTTCGCCGTCAGCGTCGTGGGCTCCAACGGGCTGGCGCTCAGCCCCATCTTGAGCGATGTGGCGGGTTCGTTCTCGACGTCCGCGCTGACGATCAGCACCGCCATCTCCGCCTATGGCGCCGCCACCGCCGCCAGCGCGTTCTTCCTGGCCGCGCGCATCGACCGCATCGGCATCCGCCGGGCCTTGCTCGGCGCGATGGTGGCGCTGATCGCCGCCCTGCTCCTGTCGGCCGCGGCGCCCCACTGGATCGTGCTGACCCTGGCGCAAGCCCTGGCCGGTGGCGCCGCCGGAGTCATCCTGCCCGCAGCCTACGGTTCGGCATCGCTCATCGCGCCGCCCGGCCAGGAGGCCCGCACGCTGGGCCGGGTCATTGCCGGCTGGTCGGTGTCGTTGGTGGCGGGCGTGCCGCTGTCGGCCCTGATCTCGGATGCCGTGGGCTGGCGCGCCACTTATGGCGTCCTGGCCTTGTGCGCCGCGGTGGCCCTGCTGGGCCTGCGCAAGCTGCCTGAGCGTCGCGCGGAAAACCCCGCGCCGCTGCGCCTGTCACGCTTGCTGGCGCCCTTGTCCTATCGCGATGTGCCGGTGCTGCTGCTGGCCTGCCTGGCGTTTTCATCGGCCTTCTACGGGGTATACGCCTTCCTGGCGGATCACGTCCGCACGTTGCTGGCCTTGTCTGCCGGGCAGGTCGGCTTCATCGCCTTTGCCTACGGCGCGGGCTTTCTGCTGGCCGGCATCGCAGGCGCGCCGCTGATCGAACGGCTGGGGCCGCGCCGCGCCTTGCCGTTGGCCCTGGGCGCGATCGCGCTGGTTTATCTGGCACTGCTGCCCGCCGCGCATGCCTTGGCCGCGGTGCTGGCCATCGCCGCGTTCTGGGGGGCTGCGTCGCAACTGAGCCTGAACCTGCTGGTGCTGCTGCTGTCGCGCGCACGTCCTGACGAGCGTGGCGCCGTGCTGGGCCTGAACACCTGCACCACCTATCTGGGCGCCAGCGTCGGCACCGCGATCGCCGGCACGCTGTATACGCACGCCGGGTTCGACACCTTGGGGCTATGCGCCTCGGCGGCTGTCGGCATGGCCGCCATCGGCCTGCATTGGCGGTTGAACGGCCGCCGGGCCGCGCGCGGCGAAGCCACCGCCTGACCCGGCGCGCCGGCTTACCACGGGAAGCTGATCAAGTCGCCGTACAAGCGCTTGAGCGTGCTTTTGACTTCCGGCGAGTTCTGATAGATCTCGATGAACTTCAGCAGCCGGGGATCCTGCGCCTTGTCCGGCGTGGTGACCCAGCGGATGGCGTAGCGGCGGATGCTGACAGGGTCGGTATTGTCGAACGCCAGTCCGTCCTTTTCATTCAGGCCGGCTTGCTTGGCGAATGTCGTATAGGTCACCGACGCCGTCACATCGTCGAACGTGCGCGCCGATTGCGAGCCCTCGATCTGCACGAACTTCAACTTCTTGGGATTGGACACCACGTCTTCCAGCGCGGCTTGATGCGCCACGCCCGGCTTGAGCTTGATCAACCCGATCGATTCCAGCAACAGCAAGGCCCGGCCCGTATTCACGGGATCATTGGGCACGGCGATGGTGGCCCCGTCCGGCACCGTGTCGCCCTTTTTCAGCTTCTTCGAAAACAAGCCGATGGTGGTGGAGTAACCGTAGGCGATGGGCGTCAGGTTCGCGCCGCGCCGCTGGTTGAACAGTTGCAGGAAGGGTTCATGCTGGAAGAAATTCGCGTCGACCGATCCATCCGCCACGGCAATGTTGGGCAGCACCCAGTCGTTGAATTCCACCAGTTTGACGTCCAGGCCTGCCTTCTTTGCCTGTGCGATCGCCAACTCGGTCGCTTCGTTCGCCACGCTGGGGATCACGCCGATGCGCAAGGGCTTGTCCTGCGCGATCGCCGCGGACGCCGCCGCCAGGCCCAGGGCCGCGACGGCCGCGCCGCGCGTCAGTTTGAAAAGCAGGTGCTTGAGAAGCATGAAGAGTGTCCAGAAGTCTTGGAAAGCCGGCCCCGCGCCGGCGCTGGCGATATTGTGCAGCAGCTTGCGCGCCGATCCCCGAAAGGCCTTTGTCACGCAATGGCAATGTGTGGACGCCGGGACTAGCGCTAAGATGGTCGCAATCCGTCCCTTCCGGGAGGCCCCATGAACTCCTTGCTGACCACCCTGCCCGGCGCCCGGTCCGCGGCCCGCCGCCGCGACCAGATCGAAGACCAGTTGGGCGCCCACAACTACCATCCGCTGGATGTCGTCATCGCCCGCGGCAGCGGCGTCTGGGTCTATGACGTCGAAGGCCGCAAATACCTGGATTGCCTGTCGGCCTATTCCGCCGTCAACCAGGGGCACTGCCACCCCCGCATCCTGGCCGCGATGGTCGAACAGGCGCAAACGCTCACGCTGACGTCCCGCGCTTTCCGCCACGACCAGATGGCGCCGTTCTACGAAGACCTGGCTCGACTGACCGGCGCACACAAGATCCTGCCGATGAATAGCGGCGCGGAAGCCGTGGAAACCGCCATCAAGGCGGTACGCAAATGGGGCTACGAGGTGCGCGGCGTGCCGCCGGACCAGGCCGAGATCATCGTCTGCGCCAACAACTTCCATGGCCGCACGTTGGGCATCGTGGGCTTTTCCACCGACCCTGACGCCTACGGCAACTACGGCCCCTTCGCACCCGGTTTCAAGGTCGTGCCCTTTGGCGACTTCGACGCCTTCGACGCCGCCATCACCCCCAACACCGTCGCCTTCTTGGTCGAGCCCATCCAGGGCGAGGCCGGCGTGGTGATGCCCCCCGCCGGATACTTCTCCCGGGTCCGCCAGCGCTGCACAGAGCGCGGCATCACGCTGATCCTTGACGAGATCCAGACCGGGCTGGGCCGCACGGGCAAACTGCTGGCCGAAGAGCACGAAGGCATCGAAGCCGATGTCACGCTGATCGGCAAGGCGCTGTCGGGCGGTTTCTATCCGGTGTCCGCCGTCTTATCCAACGCCGACGTGCTGGGCGTGTTCCAGCCGGGCCAGCACGGCAGCACTTTCGGCGGCAATCCGCTGGCCTGCGCCGTGGCGCGCGCCGCGCTGCACGTGCTGACCGACGAAGGCATGATCGAGAATGCGGCGGCAGCCGGCGCCTATTTCCTGGAACGGCTGCGCGCCCTGCCCGGCCCCGTGCGCGAGGTTCGCGGGCGCGGCCTGATGCTGGCGGTGGAACTCGAGCCCGATGCCGGCGGCGCGCGCCGCTTCAGCGAGCGCCTGCTGGCACGCGGCATGCTGGTCAAGGATACCCACGGCCACACGCTGCGCCTGTCGCCGCCGCTGATCGTCACGCGCGAACAGGTCGACTGGGCTTGCGACCAGTTGGCCGCGGTACTATCCGCCCCTTGAAGAACCCACCGGAGCCCGCCCTCGTGCAGAACACCGCCACCTTGCCTATCCAAATCACCCTCATCGGCGCGCCGACGGACATCGGCGCCGGCGCGCGCGGCGCATCGATGGGCCCGGAAGCCTTGCGAGTGGCCGACCTGGGTCCCACGATCGAGGCCCAAGGTTTCCAGGTGATCGACCGCGGCAACCTGTACGGCCCCGCCAACCCGTGGCTGCCACCCGTGGACGGCTACCGCCATCTGGAAGAAGTCGCGGCATGGAACCGGGCGGTGCACGATGCCGTGTACGCCGAGCTGGCCGAAGGCCGTTTGCCCGTGCTGCTGGGCGGCGACCACTGCCTGGGCATCGGATCGATCAGCGCCGTGGCGCGCCACTGCCGTGAAGCGGGCAAGAAGCTGCGCGTGTTGTGGCTGGACGCCCACGCCGATTTCAATACCAACGCCTTGACGCCCACCGGCAACGTGCATGGCATGCCGGTCGCCTGCCTGTGCGGCTATGGCCCTGAACAGATCACGGGCATGTCCGGCCAGACGCCGGACATCGAACCGGGCTGGGTGCGCCAGATCGGCATCCGCAGCGTGGACCAGGGCGAAAAGCGGTTGGTGCACGAGGCTGGGTTGGAAGTGTTCGACATGCGCTATCTGGACGAAATGGGCATGCGCGCCACGATGGAGGCCGCGCTGGCCGGACTGGACGCCGACACCCACCTGCACGTGAGCTTCGACGTGGATTTCCTGGACCCCGAGATCGCGCCCGGCGTGGGCACGACGGTCCCCGGCGGCCCGACCTACCGCGAAGCGCAGCTGTGCATGGAAATGATCGCCGACACCGGCCTGATGCGCTCGCTGGACGTCGTGGAACTGAATCCCGCCTTCGACGTGCGCAACAAGACGGCGGAACTGGCCGTGGACCTGATCGAGAGCCTGTTCGGTAAATCGACGCTGATGCGCCGCGGCGCCTGAGCCTCGGTTGGATGGGCGGGCCGGGCTAAGCCGCGCGCGCCCGCCGAATCGCTTCCGCCGCCGCGTGCAAATGAAGCAGGTTCTGGTCGCGCTGTTCCCACACTCGCGGCGTGGGTCCGGCCATGCACAGCGCATACCATTCCCCGCCCAGATCCAACGCAACCGCCAGCCCGGTCAGGTCGGCGACGCTTTCGCCCACATTCGCCGCCCACCCCTGCGCTTGAACCCGTTCCACCTCGGCGCGCAAAGCGTCGCGGGTAACCAGCGTGCGCTCGGTGTAGCGCGTGTAGTCCGGCGCCGCCAGCAGGCTGTCCCGATCCAGCGGCGCCAGCCGCGCCAGGATGGCTTTGGCGACCGAGCTGGTGTGCATCGGACGGCGCTCGCCCGGGCGCGCCGCGTAATGCACCGGATGGGTTGATTCCACCACGTCCAGGAACACCACCGCACCGTCCTGGATCTTGCCCAGCATCACGGTTTCATTGGCCGCGTCGCGCAAGGCGACCAGATGCGGCCGCACGTAGTCCAGCCAGGGATCGCCTGCCTGGATCTGCCCGCTCAAGGCGTGCAGCTTGGCGGTCGGGTAATACCCTCCGCGGCGGCGCACTTCGTACAGATAGCCGCGCGCGACAAGTGTGCGCACCAGCGCCAGGCAGCTCGACATCGGCGCGCCCAAACCCTGCGCCAATTCCGTCAGCGGCATAGGCCGCCGCGTCTGCGCGAACAGCTCGATCAGTTCCAGCGTCCGCACGACTAATTTCACTTCCATGTGGCGACCCCTGTTCGGATTTGCCTTCAGAAAATTCGTAAATCTGCTAGGTCATCCACTAAGTTGACTTTTCATATGTGTGAACCTAAATTCTTGCACAGGAATTTATATTCACCAACACGAAATAAATTTCAGCCGGCTGGAGAACTGGCGCCTCGGTTAGCGGTACCGCGTCATCACCACAATTCCAATGATCGGCCCCGACCCGGGCCGGGGAGACAGACAGATGCGTATCAAACCCCTGCTGGCGGCCCTTGCCGCCGTAATGGCCGCGTCCGCGGCCCAAGCCCAATCGGATGTCGTGCGCCTGGGCGTGTCCAATGACCGTTCAGGCATCTACTCCGACCTGGGCGGACTGGGCTCCGAAATGTCCGTGCGCATGGCCGTTGAGGATTTCGGTGGCAAAGTGGCCGGCAAGACCGTGGAAGTGATTGGCGCCGATAACCAGAACAAGGCGGACGTCGCCTCGGCCCTGGTCCGCCGCTGGTTCGATACGCAAGGCCTGGTCGCCGTGGTGGACGGCGGCGCCAGTTCGGCCGGCCTGGCCGCCCAAGGCGTCGCCAAGGAAAAAGGCGGCACCGCGCTGATCAGCGGCGGCTTTGCCGGCGACTTCAGCGGCAAGCAGTGCAGCAACCTCAGCACGCAATGGGCGCCCGACACCTATGCGCTGGCCAACGCGGTCGTCAAGAGCGTGGTGGAAAGCGGCGGTAAGTCCTGGTACTTCATCACCACCGACTACGTCTTCGGCAAATCGCTGGAAAGCAATGCCACGCGTTTCGTGCAAAACGCGGGCGGCAAGGTGTTGGGCAGCACGCGCCATCCGTTGGGCGCCATGGATTTCGCATCCTTCCTGGTGCAGGCGCAGTCCTCCAAGGCCGACGTCGTCGGCCTGGCCAGCGCAGGCGGCGACCTCGTCAACCTGATCAAGCAGGCGCAGGAATTCGGCCTGACCGGCGGCAAGCAGCGCATGCTGACCTTCCTGACCTTCATCAACGACGTGCAGGCGATGGGATTGCCCGTCGCCCAAGGGTTGACCTTCCCCACCGGCTTTTACTGGGACGCCGACGAGGACACCCGCGCCTGGACGCAACGCTGGCAGAAGAAGATGGGCGTCACGCGCCCGCCTTCCATCGTGCAGGCGCTCAGCTACGTCGCCACCACGCACTACCTGCAAGCGGCCCAGGCCGCCGGTACGTTCGAGGGCGCCGCGGTCAATCAGAAGATGCGCGAGTTGCCCATCACGACCAAACTGATCAAGAATGCCCGGATCCGTCCCGAAGACGGCCGCGTCATCATGGACCTGTATCTGGTCTAAGTGAAGAAGCCCGCCGAGTACAAATACCCCGGCGACTTCTACCGTATCCTGTCTACCGTGCCAGGCGAAAAAGTGTTCGTGTCGCTCGCCGACAGTGAATGCCCGCTGGTGAAGAAGTAGCGCCCCCCGAAGTAGCGCCCCCCGCAGTGCCCCGGCCATAAGAATCACTAAAGGAGACATCCCATGAAGTGCTATTGCGTCGTCAACTTCCGCGAACCCTTGCAGGAAATGCATCAGCCCACGCCCACCCCCCAAGGGACGCAGGTGCTGCTGAAGGTCCGTGCGGCGGGGGTTTGCCACAGCGATATCCACTTGTGGGAAGGCGGCTATGACCTGGGCCAGGGCCGCACGCTGTCCTTGAAGGACCGCGGCGTGTCGCTGCCGCTGACGATGGGCCATGAAACCGTGGGCGCCGTCGTGGCGGCAGGCCCCGACGCCTCGGGCCTTTCGGGCGACCGCAATTACCTCGTGTATCCGTGGATCGGCTGCGGCAAATGCCCGTCGTGCGTATCGGGCATGGAAAACCACTGCTCCGCGCCCGCGTGCCTGGGCGTGCACCGCGCCGGCGGCTACGCCGACCACATCGTGGTTCCGCACCCGAAGTACCTGATCGACATCGGCGACCTGGACCCGGCGCAGATCGCCCCGTACGCGTGCTCGGGCCTGACCACCTATTCGGCGCTCAAGAAAATCGGCGCCGACATCTATCGCGCGCATCCGGTCGTGATCTTCGGCGCCGGCGGCCTGGGCCTGATGAGCCTGACCCTGATCAAGGCGCTGGGCGGCGCGGGCGCCATCGTGGTCGACATCGATCCCGCCAAGCGCCAGGCCGCGCTGGATGCGGGCGCACTGGCCGCCATCGACGGCGCCGCACCCGACGCCGCGCAGCAGATCATCAAGGCCGCCGGCGGCAAACCCGTCCAGGCGGCGATCGACCTGGTGGGCGCGCCCGCCACCACGTCGCTCGCGTTCGACTTCCTGACCAAGGGCGGCAAGCTGATCATCGTGGGCCTGTTCGGCGGCGCCTCGTCGTGGCCGATCGCGCTGATCCCCATGAAGGCCATGTCCATCATCGGCAGCTACGTGGGCAACCTGACCGAACTGCAAGAACTGATGGAACTGGTGCGCGCCGGCAAGGTGCCGCCGATGCCGGTGCATCGCCACGCGCTGGCCGAGGCCGACAGCGTGCTGTCCGCGCTGCGGGCCGGCAAGGTGGTGGGCCGCGCCGTGCTGACGGTGGATTGACGCGTCAAGGCCGCGCGTCAGCCGCGCCAGGCGGCCGGGCTGGATCAGCCGGGCCGCAAGCGCGGATCGTAGATGAACCGTTCGCGCCGGACGACCACGATATGTTCCGCATCCGGATGCGCCGGATTGATCAGCAGATTGCAGTCCGGCACGCCGCGGTACGGCACGATGGCGCTGGGCAGTTCCAGCAGCGCCGACACGCCGGATGCGACCCAGTTGTCGCCCACGGCCTGCGAGGCCTCGGCGAACGGCACGGCTTCCCAAAAGGGATAGTCTTCTTGCAATTGGCCCAGCGTCAGGACCTGGCGGGCCTCATGGATGGCGCGCGGTACCGCCAGTTCGATCAGATACCGGTTGGCCTGTTCGGACGCCCGGGCCGCGAAATGCACGACCGTCTCCAGCACGGCCAGCGCCACGCTGGACGAGGCATACACCACCGCCGTGCCCGGGCTGTTGTAGCGGCCGCCCACCGCGGCCGCCCCGGCCCCGCTCAGGTCGTCGGCGCGGTACTTGCCGGCCGTCGTGCCGATGCGCCACAACGAGACGAACTCCGTCATGCGTAGACGCCGGCTGCGGCGCGCGCCAGGGTGTCTTCCACAATGCGGCTGCTGGCGTCCGACGTCAGCAGCGACAAGGGCTTGACGTTGCCCAGGGCCGGCACCGGCGTGTTCAACCACAGCACCGCCTCTTCATCGCTGCCCAGCACCTGCCGGGCGACGCGCGCCACCCGGGCCACGCGGGCCAGGCGGTCGGATTCACCCAGCGGCAGCATCTGGCCTTCGCGGGTCCAGCGCGACAACGACGCCGCCTTGACCTCTGTGATGGCCATGATTTCCGATTTGGGCACTTGCAGGAAGTCGGCGGCGTCGTCGACCATTTGCGCCGGCAGGCCCCGGCGCACGTCGCGCGCGATGTCGCTCAGCGGACTGTCCACCAGTTCAAGGAACAATTGCTTGGCCCGGGCCGCCGCGTGACGCGGAGGGCGCTTGGCGGAAGCGCCGCGCTTGTCGGCCGCTTTTCCAACGATGGCGATAGTCATGATGCCCCCAGATATTTCCAAACAGAATTTATAATATCCCATTTGGAATGGCAATTTCAAGGCGACTTCCTGGCGGGGCGCGCGAGCCGCCGGCATGCACCGGATTTGGGCATATCATAGGCGGCGTTACACACGATCACAGACAAGGACAGGCAATGACGGACCGGCAGCTCACGATACTCGCGGCGTTGAACCTCATGGTGGCGGTGGGCGCCGGCGCTTTCGGCGCGCATGGACTCAAGCGCATGCTGAGCCCGGATTTGCTCGCCGTCTGGCAGACCGGCGTGATGTACCACCTGATCCACGCCCTGGGCCTGTTCATCATCGCGCTGCTGGGCGCCCGTTTCGGCTCGCCGCTGCTGTCGGCGGCCGGCCTCGTCATGTTCGCGGGCATCGTGCTGTTTTCGGGCAGCCTGTACCTCCTGTCGCTGACGGGCACCCATTGGCTTGGCGCCGTCACGCCCATCGGCGGCGCCGCCTTCCTGGCGGCCTGGGCCATGGTGGCGCTGGCCGCCTACCGCGCCCAGGGCTGACCCCGCCGGCGCGCCTTCCCCCCCTTTCCCCATGGCGGCAGGAACCGCCGCCCTTGCAGGTTTCAGATGTCTTCCTCGACCGTATTACCCGCCGCCCGGGACCATTCCGCCGCTGCAGGCATCGCCTGCGTGGTGGGCGGCATCTTTTTCCTGACGCTCAGCGACGCCAACGCCAAGTGGCTGGGCGCCCACTACAACCCGCTGCAGATCCTGTTCCTGCGCGCGTTGATCGCCCTGCCCTTCGTGATGACGCTCGCCCTGTGGCTGGGCGGCCGGCGCGTGCTGCGCACCACCCATCCGGGCCTGCACCTGACCCGCGGCGCGATCAACGTGGTGTCCGCCTGTTGCTTCTATCTGGGCTTGCGCGCGCTGCCGCTGGCCGAAGCCACCGCCATCGCGTTTGCCGCGCCGTTATTCGTCACCGCGCTGTCGGTGCTGATCCTGAAGGAGCGCGTGGACGGCAAGCGCTGGCTGGCCGTGCTGGCCGGTTTTGCCGGCGTCCTGATCGTGGTGCGTCCGGGGTCGGCGGCCTTCCAGCCCGCCACCTTGCTGCCGCTGACCACCGCCTTGCTGTACGCCGTCATGATGATCACGGCGCGCGGCATCAGCCGCGCCGAGGGCATGCTGACGACCACGTTCTACATCGTGCTGGGGCAACTCGTGTGCAGCGCGGTCGGCTTGCCTTGGGTATGGGAAACGCCGGCGATGGAAGACCTGCCCTACTTCGGCGGCGTGGCGCTGTTCAGCACGCTGGGCTTGGCGTTGATCACGCAAGGGTTCCGCATCGGTCCGGCCTCGGTCGTGGCGCCGTTCGACTACACCGGCCTGATCTGGGCCACGATCCTGGGCTGGATCTTCTGGCGCGAAGCGCCGGATGCCTACGCCTATCTGGGCGCCCTGTTCATCGCGGGCAGCGGCGTCTACATCGCCGTGCGCGAAGCGCGGGCAAAGGGCAAGCGGCGCGGCAAGGCATAGCGCCGCGCCAGCGCCCCCGTCGTCGCGCCTATTCGGTTGGCGGCGGGAAATTCCGCCGCAGCACCCGCGCCACGTTCGGCTCCAGCGCCGCTTCTCGCGCCACGGCGGTCAACGCCGGGCAGACCGAGGCGAACCAGGCTTGCCCTGGCCGCCAATGCGTCATGACCGTCACATACAGATCCAGCGCGGAAAACCGGCGGCCCAGCATGTGGGGCGCGCCGGCTTGGCGTTCCAGTTCCTGCCACAATTCCGCCCGCCGCGTATGCACGCGCTCGCGCAACAGGTCGGCGGCCGCGCCTTCGCTGGTCCATTGGGGCGGATTGTCGCCGTAGGTGAAGGTCGGGTAGATGGCCGCGACCAGCCGCAGCAGCAGATTCAGGAAACGCGCACGCTCGGGCTTGTCCGCCCCGGGAGCCAGACCCGCCTGTGGCGCCACGTCGTGCAGGTGCAGGATCATCGCGGCGCTTTCCGTCATGACCTCGCCGTCCGGCGTGACCAGCGTCGGCACCTGCCCCAGCGGGTTCAGGTGCAACAGCCGGTCGCGCTCAGGGCCCGGTTTCAGATACGGCACATCGGTCAACGTGTGCGGCACGTTGGCCAGCACCAACGCCATCTCCACCACGGCCGAGCCGCAGCCCGCGGATCCGATCAGTTCATAGGTCTTCATCGCTCACCCTCCCGATTCGGCCGGCGCGATCCGCAGCAATTGGCCGGGCGATGCGTCGGTCAGCACATACACATACCCGTCCGGCCCTTGCCGCACGTCGCGTATCCGGCTCTTGCGGTCAACCAGCAACCATTCCTGCCCCACTACCCGATTGCCATCCAGCGTCAGGCGAATCAGGTTCTGATTGGCCAACGCGCCGATGAACACGGATTTCTGCCACGCCGGAAAGCGGTCCGCGTTGTAGAACGCCATGCCGCTGATCGCGGGGGATTTGGCCCACCAGAACAGCGGCTGTTCGGTGCCGGGCGCGGTTTCGCCCTTGGCCTCGGGTATGGGTTGGCCCGAATAGTTGATGCCGTACGTCGCCAAGGGCCAGCCATAGTTCTTGCCGGGCTGGATCAGGTTGATCTCGTCGCCCCCGCGCGGCCCGTGTTCGTTTTCCCACAAGTCGCCGGACCAGGGGTTCAGCGCCATGCCCTGCGGGTTGCGATGCCCATATGACCAGATCTCGGGCCGGGCGCCGGCCTTGCCGGCAAAGGGATTGTCGGGCGGCACGCTGCCGTCCGCCTTCAGCCGCACCACCTTGCCCTGCAGCTTGTCCAGGTCCTGCGCGGTCGGGCGCTGGTTGTTCTCGCCCAGCGAGATGAACAGATACCCTTTGCCGTCGAACACCAGACGCGACCCGAAATGCAGGCCCGAAGACAGCTTGGGCGCCTGGCGGAACAGCACCTTGAAATCCTGCAAGCCCGTTGCGTCTTCAGACAGGCGTCCCCGGCCGACAGCCGTGCCGCTCTTGTCCCCGTCGGACTCCGCGTAGGACAAGTACACATAACGATCGGTCGCGAAGTCTGGCGACAGCGCCACGTCCAGCAAGCCGCCCTGGCCGGAAGCGGCCACCTTGGGCACGCCCGAGAGCGGCTTGGACAGGCCACCCGGCGTGCGCAGCAAACGCAGGTTTCCGGGCCGCTCGGTGATCAGCACGCCGCCGTCAGGCAGAAAAGCCATCGCCCAAGGGTGGTCCAATCCGCCCACGACAGGCGTGACACGAGCGGCGACCGACGGCGGTTCCTGGGCGGCGCGCGCAGGGGCGGCAGCGTACAGGGCGCCCGCGGCAACCAGCAACGAAGAAACAAACAGGGGAATCGCGCGCGTGCTCGCGGCGGTGCGTGACTGCATGGACATCTCCGGCGGCAACTGGGTTGAATGCGGGCACGGATGGCATGACAAGATGGCGCGGACTGCACCGCGTGTGGCGTACCATAGCGCCCAGGGACGGGTGCCTCCCGTCCTTCCTCTCAGGAGACTCCATCACATGAAACTGTACTACATGCCCGGCGCGTGCTCGCTCGCTTCCCACATAGTCCTGGAGTGGGTCGGAAAGCCTTACGAGACGCACAAGCTCAGCCGTGAAGCGCTCAAGGAGCCAGACTTTCTGAAAGTGAATCCGCTGGGCGCCGTGCCCGCGCTGGTCGACGGCGATTGGGCCGTGACGCAGAATGCATCGATCCTGGAATACATCGCCGAACAGGCGCCGCAAAGCAAGCTGCTGGGCGACGGCAGCGCGCGTTCGCGCGCCGACGTGCGCCGCTGGCTCGGCTTCATCAACTCCGATATCCACAAGACCTTCTCGATGATCTTCGGCGCGTCCCGCTTCCTGGGCGACGAAGGCGCGCAGAAGGAACTGGCGGGCTCCGCGTCCAAGCTGCTGACCAAGCTGTTCTCGCAGCTGGACGCGCAACTAGCCGGCAAGGCGTACCTGACGGGCGACGCGCCCTCCATCGCCGACGCCTACCTGTACGTCGTGCTGCGCTGGGCGCATGCCAAGGAAGTCGACCTGTCCGGCCAGGACAATCTGGCGGCATTCTTCAAGCGCATGGAGGCCGACAAGGGCGTCCAGGCCGCCCTGAAGGCCGAAGGGCTGTAAGGCCCCACCGGGCGGCGGCGGCCCGCCGCCACCGCCCGCGCCCGTCGCGCTCGGGCGGCCTGACTGATTCAGTCCTCATCCGGCGCGCCGGCCAGCCCGGGTTGCGCCACCCCTTCCAGCGTTTTCTTCACCGCGGCCAAAAAGCGCCGTGCCAGCAAGGGCGGCGCGCTCAGGTTCGAATGCGTGGCCCAGATCTCGACGCAGGCCTGGGGCTCGATCGGCCGCAGCACCATGTGCGCCGCCTGATCCGGCGTCACGCACCACGCGTCCACCAGCGCCGGCCCCAACCCCTGCTGCACGAACGAACAGGCCGTCACGGGCGAATGCACCTCGACCGCCGCCGCGCATCGAGGCCCGTCGCCAAAGAACGGCTGCAACGCCCGCCCCAGCGGCGTATCCCGTGGATAACCGATCCATGCCGCGGACGCGAAGTCCTCGGGTCGCACCACCTCATGAGTGGCCAAGGGGTGGGACTCGGGCATCACGCAGACCACCGGCACCTGGGCCAGCCGGACCGAGGTCAGGTTCGGATGGTCGGGCGGCTGCATGGAAATGCCGATGTCCGCCTGCCCCGACAGGAAGTAGGCCGCCAGTTCATCAAACGTGACGCTGCGGTAGTCCACCCGCGCATCCGCATTGCGCCCGCGAAAGCGCTCCAATGCCATCGGAATCAGGCGCTGGCCGAAACTGGCGCTGGCCACGATCTTCAGCATGCCCGCGCCAGAC
>CAUSDE010000047.1:0-46110 GCA_963530045.1 uncultured Achromobacter sp.
GCCGCAGGCGCCGCCGCGTCCGGCCGCGGCCGCCGCGCCTGTCGTGGCGCGCCAGGCCGGCGACAAGCCGCTGGCGTCGCCTGCCGTGCGCAAGCGCGCGTGGGACTTGGGGCTTGAGCTGCGCTATGTGCAGGGCAGCGGCCCGGCCGGCCGGGTCATGCACGAAGACCTGGACGCCTATCTGCAATCGCAAGGATCGGGCAGCGCCGCGCGCGGCGGCTCGGCCTATGTGCAACGCAATGACGAAGAAGCCGTGCCCGTCATCGGGCTGCGCAGGAAGATCGCGCAGAAAATGGCGGAGTCCAAGCGCCGCATTCCGCACTTCAGCTACGTCGAGGAGATCGATGTGACCGAGCTGGAGGACCTGCGCGTCCAGCTCAACCAGAAGTGGGGCGAATCGCGCGGCAAGCTGACATTGCTGCCGCTCTTGGCGCGCGCCATGGTCGTGGCGTTGCGGGACTTCCCGCAGATCAATGCGCGCTATGACGACGAAGGCGGCGTGGTGACGCGCTACGGCGCCGTGCACATCGGCATCGCCACGCAAAGCGACGGCGGGCTGATGGTGCCGGTGTTGCGCCACGCCGAGGCGCGCGACCTCTGGTCCATGGCGGCCGAGATCGGCCGGCTGGCGCAGGCGGTGCGCAGCGGCACGGCCGGGCGTGACGAGTTGTCGGGTTCGACCATCACCATCACCAGCCTGGGGCCCCTGGGCGGCATCGTCACGACGCCGGTCATCAACCATCCCGAGGTCGGCATCGTGGGGGTGAACCGCATTGTCGAACGGCCCGCTTTCCGCAATGGCGCCGTGGTGGCGCGCAAGCTGATGAACCTGTCGTCGTCGTTTGACCACCGGGTGGTGGACGGCATGGACGCGGCGCGTTTCATCCAGGCGGTGCGCGCGCTGCTGGAACAACCCGCGCTGCTTTTCGTGGAGTAAGCATGAGCCAGATCACAAAGACAACGACCTTGCTGGTGATCGGCGGCGGCCCCGGCGGCTACGTGGCCGCCATCCGCGCCGGCCAATTGGGCGTGCCGACCATCCTGGTCGAAGGCGGCCAGTTGGGCGGCACCTGCCTGAACGTCGGCTGCATCCCGTCCAAGGCGCTGATCCACGCGGCCGAGGAATTCGACAAGGCGCGCCACTACGCGGACAAGTCGCCATTGGGCATTTCGGTACAGGCGCCGGCCATCGACGTCGCGCAGACCGTGGCGTGGAAAGACGGCATCGTCGGCAAGCTGACGGGCGGCGTGGCCGCGTTGCTGAAGAAGAACGGCGTGGAAGTGGTGCAGGGCTGGGCCAGCCTGCTGGACGGCAAGACCGCCGAAGTGGCCACCGCCGACGGCGGCAGCTTGCGCATCCAGTGCGAACACCTGCTGCTGGCGGCCGGCTCCGAGCCGACGCCGCTGGTATCCATGCCGTTCGGCGGCATCGTGGTGTCGTCCACCGAAGCGCTGTCGCCCGCCAGCGTCCCCAAGCAATTGGTGGTGGTCGGCGGCGGCTACATCGGCCTGGAGCTCGGCACCGTGTACCGCAAGCTGGGCGCCGAGGTGGCGGTGGTGGAAGCGCAAGACCGCATCCTGCCGACTTACGATGCGGAACTGACCAAACCCGTGGCCGCCGCGCTGGCGAAGATGGGCGTGGCGCTGCATGTGAACCGCAAGGTGCTGGGCCTGAATGGCGCGGGCGACGCGGTGCGGGTGCAGGATGCTTCAGGCGCCGAAACGCAACTGCCGGCCGACCGGGTGCTGATCGCCGTGGGGCGCCGTCCGCGCACGCAAGGCTGGGGGCTGGAAAGCCTGCAGCTGGACCGCAAGGGCAATGCGTTGCGCATCGACGACCAGTGCCGCACGTCCATGCGCGACGTCTGGGCCATTGGCGATATCGCCGTCGAACCCATGCTGGCGCACCGCGCCATGGCGCAGGGCGAAATGGTGGCCGAACTGGTGGCGGGCAAGCGCCGCCATTTCCAGCCGGCGTCGATTCCCGCCGTGTGCTTCACCGATCCCGAGGTCGTGGTAGCGGGCCTGTCGCCCGCCGATGCCGAAAGCGCAGGGCTGGATTGCCTGACGGCATCGTTCCCGTTCGCCGCCAACGGCCGCGCCATGACGCTGGAGTCCACCGACGGCTTCGTCCGTGTGGTGGCCCGCCGCGACAACCACCTCATCGTGGGGTGGCAGGCGGTGGGGCGCGGGGTGTCGGAACTGTCGACCGCATTCGGCCAGTCGCTGGAAATGGGCGCCACCCTGGAAGACGTGGCGGGCACCATCCATGCCCATCCGACCTTGGGTGAAGCGGTGCAGGAAGCGGCGCTCAAGGCGCTGGGCCACGCGCTGCATATCTGACGCCACGCCCGCTTCGGGCCGTTCCGAACCGCCGCGCTCCGGGTTTGCCGGGGCGCGGCTTTTTTTTCAGGCAGGGCGGGCGTCAGGCATTCGGCACGCCGCTACTTGCTGCCGTCGACGTAGGGCCGCGACTGCAGGATCAGGATCTTGTCGCCGTGCACGGCCCATTCGATGTCCTGGTCCACGTTGCCCAGCCGCACCTTGATCTGATTGCCGACCGCAGCCAGCCTGGCGACCAGCGCGTCGTTCAGCACCTGGCGCGAGCCTTCGATGGGCACCTCGCGCACGCCGCCGGCGGCATCCGCCACCAGTTGCGTGTCTTCGGCCGACCGGCTCAACACCTGCACCGCCTTGGACCAGCTGGAATACATCAGCTGTTCAGCCTGACGCTTGCCTTCCACCACCTTGATGCCCAGGCCGCGCTTGGCCGAAATGTACGTCACAAAGCGGCGCGAGGCGTCGAACGGATCACGCGTGATCATCACGCCTGAACTGTCCGAGGCCGCGGCCTGCTGCACCAGCACGGCCATGACTACGCCGTCCTGCCCGATGCCGGCCGCGCGCCGGGCCTCGTAGGCCTCGAAGTTGTAGATGGATGCCCACACCGTCAGCACGGCTTTGGGCAGCGCGTCGGCTTGCGTCACGTTGGGGACGGTGGTGTAGAGCCCCGCGCCGCTGAAACCCGGCAGGTCTTCTGAATTCGACGAACTGCGCACGAAGACGCCGCGGCCTTGCAGTTGCTGTTGCCAGCGTTCGCGCCAGGCGGCAGCAAGCGCCGGGTCGGGCTGGGCCTGGACGATGTCCTGGCGCAGCGCGGCGAGCTCGCTGCGGCGGACATTGGCGTCGCTGGCGAAGTCTGGCCGCTTCTCCAGCGCGGCGATGCGTTCCGGCACGTGCAACTGCTGCATGAATGCCGCGTATTGCGCAAAGGGGATGCAGAAGCCGTCGGGCACGCTGGCCAGGGGCGCCAGGGCGGATTTCAGCGCGCCCAGGTTGGCGGCCTTGACGCCGCAATGGCGGCTGTCGCGGGTGGCCATGCCGGCAAGCGGCTTGAGCGCCTTGACGGTCAGGTCGGGCTTGGGCAGCGGCAAGCCGGCAGCCTTGGGAGGGGGCGTCGCGGGCGCGTCGGGCTTGGCCACGGGCCGCACCTGATAGCCATTGCTGGAGACGTCCAGTTCCACCCACTGGCCGTCGTACTGGCGCAGCGCGGCCACCCCATCGCGCACGTAGGCGTTCGGGATGCGCCAGCCCTTGGCCAGCAGGTTCACGTGCGACAGCAGCGTGGAGGGCCGTTGCGTGACCAATCCGGCGACGGGCGGCAGCGCGACCGGCACTTCGTCCAGCACCAGGATGTCGGTGGGCGCCAGATCGTGGGTGTCGTCCACCGAGGCCACGATGCGCAAGCGGCCTTGGGCGTGCCCGGTATTCAGCGGCAGGAAGGTCTGTTCCCGAAGCAAGGCCTCCTGGGTGACGAAGTCCAGGCCTGCGCGCTGCGCGGTCTGTTCGTGCATCGTGGAGTTGGCCTTGAAGCGCAGGGGCGCGTAGAAGGTCGCGCGCAGCCGGTCGCCGGTCAGGGCCAGCAGTTCCGGCGTCAGCCGGTCGCCTTCCCAGAATTCATAGGTGTAGCCCGGCAGGTCGCGTTGCCAGCTCAGGGTGCCGAACAGCAGGCGGCGTTGCGGGTCTTTGTACTGGGCGATCAGCGTGGCCTTGTCCGTGCTGGGCAGCAGCCGGCGTTCGCGCGCGAAAGTCTCGTGCAGCGTGTAGCGCGGCGTGTCGATGTAATAGATGCGGTCGGCGTGCTTGCGGTCGATCACGAACAGCACATGGGGGATTTCAAGCGGCGTGCCGGGGTTGTACACGCGGGCCAACTGCTGGAATTCCGCCTGGGTACGGATCTGGCTCAGGAACGCAGGGCCGCCGCGCTTGGCGTCTTCGGCTTTGCGCGCTTCGATCTCGTCCGGCCGCAAGGGCCGGGCGTTTTCATAGGGGGAGGGCTTGCGGGCGGTTTGCGCCTGGGCGGCGGAACCGATCCCGACGGCGGCCAATCCCAGTGCGGTGAAGATGATCAGGCTGGGCCGGCGCAGCGGGCCAAGACGACGTGATGCAAGCGATAGGCGCATGAAAAGGCGGGTGGGAAGCAGGGAGTTGCGATGATATCGGAGCACCTGCGCGGCGCCGTAGGCGGAGGTGTCCGGATGTATCCAGTCATTTGCTCAACCGTCATCCCGCAGGATAAATACCCAGTTTCAGTGATACGCGGGCAGGCGCGATTGCCGTGTAATCCAGGTTCGGCTTTAAGTCGCGCCGGCGACGTGAGAACCCGATCGTCAAACACGCCCGACAGACCGGGTTCTTGTAGGGCCTTTGTGCAGGGACAGCAAATGCTGTCCCTGTTTTTTTTGGATTTTGCCGCTCGGGGCGGTCGCGGCGCCCAATGCAACAAGGCCCCCAAAAGGGGGCCTTGCCTTGCTACCCGCGTGGGCCGGAATCAGCCTTCGGCGGTTTCCGCCAGAATCCGCTTGGCTTCTTCAGCCACGCGCTCGGGCGCCGTGCCGCCGATGTGCTTGCGGGCGGCGACCGAGCCTTCCAGCGTCAGCACCTGGTGGACGTCGTCGCCGATCTGGGCGTGATACGCCTTCAGTTCGTCGGTGGACAGGTCGGCCAGGTCGCAGCCGCGCTGTTCGCAGTCGCGCACGGCGTGGGCCACCACTTCATGGGCGTCGCGGAACGGCACGCCGCGCTTGACCAGGTAATCGGCCAGGTCGGTGGCGGTGGCGAAGCCCTGCAGGGCGGCGGCGCGCATGTTGTCCGCCTTCACCTTGATGCCGGCAGCCATGTCGGCAAAGATCGTCAGCGTGTCGCGCACGGTGTCCACGGTGTCGAACAGGCCTTCCTTGTCTTCCTGGTTGTCCTTGTTGTAGGCCAGGGGCTGGCCTTTCATCAGGGTCAACAGGGCGACCAGGTTGCCGTTCACGCGACCGGTCTTGCCGCGGGCCAGTTCGGGCACGTCGGGGTTCTTTTTTTGCGGCATGATCGAGCTGCCGGTGCAGAAGCGGTCGGCCAGATCGATGAAGCCCACGCGCGGGCTCATCCAGAGCACCAGCTCTTCGGACAGGCGCGACACGTGCGTCATGATGAGCGCGCCGGCGGCGCAGAATTCGATGGCGAAGTCGCGGTCGGACACGGCGTCCAGCGAGTTGCGGCACACGCCGTCAAAGCCCAGCGTCTTGGCGACGCGTTCGCGGTCGATGGGGAAAGACGTGCCGGCCAGCGCGGCCGCGCCGAGCGGCAGGCGGTTCACGCGGCGGCGGCAGTCGGCCAGGCGCTCGGCGTCGCGGCCGAACATTTCAGCGTAGGCCAGCAGGTGGTGGCCGAACGTGACGGGCTGGGCGACTTGCAAGTGGGTGAAGCCGGGCATGATGGTGCCGGCGTTGTCCAGGGCGACCGCAGCCAGCGCATGGCGCAATTGGCGCAGCAGGTCTTGCAGGTTGTCGATTTCGTCGCGCAGCCACAGGCGGATGTCGGTGGCGACCTGGTCGTTGCGGGAACGGCCGGTGTGCAGGCGCTTGCCCGCATCGCCCACCAGTTCCACCAGGCGCTTTTCGATGTTCAGGTGGACGTCTTCCAGATCCAGCAGCCATTGGAAGCTGCCGGCGTCGATTTCAGACAGGATCTGGGTCATGCCGCGCTGGATGTCGGCCAGGTCCTGGGCACCGATGATGCCCTGGGCGGCCAGCATGTCCGCATGCGCGAGCGAGCCCTGGATGTCGTGGCGCGCCAGGCGCTTGTCGAAATCCACGGACGCCGTGTAGCGTTTGACGAGTTCGGAAACCGGTTCCGAGAACCGGGCGGACCAGGCCTGCGCCTTATTGGCGAACTGGTTTTGATCGGAGGAGGGAGTGTTTGCCATGATGGGCGGAATTATAGGGCCTGCCGCCGGGACGGCGCACGCGGTGGGCTTTCCGGCCCCCGGTCGGGCCATGGCGGCACCTTGGCCGGGCGCGACTTGTTGGATAATCCCCCGTTAGTTTCAAGAACTTAGAACGAGAACACGAGATATGCCCCTGGAATGGGAAGAACTGGTTACCCAACTTGATACCCACATGCCGCGCGAGGCCTGGGCGCAGACGCTGGTCGGCATCGGGGTGCTGATCCTGACGGCGCTGTTCGTCCAGTGGGTCGTCGCCCGGGTGGTGCTGTTGCTGGCGCACCGCGTGCTGGTGCTGAGCGGGCGCGGGGACTGGGACCAGGCCTTGCAACGCCGCCGCGCCTATCAGAACCTCTGGTATGCGGTGCCGTTCGCCGTGGTGTCGCTGGGCATCGGGCTGGTGCCGCACGTGGAGAAAGCGGTGACCATCGTGGGCCGCCTGGCGCACGCGGGCGCGTGGATCTGCGTATTCATCGCGTTCTCGGGGGTGTTGAGCGCCTGGCAGGACACGTATTCGGCCACGACGCGGGCGCAAACCCGGTCGATCAAGGGCTATATCCAGATCAGCAAGCTGATCCTGATGGCGGTCTGCACCGTTTTGGTGCTTTCCATCCTGATCGACCGCTCGCCGCTGTGGATGATCTCGGGCCTGGGCGCGTTGTCGGCGGTGTTGCTGCTGGTGTTCAAGGACACGCTGCTGTCGCTGGTAGCCAGCACCCAGTTGACCAGCAACGACATGCTGCGCATCGGCGACTGGATCGAAATGCCGCAGTCCAACGCGGACGGTTTCGTCAAGGACATCGCCCTGCATACCGTCAAGGTGCAGAACTGGGACAACACCGTCACCACGGTGCCGACCTACAAGCTCTTCTCGGAAAGCTATCGCAACTATCGCCACATGTTCGAGTCCGGCGGCCGGCGCATCAAGCGCACGCTGCGCATCGACGCCTCCAGCGTGCGCTTCCTGACCGACGACGAAGCGCAGCGCCTGATGCGGTTCCGCTTGCTGCACGATTACCTGCAAGCCAAGACCCAGGACATCGCGCAGGCCAACCAGACCATGGGCGAACTGGCCAGCGTGCCGGCCAACCGGCGGCGCCTGACCAACATCGGCACCTTCCGGGCCTACGGCCTGGCGTTCCTGAAGCAGAACAAGGAAGTCCGCCAGGACATGGCGATGATGGTCCGCATGATGGAGCCCACTGCCGACGGCATCCCGGTCGAGGTCTATTGCTTTACCGCAGTGACCGCCTGGGTGGAGTACGAGCGGATCCAGGGCGACATCTTCGACCATCTGCTGGCCATCCTGCCTGAACTGGGCCTGCGCCTGTACCAGCAGCCGTCCGGCGCCGACATCGGCGCGATGGGCACCCATCTGCGCGAAGGCGCCATTCAGGCAGCCTTGGCGGCCGAGCGTGACCGGCAGGCGCTGGCCCCGCCCATGGACGGGATGGCGGCCGAGCGCGGCATGACCGACGGCAAGATGCCCCGCTAGGCGGCGGCGCTGCGGGGCGGCGTGAGATAATCCGGCGGTTGGAACTTAGTCTTCATTGACCCAGGCGATCACCCCGATGTCGAACCCGTTCTTCAACCTGTATTCCCACGGCTTCGCCCGGGTGGCAGTCGGCGTGCCCGAATGCCGGGTCGCCGACCCGGCGTTCAACGCCGCGCAGACCATCGAGCTGGCGCAGCAGGCCGCCCAGGGCGGCGCCGTGCTGGTCGCGTTTCCCGAGCTGGGCCTGTCGGCCTATACCTGCGACGACCTTTTCCACCAGAAGGCCTTGCTGGACGAATGCGAGGCGGCGCTGGCCCAGGTGGTGCAAGCCACGGCCGAGCTGGATATCGCCGTCATCGTCGGCGCGCCGCTGCGCGTGTCGCATCAACTGTTCAATTGCGCGGTCGTGGCCGCGGGCGGGCGCGTGCTGGGCGTGGTGCCCAAGAGCTACCTGCCCAACTACGGTGAATTCTACGAAGCCCGCCAGTTCAGCGCCGCCGATTGCGCCGCCGCGACCGAGATCCGGCTGCTGGGCGAAACGGTGCCGTTCGGACCCGAGCTGCTGTTCCAGATGGAAAAGCTGCCGCTGTTCCAGTTCCACGTCGAAATCTGCGAAGACGTCTGGGTGCCTATTCCGCCGTCCTCGTTCGCGGCGCTGGCCGGGGCGACGGTGCTGGTGAACCTGTCTGCCTCGAACATCGTCGTGGGCAAATCGGAATACCGCCATCAACTGGTGGGGCAGCAGTCGGCCCGCTGCCTGTCGGCCTATATGTATACGTCGGCCGGGCGCGGTGAGTCGTCCACCGACCTGGCCTGGGACGGCCAGGCGCTGATCTACGAAAACGGCGAGCTGCTGGGCGAATCCGAGCGCTTCCTGAACCATTCCCACCTGCTTTTCTCGGATGTGGACCTGGACCGCCTGTCGCGCGAGCGGATGCGCCAGACCACCTTCGGCCAATCGGTCCGCCGCCATCAGGACGAGGTGCGCAAGTTCCGCGCGGTGGCGGTACCCGTGAACCCGCCGCTGGACGACGCCGAGTTGCCGCTTGAGCGGCGCGTGGCGCGCTTTCCCTATGTGCCGGCCGACCCGCAGCGCCGCGACGCCCGTTGCAAGGAGGTCTACAACATCCAGGTGCAGGCCTTGGTGCAGCGCCTGTCGGCCAGCAAGATGGCCAAGGTCGTCATCGGCATTTCCGGCGGGCTGGACTCCACCCACGCGCTGCTGGTCTGCGCCCAGGCCATGGATACGCTGGGGCTGCCGCGTTCGAACATCCTGGCCGTCACCATGCCGGGCTTCGCCACCAGCTCCCGCACGCTGCAGCAGGCGCGCCGCTTGATGGCGGTGGTGGGATGCACGGCCTCTGAAATCGATATCCGCCCCAGTTGCCTGCAGATGTTGAAGGACCTGGGCCACCCCTATGCGGACGGCAAGCCGGTCTACGACATCACGTTCGAAAACGTGCAGGCGGGCGAACGCACCAATCACCTGTTCCGTATCGCGAACTTCAGCGGCGCCATCGTCATCGGCACGGGCGACCTGAGCGAGCTTGCACTAGGCTGGTGCACGTATGGGGTGGGCGACCACATGTCGCACTACAGCGTCAACGCCAGCGTGCCCAAAACGCTGATCACGCATCTGGTGCGCTGGGTGGCCGAATCGGGCCGGCTGGGCGAGGAGGGCGCCGCGGTGCTGCTGGACGTGCTGGGCACGGACGTCAGCCCCGAATTGGTGCCTGGCGGCGCCGACGACAAGCCGGTGCAGAAAAGCGAAGACGCCATCGGCCCCTACGAACTGCAGGATTTCAACCTGTACTACACGCTGCGCTACGGTTTCGCGCCGACTAAGGTGGCCTTCCTGGCGCTGGCGGCCTGGCGCGACCGCGAGGCCGGCGCCTGGCCCGACGCCGGTCATGTGGTGCGCAACCAGTACGATCTGGCCGCCATCAAGCGCAATCTGAAGATCTTCCTGGACCGGTTCTTCCGCACAAGCCAGTTCAAGCGCACGTGCGTGCCGAACGCGCCGAAGGTCGGGTCGGGCGGTTCGCTGTCGCCGCGCGGCGATTGGCGCGCGCCCAGCGATTCCGAATCGGTGGTGTGGATGCGCGACGCCGAACGCATTCCGGACGCGGCGCCCGACGCCTGATACGGGTTCTCCCGCTACTGCGCCGCGATGCCGGTGGTATTCTCTTATTCATTGCGCCTTGCCTGCCGCGACGGCATGGCAAGGCGCCGCAACAGATCAAAAACCCAGGACGACCAACGTGAAACAAGTCACCGCCATCATCAAACCCTTCAAGCTCGACGAAGTCCGCGAAGCGCTGGCCGAAGTCGGCGTTAGCGGCTTGACCGTGACCGAAGTCAAGGGTTTCGGCCGCCAGAAAGGCCATACCGAGCTTTATCGCGGTGCGGAATACGTCGTGGACTTCCTGCCCAAGATCCGTGTTGAAGTCGTGCTGCCCGACGATCAGGTCGATGCGGCCATTGAAGCCGTGGTCAAGGCCGCGCGCACCGGCAAGATCGGCGACGGCAAGATCTTCGTCAGCCCGGTCGAGCAAGCCATCCGCATTCGCACCGGCGAAAGCGACGAAGAGGCGCTGTGAGCCTTACCTGTACTGCCTTGCGGTGAGCGGCGGCGGTTCCTCCGCCCGCGCTCATCCGCAACGCTGCGGCACCTTGCGCAGGCTTTCCATATATCCCAGCGCCGCCACGCGGTCCGCCAGCTTCGCATAGGCCGTGTCGCTCAGGCACGGCACGCGGGCCATGATCCACACATAGTCGCGCTTGGACCTGCCGATGATGGTGGTCTGGTAGGCGTCATCCAGGTAGGCGATGACGTATTCCGCTTCGATCGGCCAGAAAAACTGCATGCCCCAGACGGCGTTGCCCGTGCCCGGCCGCACCGTCGCCACGGGATGCATGGTGTCCTCCTTGGCGTCGAAGCTGCCTTTGCGGTAGCGGAAGTCGGTCTGGATCCTGCCGTCCGGCAATAGCCGGTAGCTTTCCACCGCGTCATAGGCGTTGCGCTCGGGCCAGCTGGGAATATGCGCGATCACGTACCAATCGCCCATGAAGCGGGACAGGTCGACGTGCTCTACCGGCGGCATGGGCGCGGGCGCGGCGCACCCCGTCAACACGCCGACGACGCCAGCACATACCGTGCGCAACAGGGCGGGCCTCATGATGGACGCGTGAAGCGGTAGTGGCCCACGCCCCATTGTTGTCCCTCGTCATAGCCGAAGAGCTCCGCGCACGCCATCCAGAACATGCGCCAGCGCTGGTTCCACAGGCCGGCCTGCGGACCGTAGGCAGAGGTCAGCACGGCCCTGGCCTGTTCGCGGCGGGCGTCCTGGTTGGCCAGCCAGTGGTTGGCCGTGCGCGCGTAGTGCGTGCCGTTGAGAAACCATTTTGCTTCCAGCTGCAGATCCCGCTGGAAGTGCAGCAGCGTATCGGCCGCAGGCATGATGCCGCCCGTGAAGAAATGCCGTCCCATCCAGTTGCCGGCGCCGCCGGTTTCGAACGGATAGGCCCGTTCGCGGTGGGCGAAGATGTGCACGAACAGCTTGCCGCCGGGACGCAGCCATTGGCCGATGCGCGCCATCAGGTCCTGATAGTTGCGCATGTGTTCGAACATCTCGACCGACACGCAGCGGTCGTAGGCGGCATGCGGCAGCGACAGCACGTTCACGTCGCAGGTAATGACCTGCACATGCCGCCAGCCGCGTTCGCGGCAGCGCGCCTCGATGTGCTGGCGCTGGGTCGCCGAGTTCGAGACCGCGGTGATGCGGGCGTTGGGGAAGTGTTCGGCCATCCACAGCGTCAGCGACCCCCAGCCGCAGCCCAGTTCCAGGATGTACTGGCCGTCGGCGAGTTCCGCGCGTTCGCCATACAGGCGCAGCATGGCCGCCTCGGCCGCATCCAGCGTCTCGGCCCCCGTCGGGTAATAGCAGCTGGAATATTTCATGCGCGCGCCCAGGCAAAGCTGGAAGAACGCGGTGGGCAGTTCGTAGTGCTGCGTATTGGCGGCGTCGGTATGGATCGCCACCGCGCTCGCGCGCAGGCTGGCGATCAGCTGCTGGTCGCGCGCCGTCCAGGCATCGATGCCGCCGGCGTATTCCTCGGCCAGGCGTTCGGCGCACAGGCGGCGTATTCCCAGGCGCAGCAGCGCGTCGGGCACAAGGCCGCGTTCGGCCAGGCCAAGCAGGCCGGGAGCGGGGCGGTCAACGGCGAGTGGAGTGTCGTGCAGGGTCGCGGTCGTCATGGCGTGCCTCGTCAGGATTTGGGGAACCACGGAAAGAAAGCCGACGTGCGGCGTTGGTACTCGCGGTAGTCGTCGCCGCGTGTGCGCAAGGCCTGCTGCTCGGTGAAGGGGATGCCGCTGATCCAGCGCAGGAACACGTACATCAGCACGGGCCCCAGCCAGGACAGCCAGGCGAGGGGCGAGCCCCAGGCCAGCGCCACATAGCCGAACCAATGGCACCATTCGAAGAAATAGTTGGGATGCCGCGAATAGCGCCACAGGCCATCGCGGCAAGTCTGGCCGTGGTGCGCGGGGTTGTCGCGGAAGCGATCCAGTTGACGATCCGCGACCACCTCGCCGGTCAGCGCCGCCAACCAGACGGCAAGACCCAGCGCGACGGGCAGGCCTTGCGCCGGGCTGGCGCCAACCGCCAGGAACGGCAAGCTGAAGAGCATCACCAGGCCGGCCTGGAACATGAACAGGCCGAAGAATTTGCCTTGATGGCCATGCCAGCGCTCGCGCAGCGCGCGGTATCGTCCATCTTCCGCCTGCCGCACGCGACGCCACAGATGCGAGGCCAGCCGCAGGGACCACACGCCGGCCATCACGGCCAGGCATGCCCGGGGCACCCAGGCCCCTTGCCCGGTGGCCGCGACCAGCAACGCGCTGCCGCCCATGCCCAACGCCCAGACCACGTCGACGATGCCTGCATTGGCATGACGACGTTGCCAGTGCCAGGCCAGCGCCATGGCGGCAATCATGAAGACCGCGATGCTCAGCCATTGGTGAAAAGGGCTCATGCTGCCTCCCGTGTCCAGCGCTGCGCGCGGGTGGCGAGGACAGGCAGGATGCATCCCCATCCGACCGCCAACGCTGCGGTGGCGCGCCACGCGGGCGCGTCGAAGTGCACCGCCTGCCAACCGCGGGCGGCGGCCCAATACGCCATGGGCCCGCCGACCGCGCCGAACACGCAGGCCAGCCAGGGGTGCTGGCGCAGATAGGCCAGCGAGTGATTCAGCGTGAGGGCGAAACACGCCCACAGCGCCAGGATCCAGAGCGGCGCCGGCCAGGCGTCGGCGGCGTAGACCGACCAGCCCAGCCAGGACAGGCTTCCATCAAGCAGGCTGCCGCACAGCAGCGCGGCGACCGCCAGCTTTACGTCGGCGCGCCGCTGGTTCGAGCAGGCCAGGTGGCCGGTGATGAACGCCAGTGCCGTCGCCACGCCCGGCCAGGCCAGCCCGCGGCCGGCGCCGATGACGGCGCAGAACCAGACCAGTTGATACCCGAGCAGGTTGGCCCAGAAGCGCATCACACGTCCCCATGAACCCAGCGTTCGCCGGTGCTGCGGGCGCCGGGACGGGTCAGCAGCAGATGCGAGACGCCGATCGAACGTTCGCGGAAACCTCCCTCGCAGTACGCCAGATAGAACTCCCACAGCCGGCAGAAGCGGGCGTCGAACCCCTGCGCCTTGACTTCGGGCAGATGCGCCAGGAAACGTTCGCGCCACGCCTGCAGGGTGCGCGCATACGACAGGCCGAAATCTTCCAGGTGTACCAGGGCCAGGTCGCAGGCGCGGGTCTTGGCGCGCAGCATGGCCTCGATGGACGGAATGAAGCTGCCGGGAAAGATATGACGCTTGATGAAGTCCACCGACGCCAGCGCCTGCTGGTAACGGTGGTCTTCGATGGTGATGGCCTGGATCAGCGCCCGGCCTTGCGGGTTGAGCAGGCTGGCGACCTTGCGGAAATACGTCTCGAGATACGGGGCGCCGATGGCCTCGATCATTTCGATGGAGACCACCTTGTCGTACTGGCCTTGCAGATCCCGGTAGTCCTGCAGCACGACGCTGACGCGGTCACCCAGGCCGGCGGCGGCGACGCGCGCGGCGGCCAGGTCATGCTGTTCGCGCGAGATGGTGGCGGTCGTGACGTGGCAACCGTAGTGGCGCGCGGCATGGATGGCGAATCCGCCCCAGCCGCTGCCGATTTCCACCACACGGTCGCCAGGCCGCAACTCGAGCTTGCGGCAGAGGGTGTCCAGCTTGCGTCGCGACGCGTCTTCCAGCGTGTCGTCCGCATCCGCCCACAACGCCGATGAATACATCAGGTCCGGCGACAGGAACAACGAGAAGAAATCATTGCCCAGGTCGTAGTGGGCGGCGATGTTGCGGCGGCTGCCCTCAGGGGTATTGCGGTTGCCGGCATGCCAGCGCTTGAGCGCCCAGCCGGCCAGCCGGGCCAGTCCGGATTCCATGCCGTCCAGCGTGTCGCGGTTGCGCACCAGCAGCTGCACCAGGGCGACCAGGTCGTCGCAGGTCCACATCCCGTCGCCGAACGCCTCGCCGGCCCCGACACTGCCTTGCGTGGCGACGAGCCGGTAGAAGCCCATGTCCCTGACGGTCAGGCGCACGAGCGCCGCGCCGTTGCCCAGCGTCGCGCTGCCCAGGCTGTCTTCGATTGCCAGCCGGCCGCCGGTCAACGGCGAGAGGGCCGCCAGCAGGCGCTTGCGCAGCAGGCGGTCCAGCGCACTGACGGGGCGGCCGGCCGAGACGGCGGCGTGTTCGGATGGCGTCATGGCTTTCATTGCGGTTCTCCGTTGGGCGTGCGGGGATGGTCGTGGACGGGGTTGCCCTTGAGCCAGAGGCGCAGGGCTTGCCAGTGGATGCCGCCAATCACTTGCAGCGTCATCAGCGGAAATCGCCACAGCAGGCGCGCCAATGCCGCGCCGTCCAGCTCGCGGCGCTGCAGGGTCAGGTGGGCGTCGAATTGCGCCTGATCTTGCCGGCTGACGCGCATGTGGACCCGCAGATCCTCGCCCGGGGGGCTGAAGCGCCAGTCATAGGCGCAGTTCATCGGCATGAAGGGCGAGACGTGGAAGCGCTTGTCGAAACGCCAGATCAGGGACTCGCCGTGCCGTTCGGCGGTATCGGTCGGCAGCACGATAGCGTGGCGCTGCTTCCAGGGGGTGTTGGTGATCTCGGCCAGAATGGCGGCCAAGGTCACGCCGTCGGCTTCGTAACAGTAGTAGAAGCTGACCGGGTTGAAGACATAGCCCGCATAGCGCGGATGCGCCAGCAGCCGGATCGGCCCGTCGGGCGCGTCACGCATCGCGGCGCGCAGGCGCGCGCGGACCGCCTGCGCCAGCGGCAGGCCTGAGGCGCCGTCCAGATAATCGCTGCGCCGCCATTCGGCCAGGTTGCGCCGATTGGCCGACCACAGCCAGCGGTGCTGGAAGACCTGATCGATCTCGTCCAGATCCAGATACAGCTGCGCCATCCGGTAGCTGAAGCCGTGCGGGTGCGGCACGTGGCGCCTGTGCGTCACGCGGCCTTCATAGAGGGCGCTTTGGGGGATCATGCCGCCGCCCGGGACAACGGCGCAGCGCGCGACTGGATGCCGCGCACCACATCCAGGGCGCTGGCCACGCCGTCTTCATGAAACCCCCAGCCCCAGTACGCGCCTGCATACCAGGTGTGGCGATGCCCGGAGACCTCCGCGCGGCGCGTTTGCGCAGCCACCGAGTCCAAGGTGTAGACCGGATGGTGGTAGCGCATGCGGGCCAGCACCTGCGCGGGGTCGATGGCCTCGCTGCGATTGAGCGTCACGATGAATGGCAGGCGCGAGGACAAGCCCTGCAGCAGGTTCATGCAGTAGCTGACGGAGCATGGCGCGGACGGATCCGCCGGTACGTAGGCGTTCCATGCGGCCCAGGCCTTGCGCCGCTGTGGCAGAAGGCGGGCGTCGGTGTGCAGGACCACATCGTTGTCCTGGTAGGGAATCGCACCCAGCACCTGGCGTTCGGCAGGCGTCGGGTCCGCCAGCAGCTTGAGGGCCTGATCGCTGTGGCAGGCGAAGACCACTTCGTCGTAATGCGGCTGGCCGTCGCGCGAGGCGACCACCACGCCTCAGGCCTGGCGCATGACCTGGTGCACCGGGCAGTTCCGGCGCTCGGTCACGTTCCACCGTTCGCGCAGGGCACGGATATAGCGGTTGGATCCGCCTTGCACGACACGCCATTCGGGTCGTTCGCTGACCTGCAGCATCTGGTGGTTGGCCATGAACTGCACCAGATAGCGGGCGGGGAAGTCCAGGATGCGCGCCGCTGGCGACGACCACAGCGCAGACGCCATCGGGATCAGGTGATCGGTCCGGAATGCGCTGCCATAGCGGTGCCGGGCAAGGTAGTCGCCCAGCGTCGGGCCGGGATCGTCAGTGGCCAGCAACGCGGGCGACTCGCGGTAAAAGCGCAGCAGGTCGCGCACCATGCCCAGAAAGCGCGGCGACAGCAGGTTGCCGCGCTGGCAGAACAAGGTGTCGAGCGAGGTCGCGTTGTATTCCAGACCCCCCGCCTGCTTGTGCACCGAGAAGCTCATGGTGGTGGGCTGCGACGGGACGCCAAGCTCGTCCAGCAAGGCCGTGAAATGCGGATAGTTGGCCGGGTTGTGGACGATGAAGCCGCTGTCCACGGCATAGCGCCGGCCATCCTGTTCCACTTGATGGGTATGGGTATGGCCCCCCAGATAATCGTTGGCCTCGTAGAGCGTCACGTCGTGGTCGCGGCCCAGTTTCCAGGCGCAGACCAACCCCGAGATGCCGGACCCGATGATGGCGATGCGCATGGTCATTCCTTGGCGCGCGCCAGCACCCAGGCCGGCACGGGTTTCAGGTCCCAGATCAGGCCTGCGGCCGCCAGCAGGCGCAGGCCATACCAGGTGATGTCGATCTCCCGGGCGCGGAAGCCCTGGCGGGCTGAGCCGGGATAGAAATGGTGGTTGTTGTGCCAGCCTTCGCCAAAGGTCAGCAGCGCCAGCCAGGCGTTGTTGCGGCTGTCGTCCAAGGTGTCGTAGCGGCGCTTGCCGTAGCGGTGCGCCAGCGAATTGATGGTGACCGTGGCATGGAACAGCGCGACCGTCGAGATGAAAAAGCCCCACACCAGCATCTGCGGGCCGCTGGTGCCGAGCCCGGGCGCCAGGCGTTCCAGCACCGCGCCCAGCGCATAGCAGGCGAGCGCCAGCGCGACGGGCACGGCCGCATCGAAGCGGTCCAGCCAGCGCAGTTCGGCGTAGCGGCGCAGGTCCGGAACACGCGCCATGTCGGTGGCGAAGGCGCGCGGCGTCAGGAACCAGCCCATGTGGCTCCACCAGAAGCCATGGCGGGCGGGCGAATGCAGATCCTGTCCGTCGTCGGCGTGGCGGTGATGGTGGCGGTGGTGCGCCGCCCACCACAAGGGGCCGCGCTGGGCGCACGAGGCGCCCAGCACGGCAAAGGCCAATTGCATGCCGCGCGAGGTGCGGAAGGTGCGGTGCGAGAAATAGCGGTGGTAGAAGCCGGTCAGGGCGAACATGCGCACGGTGTACAGCATTGCCGCCATGGCCAGGGCCGCCGGCGAGACGCCCGTCCACAGCGCGCCCAGGCAACCCGCGTGCAGCAGCGCGAAGGGCAGCGCCCGCGCCCAGTCGATCCGGTTGGGGTCGACGTCGGGCGCACCGCCGGCCTGGGTGTCTACCCAACGGCGTATCGAGGCGGTCCAGCCAGTGAATTCGGGGCGCATCATCATGTCCTGTTCGAGACGTGCAGGGATATACGGGTGCGGACGCGTCTCGGATGCATTGGTGAAAACCCTAGCCGCAGCCACCGGTATGCGCTTGCGGCGATAGCGACGGCGCGTGGGGCCCGGCCACGAACGCGCTGAAGTCGTCCAGCACCGGCGCGCGCCAACGCAGCGGCCGCGCCAAGGCGCCGACCAGCAGCTTGTGGCCCAATCCCGGGTATTCGACCAGGCGGGCGCAGGCGCCGGCTGCCTGCAACGCCCGCGCCAGGCTGGCGCTGTTGCGCTGCGGGTCGACCGTGGTGTCGGCGGCGCCGGTCAGCAGCAGGCCCGGGGGCGCGGCGGCGCTGACGTGCCGGATGGGCTGCGAATCCACGGGCGTATCGGGAAACAGGAAGACCGGTCGCACGTCGCGCGCGACGATGGGCAGGAAGTCGTAAGGGCCCGCCAGCCCGATCCAGCCGGCCAGCGTGCCGGGGGTGGTGCCGGCTCCCTGCAGCCAGCGCGGGTCCAGCGCCAGCATCGCGGCGATATAGCCGCCCGCGCTGTGCCCGGCTACGAAGACCCGGCCAGGGTCGCCGCCGTAGCTGCCGATATGCTGCTGCGTCCAGGCCACGACCTGGGCGGCGTCTTGCAGGAAGGCCGGGTAGCGGGCTTCAGGGTAAAGGCGGTAATCGGCGATGACGGCGACGATGCCGCGCGAGGCCAGCGCATCGCCCGCGAACCGGTAGTCGGCCCGGTCGCCGCTGCGCCAGCTGCCGCCGTAGAAGAACACCACCACCGGCGCGCGGTCCGCGTCGGGGGGCGCATAGATGTCCAGGCGCTGGCGTGGCAGCGGGCCGTAGGCAACGCCGGGTGTAGCCCGGCTGGCGGCGTCGGGCACGGCGCCGTTCAGCAGCGTCAGCGGGGAACACGCGGCCAGCAAGGCCGGCACGGCCAGCACCAGGCCGGCGACCAGCAAGATCTCGAGCAGGCCGCGAGGGCCGGCGCCTGTCCAGAAAGGCATGGGATGCTCCGCAATGGGGACACCCCTCTATACGGGCCGGAACCCGCGCTGGATGCAGGTCAGATCTTCAGCACGTCGCCGCTCATGATGACCGGGCCTGTCGGCGCGCCGGTCGGCGACCCGCCCGGCGGCTCAAGGGTGATGGCCAGCTGCTGGACCCCATCCAGGCCCTGGGCGCGCCGCAGCGCGGTCTGTCCTTCGGGAGACACCAGGCCGACCGATTGCGGCGCCTGGCCGGGAGGAATGACCCAAAGCTCCAGGGCCTTGTCGCCGGCGCGTGTCGCCAGGTTCTGCAGCGCGTGGACGTGCAGGCCGCCGGCTTCGTCGGCGCGCACCACCAGCATGGCTTGCGCTTCGGGGCTTTGCAGCACGGCCATGAGTTGCGCCCGGGCGGCGCGGTCGACCTGCGTTGGATAGACGAGGACGCCTGCCACCAGCAAGGCAGCCAGCGCGCCGCTGGCCACGCGCCAGAACGCCAGGCCCCGCCACCACGGGGCGGCGCCGGGACGCAAGCGGGATTCGATGGCGCGCCAGACGCGCCGGGGCGGCGTCTTGGGCGGCAGCGACCAAAGCAGGGGATAGATGTCGCCTTCCCACTCGCGCACCTGCCGTCGCAGGTTGGCATCGGCGGCCATCAGTCCTTCGAAGCGGCGGCGCGCGCCGCCGCGCATGGCGCCGGCGACATAGTCGGCCGCCAGCCGGGCGCGCAATTGCGGATCGCGGTAGTTCATGACAGGCACCTCTTGAGCCGTTCCATGCCGCGGCGCACCCAGCTTTTGATGGTGCCCAGGGGCGTCTGCAGGCGCCCGGCGATCTCGCTGTGGCTCAGGTCATCGAAGAAAGACAGCGCGATGGCCGCGCGCTGCGGACCCTCGAGTTGCTTCAGGCAGTCGGCCAGGCGCCGGGCATCCTGATCGGTCTGCAGGCGTTCGAATGGGCCCGGCGCGTCGTCCGCCCACGCCAGCGTCAATTCGCCGTCGGCGTCGGGACGCTCCAGGTCCGGCCTGCGCAGCAGGTCGATACAACGGTTGCGCACGATGCGCGTCATCCAGGTCATGACTTGGCTCTGCTCGGAAGAATAGCGGGCGGCGTTGCGCCAGATATTGATGAAGCTGTCCTGGAGGACCTCCTCCGCCCAGTCGCTTCGTCGCAATATACGTACGGCGAGCGCAAACAGATGCGGGGACGTCTGGCGGTAGAGTTCGGCCAACGCGGATTCCTGGCCGCGCGCGCAATCCTGTATGAGGGCCTGCAGACGAATCGGGTCGGGCATGGCGAATATCCGGGGTCACATGGCGTGCGGTCGCGGAACGCGACGGAGTCGGGGCAGCGGCATAACGAACGGCCAAGCCATGGCGCAATATTACAGAAAGGCGCGGGATTGTCCTTGGATGCGGCCGCACCCCCCCCCGGGGGGATCGCGCGTCAGCGGATCAGCTGATTCATTTCCAGGATCGGCATCATCACCGCCAGCACGATCAGCAGCACGAAGCCGCCCATCAGCAGGATCAGTGCCGGCTCCAGCAAGGCCGTCATCGCCATCGCGCGCCGTTCCAGGTCGCGCGACAGGTTCTGCGCGCCGCGGTCCAACAGCTCGGGCAGGCGGCCGGTCTTCTCGCCGCTGGCGATCAGATGCACCAGCAGTGACGGAAAGACCTTCTGCGCGCCCAGCGACGCCGACAGCGCCGCGCCTTCGCGCACGCGCTCGGCCGCTTCGTCCACCGCCTGGCGCAGCACGTCGTTGCTCAAGGTGCGCCGGGCGGCGTCCAACGCGGTCAACAGCGCCACGCCGCTGCCGCAAAGGATTGCCAGCGTGGACGCGAAGCGCGCCGCATTCACGCCCAGCACGAAGCGTCCTGCCAGCGGCAGCCGCAGCACGCGAGCGTGCCAGGCCCGGCGCGCCGCCGGCGCCCGCAAGGTATAGCGCCACAAGGCGATCAGCAGCACCAGCGCAACGCCTGTCACCATGCCCCATTCGCGCACATAGTCGGACAGGGCCAGCATCACGCGGGTCAGCATCGGCAATTGCTGCTTGGCGTGGTTGAAGGCGGACACCACCTGCGGCACCACGTAGCCCAGCAGGAAGATGACGATGATGACCGATACGCTGGCCACCACGGCCGGGTAGATGAACGCGGTCATCACTTTGCTGCGCAGGGTGTTGCGCTCTTCGATGTAGTCCGCCAGTTTTTCCATTACCTGAGCCAGGTCGCCGGACTCTTCGCCCGCGCCGATCAGCGCGCGGTAGATCTCGGGAAAGTCGCGGGGGCGCGCGGCCAAGGCGGTGGACAGCCGGTGGCCGGCGCGCACGTCGTCGCGCACGCTGCCCAAGGTGGCGGCGATGTGCTTCTTTTCGGCTTGCTCCAGCGTGGCCGACAGTGCGGCGTCCAACGGCAGGCGCGCGGCAAGCAGGCTGGCCAACTGGCGCGTCAACCAGGCCAGGTCGGCATCCGACAAGCGGGTGCGCAGGCTGGCGCCCAACCCCTCCGCCCGTGCTGCCAACGCGGTAGACAAGGGCAACAATCCGCGGCCGCGCAATTGGTTGCGGGCACCCCGCTCGGAGTCGGCATCAATCGTGCCGCGCACGATTTTGCCCAGCGCGTCGGTCGCTTCGTAACGGAAGGAAGGCATGGTTGAGGCAAGGGGCCGCACGCAAATGCGAAACGTGCAAGAGCCCCGAATTTAAAGGGTTTCCAGCCAGTATGTTGCATGTCAAATATGACCGTAGTGTTGCACTGTCACCCCGTATACTCCGACGCGCTTTCACGTTTTTTCACACGATTTCACGTCTCAGGCACCTATCTCGTCATGCGTCATCTCGCGCAGTTAAGCCTTGCGGTCTTGCTTGCAGCAAGCCAAATCGGACCGGCACTCAGCACGGCCCACGCCCAACAGGCGGACAACCGTGTCAGCCTGAATTTCGTCGACACCGATATCCCCGCCGTGTTGCGCGCGCTGTCGTTGTTCACGCAGCGAAACTTCCTGGTCGACCCTCGCGTCAAGGGCAAACTCACGCTGGTGTCGGACCGGCCCGTCGATAGCGGCCAGGCGCTGGCCATGCTGACCGGGGCATTGCGCCTGCAGGGCTTTGCGATCGTCGACGTGGACGGCGTGACGCGGGTTGTGCCCGAGGCCGATGCCAAGCTGCAAGGTAGCGCGGTGGTGGGCAATACGCGGCCTGCTGCGCCCGCTGCCGGCTCGCCGGCCGGCGGCGCCGCGCGCGCGCCAGTGCCCGTGTCGGCTTTCGCCAAGGGCGCGAGCAGCGGTGAAATGCTGACGCGCGTGTTTCCGCTGAAGTACGAGAACGCCGCGAATCTGGTGCCGGTGCTGCGGCCCATGGTGCCGCCGAACAACCCCATCAATGCCTATCCGGGCAACAACACGCTGGTGGTGACGGACTACGCGGATAACCTGGAGCGGATCGCGCAGGTCATCGCGCGCATCGACGTCCCCAGTTCGATCGACACGGACGTGGTGCCGGTGCAGTCCGGCATCGCGACCGACATCGCCATCCTGGCCTCGCAGCTGCTGGATACGCAAAGCAGCGATCCGACCCAGCGTATCGCCGTCGTGGCCGACCCGCGCAGCAACAGCGTGCTGGTGCGTTCCGGCAGCCCTGCGCGCACGCGGCTGGCCCGCGACCTGATCATGAAGCTGGACGCGCAGCAGAATCGCGCGGGCAACCTGCACGTGGTCTACATGCGCAACGCGCAAGCCACGCGCATCGCCGAAGTGCTGGGTGGCTTGCTGACCGGGCAGGCGAACGCCGCGCCGGGCGCCAACGGTACCGCAGGAGGGGCTTCGGGCCCCACGGGCGGCGCGCAAGGCGGCGCCCGCCCGCAGAACACCGCGTCCAACACTGGCGGCCAGATGGGGCAGGGCATGTCGGGGTCGTCCAAGGGCGGCCTGTCGGGCGAGCAGGAACGCATTTCGCGCGAAGACAACAGCACCCAGGCGGTGTCGTATTCGGCAGGCGGGGCCACCATCCAGGCAGATCCGGCGACCAACTCACTGATCATCTCGGCGCCGGAGCCGCTGTACCGCAGCCTGCGCGAGGTGATTGACCAACTGGACCAGCGCCGCGCGCAGGTGCTGGTGGAAAGCCTGATCGTGGAAGTCAGCGAGCAGAAGGCCGCGGAATTCGGCATCCAGTGGATGACGGGCGCGGGCAACATCAACAGCGGCGGCACCAGCTTCATCGGCGGCACCAACCTGGGCGGCAGCGGCATCACCGGCACGGGGCCGACGTCGATCGACGCGCTCGGCAGCGGCTTGAGCCTGGGCGTGGTCAAGGGCACGGTGGACGTGCTGGGCAACAAGGTCATCAACCTGGGCGTGCTGGCGCGCGCCATGCAGAACTCGGGCGAAGCCAACATCCTGTCCACGCCGAACCTGCTGACGCTGGACAACCAGTCCGCCAGCATCCTGGTCGGCAAGACCGTGCCGTTCGTGACGGGGCAGTACGTGACTTCGGGCAGCAATGGCAGTTCCAACCCGTTCCAGACGATCGAGCGTGAGGACGTGGGCTTAAAGCTGAACATCCGTCCGCAGATTTCGGAAGGCGGCGCCGTCAAGCTGGACATCTACCAGGAAGTCAGCAGCATCGACGAAAGCCGCTCCAACGCGACCACCGGCATCGTGACCAACAAGCGCGCCATCGACACCAGCGTGCTGATCGACGACGGCCAGATCATCGTGCTGGGCGGCTTGCTGGAAGACAACGTGACGCTGACGACCAACGCTGTGCCGGGCCTGAGTTCGCTGCCGCTGATCGGGTCGCTGTTCCGCTACGACTCGCGCAAGCGCACCAAGACCAACCTGATGGTCTTCCTGCGCCCGTACGTGGTGCGCGACGCGAACCGTAGCGCCAGCGTCACCATGGACCGCTACGACTACATGCGCCGCGCCCAGGCCGCCACACAGCCCGGCGAACATTGGGTGCTGCCCGACATGCAGGCGCCGATGCTGCCGCCGCCCGGTTCCGCGCCGTCCGTGTCGAACAACGCATATGACCTGCGGCCGGAACAGCAGGCGGCCACGATGCGCCGTCCGCCGCCCGCCACCGTGGAATCTTTCGCGGTGCGTCAATATCCGGGCATGGCGGCGCAGCGCGACGCGTCGATGCCGATGCGCGTGTCGCAGTCGGTCACGATGGGCGTGGCGGTGGACCCCGAGTCGCTGCTATGAGCGCGCATCCCTTGCCCTATGCCTGGGCGCGCGCGCAGCGCGCCGTGCTGTCGCTGCGTGCGGGGCAGGTGCAGCTGACGGTCAGCCCGCGCACGCCCGATTGGGCGGTGCGCGAGATCCGCCGCTGCCATGGCGATATCGCGCTGGCGCACGTCGACGACGAAGCGCTGGAGACCTTGCTGACGGCCGCCTACAGCCATTCCGAGGACGCGGCGTCCGTCATGGGCGTGGCCGAAAACGAGATCGATCTGGACCGGCTGCTGCAGGACATGCCCGAAGTGGCCGACCTGCTGGAGGCGCAGGACGACGCGCCCGTCATCCGCATGATCAATGCGCTGTTCGCGCAGGCGGCGCGCGATGGCGCCAGCGATATCCACATCGAGCCCTTCGAGACGCATTCCGTGGTGCGCTACCGCGTGGACGGCACCTTGCGCGATGTGGTGTCGCCGCGCAAGGCCCTGCATGCGGCGTTGATTTCGCGCATCAAGATCATGGCGCATCTGGACATCGCGGAAAAGCGCCTGCCGCAGGACGGCCGCATCGCGCTGCGCGTGGGCGGGCGGCCGATCGACGTGCGCGTGTCCACCCTGCCGACCGGGCATGGCGAACGCGCCGTGCTGCGCCTGCTGGACAAGGAAGCGGGGCGGCTGCAGCTGGAACGCCTGGGCATGTGCCCGGAGGTGCTGACGCAGCTGGACCGCCTGATCCGGCAGCCGCACGGCATCGTGCTGGTGACGGGGCCGACTGGCAGCGGCAAGACCACCACGCTCTATGCGGCGCTGAGCCGGCTGGACGCCGCCACCAGCAACATCCTGACGGTCGAAGACCCGATTGAATACGACCTGTCGGGCATCAGCCAGACCCAGGTCAACGCCAAGATCGACATGAGTTTCGCACTGGCCCTGCGCGCGATCCTGCGCCAGGACCCGGACGTGATCATGATCGGCGAAATCCGTGACCTTGAAACCGCGCAGATCGCCGTGCAGGCCTCGCTGACGGGCCACCTGGTGCTGGCCACGCTGCACACCAACGACGCCGTGTCGGCCGTGACACGCTTGACGGACATGGGGGTCGAGCCCTTCCTGTTGGCCTCGTCGCTGCTGGGCGTGCTGGCGCAACGCCTGGTGCGCAAGCTGTGTTCTGAATGCAAGAAGCCGGCCACGCTGGAAGGCAGGCAGGTGTTCCACCCGGTGGGGTGCCCGACCTGCAACCACACGGGCTATAGCGGACGCTCGGGCATCCACGAGCTGTTCACGGTGGACGACGACGCGCGGCGCCTCATCCATGAGGGCCGCGACGAACGCGAATTGCGCCTGGCCGCTGTGGCGGCCGGCATGCGGACGATGCGGCAGGACGGTCAGCGCTGGGTGGACGGCGGGCAGACCTCGCCCGAAGAAATCGTGCGCGTCACGCGCGACGCCTAGCGCCGCGCGCGGACACCGGCAAGAGCTACTTGCCGGTGCCGAACACCACCGTATCGTTCGCGCGCCGGCCAAGGGTGGACATCAATCCGTCCAGCGCGGCGCGCTGGGCGTCGGTGGCCGACGCTGCAAACGTGGCCTGGCCCTCGAAACTCACCCCCCGGGCCGTTGCATTGCCTTGGCCAGACACCGCCAGCACGCCGCTTTCCGTGCTGAGCGTCAGCGCGGCGCCCGGTTTTCCGGTGCCCTGTACCCGCAGCAGGTAGGTGCCGACAGGCGCCACGGAGGTCAGTGCCGTACCGGCATTGCGCCAGCGCAGTTCGGCGATCGGGCCGTTCGGCGGAGCCCCGCCCAGGCGCAGGGCCTGCCAACTGATCTCCAGCATGCCTTCGGGCGCCAGCGTGTTCCAGGGGACGCCCAGCGCCGGCAAGACCGAGGCAGGCACGCGCAGGGACTGGGCCGGCAGCGACAGGCCGGTCCATCCGACACGGGCCCGCAGCGGGCCTTGCAGCCAAGGGTGCGTCACCTCCAGCGCCATCGCGTTCCAGCGCCATTGCCATTGCACGGGCTGGGGCAGCACGCGTTGCGAGCCCTCGGGCCCCAATGCGATCCAGGCGCTGCCCTGCCACACGGTGCCGCTGGCGTCGGCCAGCGCCACCAGCGATTGGCCGGACTGCAGGGCCAGCAGCCATCGCGCCGGCAGCACGCTGACGCCGGCGGCCAGCGCGCAGGCGCCGCTGGCCAGCAGCAGGGCGGCCGCGCGCTTGTTGATCCTGGGTAATGGCATCAGCGGGCTCCTGCCTTGTCCGGCAGGGCCAACGTCACCTGGCCGTTCACCAGGCCGGGCAGCGGCCGGCCATTGGGGTTGGCGGCGCGGGTCAAGTCGACCTTTTGCGTGGCCAGGCCCCAGTCGCGGCCCGCAGCGTCCAGCCAGCGCAATAGCGCGGACGACGGGGCCTGGTTCAGGGCGAGTTGCACACCGGCGCCGGATTCTGGTTCGCCCAATGTCCACATGCCTGCCGGCAGGCCCGCGCGTTCCAGGCTGGCGCCCAGTTCCGCCGAGGTGGGCATCGCGGCGGCGGGCGTGGCGGACCGTTGACGCAGGGATCGGACTTGGGCCGTCAGGTCGGCGACGCTGGCGGCCTGCGTGCGCAGGGCGGGCAAGTCGGCCTGAAGCTTGCGCACCGTATTCAACGGCGGTTCGATCAAGGTGACGAAGATAACGGCCGAACCCAGCAGGGCGGCCGCGCCCGTGACCAGCCGGCGTTCGCGCGGCGCCAGGGCGTCGTAGCGCTGCCGCGCCCGGGCAAGCGCCGGGTCTACAGGCTTGCGGACGGATTGCCAGGCGTGTTGCAGGCGTTGGTTCAGTGTCATGGTTGCTTGCGCAGGATGCGCCAGGTGTTGTCGGTGTCGCCGCGTTCGAGCTTCAGGCCCAGGGCTGCCGCCTGCTGGATGAGTGCCGGCGTTTCCGCGACGCGCTGCGCTTGTTCGCCCGCATCGGCCAGGTGCAGGGTCAGCGCCTGATCGGCATAAGTCAGGCGCGTGACCTTGTCGGCCGCGAAGGGCAGCGTCTGCGCGGCGGCGCGCGCCAGCGGCAGGAAGTCGGCGGCGCTGGCCGCGCCGCGGTTGGCTTGCAGCGCGTCCAGGCCCTGCTGGGCCTGGCGCGCGGGGTCCAGTACCACGGGCAGATCGGGGAAAGCGGCGATCACCTGCTGGCGCATCCCGTTCTTCAGCGCGTCGGCTTCAGCGCCCAATTGCGCGGCATGGATGTTCAGGCCGGCGATCCAGACAAGGGCGGCGGCCGCGCTCCAGCGCCAGACGGGGCGCCAACGCGATACGCGGGCCGGGGCCAGTTGCGGCATCGCCAGCGACCAGGACGGCGAGGGCGCGCGCCAGCGCGGATCGGCCGGGTCGCGCAAGGGCGCGTCGGATTCGGGCGCCAGGGTTTGTGGCGCGATGAGCGCATGCGCACGCAAACCCTGCGCATTCAGCAAGCTCCACGCCCGCCGCACGGGTTCGCGCGGCGCCCAGGCCAACGGCACCTTGCCGTCGGCGCCGCGCGGGCCGTAGCCGATCGCCAGCGCGTCCAGGTCGCTCAGCACCAGCGGTTCCAGCGCGCTGTGCACCGCAGCGGCCAGGCGTGCGCGGGCAACGGCAGGGATCTGCACCGTGGTGGCGATGACGTCGGCCGGATGCAGCACGGCCTCGCACGCGGCATTGGGATAGGCATTGCCCATGGCCTGCAAGGTCAGTTCGCCTTGCTGCGCGCAGCGTCCGCGCCGATCGAACCAGGCATAGGACAGCGGCGAGCTGGCGCTGAACTCATCCAGGGGCGGCAGCGCGATTCTCAGGGAGTTTTTCATTCAGTGTCTCGTGTCCATATCGTGTCGGGCGCGGCGGGCGGGGCGCTACGCACCAGGGCCTGCATGGATACCCTGGCCCGTTCATAGACCACGGTGCCGCTGGCCATGAACCAGCCGCTGGCAGTCGTGACCGTGGGCGCAGGCGCGTCCACGCCGGTGCCCGCAAGCCGGTTGGCGAAGTCGCCCGCGTTGTTGAACCAGTTGCCGCGGTCACGTTCCCCCGTCATCGCGCGCGCCTGACTGAGCGACAGGCCGGGCACCAGCGCGGCGATAACCTCGGCCGGCGCGGTGTTGACGTTGACGCTGGTGGCGACCGGAAGCACCGTCATCGTGCGGCGCAGCGCATTGCGCACGGGCGGTTCCAGCCCAAGCTGGGCGGCGATCTCGTCCACGCCGCGTGGCAGCGGCGCGCGCGCGTCGGGCGCAGGGACCGGCTGGCCGTTCGACGAGGCGGGCGAGTCGGCCGCCAGCGCCGGCGGCTGCGCGGCAGCAACGATGTCGATGATGTGCGCGGCCAGGGTGTCGGGCAGTTGCTGCACGTTCAGCAGCCGGCGCAATACCTTTTCCTGTTCGGGTTGCGGCACGCCGTTGCGGGCCAGATTGCTCAGGTTGTACTTGCCTTGCTCGTCCTGCACGCGGCCCGAGAACACGGCCACGCGGTCGTCGCCCGGCCGCTCGATGCGGGTGTCCAGCACCGGCGTCGCCCAGATCTGGTCGCCGCGCGTGGTGGACTCGCGTTTGCCGTGATCGCGGATGACCAGGCGCGCCCAGTCGATGCCGCCCGCCAGCATCACGCGGGCCTGCACGCGGGCCAGCTCGTTTTCCACGCGGCGAGTGCTGGCGGTCTGGCGCTGGAAGAGGCTGGTGGTCAGCGCCGCCACGATCGCGACGATGATCAACGCGCTGATGACTGCCGCGCCGCGCTCGCGGGCCGGAGGACACACCGTCATGGCAGCTCCAGGATACGGGTGTAGCGCTGCGGCGCATTGGCCTCGCCGCGTTCCAGCATGATCTCGATGCCGGTGGGCGCGGTGGCGAAACTGGCATTGGCATCGACCCAGCCCGTGCCCGGGATCCAGGCGCGCACGCGCATTGCCCGCACGCCGGGCAGGAGCAGCACGCCGTCGGTCGCGGCCGGCAGCGGGCTGCGCGGCGCGGACGGGCCGCTGGCGCGCCACAGGCCGTCCGCCCGCACTTGCCATTGCACGCGTTGCCACAGGCCGTTGCCGTCGGGATCAGGGCGCAGCAGCTCCAGGGTGTTGCCGCCGCTGGTCCGGCGCAACAGGCGCAGGCCGCTGGTCAAGACCAGCGCGTCCTTGCCCGCGGGATCGAAGCCCGGCCCGGTGTAGGACAGCTCGACGTCGCGGCCCATCTGTCCCAGCGTGCGCACGATGGCGTCCGTGTCCTCGGCCTCCTGCTCGATCCAGTCGCGCGCGCTGGACACGCTGGCCAGGCCGCGCCACGCCATCAGGCTGACCAGCGCCATCAGCGCCAGGGCCACCAGCACTTCGATCAGCGTAAAGCCGGCCTGGGCGGCGCGGGCGCGAACGGGGGGAAAAGCGGCGCGGCGCATGGTCATCGCAGGCTGGACAACAGCCCGTCCAATTGCAGCAGCACGGCGTCCGGACGCGCGGAGCGCGTGTCATGGACATTGACGGAAACCTGCCGGAAGCTGCGGTTCATGGAATTGGTGAAGACCAGTTCGCATTGCAGCGCGCGGCCGCCCTGCGGGCAGGGCACGGTTTGCGTGCCGGCGCGCGGCAGCACCTGATCCAGCCGCAGCTGGGTCAAGGCGTTCTGCGCGGCCAGCAGCGCCAGCGTCTTGTCCTGCAAGGCGCGGTTGTTGGCCGACATGACGCCGGTCGCGCGCAGGGCGGCGGCCATCGCCACGGCGATGATGGCCAGCGCCACCAGCACCTCGATCAAGGTGAAGCCGCGCTGGCGGTCGGCGGGGCGGGGCGGTTCAGCGGATGTCATAACGGCCCGAGGCGTCGCGTTGCAGGGTGATGCTGGCATCGCCGGCACGCAGCGTAAGCGTCATGGGGGCGGCGACCCATTCGGTGTTGAAGACGAGCGGCCGGTCGGGATCCAGCCGCAGCTGGACCATGCCCGCCGCCCAGGTCTGCGGGCGCAGCATGTCGTCGTGTTCCAGGCGGTCGACGGGCACGGGCGAGTCTTCTTGCGCGCTGGGGCCCGGCAGGCGCCCCTGGCGTTCGAATGACCAGCCTTGGCCATTGGCCAGCCAGCGGATGGGGCGGCCGTCGCTGCGGGCTTCGCTCTGGGCCACCGTGAAGGCGTCGGCCAGGCGTTGGGCGTCGCTGCGCAGGCCGTTGTCGCGCTTGCCGATGGACAGGCTGACCATGCTGGCCGCGATGGCCACGATCACCAGCACCACCAGCACCTCTACCAGCGTGAAGCCGCGTTCAGAGCTCCCAGGAACCGATGTCGGCATCGCCGTTTTCTCCCCCGGGCTTGTTGTCGGCGCCGAACGAGAAGACATCGATGTCGCCCTTGACGCCGGGGCTCAGGTATTGATACGGGTGACCCCAGGGGTCATTGGGCAATTTGTCCAGGTAGCCGCGCCAGTTGTTGGCGCCGTCGGGCTTTTCGGCCAGCGCGCGCAGGCCTTGCGCCGTGGTGGGATAGCGCCCGTTGTCCAGCCGGTACAGCTTCAATGCCTGCATGATGCCCGCGATGTCCTGGCGCGCGGCGACTTGCCGGGCCTGGTCGGGACGGTCCAGCACGCGCGGCACGATCAAGGCCGCCAGGATCCCCATGATCACAATCACCACCATGATCTCGATCAGGGTGAAACCTTGCTGGCGGGCTAGCCCACGCGGTAACTGACGCACTTTGCAACTCCGGTCTTTTGCTAGAAGCACGGGATTGTGGACATGAAATATGACAGTAATGCGTTGCCGCGCCGCCCGCCTGCTACCATGGCCCTTCTACAAGGAGCGGTAATGGCTACAAAAGAGAAGTCTTCGACTGGATTGGCGGCGTTGGTGGAAAAGGCGCTTCAACAGAAGAAGCAGGCTGCCGCCACACAGAAACCGGCAGGGTCTTCCCTGTCGAACATGGCAGGCCGCAAGCAAATGGGCCGCCCCGCGGGCCGTAAGCGCTGATCGGCGGGCGCTTGAAAGGAAGCGCCGCCTGACCCGCCAGCATTCAACCCATCCCCCACGTTCAATTCACCTGCGCAATCCCCGCTGGCGCCGCCAGCGCGGCGGGCGTTGCCAGGCGGTTCAATCTCCCGCCTTGCTCCACCGTCACGGCATCCACGGCGATATCGCGCAACACGATGCCGGGGGCCACTTCGCCGCCCTTGCGGTAAGCCAGGGGCGGACCTCCATCCACGCTAAGCACCGCCGCGCCATCCGGGCCGGCCGCGATCAGGCCCAGCACGCTGATCTGCGTGCGCATCACCTCGTCTTTTCCGAACCATAGCGCCACCGGCGTGTTGTCGGCGGCGCGCGGCGCGGCGGCGGATACGGCTGGGGGCAGCGGGCCCGGGCGCGGCGCAAGCAGCACGGCGGCCCATACCCCCACGCCCGCGGCCAGCGCCAGCACGGCAAGGACGCGCAGCGCGGCAGGCGCGGAGGGCAGGGAGGGGCGCAAGGAAAGAGGCATGAGCACGACAGCGGATTCGAAAAGCGACGCGCCCGACTATAGCGGTTGTTCATGACAATGCCGAGATCGAAAAACCGCCTTCGATTCAGCTTCCGTACAGCTTTCTGTCATTGCGCTTACACGGCGCCTATCTAGCATGCCGGCAACGCTCAACCTTTGGGGCGAGCATTCATCCGATCCAACTGGGACACCCGCATGCAAGATACGAATCAAGCCAATCGCCGCCGACTCCTGAAGATGCTGGGAGGCGCGCCGATGCTGCCGATCGGCGGCGTCAGCATGGCTGCGCTGCTGGCCGGCTGTAATTCGAGCGACGACGATGACGACAGCGATGGCTCGACGAATCCGAACCCTAATCCGCCGACCACGCCGGTGACCTTCACGTCCGCCGCCTTCACGTCGATGCCCGCGCCGACGCTGGCCACGCCGCAACTGATGGCGCGCACGACCGTCAGCTCGGCGCTGGCGCTGGCCTTCAGCGACGGTTCCAAGCGCACCGTCGAACTGGGCTACGAGCCGTTCTTCATGACGGGCGACGCCGTGCCGGACGGCAAGGGCGGCACTATGGTGGCCGGTGGTTACTTCAACCTGGCCGGCGCGCCCATCATGGACAACTCGGTGCCTGCGAAGGCGCGCCAGTTCTTCTCGAACTGTCCGGACGGCACGTCGCTGCTGGCGCTGTCGGAGCCGACCAAGGTCGCCGGCGTGGCCGGCAACGCGGTCTACGCCGTGGTGCAGTTCGAATACCAGTCGATGGATCAGGCCGGCAACGACATGTATGGCCTGCTGCCGTCGCCGATCGCCGTGCTGACCCTGTCGCAAGACCCGAACACCGGCAAGCTCAGCCTGGTGAAATACAGCAACGTCGACACGTCGTCGGTGCATGGCCTGTGGATCACCTGTGGCGCCAGCCTGTCGCCCTGGGGCACCCACCTGTCCAGCGAAGAGTACGAGCCGGACGCGACGGTCGCCCGCACGCAGGCGTCGTTCCAGACCTACAGCCAGAATGTCTACGGCGACCCCGCCAAGGCCAATCCCTACCATTACGGCCACATGCCGGAAGTGACCGTGCATCCGGACGGCACGGGCACCATCAAGAAGCACTACTGCATGGGCCGCATCTCGCATGAACTGGTGCAGATGATGCCTGACCAGCGCACCGCGCTGATGGGCGATGACGCCACCAACGGCGGGCTGTTCATGTTCGTGGCCGACCGCAAGGCGGACTTGTCGGCGGGCACGCTGTACGTGGCGCAATGGACGCAGACCTCGGGCACGGGCCCGGGCGCCGGCACGCTCAAGTGGATCAAGCTGGGCCACGCCACCAGCGCCGAAGTCAAGGAACTGGCTGACCAGTTGGCGGCGGCCGACATCATGGACGTGCGCACCGTCGACCCGACCGACGCGTCGTTCACCAAGATCCGCTATAGCGGCAAAGACAACTGGGTCAAGCTGCAGCCCGGCCGCCGCCAGGCCGCGGCCTTTCTGGAAACGCATCGCTACGCGGCGATGGTGGGCGGCACGCTGGCCTTCACCAAGATGGAAGGCACGACCGTCAACGCCCGCGACAAGATCGCCTACAGCGCCATGTCGCGCGTGGAATCGTCGATGATCGATGGCAAAGTCCCGGGCCTGAAGGTTGAAGGCAACTCGGCCGGCGCCGTGTACCAACTGCACATGAAGGCAGGCCAGGTGGACACCGACGGCAGCGCGATCGACAGCGAATGGGTGCCGGTGGACATGGGTGCCGTGACGGAACTGATCGGCAAGCCGCTGGCCACGCCCGATGCGCTGGGCAACACGCATGACGCCGATTTCATCTCGAACCCCGACAACCTGAAGTTTTCGGAAAAGCTGCGCACGCTGTTCGTCGGTGAGGACAGCGGCGGCCACGTCAACAACTTCATGTGGGCCTACAACGTTGACACCAAGGCCTTGTCGCGCTTGCTGTCGTGCCCGGTGGCGGCGGAATCCACGGGCCTGCAGGCCGTGGACGAGATCAACGGCTGGACCTACATCACCAGCAACTTCCAGCACGCCGCCGACTGGGGCGCCATCCACGCGGTGGTGCGGCCGACGCTCGAACCGCTGGTCAAGGCCAACTACAAGGACGGCTTCGGCGCGGCCGTCGGTTATCTGACCGGCGTGAAGATCGGCGCGTAAGCCACGCGCGTCAGCGCATGCGAGACGGGGCGGCGCAGGCGCCGCTCCGGCTGCAGTTCCCGGGACCGGTACGCCGGTCCTTTTTCATGCGCGGCGCATCCGCTTTTTCGCAAAAGATTCCTGATCCGTCGATCAAGCTTTCTGCCCTTTGTTTCATGGGGCCTTCACGTTGAACCGCCACTATGTGCGCAGCGTAAAACCCTGTTCATGAAACGAGAAGATAAGCATGCAAGCATTGAATTGGAGAAGATGGTGCGCCATGTTGCTGGCTACCAGCGCGTTGGCGGGCTGTGGGGGCAGCGACGATGACGACGGCACCGAGTCGCCTCCCACGACGCCGCCGGTGACCGAACCCGGCAAGCCGGCCGTCGAGAAGGTGCTGTTCATCGGCGTCGATGGCTTGACGTATGACGCCATGCGCCGCGGCGTCGCGGACAAGACCCTGTCCAACATCGGGCAGTTGACGCTCACGCGCGCCTGGACGGGCGGCGTGACGGGCGGTGTGACCCAGCAGCCTACGCTGGCCGCTCCGGGCTGGGCCACCTTGCTGACCGGCCAATGGGCCGATGTGCATGGCGTGCGGTCCGACGCCGCAGGCCAGGCGATGAAATCGCCCAGCCTGTTCCAGCGCGTCAAGGCGGCGCGACCCGATGCGCGCCTGGCGGGCGCCTTCAACTCGACGTTGCTGGCCGGCCTGGTCGGCAGCGACCGCGATGCAGGCTACCTGCAAGCCTCCACCGACTGCGCGGGCGTTGACGACTGCGTCGCCACCCAGGCGCGCGACCGCATCACCGAAGGCTACGACGTGGTCGTGGCCCAGTTCGGCGCCGCCGAACGCGCCGCGTCGGACAGTGGCTTCGGCGCCAACTACCAGGCCGTGATCCGCCAGACGGACGCCGCCGTGGGCGTCCTGGCCAAACAGATCGCCGACCGCCGCGCCGCGAACCCCAACGAGAATTGGCTGATCGTCGTGGCGACGAGCCACGGCCTGGGCAAGACGGGGACCGTCGACGGGCTGCCGCTGTCGTCCAACAAGACCATCATGCTGGCGACGAACCAGCCGGCGATGCTGGGCGGCACGGCCGACGATGCATCGTCCGATGGCGTGTGGGACAGCAACTGGTACGCGCTGCCCAGCGCGGCCGACGTCGCGCCGACGATGCTGGCGCATCTGGGCGCGTTGCCGGCCGACGGCCAGTACGACATGGCGGGCACGCCGCTGTCCCAGCCGCTGGCGCTGCGCCGCGTGGCGACCCGCACGTCGATGGACAACAAGACCGTGACGCTGTCCTGGGTGCGCGTGGGCGAGCCTGACGGCGAAATCGTCGTCAGCCGCGACGGCGCCGAAGTGGCGCGCCTGCCGGGCACGGCCACGGAATACGCGGATACGGGCTTCTCGTTCGACACCGAGGGCGTGCATACGTTGAACTACAGCGTGTCCGCGGGACGCGCCGTCAGCGCCACGCGCGCCACGGTGGTGTATGCCAAGCCCGTCGTGCTGTTGCCGTCGCTGCGCACCGGCCTCACCATGCTGTTCCCGTTCGAAGGCAACGTGACCGACATCGCGGCGGGCGGCGGCGTGATCACGCCGTACGACGGCGTGCAGACGCCGGCCTTCGCCGATGCGGGCGTGTTCGGCAAGATGTTCAAGAACGAACGCGGTTCGGCCGCCCTGGGCGCCTTCAAGCTGGATTACCCGGCCGGCCTGCTCGACAGCCTGCAAGTCTTCACGATCGGCTTCTGGTTCCAGTCCGACGGCACGGCCAACGACCGCTCGATCCTGGGCAACAAGGACTACAACTCCGGCGGCAATCCCGGCATCACCATCGCCCAATGGGCCGGTCCCGAACTGCGCTTCAACCTGGCGGGCGGCGGGTCGCGCGTCGACATCAACGGCGTGAAGTTCACGCCCAACAAGCCGGTCTACATCGCCATGACCGTCGACAAGACCGCCAAGACCATGACGGCCTCGGTCTACGACAGCGAACTGGGATTCACGCGCCGCTCGACCGCCACGGGTTCGGTGAACCTGGCGCAAGTGGCCGGCGTCTTCGGGCCGCACATTGGCTTGAACGAAGACGGCCGCGGCACCTACGGCATCTGCTGCGCCGGCACCAAGGGCCCGTACACGATGAACTTCGACGACCTGGCCTTCTGGTCGCGCGCCCTGACCGAGGCCGAGGTGAAGTCGCTGGCCATGTCCGGCAAGTCCGTTTCCGAACTGTTTCCCTGATGTTCCTAGGATAGAAAACCATGAGCAACTCCTTGATCTTGCGCGGTTTGCTGCGCGTCGGCGCGGTGCTGATGCTGACCGCCACCCTGGCCGCCTGCGGCGGCGATGACGGCGACGACAGCAAGCCCGACAACGGCGGCGGGACCGAAACCCCGACGCCCGTGCCGCCCACCCCGGCCAAGCCCGAACTGCGTTGCGCGCCTTGAGCCGCGCTCCCTACCGAGTCATAGGAAACGAATCCGTGAAGTCCGAAAAAGACCCGATCCACGCCGGCAAGCGCCGCTTCCTGCGCAACGCCGCGGCCTCCACCGCCGGCCTGACCGCGCTGTCGATGTTCCCGCCCGCCATCCGCCGTGCGCTGGCCATTCCGGCCAACAACCGCACCGGCACGATCAACGACGTCGAGCATGTGGTCATCCTGATGCAGGAAAACCGCTCGTTCGATATGTATTTCGGCACGTTCAAGGGCGTGCGCGGTTTTGGCGACCGCATCACGATCCCGCTGGCGCAAAACCGTTCGGTCTGGGAACAGACCAATGGGACGCGCGTGGTCATGCCGTATCACCTGGACAGCACGCAGGGCAACGCCCAGCGCGTGTCCGGCACTCCGCACGACTACGTGGATGCGCAGATGGCCTGGGATGGCGGCCGCATGAACCAGTGGCCGCGCTACAAGCAGAACCAGTCGATGGGCTACTACCGCCAGAAAGAGGTGGAGTTCCAGTTCGCGCTGGCTGAAGCGTTCACCCTGTGCGACGCCTACCACTGTTCCACGCACGGCGGCACCAACACGAACCGCCTGTTCCACTGGACCGGCACCAACGACCCGCTGGCGCAGGGCAATGGCCCGTCCACCCGCAACCAGTGGGACAGCCTGGGCGCGTCCACCACCGGCTGGACCTGGACGACGTACCCGGAGCGGCTGCAAAAGGCCGGCGTGAGCTGGACGGTCTACCAGAACCTGCCCGAGAACTTCGGCGACAACCCGTTGGCCGGCTTCCAGCAATACCGCCGCGCCAACGAGCAGGCCGGCAATTCCGCCAACGGCGCCCCGTACCCGGCCTGGACCCCCAGCATGGACGCGGCCAATCCGCTTTACAAGGGCACGGCCAACACCATGCCCGACGGCGGCTTCCTGCAAGCCCTGCGCGACGACGTCAACAATGGCAGGTTGCCGCAGGTGTCGTGGATCGTGGCGCCCGCCACGTACTCCGAGCACCCTGGCCCCTCCAGCCCCGTCCAGGGCGCCTGGTACATCCAGGAAACGCTGGATGCGCTGACGTCGAACCCCGACGTGTGGAGCAAGACCGTCCTGCTGATCAACTTCGACGAGAACGACGGCTATTTCGATCACGTGCCGCCGCCCGCCGCCCCGTCGCTGAACCCGGATGGTTCGATGGCCGGCGCTTCCACGGTCAACACCGACCTGGAACGCCATACGCACGCCTCGGCCCAGGACGCGGCCGACAACCGCGTCTATGGCCCCGGCCCGCGCGTGCCGATGTACGTGGTGTCGCCGTGGAGCCGCGGGGGCTGGGTCAATTCGCAAGCGTTCGACCATACGTCCGTGCTGCGTTTCCTGGAAGCCCGCTTCGGCGTGAAGGAAGAGAACATCAGCCCGTGGCGCCGCGCCGTGCTTGGGGACATGACCTCGGCCTTCAACTTCGCCACGCCGAACAACGAAAAACTGCCTGACCTGAACATCCTGACGCGGTCGAAGTCCGACCAGGAACGCACCGCCCAGGAAGCGCTGACCGCCGTGCCGCTGCCGGACACGACGACGCAAGCCCGCCCGGTGCAGGACAAGGGCCACCGCTACGCGCGCGCCTTGCCCTACGAGTTGCACACGAGCGGCCGCAGCCAGCCCAGCACGGGCAATATGTGGCTGGTGTTTTCCAACACGGGCAAGCAGGCGGCCGTGTTCCATGTGTATGACCGCCTGCATCTGGACCGCCTGCCGCGCCGCTATACGGTGGAAGCCGGCAAGCAGCTGGAAGGCAGTTGGGATACCGCCGTCGACGGTGGCAAGTACGACCTGTGGGTGCTGGGCCCCAACGGCTATCACCGCCATTTCGCGGGTGACCTGGCGCTGGCGCGCACGGCGCAGCTGGACCCGGAAATCCGTGTCTGCTACGACATCGCCAATGGCGACGTCTACGTCAGCTTCATCAACAGCGGCAAAGATGCTTGCACGTTCGAAGTCACGCCCAACGCGTACTACTCGAACAACGAGCGCTGGACGCTGACCGTGCCGGCCGGCAGCAAGGTAGAGCAGCACTGGGCGCTGGAGAACAGCGGCCACTGGTACGACTTCACGGCCCGCCTGGCCGAAGACCCGTCCTACCTGCGCCGCTTCGCCGGCCACGTCGAAACCGGAGAGGCCTCGATGACCGATCCGGCGATGGCAAGCTGACGGCTACGCGGCGGTCTGCGGTTCGCGCGCCCGGAAGGCCGTGGCGCAAGCTTCGCAGATCGCCGCCGTAATGCCTTGGCGCGCATGTTCGCGCCGTTCCAGCATCCCGATGGCCCGCGAAAGCGGGCCTAAGTCTTCGGGCAGCGTCAAGATGCGCAATTCCGGGCTGTGCTGCCAGTTCGAGCCGTTGATCAGCGGCAGCAGGGTCACGCCCACTTCCTGGCGCACCAGTTCCACCAGCGTCTCGATGGCGTTGAGCTCCAGGAATTCGTTCAACGGCACCGCCAGGCGCCGTAGCAGCCGATCGATCTGCAAGCCCGTGCGCTGCGTGCGGTCAAAGCGCAGGAACGGGTTGTTCGCCAGCACCTGACGGGCATCCTTGCCCGGGGCCGCGGCCGGTGCGATCACCACCAGTTGCTCTTCATATAGCGGGGTCCAGCGCGTGCTGGCCATCTTGCGGCCGGCTTCCACCAGGAACGCCGCGTCCAGTTCGCCGTCTTCGACCTTGCCGGCCAGCTCGCTGGCCTTGCCCGACAGGATGCGCACGTCCAGCTTCGGATGGGCCTTTTTCAGGCTCGACACCACCTTGGACAGGGTGCCCATGCAGGACACGATGCTGCCCACCGACACCGCGCCGGCAAGCTCGCCGGGCACGGTGCGCGGCAGCCGCATTCGGTCGTATAAATCCAGTAAATGCTTGATTTCAGGTAGCAATTCCCGGCCGGCTGCGTTAAGAATGGCTAGACGCCCGCTGCGGTCGAACAGTTCGCGGCCCAGCTCCGCCTCCAGTGACCGCATCTGGAAGCTGACGGCGGCCTGGGTCAACGCCACTTGCTCGGCGGCTTCGGAAAAGGAACCGTGATGGGCGACGGCCAGGAAAGTGCGCAAAAACCGGATCGTACTCATAAAATTTTCTTTTATGACGGAACAAAAAATCAAATTGATTTAATTAGATCACGAGAGTACCTTCGCCTGCTTAACCGTTCAGACCGTTTAGAGACAAGCCAATGAAAACCTTTGACTGGGTCAACCCGTATCCCTCCGTTCGCATCCCGCTGTTTGCGCGCAACGTGGTGTCCACGTCGCATCCGCTGGCAGCCCAGGCCGGGTTGCGCATGCTGCTCAAGGGCGGCAACGCCGTGGACGCCGCCATTGCGGCCGCCGCCACGATCGTCCTGGTTGAACCGGTTTCCTGCGGCCTGGGCGGCGACTGCTTCGCCATCGTCTGGGACGGCAAGGAACTGCATGGCTTGAACTCGTCGGGCGTGGCGCCGGCCGCCTGGAACACCGAATACTTCAAGGCCAAGTACGGCACGGGCCCGGACGGCCTGGCCATCCAGCCCAAGCGCGGCTGGGACGCCGTGACGGTGCCGGGTGTCGTGGCCGGCTGGGCCGCGCTGCACGAAAAGCTGGGCAAGCTGCCGTTTGAGCAACTGTTCGAGCCCGCCATTGAAATCGCCGAGCGCGGCTACGCCGTGCCGCCGGTGGTGGCGCACAAATGGAATGCCGCCGCCGAAGAACTGAAGTCGCAGCCGGGTTACGCCCAGGCGTTCATGCCCGAAGGCCGCGCGCCCAAGGTCGGTGAACACTTCCGTTTCCCGGACGCGGCCAACACGCTGCGCCGCATCGCCGAATCCGGCGGCCGCGACTTCTACGAAGGCGAACTGGCCGAACGCATCGCTGCTTTCAGCAAGGAATGCGGCGGCGCGATGACGCTGGAAGACCTGCGCAACTACCGCCCGGACTGGGTCAAGCCGATTTCCAAGTCGTACCGCGGCTACGAGCTGCACGAGATTCCGCCGAACGGGCAGGGCATCGCCGCGCTGATCGCGCTGGGCATCGTCGAACGCTTCGACATGTCGGACATTCCCGTGGACTCCGTGCAGTCGCAGCACATCCAGATCGAAGCCATGAAACTGGCGTTTGCCGACCTGTACAAGTACGTGGCTGACCCGCGCGCCATGCAGGTGACGCCCGAGCAGATGCTGTCGGACGCCTATCTGGACAGCCGCGCCAAGCTGATCCGCCTGGACCAGGCCACCCATTTCGAAGCCGGCCGCCCGCACGCCGGCGGCACCATCTACCTGACCGCCGCCGACGAAAACGGCATGATGATCTCGTTCATCCAGTCCAACTACATGGGTTTCGGGTCGGGCGTGGTCGTGCCGGGCACCGGCATCAGCATGCAGAACCGCGGTGTCGGTTTCTCGATGGACCCCAAGTCCGCGAACGTCGTCGAGGGCGGCAAGCGCCCGTTCCACACCATCATCCCGGGTTTCCTGACGCGCGGCGGCAAGCCGGTCATGAGCTTCGGCGTGATGGGCGGCGACATGCAGCCGCAGGGCCACATGCAGACGGTCGTGCGCATGATCGACTACCACCAGAACCCGCAGGCCGCCTGCTGCGCGCCGCGCTGGAAGGTCAACCGCGACTTCACGCTGGATATCGAGACCAATATGAAGGCTTCCACCATTGCGGGCCTGAAAGACCTCGGGCATGCTTTGAAGTCCGTTGACGATCCCTATATGGACTTCGGCGCCGGCCAGTTCATCTGGCGCATGTCCGAGAACGACAACGAACTGGGTTATGTCGCCGCCAGCGACAGCCGCCGCGACGGCCAGGCGGTCGGCTTCTAAGCCGGCTTCTACATTCAAGCTCGCAAGCAACAAGGGGAAAAACACAATGAAACGCTTGACCATGACCTTCGGCGCCAGCTTGCTGGCGCTGGCTGCCGGCGTGGCGTCCGCCCAGAACATCCGGATCGGCCTGCAGGAAGACCCGGACGTCCTGGACCCCCACCGCGCCCGCACCTACGTGGGCCGCATCGTGTTCACGTCGCTGTGCGACAAGCTGGTGGACATCGATCCCAAGCTGCATTTCGTGCCGCAATTGGCCACGTCTTGGTCGTTCAGCCCCGACAACAAGGTGCTGACCTTCAAGCTGCGCGAAGACGCGCTGTTCCATGACGGCACGAAGTTCGACGCGCCGGCGGCCAAGGCCAACCTGGAACGCGCCATGAGCCTGCCGGACAGCCTGCGCAAGGGTGAACTGGCTTCGGTCGAAAAAGTGGACGCGCCGGATGCGTCCACGCTGGTGCTGACCTTGAAGAAGCCTGACGCCACGTTGCTGGCCCAGCTGTCCGACCGCGCCGGCATGATGCTGTCGCCCAAGACCTTCGCCGACGCCGACGTCGCGTCGGTGGGCCGCAAGCCCGTGTGCTCGGGCCCGTACAAATTCGTCGAACGCATCCAGAACGACCGCATCGTGCTGGAGAAATTCGACCAGTACTACGACGCCAAGGACTACGCCTTCAAGCGCGTCACCTTCCTGCCCATCCCCGACACCACGGTCCGCCTGTCGAACCTGCGCGCGGGCGACCTGGACATGCTGGAGCGCTTGAATCCGTCGGACGCGCCGCAGGTCAAGAACGACGCCAGCCTGACGTTTGCGCCGGTGGCAGGGCTGGGTTTCCAGCAGTTCATGTTCAACGTGGGCAACGGCAAGCGGGCCGAAGACAACCCCTTCAAGAACAAGCTGGTGCGCCAGGCGTTCCAGTACGCGCTGGACCGCAACGCCATCAACGACGTGGCAGGCGGCGGCATTTTCGAACCCGCCCAGCAGCCGTTCCCCCCGGCCAGCCCCTATCACAGCGACAAGTTCCCGGTCACCAAGCGCGACGTGGCCAAGGCCAAGGCGTTGCTCAAGCAGGCCGGATTCGACCGCGTGAAGGCTGAACTCGTGTTCGGCAACAACACCACGACCTCGTCGATTGCCGAGATCGTCCAGGCAATGGCCTCCGAAGCGGGCTTCGACCTGTCCTTGCGCCCGACCGAGTACGCGGCCTTGCAGAAGGAATCGTCGGCGGGCAATTTCCAGATCGTGATGCTGGGCTGGTCCGGCCGGGTCGATCCCGACGGCAACGTGCACGCCTTCGTGACGTGCAAGGGCGCGCTGAACGATGGCCATTACTGCAACCCGGAAGTGGACAAGCTGCTGAACGAGGCCCGCACGGTGCCCGACGAAGCGCGCCGCAAGGAAATCTACGACCAGGCGCAGACCATCATCCAGGACGAGCTGCCGGGCGTGTACAACTACTACCAGCCGTGGCCGTTCGCCATGGGCAAGAAGGTCAAGGGCTTTACGCCGTATCCTGACGGCATGATCCGCCTGAAGGGTGTGACGTTCGCGCAGAAGTGACGACGAGGCGCGGCGTCCTTCCGGGGGCGCCGCGCACGTTGAATGCGGCGACGCGTTTGCGACGACGCATTCAATGGTTCTTTGCGGCGGCCGCGCGCCGGGCGATGTTGGCCTGACGCCGTCCGCCGTTCCTGTTCTACGGTTTTTCCCACATGCTTAAACTCATCTTGCGCCGCGTGGTCGTCGCGATACCGACACTGATACTGGTGTCGATGATCGTCTTCATGCTGCAAAAAATCCTGCCCGGCGATCCGGTGCTGACACTGGCCGGCGAAGAGCGCGACCCGGCCGTCCTGGACTACCTGCGCGACAAATACCGCCTGAACGATCCCTTGCCCGTGCAATACGCGGCCTGGGCCGGCCAGGTGCTGCAGGGCGACCTGGGCAAGTCGCTCCGCACCGACGTGCCCGTCACGACGCTGATCGCGCAAAAGCTGCCCGTCACTCTGCAATTGGCCGCGATGGCGATGTTCTTCGCGCTGCTGATCGGCATCCCGATGGGGATCATCGCAGCGGTGCGCAAAGGCAAACCCATTGAAATGGGGGCCAACATCGCGGCGCTGTCCGGCATGTCGATCCCCAATTTCTGGCTGGGGATCATCCTGATCATGGTGGTGTCGGTGCAGTGGAAGCTGTTGCCGGCCTCGGGTTACGTGTCGCCGGCGGAAGACTTCTGGCTGTCGATCAAGACGATGCTGATGCCGTCCCTGGTGCTGTCCACGGCGATCGCGGCCTACCTGATGCGGCACACGCGCTCTTCCATGCTGGAGGCCCTGTCCGCCGACTATGTGCGCACCGCGCGCGCCAAGGGCGTATCGCCGCGCAGCGTGGTGCTGCGCCACGCCTTGCGCAATGCGCTGATGCCGATCGTCACCCTTGTGACCTTGCTGTTCGGCGAATTGCTGGCCGGCGCCGTGCTGACCGAACAGGTCTTCACGATCCCGGGTTTCGGCAAGCTGGTGGTGGACGCGGTGTTCACGCGCGACTACGCGGTGGTGCAGGGCGTGGTGCTCTGCGTGGCGGTGGGCTTCATCCTGATGAACCTGCTGGCCGACATCCTGTACATCCTGGTCAATCCCCGCCTGAGGCACTCATGAGCGCACTTCCTGCAACGGCCGCAGCCGTCACGCCGCCCCGCAGCCGCAACCGCGCCTGGGGAAAATTCAAACGCAACCACATCGCGATGCTGGGTCTGGGCATCGTGGCGTTCTTCGTCCTGCTGGCCGTCCTGGCGCCGTTCATCGCCAACCACGATCCCTTGCAGACCAGCTTCACGACCATCCGCAAGGCGCCGTCGGCGTCCTACTGGCTGGGCACGGACGAACTGGGCCGCGACATTTTCAGCCGCATGGTCTATGGCGCCCGCGCGTCCCTGATGGCGGGCCTGGTGTCTGTGCTGATCGCGCTGGTGGTGGGCGTGCCTTTCGGGCTTGCCGCCGGTTACTTCGGCGGCTGGACCGACAGCTTCATCTCGCGCGCCACCGAGGCGCTGCTGGCTATCCCGTTCCTGATCCTGGCCATTGCGCTGGCCGCCTTCCTGGGGCCGAGCTTGACCAACGCGATGATCGCCATCGGCGTATCGGCGGCGCCCAAGTTCGTGCGCTTGACGCGCGGGCAGGTGCTGGCGGTGAAGAACGAAGACTATGTGCAAAGCGCCCGCGCGCTGGGCGCATCCGACCTGCGCATCATCGGCCGGCACGTGTTCCCCAACGTGATGCCGCCGCTGATCGTGCAGGCCACGATCACCATCGCCACGGCCATCATTGCCGAGGCCAGCCTGTCCTTCCTGGGCCTGGGGCTGCAGCCGCCGACGCCGTCGTGGGGCTCGATGCTGAACACGGCCAAGAACTTCATGACCCAGGCGCCCTGGATGTCGATCTTCCCGGGATCGGCCATCTTTCTGGTGGTGCTGGGCTTCAATCTGCTGGGCGACGGGCTGCGCGACGCGCTCGATCCGCGTCAGGAAAAGTAATCACTATGGCAATCATGGATCCCAAACGCGTCGTGCAGGTCAATGACCTGACCGTGCGCTTCAAGACCCCCGAGCGCACGGTCGAAGCCGTGCGCAACGTGTCGTTCCACGTCGATCGCGGCGAAACCCTGGCCATCGTGGGCGAGTCCGGTTCGGGCAAGTCCGTGACGTCGCTGGCGCTGATGCGCCTGGTGGAGTACGGCGGCGGCAAGATCGTCAACGGCGACATGTTCCTGCGCCGCCGCAACGGCGAGGTTCTGGACCTGGCCCACGCGCCCGACTCCACGCTGCAACGCGTGCGCGGCGCCGACGTGGCGATGATCTTCCAGGAACCGATGACGTCGCTGAACCCCAGCTTCACGGCCGGCAACCAGATCGCCGAAGCCCTGCAGCTGCACCAGGGGCTGGACGCGGCCGGCGCGCGCGCCGAAACGCTGCGCATGCTGGAACGCGTGCGCATCCCGGAGGCCCGCGCCATCCTGGACCGCTATCCGCACCAGTTGTCGGGCGGCATGCGCCAGCGCGTGATGATCGCGATGGCGTTGTCGTGCAAGCCGCAATTGCTGATCGCCGATGAGCCGACGACGGCGCTGGACGTCACCATCCAGGCCCAGATCCTGCAACTGATCCGTCAGCTGCAGGAAGAGATGGACATGGGCGTGATCTTCATCACGCACGATATGGGCGTGGTGGCCGAGGTGGCCGACCGCGTGCTGGTGATGTACCGCGGCGACAAGGTGGAAGAGGGCGGTTCGGACGAGATCTTCGCGCGCCCGCAACACGCCTATACGCGCGCCTTGCTGTCGGCCGTGCCGCGCCTGGGCGCGATGCACGGCACCGACGAGCCCGCGCCGTTCCCGCTCTTGAAAGTGGAGGAAGCCGCCCACGTCGCCGATCCGGCCGCGTTGGTGGATGCGCCCGTGGCCGCGCCGAGCACCGTGCGCCGCGAGAACGGGCCGGTGCTGAAGGTGCGTGACCTGACGACCAGTTTCGATATCACCGGCGGCATCCTGGGCCGGGTGCAAAAGCGCGTGCATGCGGTCGAAAAGGTCAGCTTCGACCTCTACCCCGGCGAGACGCTGTCGCTGGTGGGCGAGTCCGGTTGCGGCAAGACCACGACGGGCCGGTCGCTGCTGCAACTGGTCAAGAGCAAGAGCGGCACGATCGAGTTCGACGGCAAGAACATCGGCGCGTTGCGCGGTAGCGCGATGCAGACCTTGCGTCAGCACATCCAGTTCATCTTCCAGGACCCGTTCGCGTCGCTGGACCCGCGGATGACGGTGGGCTATTCCATCATGGAGCCGCTGTTGATCCACGGCGTGGCCCGCGGCAAGGCCGCGCAGGACCGCGTGCGCTGGCTGATGGACAAGTGCGGCCTGCTGCCCGAAATGATCGACCGCTATCCGCACGAATTCTCGGGCGGCCAGCGCCAGCGGATCTGCATCGCGCGGGCGTTGGCGCTGAATCCCAAGGTCGTGATCGCGGACGAATCGGTGTCGGCGCTGGACGTATCGATCCAGGCGCAAATCGTGAATCTGTTGCTGGATCTGCAACGTGAACTGGGCGTGTCGTTCCTGTTCATCTCGCACGATATGGCGGTGGTTGAGCGCGTGAGCCACCGGGTGGCGGTGATGTACCTGGGACAGATCGTCGAGATCGGGCCGCGCCGCGCGATCTTCGAGAATCCGCAGCATCCCTATACCAAGAAGCTGATGGCGGCGGTGCCGATCGCGGATCCGCAGCGGCGGCACCGGGAGCGGTCATTGCTGGTGGACGAGATTCCCAGCCCGATGCGCAAGCTGGGGGATGATCCGTTGGTGGAGCCGTTGGTGGCCGTGGGTGACGGGCATTTTGTGGCGCGGCATGCCATTGGGGTGTATTGAGGCGGGGTTGCTGGGTGCTTAGGGTGCATTCGGCGTTTGACCGGTTGCGTTCTTAACGCGCAGTCGGCGCCGGGGTGGGGGTGGGCGCGGGT
>CAUSDE010000048.1:0-45740 GCA_963530045.1 uncultured Achromobacter sp.
CGACAACACCGACCGCGGCGGCCCGGCCTGACGCGGCCGCCCCGGCCGCTTTCCCCCCTGAACTTGCGCACTTCCTCCATGCCCCTCATTGAATTCACGCTTGCCGACGGCAGCCCCTATATCGAAGTGAACCAGCTGCTTAAAGCCACCGGCGTCTGTGACAGCGGCGGCGCGGGCAAGATGCTGGTGGCCGACGGCCTGGTCAGCGTGGGCGGCGTCGTCGAGACCCGCAAGACCGCCAAGATCCGCGGCGGCCAGATCGTCACCTGCGGCGACGTCCGCATCGTGGTGCGCGCCGCCGACACGCCCGCCGACAACGCCTGACCCCGTTCCCCCGACACCGCTACGCCGCGAACCGCCATGAAACTCAAGATGTCCCAGAACTCCATCTTCGCCGTCCTGCTGCGCTCGCCGTGGTGGATGAGCGCAGGCGTGGCGGTATTGCTGTGCGTGGGCGGTTTCGCCGCGCTGCCGCTGGATTTCGCGGCGATGGGCGTATTCGCGGCGGTGCCGTTCGCGGTCATTTCCATCATGGCCGCCTACAAGCAGCTGCGAGCGCCCTCCGGCACCCGCGTGCAGGCCGTGGCCGAGACCGCCGCCGCCATGTCGTGGGCCGACTTCGCCGACACGGTCGAGGCCGGCTTCAAGCGCGACGGCTGTGAGGTGCAACGCCTGCAGACGCCGGGCGCGGACTTCGCCCTGAGCAAGGACGGCCACGTGGCCATCGTCAGCGCCAAGCGCTGGAAGGCCGCCCGCGTAGGAGTAGAGCCACTGCGCGAACTGCAGGCGGCGCGCGAGAAACGCGGCGCCCGCGAAGCCATCTACATCGCCCTGGGCGACGTGTCCGACAATGCCTGGGCCTATGCGAAGGCGCAAGGCGTATCGCTGATGACGGCGCCCGAACTGGCCAAGCTGCTGCGCGACCTGAAGGTCTGAGGGCGCCCGGCGGGCGTCACACCACCATGACCGAACTGGCCGCGATCACGCGCCATTGGCCGGAGACCGCGTCCAGCGCCCAGGTCCGCATGAACCGGAACGTACCGTTGGCCGGCACGCCGTTGTAGCTGCCCGATATCCGCGCCTGCACCGACACGACCGCGCATTCCGCGCGCGGCAGGATGCTCAGTTCGGACAGATCCAGCCCATGGATCTTCAGCATGCCCGAACGGTGCGCGTCCAGGTCGTCTTCGCGGGTGAAGCTCCAGCCCATGTGGTTCGTGAACAGCAGCTGCGGATCCAGCAGGCGCTCTAGCGCCGCGATGTCGGACGCCAGCATCGCCTGGCGCAGTTGCTCTTCGGCGGCCTGGATCCGCCCTTCTATCGTCTGGCCCATCGTCCTCGCCTCACGCAGTGTATTGACGCCGGCATTCTATTCCGACACCAAGCGTCTTGCCTTGTTGCCAATATGCCGCCCGGCCCGTCCGGGCTTACGATTAAATGCGGGTCCGGCGTTACGCGCCGGCCTTTTCCTGAACCTGCAGAGAACTTCCGATGACTTACCGCATCCTTGCCGACCTGGTCCTGGTCGCGCATGGCCTCTTCATCGCCTTCGTCATGTTCGGCGGCTTGCTTGCGCTGTGCAAGCCCCGCCTCGCTTACTGGCATCTGCCCGCATTGGCGTGGGGCGCGATGGTGATCGGCATGGGCTGGATCTGCCCACTGACGCCGCTTGAAGTGTCGCTGCGGCAACAAGCGGGCCAACAGGGATACGCCGGCGGCTTCATCGAACATTATGTGCTGGGCCTGATCTACCCCGAGGGCATCACGCGGACCACGCAGATCGTGCTGGCCACGCTGCTGATCATCGGCAATATCATTGTCTACACGCTGTGGGCGCGGCGGCGCCGGCGCAACTTTTCCGAAGGATCCAACGCATGAGCATGAGCCCCCACCCCGACAATGCCCAGATGATCCGCGCCTACGACGCCCAGGGCCGCGAGGTGCTCGTCACCCGCGAGCAATGGCGCGACACCGTGCTGCCCGGCGCCATCGAACAGGACTGGAACGATGCCGACCGGCTGGCAGGCCTGATCATCCAGTCCCTGAACGACGGATTCATCGACGAGATGGTCCGGCCCGCCGAACGGCTGGAGGAACTGGACCCGAACCCCGAACGCGCCGTGGTGCTGCAGGCCATCGTCTACATGAAGCAGGACCGGCTGGACGACAGCGAACGCGTGCTGCAGGCGTTCTGCGCGCAGCATGGCGAGACGGGCATCGTGCTGACCAATCTGGCCAAGATCCATGCCGAACGCGATGACGAAGACCGCGCGCTCGACACCTTGTGGCGCGCCTTGCAGCTTGACCCCAACCAGGACAATGGGCTGGGCTGGTTCGAGGCCATCCACCGCGATTTTGGCGGCGACGCGGCAGGCATCACGGCGATGCGCAAAGTCGCCGCGCTGCCGGCCAGCTGGCGCGCCCAGCTTTGGTTGGCGCGCGGTGAGCTCGGGTCGCACAACTACGCCGGCGCGATCGCCCTGTACAACGAGGCGCTGTCGCGCGCGGGCGACCCCGCCCCCGCCGACTTGCTGATGCAAATGAGCGGCGACCTGGGCAATGCCGGCCGTATCGCCGACATCCTGGAATTGGCCGGCCCCCGGTTCCAGGTCCACGCGCATGGGCTTCAAGTGGGCAGCAACCTGATCAAGGCCAACCTGCACCTGGGCAGGCCGGACGACGCCCGGCGCATCCTGGAACAGTTGCGCGCGCTGAACCGCCCCGACTGGCAGGAGCACCTGGCGTATTGGGATGCGCAGCTGGCGTAGGCCCGCCCTCGCGTCGAGCGCGCCCGGAACGACGGCTGAAGCCAGACCGGCCGCGCCGGCGCGGCCCGGCAGACAGCCGCGGCGCCCCCCGCGGGTTACAGGCCGCGCGCGATCACCAGCCGCTGGATGTCGCTGGTGCCTTCGTAGATCTGGCACACGCGCACATCGCGGTAGATGCGTTCCACCGGGAAATCCTTCAGGTAGCCGTAGCCGCCCAGCGTCTGGATCGCGGCCGAGCACACCTTCTCGGCCATTTCAGAGGCGAAGAGCTTGGCCATCGAGGCTTCCATCAGCGCCGGCTTGCCCGCTTCACGCAAGGCGGCGGCGTGCCGCACCATTTGCCGCGCCGCATGGAGTTGCGTCGCCATGTCGGCCAGCCGGAACGACACCGCCTGGTGCTCCATGATGGGCTTGCCGAACGCCTGCCGGTCCCGGGCGTAGTCGCGCGCGCATTCGAACGCCGCGCGCGCCATGCCGACGGATTGCGAGGCGATGCCGATGCGCCCGCCTTCCAGGTTGGCCAGCGCGATCTTGTAGCCTTCACCTTCTGCGCCCAAACGGTAAGCCACCGGAATGCGCATGTCTTCAAACGCAATCTGGCAGGTGTCCGAGGCGTGCTGGCCCAGCTTGTCTTCGACGCGCAGCACTTGATACCCCGGCGTGTCGGTCGGCACGATGAAGGCGGAAATGCCGCGCTTGCCGGCATCAGGGTCGGTCACGGCGAAGACGATCACCGTCTGGCCGCTTTTGCCCGACGTGATGAATTGCTTGGCGCCGTTGAGGATGTAATTGTCGCCATCGCGGCGGGCGCGGGTGCGCAGACTGCTGGCGTCGGACCCCGCTTGGGGTTCGGTCAGCGCAAAGCCCCCGATGTGCTCGCCTGTGGCCAGCGGCCGCAGGAACTGGTCCTTCTGCGCATCGGTGCCGAACTTCAGGATCGGCATGCAGGCAACCGAGTTGTGCACGCTCATGATCGTGGAACACGCGCCGTTACCGGCGGCGATTTCCTCCAGCGCCACCGCATACGAGATATAGCCGCTGGCGTTGCCGTCCCATTCTTCCGGCACCAGCATGCCGAAAAACCCCAGCTGCGCCATCTCCTGGATGGCGTCGGCGGGGTATTCGTGGTCGCGGTCCCAGCGTTCGGCGTTGGGCGCCAGGCGTTCGGCCGCAAAGCGGCGCGCCATTTCCTGAATGCTCTGCTGTTCTTCCGTCAACAACATGGTCCTGTCTCCTGGATATTCGAGTGCGGGGCGGGCGCCGGATGGGCGCTGCCCGCTTTGTTCTGCTTCGCGCGCCACGGGTTGGCAGGCGCGGCTCGCAATCGAGAATACACCGTCGGACGGGCGGCGCTCTACGCGCCCGGTTTGCGCGGACGCGTCAGCTCGGCACGCGTCAGGAAGAAGTCCGGATTGTCCGCCAGGCGCTCCACCATGAAGTCGATGAACGCCTTGACGCGCAAGGGCTGTTCCGTGCGCCGCCGGTAGTAGATATAGAACGATTCGCGCTGCGTCAGATGCTGCGTCAACAGCGGCACCAGCAGGCCGGCGCGAATCGGTCCGGCGGCTGAAAAACTGCCGAGTTGCCCGATGCCCAGCCCGTCCACCACGGCATCGGTTTCCGCTTCGGCATCGTTCGTGCACAACACGGCCGGCACATCGCGGTACTGGATCTCGTCGCCGACCATGAATTCCCAGGGCGCGAGCTTGCCCGTGTTGACGCGTCGGTAGCCGGTGCAACGGTGTCCGTCCAGCGCATCGATGGTCCGGGGCGTGCCGTGGCGCGCCAGATAGGCGGGCGAGGCGCACACGATCAGCTGGATCGGCACGAGCCGGCGTGCGATGGCGCCTTCGGCTGGCGGGGAACCGCCCCGGAACCCGACATCGGCCCGGTCCGCGACCAGATCGGTGAACTGGTCGTCGAACTGCACGTCCAGTTGCACGCTGGGATGTTCCGCGGCGAACGCCATCAGGGCGGGCCAGATCACGTGGCGCGCCATCGTCCTGGGCGCGCTGACGCGCAAGGGGCCGGCGATGTCCTGCCGCGACCGGCGCGCATCGTCCAGCGCAGTCGCGAACATCGCCAGGGCCGGCGCCACGCTGTCGAGCAGGCGCTCGCCCTCTTCGGTCAGGCTGAGCTTGCGCGTGGTGCGGTGGAACAAGCGCACGCCCAGCTCCTTTTCCAACTGCATCACCGCATGGCTGGCGGCCTGCGGCGAAATGCCCTGGTCCACCGCCGCGCGGCGCAGGCTGCCCAGCACGGCGGCGCGCGCAAAGATGGTGACGGCACGGATTTCGTTCATGGCAGGCCCATTCGCAAATTTTCGTTGATTATATTTCCGCAATTAGCCATCTATTCGACGATTATCCCTCCCCCTACGATGCAGGCTCACCCCCCCCCTTTCGGAGCCTCTCCATGCAAACCCCCGCCCCCTCCTTCAAACGCGTCTGGCTCATCACCGGCGCCTCGCGCGGCATCGGCGCGCTGATCGCCGAAGCGGCACTTGCCGACGGCAACGCCGTCATCGCCGCCGGCCGCAATGTCGACGCCATCGCGAAACGCCTGGGCCAGTCGCCTGCCCTGCTTCCCGTCGCGCTGGACGTCACCGACGAAGCCCAGGCCAAGGCGGCCGTCGCCGCCGGCCTGGCGCGGTTCGGCCGTATCGACGTGCTGGTGAACAATGCGGGCTTCGGCTTGCTGGGCGCCGTTGAAGAGTCCAGCAATGCCGACGTGCGCCGCATGTACGACACCAACGTATTCGGCCTGCTGAACGTGACCCGTGCCGTGCTGCCCACGCTGCGGGCGCAACGTGCCGGCCATGTGATCAACCTGTCTTCACTGGGCGGCTACCGGTCCGGCGCAGGCTTCGGCGCGTATTGCTCGACCAAGTTCGCCGTCGAAGGGTTGACCGAAGCGCTGCATGCGGAACTCAAGCCGCTGGGCATCCACGCGACCATCGTCGAACCCGGCTACTTCCGCACCGATTTCCTGGACGCAACCTCGCTGACCGTGGCGGGCGCCATCATCGAGGATTACGACGCCACGTCGGGCAATGTGCGGCGGATTGCAGCCGGCCTGAATCACCAGCAGCCTGGCGATCCCGTAAAGCTGGCCGCCGCCATGCTCACCTTGGCCGATGCCGCAATGCCCCCGCTGCGCCTGCCCTTGGGCACGGACGCGCTGCGTGTGATTGCGGAAAAGAACGCGTACGTGGCAGAGGAAACCGAAGCCTGGAAGGCGCTGGCGCAGTCGACGGATTTCCCGGTGTAGGCGCCACGCAGGTGGCCGCCGCAAGATACGGCACATCATAAGTTGCATGAAACCTGGATTCCGCCCTATCATGCAACTTACGAAGTATCTTGATAGCCACTGAATAGGAATCCAGCCGATGACTTACGACGCCATCATCGTGGGCGGCAGCTTTGCCGGCCTGTCCGCCGCCCTGCAATTGGCCCGCGCCCGCCGGCGCGTCTTGCTGATCGACGGCGGCCAGCCGCGCAATCGGTTCGCCGCGCATGCGCACGGCTTCCTGGGCCAGGACGGCAAGCCGCCCCAGGAAATCTTGCGGCAGGCGCGCGAGCAGCTGGCCCAGTACCCTTGCGTCAAATTCCTGGATGGCGCAGCGGTCAGCGCGAGCGCGCACGCCGGGCTGCTGCGCGTGACGATGGCGGCGGGGCAGGAAGTCCACGGCAAGCACCTGATCCTGGCAACCGGGCTGCGCGACCAATTGCCTGCGCTGGCCGGCTTGCAGGAACGCTGGGGGCAGACCGTGTTGCATTGCCCCTACTGCCACGGCTATGAGGTGGCCGGCCGCCCGCTGGGCGTGCTGGCCGCGCATCCGCTGTCGGCGCATCAGGCCGTGCTGCTGCCGGACTGGGGGCCCACGACGTATTTCACGCAGGGCGAATTCGAACCGGATGCGGAACAGGCAGCGCTGCTGGATAAGCGCGGCGTGCGTGTCGAACGCACGCCCATCGTGGAACTCATGGGCACGGCGCCGGCGCTGGATGCCGTCAAGCTCGCCGATGGGCGTCGCATGGCGGTGCACGCGCTGTTCGTCGCCAGCAAGACCCATATGGCCAGCCCGCTCGCGATGCAGCTGGGTTGCGCGTTCGACGACGGTCCGCTCGGCCCGGTGATCCGAACCGACGAGTTCAGGCAAACGACGGTCCCCGGCGTCTTCGCCGCGGGGGACGCCGCCATTCCGATGAGCAACGCGACGCTTGCCAGCGCCTCAGGCGTGATGGCGGGCGTGTGCGTGCATCGCGCGCTGGTCATGGCGTAGGCGGGGCCAGGACTGCCGGGCCGGGCCGGGCCAGGTCGGGCCCCTGATGTGGGCCAGGCCTGATCGAATCTGAAATGGCCTGGCTTGGCCTACAGATACTCTTTGAAGAACTCCACGACCTTCGCATTCAGGTCCTGGTGAAACTGCTGGCGGTCGAAGCCCGCCGCCTCCATGCAGTACACGGACAAGGTCTCGGCCTGCTCCGCGGGGCAACGCGCCAGGAAATCGAAGTGCCCCGCCCCCGTCGCCACGTGAAAGTCCGGCGCGGCGGGCAGTCCCTGGCGCACCGACTCCACGCTGGCAGGGCTGACGCCATCGCCGCCCCGCTCCGACGCCCACAATTGCACAGGGATCTTCACGGCCTTCAACGCATCGCCCGGAAACGCGTTCAACGGGTCCGCGATGACGGCCGCCTTGATGCGGTCGTCGTGCACGTAAGGCTGCTGCGGGATCTTTCCGGCTGCGATATCGCGGCACATCGGCAGCGTCGGCATGCTCTGGCAGATGGCGAGGCCCTGCCGGAAATCCGGCACGGCGCCCGCCAGCACCAACGCGGTATAGCCGCCGCGTGAAAAGCCGTAAATGCCGATCTTGCCGTCATCCACCTTCGCCTTCTGCGGCCAGGCGGTCGTCATGTAGTCGATCAGCCGCCGCACTTCCCGCGGGCGCGTCGAGAAAATCGACAGATACCCCTGCCGCGACCGGTCCTCCCAGTTATCGCCCACATGGTTGACCGCCGCGACCACGAAACCCGCATTGGCCAACGCGGCAGCGGTGTCGTGATGGCTCAGGAACGAGCCGCTGGATCCATGCGACATGACGATAAGCGGATGCCGGCCCTCAGGCACCGGGCAGTTCAGGACGCCGGAGATCGGGGTCCGGCCGACTTTGATCTCGGCGGCGGGCGCCGCACACGGATACCAGATGGCGCCGGATAAACCGGGGCCGTTCTGGTCCATGGGCAGGGACAGGCGCTGGAAACCGGCGGCTTGGGTGTGGGCGGCAGCAAGGCCAAGGAAGGCGGACAGGCAGAAGCGGCCAAGAAGATGCGCGGACATGCGGAATGGAAAACCTGAAAAGAAACCAAGAGGATTCGAGCAGGCGGTGATTATCCCATCGGCGCGTCGTAGAGGAACGTAGGATGGGTGCAGCGCGAGCGCATCGCGCCGTACGAGCCGGTCATCAACGCGCTACACCCATCCTGCGGACCCGTGCTGCCCTACCGGACCTTGCCCTCTTTCCAGGCCGCCAGCAGCTTTTCATAAGGGATGGTTTCGCCCTTGGGCTTCTCGTTCGCCAGCTTCTTCCAGGGCGCGTGCTGGTCCGACAGCCACTTGCTGGGGTCGCTCTTGGCGTTCAGCTTCGGCGCGCATTGCGCCATGCCTGCCCGTTCCAGGCGCGCCATCACCTGATCCATTTCATTGGCCAGGTTGTCCATCGCCGCCTGCGGGGTCTTTTCGCCCGTGACGGCCGTGGCGACGTTCTTCCACCACAGTTGCGCCAGCTTCGGATAGTCCGGCACGTTGTTGCCCGTGGGCGTCCATGCCACGCGGGCGGGGCTGCGGTAGAACTCGATCAGGCCGCCGTAGTTCGCCGCGTTCTTGGTGAAGAAGTCGCTGTGGATGTCGCTGTCGCGGATGAAGGTCAGGCCGGTGATGGATTTTTTCAACGACACCGACTTCGACGTGACGAATTGCGCGTACAGCCAGGCGGCGGCCATCTTGTCGGGGTTGGTGGACTTGAAGAAGGTCCATGAACCCACGTCCTGGTAGCCGTTCTGCATGCCGTCCTTCCAGTACGGGCCGTAAGGCGACGGGGCCATGCGCCATTTCGGGGTGCCGTCGTCGTTGACGACCGGCAGGCCCTTCTTGGTCATGTCGGCGGTGAACGCCGTGTACCAGAAGATCTGCTGGGCGATCTGCCCTTGCGCCGGGACGGGGCCGGATTCCGAAAAGGTCATGCCCATGGCTTGCTGCGGGGCGTACTTCTTCATCCAGTCGATGTATTTGGTCAGCGCGTAGACGGCGGCCGGGCTGTTGGTGGCGCCGCCCCGCGATACCGAGGCGCCCACCGGGGTGCACTTGTCGTCCGCGACGCGGATGCCCCATTCGTCCACCGGCATGCCGTTGGGCAGGCCTTTATCGGCCGCGCCGGCCATGGACAGCCACGCGTCGGTGAAGCGCCAGCCCAGGGACGGGTCCTTCTTGCCGTAATCCATGTGGCCGTAGACCTTCTTGCCGTCAAGCTCCTTGACGTCGTTGGAGAAGAAGTCGGCGATGTCTTCGTAGGCGGACCAGTTGGTGGGCACGCCCAGGTCGTACCCGTACTTGGCCTTGAACTTGTCCTTCAGGTCCTGGCGGGCGAACCAGTCGGCGCGGAACCAATACACGTTGGCGAACTGCTGGTCGGGCAACTGGTACAGCTTGCCGTCGGGCGCCGTGGTGAATTTGGTGCCGATGAAATCCTTGATGTCCAGGTCGGGATTGGTCCATTCCTTGCCGGCCCCGGCCATGTAGTCCGACAGCGGCAGGATGGCGCCGTAACGGTAGTGGGTGCCGATCAGGTCGGAATCCGAGATCCAGCCGTCGTAGATGGATTTGCCGGACTGCATGGACGTCTGCAGCTTCTCGACAACGTCGCCTTCCTGGATCAGGTCGTGGTTGACCTTGATGCCGGTGATTTCACTGAAGGCCTTCGCCAGCGTCTTGGATTCGTACTCGTGCGTGGTGATGGTTTCGGATACGACGCTGATTTCATTGACGCCTTTGGCCTTGAGTTTGGCGGCGGCGTCCATGAACCACTTCATTTCCGCCATCTGCTGGTCTTTGGACAACGTCGACGGCTGGAACTCCGAATCTACCCACTTCTTCGCTTCCGGCTCGCCGGCCCATGCCCCTGACGTTCCGATCAGGGCGATAGCCGCTGCCATGGCATGCATGCGCAATTTCATGACCTGTCTCCTCGAATGGCCTTCCCCATCTTTTGCTGCGGACCTCTGGCCGGGGAAGATGCGGGCCCGTAGTCCTTGAACCAAGTGAGGGATCGAAACGCCCCTTCAGCCTTTTCTCATGATGAAGGCCAACAGCAGCATGGACAGCACGAAGCTGATCCACACCGATGGCGGCTCATCCAGCGAAAACCATTCCACCGCCTTTTGCCCGAACCCCAGGAATGCCAGGTTGAGCCAGGCGGCGGCCATCAAGCCGATGAACAACCTGTCGCCGCGGGTGGTGCGCAGCGGCAGGAAGCCCTTGCGCTCGACCGTGGGCGACTTCAATTCCCAGACCGTCATGCCGATCAGCATCAGGACGATGCAGGTGAAGAACACGGCGACGGGAGTGGTCCATACCATCCAGCTGAACATGTCGCGGCCCTCCCCTAGACCCGGCCCATCGCGAAGCCCTTCGCGATGTAGTGGCGCACGAACCAGATGACGATGCCTCCGGGCACGATGGTCAGCACGCCCGCGGCCGCCAGCACGCCCCAGTCCATGCCGGAGGCCGACACGGTGCGCGTCATGGTGGCCACGATGGGTTTGGCGTTCACCGACGTGAGCGTGCGCGCCAGCAGCAGCTCCACCCAGCTGAACATGAAGCAGAAAAACGCCGCCACGCCCACGCCCGACTTGATCAGCGGCAGGAAGATCGTCAGGAAGAAGCGCGGGAAGGAATAGCCGTCGACATAGGCGGTTTCATCGATTTCGCGCGGCACGCCGGACATGAAGCCTTCCAGGATCCACACCGCCAGCGGCACGTTGAACACCAGGTGCGCCAGCGCCACGGCCAGGTGCGTGTCCATCAACCCGAACGAGCTGTACAACTGGAAGAACGGCAGCAGGAAGACGGCGGGCGGCGTCATGCGGTTGGTCAGCAGCCAGAAGAACACGTGCTTGTCGCCGATGAAGCGGTAGCGCGAAAACGCGTAGGCGGCGGGCAGCGCCACGGCCAGCGAGATCACGGTATTGATCACCACGTAGATCAGCGAATTGATGTAGCCCGAATACCAGGCGGGGTCGGTGAAGATCGTGCGGTAGTGCTCGAAGGTGAAGTCGCGCGGCCACAGGGTCAGGGTGCTGACGATCTCGGTGTTCGTCTTGAACGACATGTTCAGCATCCAGTACAGCGGCAGGATGGCGAACACCAGGTACAGGATCAGGAAGGCGGAGCGCCACCAGGTGGATTGGTCACGCATTGGCACGCTCCTCGTCGACGCCGCCCGCGGTGCCCGCGCGCTGCATCCAGTTGTAGAGGATGAAGCACAGCAGCAGGATGATCAGGAAGTAGATGATCGAAAACGCCGCGGCCGGGCCCAGGTCGAACTGGCCCACCGCCTTCTGCGTCAGGTATTGCGACAGGAACGTGGTGGCGTTGCCCGGGCCGCCGCCCGTCAGCACGAAGGGCTCGGTATAGATCATGAAGCTGTCCATGAAGCGCAACAGCACCGCGATCATCAACACGCCGCGCATCTTGGGCAGCTGGATGTAGCGGAACACCGCCAGGCGCGACGCGCCGTCAATGCGGGCGGCCTGGTAATAGGCGTCGGGGATGGCGCGCAGGCCCGCATAGCACAGCAGCGCGACCAGGGGCGTCCAATGCCAGACGTCCATCACCAGCACGGTCACCCACGCGTCCACGTCGTTGCCGGTGTAGTTGTAGTCCACGCCCAGCCAGGACAAGGTGGCGCCAAGCAGGCCGATGTCGGTGCGGCCGAACACCTGCCAGATGGTGCCCACGACGTTCCAGGGAATCAGCAGCGACAGCGCGATGATGACCAGCACGGCCGACGCCCGCCAGCCGCTGGCAGGCATCGACAGCGCCAGCAGGATGCCCAGCGGGATCTCGATGGCCAGCACCGCCAGCGAAAAGCCGATCTGCCGGAACAAGGCCCCGTGCAGTTCTTCGTCCTGCAGCACGGCGGCAAACCATTCCGTGCCCACGAAAACGCGGCGTTCGGGCGAGATGATGTCCTGCACCGAATAGTTGACGATGGTCATCAGCGGCAGGATGGCCGAGAACGCCACGCACAGCACCACGGGCAAAACCAGGAACCAGGCCCGGTGATCGATGGGTTTCATGGGATCAGCACCTCGTCGCGGTAGAAGCAGGTGTGCGGGTTCAGCACCGACAGCCAGACCGTGCCGCCGGCGGCGGCCGGCACGACGTTGCTGCCCAGCCGAGCGCGCACGGGCGTGCCTTCAAAGTCGGCCACCAGCAAGGTATAGGTGCCCACGTCCTGCACGCGGTCCACTCGCACGGGCACGGCGCCGGCCGCGCCGGCGTCGGTCACGCGCAAGTATTCGGGGCGCACGCCCAGCTTGACGGGGCCGGCGCCGGCCAGCTTGGCGCCCAAGGCCTCGGGCGCGCCACCGACCCGGCTTTGCCCCACCCACAGCGCGCCGTCGCGCCATTGCGCAGGCAGGAAGTTCATACCCGGCGACCCGATGAAGTGCCCCACGAACGTGTGGGCGGGCCGCTCGAAGAGGTCATCCGCGCTGCCCACCTGCACCGCGCGGCCCCGCGCCATCACCATGACCTGGTCCGCGAAAGTCAGCGCCTCGGTCTGGTCGTGGGTCACGTAGATCAGCGTCAACTTGAACTCGTGGTGGATTTCCTTGAGTTTGCGCCGCAGTTCCCACTTCAGTTGCGGATCGATGACGGTCAGCGGTTCGTCGAACAGGATGGCCGACACGTCGCTGCGCACGAGGCCGCGCCCCAGCGAGATCTTCTGCTTGGCGTCGGCGGTCAGGCCGCTGGCCCGGCGGTCCAGTACCGCGGACATTTCCAGCATTTCGGCGATGCGGCCCACCCGCTCGCGGATGCGGTCCGGCGCAATGCCGCGGTTGCGCAACGGGAACGCCAGGTTTTCGGCCACCGTCATGGTGTCGTACACGACCGGAAACTGAAACACCTGGGCGATATTGCGCGCCTGTGGCGTCTTGGCGGTGACGTCCTGCCCATCGAAGAGGATGCGGCCATGCGACGGGCGCAGCAGGCCCGACACGCAATTGAGCAGCGTGGTCTTGCCGCAGCCGGACGGACCCAGCAAGGCATAGGCGCCGCCATCGCGGAACGTGAACGCGAGCGGCAGCAGCGCGTAGTCCTCGTCGGTCTTGGGGTCGGCCACGTAGGAATGCGAGAGGTCCAGCTCGATCTGGGCCATCAGACGACCTCCCCTGCGCCCGCGGGTTGGCGCGGCGCGGCCAGCAGCGCCCCATCGGCGCCAAAGGCATAGGTCTGGGCCGGATCGAAATACAGCTCCACGCGCTGGTCCAGCGTGTACCGGTGCACGCCCGGCAATTGCGCGACGACGTTGCCCGCGGCCGTTTCCGCATGGACGAAGGTGTCCGATCCGGATATCTCGGCCAGCTTCACCACGCCCGGCAACCCGATGTGGCCCGGCCGCGGCTCCACGTCCAGGGCGCCGGCGCGCAGGCCCGCGGTCAGGTCGGCGCCCGCGTCCGGCGGCAGATGGCGCTCGACCGCCATCTGGCCTTGCAGGACAAAACCCGAGTCCGTGCGGCGCGCGGCGAACAGGTTCATGGGCGGATCACTGAAAGCGCGCGCCACGCGGATGGAATTGGGCCGGTGGAACACCTCTGCAGTGGGCCCGTATTGCAGCAATTCACCCGCGTCCAGCACGGCGGTGTGGCCGCCAAGCAACAGGGCTTCCCCGGGCTCGGTCGTGGCGTAGACCACCGTGGACCGCCCCTCGGCGAACAATTCCGACAGTTCGTCGCGCAATTCCTCGCGCAGCTTGTAGTCCAGGTTGACCAGCGGTTCGTCCAGCAGGATCAGCGGCGCGTCCTTGACCAGGGCGCGGGCCAGCGCCACGCGCTGCTGCTGCCCACCGGACAGTTCCGAGGGGTAGCGCTCAAGCAGATGGTCGATATGCAGGCGCGCCGCCATGGCGCGGGCCTTTTCGCCGATGTTTCGTTCGCCGCGCAGCTTCAGCGGCGACGCGATGTTGTCGTAGACCGACATCGACGGGTAATTGATGAACTGCTGATAGACCATGGCCACGTTGCGCTGGCGCACGGGCACGCCCGTCACGTCGGCGCCATCGACCAGCACGCGGCCTTCGGTAGGCCGGTCCAGCCCGGCCATGATGCGCATCAAGGAGGTCTTGCCGGCCAGGGTCACCCCCAGCAGCACCGTCATGGCGCCCGGAACCGGGGCCAGGCTCATGGGAGTCAGGTGCGTCTGCGAGCCGGCTCGCAAACCAATCCTGTCCAGGGTCAGCTGCATCTAGTCTCCTCAACCCACTTATACGTCCCTATTTTTCACACGGACTTCGGTATTCGGTACAGCGAGCCAGCCTGTGCGCGAACGCACGCAACAGGATGAGCATACTCTTTCAGATGGCTTTCGTTTTTTGTGCGTTTTACTCAAGAAGCGAACAAAAAACAATCTTGCAGTGCGGCATTATTTTTCGCTTTTGTTGTTTTATCATTCACCCATGACACTGAATCCACGACAGAGCGCTTTGATCGAAATGGTGCGAGCCCAAGGCTCGGCATCGATCGAAGAGCTTGCCAAACGCTTTGACGTCACGCTGCAGACCGTGCGGCGCGACGTGAACATCCTTTCCGAGGCCGGCCTGCTGTCGCGCTTTCACGGCGGTGTGCGCATCGAAGCCTCGACCATCGAGAACATCGCCTACCGCAAGCGCCAGGGCCTGCACGCGGCCGGCAAGCAGCGCATCGCCGAAGCCGTGGCCCGCGCGGTGCCCGACGGCTGTTCGCTGATCCTGAACATCGGCACCACGACCGAGGCCATCGCGCGCGCCCTGCTGCGCCACCGCGGCCTGCGCGTCATCACGAACAACCTGCACGTGGCCGACATCCTGTCCGACAACCCCGACTGCGAAGTCATCGTGGCCGGCGGCGTGGTGCGTTCGCGCGACCGCGGCATCGTCGGCGAAGCCACCATGGACTTCATCCGCCAGTTCAAGGTGGATATCGGGCTGATCGGCATTTCGGGCATCGAAGCCGACGGCACGCTGCGCGATTACGACTTCCGTGAAGTGCGCGTGGCCCGGACCATCATCGAGCAATCGCGCGAGGTCTGGCTGGCCGCCGACAGCAGCAAGTTCAAACGCCAGGCGATGGTGGAACTGGCGCACATTTCGCAGATCGACCGCTTCTTCACCGACGCGCATCCGCAAGAGCCGCTGGCGCAAGTGCTGCTGGATTCCGGCGTGCGCTGCGATGTGGCCGCGGCCCCGAACGCGGCCGGCGCGCCGTCCACGAATACCTCGGCAACCAACGCTTGAACCGGCGCGCCGGATCCGGGCCCCTGCCCGCCCCGGCTGCCCGCACACGATAACCACGCTTTTACCTGGCGGCCCCGCCGCAACGACTTATGAACCAACCGCTCGCCAACGTCACCCCGCCCGACCGCAACCGCCTGTTGACCACGCTGGACAACACGCCTTCCTGGGACGTCATCGTCATCGGTGGCGGCGCGACCGGCCTGGGCACCGCGGTCGATGCCGCCTCGCGCGGCTACCGCACGCTGCTGATCGAAGGCGCCGACTTTGCCAAGGGCACGTCCAGCAAGGCCACCAAGCTGGTGCACGGCGGCGTGCGCTATCTGGCCCAGGGCAACGTCAGCCTGGTGCGCGAAGCGCTGCATGAACGCGGCCTGCTCAACCGCAATGCGCCGCATCTGGTGTGGCCGCTGGGCTTCGTGGTGCCCGCCTACAACTGGATGGACCAGCCCTTCTACGGCATCGGCCTGAAGATGTACGACATGCTGGCCGGCAAGCTGAATCTGGCGCCCAGCCGCTGGTTGTCGCGCCGCGACACGCTGGCCAACGCGCCCACGCTGGCGGAAAGCGTCAATGGCCGCGGCCTGAAGGGCGGCGTCCTGTATTACGACGGCCAGTTCGACGACGCGCGCCTGGCCATGAGCCTGATGCGCACGCTGTTCGACCTGGGCGGCACGGCCGTGAACTACGTGCGCGCCACCGGCTTGAGCACCACCAACGGCAAGGTTGACGGCGTGACGGCGCAAGACGTCATCGGCGGCGCCAGCTTTTCCTTGCGCGCCCGCTGCGTGATCAACGCCACCGGCGTCTGGGTCGATGCCGTGCGCCGCATGGAAGACAAGAACGCGCCGACGATGGTCGCGCCCAGCCAGGGCGTGCATCTGACCTTGCCGCGCGACTTCCTGCCGGGCAACCGCGCCATCCTGATCCCCAAGACCGACGACGGCCGCGTGCTGTTCGTGGTGCCGTGGAACGGCCACACCATCGTCGGCACGACCGACACGCCGCGCGACGACCTGCCGCTGGACCCCGAAGCCGGCGCCCAGGACGTGGACTTCATCCTGGGCACGGCTGCGCGCTACCTCAGCCGCAAACCCACGCGCGACGACGTCACCAGCGTCTGGGCCGGCCTGCGCCCGCTCGTCAAGGCCACGGGCGAGGCATCGACCAAGCAGCTGTCGCGCGAGCACACCATCCTGGTGTCCAACGCCGGGCTGGTGACGGTAACGGGCGGCAAGTGGACGACGTACCGGCGCATGGCGCAGGACGTGGTGGACACCGCGATCCAGCATCAGTTGCTGACGCAAGCCAGCTGCCGCACCGAATCGCTGCCGCTGCACGGCGCCTCGGGCCTGGCGCCGTCGCAGGAGCACGCCGGCACGCCGGACAGCTACTACGGCAGTGACCTGGCCACCTTGAAAGCGCTGCCGGGCGCCGACCGCATGCTGGTCAACGCCAGCGGCCTGTCCGAAGCGCACGTGCGTTTCGCTGCGCGTTTCGAATTGGCGCGCAGCGCCGAAGACGTACTGGCCCGCCGCAACCGCGCACTGTTCCTGGACAGCGAAGCCGCGATGCTGGCCGCCCCCGAAGTGGCGCGCATCCTGGCTGAAGAACTGGGCCACGACGCCGCCTGGCAGCAACGCACGCTGCAGAACCTGGCCGTGGTCGCGGCCAACTACCGCCTGAAATAAGACCGGCGCGTGCCGTTACGGCACGCGCAGCGGACTTGCCAATATCATCGCTTCGAAGAGCCGCAGCAGGTCCGGATCGCACTTGGATCCGGCCTCGCGGTTCAGGATGCGCATGATCTCGGCGTGCGAACGCGCCGGATGATAGGGCCGCGTGTCGCCCAGCGCATCGTAGGAATCCGCCAGCGAAATGATGCGCGAATGCAGCGGGATATCGTGCCCCGACAACCCTGCCGGATAGCCGGAACCGTCGAAGTGCTCGTGGTGGTGGCGCACCGCATGCGCAATCAGGTCGCGCTGCGGCATCGCGCTTTTCATGATGATGTCGGCACCGGTGGCGGCATGCGATTTCATGATTTCCCAATCGTCGGCTTCCAGGCGCTTGGGTGAAAACAGCACGCGGTCGGGGGTGCCGATCTTGCCCACGTCATGCAGCCTTGCGGCCACGGCCACCGCGGCTTGCTCGAGCTCTGGCAGGCCGCAGGCCTGGGCCAGCGCCACGCTCAATGCGACCACCCGGTCACAATGACGGCCAGTGGCCGGGTCACGCGCCTGCATGGCGGCAAACAGCGCGGCCTCACAGGAACCATCGGGGTATTCGGGTACGTCTGGGGGCATCAGAAAGATGCGCAACGTTGCAACGGAACGCGCGCAGTGTGTCAGAAAGTAGCAATTCTGACACACTGCGCAGCAATCCTGACCAAACAGATTTCAGTTCTTCAACCGTTCCAGCAAAGCTTCTGCCACGCCGACGGACGATGCCGGGTTCTGCCCGGTGACCAGCAAGCCGTCGCTGACGACATGAGGCTGCCAGTCCGGCCCGCTGCTGTATAAGCCGCCCAGCCGGGTCAATTCGTCTTCGACCAGGAATGGCACCACGTCCGTCAGCTGCACCGCCGCCTCTTCCGCGTTGGAAAAACCGGTGACCTGGCGTCCCTGCACCAGCGGCTTGCCGTCGGCGGTCTTGGCGTGGCGCAGCACGCCGGGCGCGTGACATACCGCCGAGACCGGCTTGCCGGCGGCCAGCATGGTCTCGATCAATCCGACGGACTTCGTGTCTTCCGCCAGGTCCCACAGCGGGCCGTGCCCCCCGGGGTAGAACACCGCGTCGTAATCGGCCGCCTGCACGTCGGCCAGGCGAAGGGTAGACGCCAGCACGCGCTGCGCATCGGCGTCCTGGCGGAAGCGTCGCGTGGCGTCGGTCTGCGCGTCAGGGTCGTCGCTTTTGGGATCCAGCGGCGGCTGGCCGCCTTTGGGTGACGCCAGCGTCACGGCGGCGCCCGCGTCGACGAACGCGTAGTACGGCGCGGCGAATTCTTCCAGCCAGAAGCCCGTCTTGCGGCCGGTATTGCCCAATGTGTCATGGGATGTCAGCACGATCAGGATTTTCATGTTGTGCTCCGTTGTGTGGCGCTATTGGTCCGGGCCGACGCGCACGATGCGCTTGCCGGCGTTTTCGCCCTTCAGCAGCCCCATCAGGCCGCGCGGCGCATTCTCCAGCCCTTCGACCACGTCCTCGCGGTACTTGATGCGGCCTTGCGCGATCAGCCCTTCCATCGCTTCGCGGAATTCGCCGTAGCGGTGCGCGTACTCGTTGAAGATGATGAAGCCTTCGAACTTCAGCCGCTTGGTGAGGATGGTGCGCATCAACAGCGCCAGGCGGTCCGGGCCGTCAGGCTGGCTGGTGGCGTTGTAGGCCGATATCAGCCCGCAGACCGGCACGCGCGCACGCGGGTTCAACAACGGCAGGACAGCGTCGAACACCGCGCCCCCGACGTTTTCGAAGTAGACGTCGATGCCCTGGGGCACGGCGCGCGCCAAGCGGCCAGGCAGATCGGGCAATTTGTGGTCCAGGCAATCGTCAAAGCCCAATTCGTCGAGCACGTAGCGGCACTTGTCGGCGCCGCCCGCGATGCCCACCACCTTGCAGCCGTGGATCTTGGCGATCTGCCCCACCACTGCGCCGACCGCGCCGCTGGCCGCGGCGACCACCACGGTTTCGCCCGCCTTGGGCTGGCCGATGTCCAAGAGGCCCATGTAGCCCGTGAACCCGGGCATGCCCAGCACGCCTAGCGAATAGGACGGATGCTGGGGGTTGGCGCCCAGGCGCAGCAGGCCCGTGCCGTCGGACACGGCGAAGTCCTGCCAACCGGATTGCGCCAGCACCCACTCGCCAGGCTGGAAGTCGGGATGGTTGGACGCCTGCACGCGCGTCACGGTGCCTCCCACCATCGGCTGGCCGACCTGGACGGGTTCGGCATAGGACGGCGCGTCGCTCATGCGGCCGCGCATATAGGGGTCCAGCGACAAGTACACGGTACGCAGCAGCACCTGGCCGGGGCCGGGCTGCGGGACGTCCCCGGTTTCCAGACGGAAATCGCTGTCTGCGGGTTCGCCGTGCGGGCGCGCGGCAAGCACGATACGGCGATTGATCGACGATGATTGCGGCATGAAGTCCAGCCTCCTGCAAGGAAGCCGCCCGGGCCTTGCGGGCAAAACCCGGGTGGCAAGTTGGGGAACCGGTCCATTACACCATCGTTGTCCATCGCTCCGTGCCGTAACCCTGCCATCGCGCCCCCTTTTAATTAATTAAATACTTAATTAAACTCTGCGCCATGTGCCCCGTACTGCCTCCCGCTCCCCGCCGCCCCGGACGTCCCGTGCGCCCTGACAACGCCGCCATGCGCGCCGACCTGCTGGGCATCGCCACCGGCCTGTTCGCCGCGCAGGGGGTCGCCGCGACCACCATCGCCCATATCGCCCAACGCGCCGCCGTCACGCCGGCGATGGTGCATTACTACTTCAAAAACCGCGACCAGTTGATCGACGCGGTCGTGCAGGAACGCGTCTTGCCCGTCATCGGATATGTCTGGGCGCCGGTGCCGGTGACGTTGGACGCCGGCCAGGATCCGGCCGCGGCGGCCCGAGGCTTCCTGGCGGAAATCGTGAAGCGCATTGTGCAAAGCGCCACGCAACAGCCATGGTTGCCTGCCCTATGGATGCATGAAGTCGTCAACGAAGGCGGTCAACTGCGCGAACGCGTGCTGCCGCATCTGCCGTCCGACCGCTTGCAGGCGTTCGCCGGCCTGATCGGGCAAGCCCAGCGCCAGGGCGTCATCACGCCCGGCGTGGAGCCCCGCCTGGTGTTCCTGTCCATCCTGGGCCTGACGCTGCTGCCGCTGGCCACGTCCAACCTGTGGCGCCGCATCTGGCAAGGCGACGCGCAAGCGCAGGCCATTGATACCGACGCGATCGCGGCGCACGCCATCGCCATGCTGACCGGCGGGCTGTTCTCGCCGCCCGCCCCGCCCCCTGCCCCCTAAGGATGCCGACCATGCGCACCCGTCCCGCCCCGCTTCGTTCCCTGCCGGCCTTGCCGGTGCTGGCCTTGCTGTTGGCCGGTTGCGGCAATGATCACGCCCCCTTCTACCAAGGCTATGTCGAGGGCGACTATGTGTATGTGGCGTCGTCCGAGGCCGGCCGGCTGGATGCGCTGCCCGTCAAGCGCGGGCAGCAGGTGGCGGCCGATGCGCCGCTGTTCACGCTGGAGGCCACGCGCGAGCGCGCCGCCCGCGACCAGGCCAGCGCGCAATTGGCCGCGGCGACGGCGCAGATGGAAGACATCGCCACCGGCAAGCGCCCGCCTGAAGTGGACGTCAGCCGCGCCCAACTGGCCCAGGCCGAGGCCGCCAGCCGCCGATCTGCCGCGCAGCTGCAGCGCGACACCGCGCAGTTGCGCATCGGCGGCATTGCGCGGGCGCAACTGGACGACAGCCGCGAACAGGCGCAATCGGACGCCGCCCGCGTGCGCGAGCTTCGGGCGCAGCTGGAAGTCGCCACCCTGCCCGGGCGCGACGACCAGCGGCGAGCGCAAGCCGCCCAGGTGGACGCGGCCCGCGCGACGCTTGCCCAGGCCGAATGGACGTTGGCGCAAAAGCAGCTGGGCGCCCCCGCGGCGGGACAGGTGTTCGACACGATGTACCGCGTGGGCGAATGGGTGCCCGCGGGCAGCCCCGTCGTCAGCCTGCTGCCGCCCGGCAATATCAAGGTGCGCTTCTTCGTACCCGAAACGGTGGTGGGATCGTTGAAGGTCGGCCAGCAGGCCAGTCTGCGCTGCGACGGCTGCGGCGAGCCGATACCGGTGCACATCGACTACGTGTCGAATCAGGCTGAATACACGCCGCCGGTCATCTACAGCCGCGAAAGCCGCAGCAAGCTGGTCTACATGGTGGAAGCCCGGCCGACGCCGGACGCCGCCACGCGCCTGCATCCCGGCCAACCCGTCGAGGCCACGCTGCAATGAGCGCGCCGGACGACACCGCCCGGGACGCCGGCACCGCCGTCATCGACGTGCACGGGCTGAACAAGCACTTCGGTGACAAGCATGTGGTCAACGACGTGTCGCTGCGCGTGCGCGAAGGCGAGATCTTTGGCTTCCTGGGCCCCAACGGCAGCGGCAAGACCACCAGCATCCGGTTGATGTGCGGCCTGCTGACGCCGGATTCTGGCAGCGGAACTTGCCTGGGCTACGACATCCTGCGCGAAAGCGCCGAGATCAAGCGGCACGTCGGCTACATGACGCAGAAGTTCTCGTATTGGGATGACCTGACCATCCGCGAGAACCTGGATTTCGTGGCGCGCATGTACGGGATGCCAAACCGCAAGGAAACTGTGGACCGCGCGCTGGAAGACCTGGGGCTGCACAGCCGCGCCAGCCAACTGACGGGGTCGCTGTCCGGCGGATGGAAGCAGCGGCTGGCGCTGGCGGCCTGCCTGCTGCACGAGCCGCGCCTGCTGTTGCTGGACGAACCGACGGCCGGCGTGGACCCGACGGCGCGGCGCGACTTCTGGGAACAGCTGCATGAACTGGCCGCGCGCGGCATCTCGGTGCTGGTCAGCACGCACTACATGGACGAAGCCGAACGCTGCCACAAGCTGGCCTACATCTCTTACGGCAGGCTGCTGACCCAAGGCACGGCCGAACAAGTGATCGCCGAGCAGCACCTGACCACCTGGGCCATCCACGGCCACAATCTGGTGCCGCTGGGGCAGCGGCTGCGCGGCGCGCCGGGCGTGGACCAGACGGTGGCTTTCGGGTCGGCGCTGCACGTCAGCGGCCAGGACGCCGAACTGCTGGAACGCACGCTGCGCGGCGCCATCGACGGCCAGGACCTGCGGCTCGAGCGTATCGACACCAGCCTGGAAGACGTCTTCATCTACCTGATGAACCGGTCCACCGACAACTTCGCGAGCCCGCCATGATGCGCCATCTGCAAGGCTTTTCGTGGGCCCGCTGGTGGAGCATGGTGCTGAAGGAATTCCTGCAGCTGCGCCGCGACCGCATCACCTTCGGCATGATCGTCGGGCTGCCCATCATGCAGCTGGCGCTGTTCGGCTACGCGATCAACACCGACCCGAAGCAGATGCCCACGGCCGTCATCACGGCCGACCACAGCCCGTTCACGCGCAGCTTCATCGCGGCGATGAAGTCGTCCGACTATTTCCACATCACCGAAGAACTGGACAACGAGGAGGCCGGCCGCGCCGCGCTGGCCCAGGGCCGCGTGCTGTTCGTGGTGACGATACCGCCGGACTTCTCGCGCCGGCTGCTGCGCGGCGAACGGCCCGCGTTGTTGATCGAGGCCGACGCCACGGATCCCATGGCCACCGGCATGGCGATCGGCGCGGCCACCCAGCTGACCCAGGCCGTGGCGCAAAAGGACCTGACCGGGCCGCTGGCCGGCCTGGCGGGCGGACAGCCGGCGTTCGACGTGCGCGTGCACCAGCTCTACAACGAAGAGCAGATCTCGCAATACAACACGGTGCCCGGGCTGATGGGCGTGATCCTCACGATGACGCTGGTGATGATGACCGGGCTTGCCATGACGCGCGAACGCGAGCGCGACACGATGGAGAACCTGCTGTCGATGCCGGTGCGGCCGATCGAGGTGATGACGGGCAAGATCGTGCCCTACATCGCCATCGGGCTGATCCAGGCCACCATCATCCTGCTGGCCGCGCACTTCGTCTTCCATGTGCCGATCCTGGGCAGCCTGCTGTCCGTCTACCTGGCGGCGCTGCTGTTCGTGGCCGCCAACCTGACGGTAGGGATCACGCTGTCGTCGCTGGCGCAGAACCAGTTGCAGGCCATGCAGCTGACCATGTTCTATTTCCTGCCCAACATGCTGCTGTCGGGCTTCATGTTCCCGTTCCAGGGCATGCCTATGTGGGCGCAGTACCTGGGCAACCTGCTGCCGCTGACGCACTTCAACCGGCTGATCCGCGGCATCCTGCTCAAGGGCAACGGCTGGTGGGACCTGTGGCCCAGCATCTGGCCGTTGATGCTGTTCACCGTGGTCGTCATGACCGCCGCCGTGAAGTTCTATCGCCGAACCCTGGATTGACGCGCCATGCCCCGCCTAGCCCGCCCGCCCTTCGCCTCCCTTCCGCTGCCGCGCGCCCGCCCGGCGATGGCCGCCCTGAGCCTGCTTGCGCTCGCCTCGGGCTGCGCGGTCGGGCCCGATTTCGCTCCCCCCGCCGCGCCCGACGTCACCGCCTACACCGCGCCGCAGGACGCCGCCGCGGCAGCCGGTGGCCAACAACTGCAGGCAGGCGCCGACATCCCCGCGCAATGGTGGCAGCTGTTCCATTCCGACGCGCTTGACCAGCTGGTGCGCCAGGCGCTGGACGCCAACCCGACGCTGGAACAAGCGCGCGCCAGCCTTCGCCAGGCCACCGAGAACCTGAACGCCGAAACCGGCGGGCGCCTGCTGCCGTCGGTCGACGCCAACGTCTCGGCGGCGCGCAAGAAGGTGGACCCGTCCGCCTATGGCGTGCCGGTTTCCGAATTGCCGCCCCCCTTCACGCTGTACAACGCGTCGATCGACGTGTCCTATACGCTGGACGTGTTCGGCGGCAACCGGCGGGTGCTGGAAGGCATGGCGGCGCAGGTGGACTACCAGTCGCACGAATTGCAGGCGGCGCGCATGTCGCTGGCCGCGAACGTGGTGACGGCCGCCATCCGGCTGGCCGACCTGTCCGAACGCGTGGCCGCCACCCGCGAACTGCTGACGGCGCAATTGCGCCAACAGGACATCATGCGCCAGCGGCTGGCCGCCGGCGGCATTGCAGAGGCCGACCTGAGCAACCAGGAACTGCTGGTTGCCCAGACGCGTGCCACCCTGCCGCCGCTGGACAAGGAACTGGCGCAGGTCACGCACCAGCTGGCCGTCTATCTAGGCCAGCCGCCCGCCGCATTACGCATCGCGCCGATGCGTCTGGCCGACCTGACGCTGCCCGCAAGCATTCCGACCGGCGTGCCGTCCGCGCTAACCCGCCAGCGGCCTGACATCCTGGCTGCCGAAGCGCTGTGGCATAAGGCGTCGGCCGATGTGGGCGTCGCCACGGCCAACCAGTATCCCCAATTCACGCTGACCGCCAGCTTCGGGTCGCAACGCACCCGCGTGGGCGAGTTGTCCGACGGCGTGAACGTGTGGAGCCTGGGGCTGGGCCTGGTGCAACCGCTGTTCCATGGCGGTGAACTGCGCGCGCGCAAACGGTCGGCCGAAGCCGCCTACGAGGCCGCGGCGGCGGCGTACCGGCAAACGGTGCTGGAAGGTTTCCGGCAAGTGGCCGACGCCCTGCGCGCCGTGCAGACGGACGGCGAGGCCCACCAGGCCTATGACGATGCCTGGCGCCGCGCGGCGGATGCGGAACGCATCGCGCAGGGCCGCTACCAGGCGGGCGGCATCAGCCATTTGAATTTGCTGGACAGCCAGCGCCAGCTCTTGCAGACGCGCATAGCACGCACCGAGGCCGACGCCGCGCGCTATGCGGATACTGCGGCGCTGCTTCAGGCGCTGGGTGGCGGTTGGTGGAATGAACCCGCCGCGCCGGCAGCCGCGCAGCTTCAGGTTCCCGCGTCGCCGCAGCAATAAGGGCTGCCGGTAGCACCTGTAGTACGACCCGAAATGGCGCACGAGGTTGGACCGGAGAGTTCCAGGGATAAGACCCGAGATAAGAGACCAGCCACGAAACCCGCACCGGCTTTGGTGGCAAGAACGTTAAGGCGCCGGTCAGCCGGCGGCCTTTGCGCACCGAGGTGGTGCCTGCAACGGCCCTTCGGGCGTCGCGCGTAACAGACGCGCCGGGATCATGTCTGAGAATTCGGGTACGAAACGGGCGTTGTGCGAGGTTTAGGAATTCGATGTATCCGTAGCATCATGCATGCGCTCAAGCTGCACAGATCACTACGATTCATGAATGACCTACTAGACCTGATCGTCTTCTCTCCCGATCCCGACCAACGCGTGCGCCGCAGCGACGCACTGGCGGGGATGGGATTTTCACCCCGCCGTTGCGAAGACTCCAACGGCCTGTTCCGCCTCTTCCAGGCGCGCCGCACGCCGTTGCTGGTGATGGAAGCCGAATTATCCGATCTCTGCATGGCCGTCGCAGGTCTGCGCGCCATGGACACCACCGCCGGCATCGTTGCCGTCTCCACCTTCGATTCCCCGGAGAACCGTATCCTGGGCCTGCATTGCGGCGCCGACGCCTGCTTCCAGCCCGACGTGGCCACGGCGGAAATCGCCGCCGCACTGCAGGCACTGGTACGCCGCGTGCCCGCCATGGCCGGCCGGCGGACGGCCCCCGAGGCGGAACCGCGCGCGGCCAGCGCTGCCGCGCCCTCCGACCCCACCGGGAAATGGCAATTCCATGACGCGGCCTGGACGCTGGTCAGCCCGCAAGGCGCGCGTTTGGCGCTGACGCTGGCCGAGCGCGAGTTCCTGCTGAAACTGACCGCCTCGGCAGACAAGCGGCTGCCGCGCAGCGATCCGCCCGGCATTGATCCGCAAGCGGGCCGCGAATCCATCCGACGCACCGACGTGGTCGTCAGCCGCTTGCGGCGCAAGGCGCAGGACATGAACATGGAACTGCCGATCCGCACCGTCTGGGGCTGGGGCTACGCCTTCACCGGCGAGATCTGAGGGCTGCCCGCGGGCGTATCATGCGATGTGTGCGGCGCCGACTCCCCGGCGCACGCCCATTCCCTTCTGATCCGCCGCCCGACATGGAAGTCTTTGAACGCCTGCAAGCGATGCTTGCCCAGAACCAGGCCCGCCACCGCCTGATCGAACACCCCGCGGCCGGCCGCTCGGTGGAAGTCGCCGCCATCCGCGGCACCGCCGTCAGCCAGGGCGCCAAGGCGCTGGTCTGCCGCGTGAAGATCTCATCCAACCAGCGCAAGAACGTGCTGGCCGTTTTCCCAGCGGACAAGCAAGCCGACCTGGACGCCATCGCGCGCGCGGCCGGGGGCAAGAAGGCGTCGCTGGCCTCGCAAGACCTGGCGCGCGAATTGACGGGCTGCGAGATCGGGGCGATTCCGCCCTTTTCGTTCAACCCCGACCTGCATCTGCTGGTGGACCCCAGCCTGCGCGACCGCCACGATGAAATCGTGTTCAACGCCGGACGCCTGGACGCGTCCATCCTGCTGAACACGGAAGACTACTTCCGGCTGGCCGCGCCGGAAGTCGCCCCGTTGATCAAGGCCTGATCCCGTCCCGCCATGAGCCCGCCGTGTCCCGCCCCCTGAACCGCCGAGGCGCGCGCACGTCCAACATGCGGTGGCTGATGAGCCTGGCGCATATGGAACCGTCGCCCGTCAGCCGCTGGGTCGCATTGCGCGCCGCGCTGGCCATCGGCCTGCCCTCGGCCGTGGGGCTGGCGCTGGACCAGAGCGCGGCCGCCGCGCTGGTTGCCCTGGGCGCGCTGCCCGCCATTACCGGCGACAACGGCGGCCCCTACCGGAACCGGGCGCTGTCCATCGGGTCCACCGTCTTCGGCGGCGCGCTGGGCTACCTGCTGGGCAACCTGGTGGCCGGACACGGCCTGCTGACCTCGGCCGCCATGACCGTGCTGGTGCTGATCGCCAGCCTGGTCGGCACCTTCAACAACATCGCCGCCGTGGCGACGCTGCAGTTCGCGGTGTATGTGATCGTGGGTGCAAGCCTGACCTCCAGCCTGCCGCCCTGGATGCCGTCGGTGCTGGTGGGCGCCGGCGGACTGTTCGGCCTGGCCCTGACCTTGTCCGGCTGGGTCGTGAACCCCATCGCGCCGGAACGCGCAGCGGTCGCGCTGGCCTATCGCAAGCTGGCCGCGATGTTTGCCGCCATCGGCACCTCGCGCACCATGGTGGCGCGCCGCGACATGGAGGCGGCCATGACCACCGCCTACGACACCGTGCTGGCCGCCCGCGGCCGCGCCGCCGGGCCTTCGCCCCGGCTTGCCAGGCTGGCGGCGCAATTGCAGGCCTGCACGCCGCTGACCAATGCGGCCTTGTCGCTGGCGCGCGCCGGCCGCGTGCTGCCGCCGGAATGCGCGCGCGTCATGAACCGTCTGGCGGACCGCGTGGAAAACGACGCTGAACCCAACCCCGGCGACGACATCGCCGCGCTCAGGCTGGCCGATATGCCGCAGCTGGCGGACGCGCTGGCGCAGGCGCTGCCGTTGCTGGACGGCGCCATGCCGCCCGGTGCGGATCCGCTGACCACGCTGGCGCCCGTCCGTCCCCGCACGCCGTGGCGCGTGTTGGCGCGCACCTACCGGCCCGGTCCGACCACCGTGCGCTACCTGATCCGGCTGGGCCTGTGCCTTGTCGCCGCCGAGGCCGTGGCACTGGCGGTGGCCTTGCCCCGATCCTACTGGGTGCCGCTGATCGTGGTGGTGATTTTCAAGCCTAACTTCGGCTCGGTCTTCGCACGGGCATTGCAAAGCTGCGGCGGCAGCGTGGTGGGGGTGGCCATCAGCGCCACCGTGCTGGCGATAGACCACAGCGGCATCGCCAGCGTGCTGACAGTGGCGCTCCTGGCCTCCCTGCTGCCCTGGTCCATCCGCCGCAACTACGGACTGTTCTCGGCCATCCTGGTGCCCATCCTGATGCTCCTGATCGGCGCGCTGCAGCCCGGCACCTGGGCCATCGCCCTGGCGCGGCTGATCGACGTGGGCATCGCCGCCGGCATCGTGCTGCTGGTGGGTTACCTGCCGTGGATCCGCATCGAACGCCACAACCTGGACCACGCCGTGTCGGCCGCGATGGACACGTTGGCCGCTTATCTGAATACGGTCTTCCAGACTGCGCCCGACAGCCGCCACAGTCTGCGCGCAAGCGCCTATGCCCGCTTGTCCGACTTGCGCATCGCCCTGCAGCGCGGCTTGTCCGAACCCCGCCTGGTCAGCCGCCGCGCGCTGGCGTGGTGGCCGGTGGAGGTCGCACTCGAACGCGTGGCCAATGCCATTTCGGACACGGCGTGGTCGCTACCCGCCGGCCAGGCCGCGCCCAGCGCCGCCCAGGTGGCGGTGCTGGCGCAAACCCTGCATGCCATGAGCGTCGCCGTCGACCAGGGCGCGGCCGTGTCCGCCACCGCCATCACAGCGCCGTCACCCGCGCTGGCCGACGTTGCCGCAGAAATCGAAGCGCTCCGAGCCACACTGGCCGGTCCGGACTTTGCCGCAGCTCCTGGCGCGGGCGCCCGGTACCCGCGTCCCCAAACACCCCGTCCCCAGGTCTGAACCATGTGTCTTGCCGTACTGGCCCTGCATACCCTGCCGGGCATCCCCGTCCTGATCGCCGCCAACCGCGACGAATTCCACGCCCGCTTGACGCATCCAGCGGCCGAGTGGGCCGATGCCCCCGGCGTCTACGCCGGCCGCGACGGCCAGGCAGGCGGCACCTGGATGGGCGCGACCACGCGGGGCCGCTTCGCGTTGGTGACGAACTTCCGCGAACCGGGCAGGCACCTGGACGCGGCACCCTCGCGCGGCGCACTGGTCGAAGACTTCCTGCGCGGCGGCGCGGCGCCTGGGGAATACCTGGCCCGGGTGCACGACGCGGGCCAGGCCTACAACGGCTTCAACCTCATCGTGGGCGATGCGCGCCAGGCCTGGTATCTGAGCAACCGCGATGGCGCGCCGCGCGCGCTGCCGCCCGGCATCTATGCGTTGTCCAACCATCTGCTGGACACCCCGTGGCCGAAGCTGGCGCGCACCAAGGCCGCCTTCACCGCCGTGCTGGAGCACGCGCCGCAACCCGACATGCCCGCGCTGTTCGCCGCGCTGGCGGACCGCCAGGGCGCGGAAGACGACGAACTGCCCGCGACAGGCCTGCCGAGGGATCGCGAAAAGCTATTGAGCAGCCCGTTCATCGTCAGCCCGAACTATGGCACCCGCAGTTCCAGCGTCCTGGCGCTGCATGCCGGCGGCGCGGGCCAACTCGAGGAAAGGCGCTTCGCCCCCGACGGATCGGTCAGCGGCGAGAGCCGGCTGGCGTTCGCCTGGCAGGGCGGCTTTTCCGGCGATATGCTTGCCGAATGCGGTTAGGCCCGGCGCGAGGTTTCTTTTCGTGTCAGCCGGCGCCAGACCCGCGAACTCGGCGCCCGCATCCCGGTCGAAACCCTTGTCGCCTACTCCAGGAGAACCTGATGAACAAACGCATTGAACGCTGCACCCTGGCCGCCATGATGGCGGTGGGCAGCATGGCCATCGCCGGCGTCCTGTCGACCGCCCAGGCGGCGTTGCCCCCGGTCAAGCACCAGGGCACGGTGCAGTATGTCAGCGGCGGGATCGGCATCGACGAGTCGGAAGCCATGAAAGCGGCCGCCCGCGATTATCCGCTGGCGCTGACCTTCGCCGCCCAACGCGACGGCAAGGCGGATTACGTCGCCAGCGTCGGCGTCGCCATCCACGACGCGCAAGGCAAGGAAGTGCTGAAGGCCACCGCGGAAGGCCCGTACATGCTGGTGAAGCTGCCGGCCGGCGCCTATAAGGTTTCGGCTACCTACGAGGGTAAGGCCCAAGTGCGCGACGTGACCGTGCAGAACACGGGAACCGCACGCGCCGTCTTCGAATGGAAGTAAGCGGCGCCCTCGCGCCGACTGCACGTGGCGCGGACCGGAAGGCTTCCGGAACGCGCCGCGCGCCATTCGCGCGCCTTAGACGCCCGAGAACAGGATGGCGATCACAAAGCCCACGCTGATCGCCCAGACCAGCGACCGCAACGCGCCCCAGCCGGCCAGGTACATGGCCAGGTAGCCCAAGCGCACGCCCAGCCAGCACGCCATCAGCGTCGCCACATGCGCGGGCGATGCCTGGGTGTACAGCGCGAACAGGACCGCCGCGTAGAAGAACGGCAGGGCCTCGAAGGTATTGATCTGCGCGGCGTTGGCGCGCGCGCGCCACCCTTCCTGACGCGCCAGCCAGGCGCGCGGATCGTTGTTGTCGAATTTCTTTCCGCCCGCCTTGGCGACTATCGTCGAGACGAACGGCAGGATCGCCGCCGCCAGCATCAACCACGCGATCATTTTCATTTTTGGCTCCAGATGGGCAGACGGACTGCGAGTCCGCCAGGTGCGGCGCGGCTTTGCGCTGCCGAGAGCGGCATCGTCGCCTGAAACCCCCGGTTGGGCAAGCGGGTGCGCTTACACTTTGCGCTTTGCGTCAGCCCGCCCGATCCGATGCCGTTCCTGTCGCCCTGGTCCGCCCTCTTCCTGTCCACTGCCCTGCTCTGGCTGCCCGCCACCCGCCCCTGGGCGTTGGCGCCCCTGGCCGCCGCCTGGGCTTGGGGCTGGGCGGATGGGCTGATTGATCCCGTGGCGCTGGCGGCGCCCGCGCTGCTGCTGCTCGCGGCGGCCTGGGTACGCCCCGCGTCCGGCGCCACGGCCCGCGCGGCGGGCCACGCCTTGTTCCTGGCATTGGCCGCCGCGCTCTTCCTGCATCTGCTGCCAGGCTTCCACAATCCGCAAGTCATCGCGCCCGCGCCGCTCAGCCCCGGCGCCGTGCCGTTCGGCATGTACCTGAATCTGGACAAGCCGCTGGTGGCGTTCTGGGTGGTCCTGGCGTTGGCGCCGCCCATGGCGGGCGCCAATGCGCGCAACACTGTGGCCGCTGCCTCGCTGGCGCTGGCCGCGGCGATGCTGGCGTGCCTGGGGGTTGCGCTGGCGCTGGGCGTGGTGAGCTGGGCGCCCAAATGGCCGGACACCGGCTGGATCTGGCTGATCAATAACGCGTTGCTGGTGACGCTGGCCGAGGAAGCCCTGTTCCGAGGCTATGTGCAGCAGCAGCTGGCCACGCGGTGGCAGCGCCACGCCTGGGGCGGCCGGGCCGCCGTGGCAGTCGCCGCAGTGCTGTTCGGCCTGGCGCATTACGCCGGCGGCTGGCAATGGATTTTGCTGGCCGGCCTTGCGGGCGTGGCTTACGGCGCCGCGTATCGCTATGGCGGATTGGCGGCAGCGGTGCTGGCGCACCTGGGCCTGAACGCCGCGCACTTCGGCTTGTTCACGTATCCGATGCGCGCGGTGTTCTAGCGCCGCCGGGCGCAGGGCGCGGCGGCAGGCTGCTTCACGGCAGCGCCGGGTAGTCCGTGTAGCCGGCGGCGCCCTGCGAATAGAACGTGGATGATTCCGGCGCGTTCAGCGGGGCGTCCAGTTCGAAGCGGCGCGTCAGGTCCGGGTTGGCGATGTACTGCACGCCGAACGCCACGGCATCGACGCGGCCTGCGGCGATGGCGGCCTCGGCGGATTCCCGCGTGTAGCCTTCGTTGCCGATGTAGACGCCGCCGAACGCGGCCTTCAGCTTCGGGCCCAGGCTGTCTTCGCCTTCATGTTCGCGCGCGCAGATGAACGCGATGCCGCGCTTGCCCAGTTCGGTCGCCACGTAGGTGAAGGTCGCTGCCGGATCCGAATCGCCCATCGTGTGCGAATCGCCACGCGGCGACAGGTGCACGCCCACGCGCCCGGCGCCCCACACTTCGATGCAGGCGTCCACCACTTCCAGCAGCAGGCGCGCGCGGTTCTCCAGCGAGCCGCCGTACTGGTCGGTGCGCAGGTTCGTGCTGTCTTGCAGGAACTGGTCCAGCAGGTAGCCGTTGGCGGCGTGCACTTCAACGCCGTCGAAACCGGATTCCTGGGCCATCTTGGCGCCATGGCGATAGGCTTCAACCACGCCCGGGATCTCGGCGGTTTCCAGCGCGCGCGGGGTGACGTACGGGCGCTTGGGGCGCACGAGGCTGACATGGCCGCCTGCCGCGATGGCGCTGGGCGCGACGGGCAGTTCGCCGTTCAGGAAAACCGGGTCGGAAATCCGGCCCACGTGCCACAACTGGGCCACGATCAAGCCGCCCTTGGCGTGCACGGCGGAGGTGACCTTACGCCAGCCCTTGACCTGCTCGGTGGACCACAGGCCCGGGGTGTCCGCATAGCCCACGCCCTGCGGCGTGACGGACGTGGCTTCGGTCAGGATCATGCCGGCGTCGGCGCGCTGTGAGTAGTACTCGACCATCAGGTCGTTGGGCACGCGGCCTTCGCTGGCGCGCTGGCGCGTCAACGGCGCCATGACGATGCGGTTGCGCAGCGTGAGGTCGCCGGCGCGCAGGGGTTCAAACAGGGAGCTCATGCAAAATCCTTCCGCCCGGGCAAGGGGCGCAACGTGTAGGGCTGACTACATATCCTGGTTCAACTGCCGCAGGAACGCGGCAATTACGGGTTCATTGCGACGGAAAAACACCCACTGCCCCACTTTCGTCGCCGAAATCAGGCCCGCGCGCTGCAAGACGGCAAGGTGCGAAGACACGGTCGACTGCGACAAGCCGCAGCGGTGATCGATGTGGCCCGCGCACACCCCGTGTTCGAAGGTGTGGCCCGGGCGCTCTTCGAAATGCGCTTGCGGTGTCTTCAGCCAAGCCAGAATGTCGCGCCGCACCGGATTCGCCAACGCCTTGAGGATGGCGTCGGCGTCGATAGCGGGCTGCGCGTCGGTCTGATCGGGGGTTGAAGGGGATGCGGTCATATTTGTATATCGCAATTTATCGAATCTTATATCGTTGTTGTTCGATATATAGTCATGCCCCTGCGGCGCATGGGGCTATTGGACGGTCTTAGTCACCCTGCACGCGGCCGCGCAGGCGTTTGACCTCGCCATGCTGGACCTTGCGCTGCACCCGGCGTCGCTGCGACGACCGCGTGGGCTTGGTCGCGCGGCGCGGCTTGTCCACTTCCAGGGCGGACCGCAGCATGCCGAGCAGGCGTTCGATGGCTTCAACCCGGTTCTTTTCCTGGCTGCGGAAGGATTGCGACTTGATGACGATCACCCCCTCTTTCGAGATGCGGTGGTCGCTGACGGCGCAGATGGCGTCCTGGACTTCGGGCGGCAGGCCCGAGGCACGGACATCAAAGCGCAGGTGGACGGCGCTGGAGACCTTGTTGACGTTCTGGCCGCCCGCGCCCTGCGCGCGGATCATGGTGAACGTCAGGTCGCGCTCGTCCAGATAAAGGGAATCTTGGATGTGGAACATAGGCCGGGAGTCTACAAGATCAGGCAGGCGGCGACGACGCGGCGCGCGCGGATCCGTTGATTGCCGGCGCCGCGCGTCGCTACAATGCGCCGGCCCTGCACGCAGGCACCCTCTCCGCCACCTTCACCGCCCAGGCCCCTATCCCCATGATCACCTGCTATTTGCGCTACGTCATCGACGCCAATGCGATCGCCGAGTTCGAAACCTACGCGAAGATGTGGATCCCGCTGGTCGAGCGGTTCGGCGGCACGCACCACGGGTACTTCTTGCCCTCGGAAGGCGCCAACAACATTGCGCTGGCGCTGTTTTCCTTTCCCAGCCTGGCTGCCTACGAAACCTATCGCCAGGACTCGCTGAAAGACGCCGATTGCCAGCAGGCCTATGCCTATGCGGTGCAGACGCGCTGTATCGTCAGCTACGAACGCAGCTTCTTCCGCCCCGTCTTCGAATAACGGCGGCTTGCCCCCCCAAAGCCGGCGCCCTGCAGGGTCTTTCGGCGCGCCGACGCCGCTGGAAGTAAAATAGCGCGCTTTTGCTCGACTATTTACGGCGTCCGCCCCCCCGCACCCGCCATTACCCCTTATGACCTACTCCGCCAAAGAAATCTTCAAGACCCTGCAAGGCGAAGGCGCCCACGCAGGCCGCGCGGCGGTATTTTGCCGGTTTGCGGGCTGTAATCTCTGGACGGGCCGCGAAAGCGACCGCGCCAGTGCAGCCTGCACCTTCTGCGACACCGACTTCATCGGCACCGACGGCGAAGGCGGCGGCAAATTCGCCACGGCGGACCTGCTGGCCGACGCCATCGCGGCCTCTTGGGGCGCCGGCACAGAAGACCGCTATGTAGTCTTCACGGGCGGCGAACCCCTGCTGCAACTGGACGCGGCCCTGCTGACGGCCATCCACGCCCGCGGCTTCACCGTGGCCATCGAGACCAACGGCACCGTCAAGCCGCCGGCCGGCATCGACTGGATTTGCGTGAGCCCCAAGGGCACCGCGCCCATCGTCATCGAACGCGGCGACGAATTGAAGCTCGTCTACCCGCAATCCAACGCGTTGCCTGAAACCTTCGCGCATCTGGATTTCGAGCACTTTTTCCTGCAACCCATGGACGGCCCGGCTCGCGTGGCCAATACCGAACAAGCCGTCCAGTACTGTATGCAGCACCCGCAATGGCGGCTCAGCTTGCAGACCCACAAATACATAGGCATTCCATGATTTACCCCGACGCCTTGCGGAGCACGCGATGATTTCCGTGACCCGCAGGCTGGAATTCGACGCCGGCCACCGCATTCCCGATCACCGCAGCCAGTGCCGCAACCTGCATGGCCACCGCTATGTGCTGGAAATCACCCTGACGGGCGACGTCGTGCAGGCCCCCGGCGAATCCGACAACGGCATGCTGATGGATTTCTCTGAAATCAAGCACATCGCCAAGACCCATATCGTCGACGTCTGGGACCATGCCTTCCTGGTCTATGAAGGCGACGCGGCCGTGCGCGGCTTCCTGGACAGCCTGCCCGGCCACAAGACCGTGGTGCTGGACCGCATTCCCACCGCGGAAAACCTGGCCCAGATCGTGTTCGACACCCTGGCGCCGCAATACCACGGCCACTACGGCGCGGACCTGCGCCTGACCCGCGTGCGCCTGTACGAAACGCCCAACTGCTGGGCCGACTGCAACGGTTGAGGGGTTCGCCCCCCAACCCCGCCCCCCCCTGCGCTCACCGTCCCCGGTTTTCCACTGATGGAAAACCGCGCTCCTATCTAGCCAATTGAAAAAATCAATGGGGATATTCGCCATTTTCAATTATTAGTAAGCTAATAGATAGGATACAATCTATTCCATGAACTCTCCTTCCGACTCCCAACTCATGGCTACCACCGCAAACCTGATGGTGTTGTCGCGCGCCTATCGCGGCGCCGCCGACAAGGCGCTGGCGGACTACGGCCTGTCGCAAGCCACGGCCTGGCCCGTCATCCTGGCGGGCCGTCTGGGCGACGGTGTGCGCCAGGGTGCGCTGGCCGAAGCGCTGGGCGTCGAAGGCCCGTCGCTGGTGCGCGTGCTGGATCAACTGGTCGCCGCCGGCCTGATGGAACGCCGCGAAGACGCCCATGACCGCCGCGCCAAGACGCTGCACCTGACGGACGCCGGCCATGCGTTGCGCGCGCAGGTCGAAGACGTGCTGGTGGAACTGCGCCGCCGCCTGTTCCAGGGCGTCAGCGAAGCCGACCTGCAAGCCTGCCTGCGCGTCTTCGACGCCTTGAAGGTGTCGCTGGGCCGGGGCGCCACCGGCGCTCACCCCCAGGACGATCAATCGTGAAACTGCCGAACGTCCGCGAAACCATCTTTTCGCTCAAGAGCTACCTAAGCGCCATCATGGCGCTTTATCTGGCCTACAGCATTGGTTTGCCGCGTCCGTTCTGGGCAATGACCACCGCCTATGTCGTGGCGCAGCCCTGGTCGGGCGCCGTGCGCTCCAAAGCGCTGTACCGCCTGGTCGGCACCTTCATCGGATCGGCCGCCACCGTCTACATGGTGCCCCGGCTGTCGAATTCGCCTGTCGTCATGACGGCGGCGATGGTGCTGTGGGTAGGCGCCTGCCTGTACATGTCGGTGCTGGACCGCACGCCGCGGTCGTATCTGTTCATGCTGGCTGGCTACACCGCCGCGATGATCGGCTTTCCCAGCGTGACGGACCCGTCGCTGGTGTTCGACACCGCACTCGCCCGCGTCGAAGAGATCAGCCTGGGCATCGTCTGCGCCACGCTGATCCACAGCATCGTGCTGCCCCGGGGCCTGGCGCCCGCATTGACCCTGCAGCTGGACAAGGCCGTGCGCGACGCCCGCAACTGGATGCACGACACGCTCAGCGGCCAGAACGCCGAACAGCGCGACCGCGACCGCCGCGTGCTGGCCAACGACATCACGCAACTGCGCCTCTTGTCCACGCACGTGCCGTTCGATACCAGCAACCTGCGCTGGACCTCCGGCGCGGTGCGCGCCATGCAGGACCAGATCTCGGCGCTGACGCCGGCCGTGTCGGCCGTGGAGGACCGCCTGCGCGCCTTGCAGGCCAATGACCAGCCCCTGCCCGAACCGGTGTCGGCGCTGCTGCACGACATCTCCGAATGGATCAACGCCGGCGCCCAGGCCTCGCACGAGACGGCCGTGCAACTGCGCGCCGCCGTCACGGCGCTGACGCCCGCCATCGACAGCCACTCAACCTGGCGCGACGCCTTGCTGGCCAGCCTGATGACGCGGCTGCGCGAACTGATCGACACCTATGACGAATGCCTGGCCCTGCGCCGCGAGATCCGCGCGGGCCTGCAAGGCGCGCCGCTGCGCACGCCGATGCGCCCCACCCGCGGCGCCCGCGATCCCAATGCCGCGCTGCACCGCGACCATGGCATGGCGCTGCTGTCCGCGCTGGCCGCGGGCGTGGCCATTTCGGTGTGCTGCGCGTTCTGGATCGGCACGGCCTGGAGCAACGGCGCCACCGCCGCGCTGATGGCCGCGATCTTCAGCTGCTTTTTCGCGTCACAAGACAATCCCGTGCCGGGCATCATGCAGTTCCTGACCTACACGGTGTATTCGATCCCCGTGTCGGCGCTGTACCTGCTGGGCATCATGCCCGCCATCCATTCGTTTGAAATGCTGGCCCTGGCGATGCTGCCCACGGCGTTCATCCTGGGCATTTTCATCGCGCGCCCCGCCAGCGCCGGCAAGGCGATGGCCATGCTGTTCGGTTTCCTGGGGACGATGGCGCTGCAAGACACCAACACCGCGGACGTCGTGTCTTTCATCGACACGCAAGTCGCGCAGTGCATGGGCGTCGCCACCGCCGCGATCATCGCCGCCATCTTCCGCACGGTCAGCGCCGACTGGAGCGCCCGCCGCATCCAGGCCGCCAACTGGAAGGAACTGGCGACGCTGGCCAGTTCGCCCCGCGCCCAGTCGCGCCATACCTACGCCGCCCGCATGCTGGACCGCATCGGCCTCTTGCAGCCGCGCCTGGCGCTGGCCAAGCGGCCTGACGACCTGGTCGCTGCGGACGCATTGAAGGACTTGCGCGTGGGCCGCGACATCACGGAACTGCAGCATGCGCGCCGCCATCTGCCGATGGCCGAGCCCACGATCCAGCCTGTGCTGAACAGCCTTGCCCAGTTTTTCCGCGCCCGCTCGTCGTGGCGCATCGGAGAGAAGACGCCGGAATTCCTGGCGCAGATCGACCGCGCGCTGTCCAGCGTGGCGGCCACGCCGCAAGGCCTGGCCGCCCGGGACCGCGCCGTGGTGGCGCTGGTGGGCATCCGCCGCGCCTTCTTCCCCGACGCGCCCGACTACCAACCCGCCCATCCCACGCTGGAGGGCCACGCATCATGATCGGCGAATTCAACCTTTACGGCATTTATTTCCCCTGGCTGCTGGTGCTGGGCATGGTCACCCTGGCCGTTGCCTGGGCCGTGCGCCGCGTGCTCGCCCGAGTCGGCCTGTACCGCCTGGTGTGGCACCCCGCGCTGTTCGATCTGGCGCTGTTCGTGGTGCTGCTGTATGGCGTCTCCCTGATATCCCCTTATTTTCTCCAGAGATAGGTATGAAACTCCCCAATGCCCTTCGCCCTGCTGCTACGGCCAAGTTCGCGGTGACGGCCGTCGTCGTCGCCGCCGCCGCTTACGCCGGCTGGCAGCTCTGGGTGCACTACGAAGTCGAACCCTGGACGCGGGACGGCCGCGTCAAGGCCTATGTGGTCCAGGTGGCGCCCGACGTCTCGGGCCTGGTGACGAGCGTGCCCGTGCACGACAACCAGGACGTGAAGGCCGGCGACCTGCTGTTTGAAATCGACCGCGCGCGGTTCCAGCTGGCGTTCGACCAGGCCCAGGCCTCGGTGCGTTCGCAACAGGTCGCGCATGACCAGGCGCTGCGCGACGCCAAGCGCAACCGATCGCTGGGCCAACTGGTGGCGGCCGAAGCCGTCGAGCAAAGTCAGACCAAGGTGCAGCAGACCGAAGCCGCGCTGGCCCAGGCCGAAGTGCAGCTGAACACCGCCCGCCTGAACCTGGAGCGCAGCCGCGTGCTGGCCGCCAGCGATGGCCGGGTCACCAACCTGGACCTGCGCGCCGGGTCCTATGCCTCGGCCGGCCGCGGCGTGATGGCGCTGGTGGACGCCGGCTCTTTCTACGTGGAAGGCTATTTCGAAGAGACCAAGCTGCCCGGCATCCATGAGGGCGACCCCGTCACGGTGACGCTGATGGGCGATTCGCGCCGCATCCGCGGCCACGTGGAAAGCATCGCCATGGGCATCGCCGACCGCGACCGCAGCACGGGCGCCAACCTGCTGCCCAATGTGAACCCCACGTTCAACTGGGTCCGCCTGGCGCAACGCATCCCGGTGCGCGTGAAGATCGACGACGTGCCCGAGGGCGTGCGCCTGGTCGCCGGCCAGACCGCCACCGTGTCGGTCGACCCCAAGCCCGCGCAAGCGGCCTCGGCCGACGCGCGCCAGCCGTCCTGAACCCCATTTCCGCAACCCTGTCTTTCAACCCTCTTATCGACGCCCAGCCGTACCTGCCATGAACACCAAACACTTCCTGCCGCTGATGCTGGCCCTTGCGCTGGCCGGATGCACCACCGTAGGCCCTGACTATCAGGTGCCCGCCGGGTCGGTCGTCCAGCGACAGGCCGCCCAGGGCGCTTTCGTTGAAGCGCAGGCCGGCGTGTTCCAGCAGGAAGCGGTGTCCGGCCACTGGTGGCGCCTGTACAACGACCCGGTGCTGGACGGCCTGGTCGAGAAAGCCCTGTCGGCGAATACCGACCTGCGCGTGGCCAGCGCCAACCTTGAACGCGCGCAGGCCGCGGTGCAGGAATCCCAGGCGCAGCAGCAACCCACGATCGGCGTGAACGCGTCGCCCACCTTCGGCCACGTGTCGGGTCTGCAGGAACTGCAGCCCGGCGTGAATCCGCCCAGCCGCTGGTCGTACTCCGCCGGCGCCAGCGTGTCGTATCAGGTGGACCTGTTCGGCCAGATCCGCCGCGCCATCGAGGCCGCCAGCGGCGATGCGCAAGCCGCGCAAGCCGCCTACGACGCCACCCGCGTCACGGTCGCGGCCGAGACCGCGCGCGCCTACGCCAACATGTGCGCGGCCGGCATGCAATTGGCGTCGGCCCAGCACTCGGTGCAGGTGCAGAAGGAATCGCTGGACGCCGTCAGCCGCTTGCAGCGCGCCGGCCGCGGCACCACGCTGGACGTCACGCGCGCGCGCAGCCAGCTGGAACAATTGCAGGCCAACCTGCCGCCCTTCCAGTCGCAGCAGCGCACCGCGCTGTACCGCCTGGCGGCGCTGACGGGCCAGACGCCGAATGAAATCCCGGCGTCGCTGCTGCAATGCGCCGCCGCGCCGCGCCTGGCTGACACCATCCCCGTGGGCGACGGCGCCGCGTTGCTGCGCCGCCGTCCCGACATCCGCCAGGCAGAACGCACGCTGGCCGCCAGCACCGCGCGCATCGGCGTGGCCACCGCCGACCTGTATCCGAAGATCACGCTAGGCCTGTCGGGCGCCTCGGGCGGCCCCGCCTCGATGTTCGGCGACCGCGGCACCTTCGGGTGGAGCGTGGGTCCGCTGATCTCGTGGACCATCCCGAACACCGGCGCCGTGCAGGCCCGCATCGCCGAAGCCGAGGCCAACACCAAGGCCGCCGTGGCGCGCTTTGATGCCACCGTGCTGAACGCGCTGCGCGAAACGGAAAGCGCGCTGGTCGTCTACGCCCGCCAACTGGACCGCGACGCCTCGTTGCGCGCCGCTCGCGACCAAAGCGCCGAAGCCGCCTCGCAAGCGCGCCAGCTGTTCCAGTACGGCAAGACCGACTACCTGACGGTGCTTGACGCCGAACGCACGCTGGCCACCAACGAAAGCGCGCTGGCCGCCTCGCAGGCCGAACTCAGCAGCGACCAGATCGCCGTCTTCCTGGCGCTGGGCGGCGGCTGGGAGAAGTAAGCGGCCTCTTGGCGGCTGGCCGGGTCAATGCACCGTGGCGCCGTCCGGCGGGGTCTGGTTCAAGCCCAGGGCCGCCTCCCAGGCGCGCAACGGCACGCAGGTCTGCAGGCGCACGATGGCGCGCTGGATCAAGGCGGGATGCAGTTCATGGCCGACGTGGCTGGCGATGTCGATGGTGGAATCGCCGTGCAGTTCTTCCAGCCGGACCTGCGCGGCCTGGATGTGGGCCGCGCTCATGACCGGATCGTCGGCGCCGTGCAGCAGATGGATGGTCGTGTATTGGGGCGCGGCCTTGGGCAGTTGCGCGTAGCGGCCGGAGAACGCGATCACGCGCCCCGCCATGCCGTCGTGGGCCTGCACCAGTTCCAGCGCCATGATGGCGCCCTGCGAAAACCCGGCCAGCGCCGTGTCGGATTGCAGCAGGCTGAAGCGGGCCTGCGCCTGGCGCACATAGGCTTCCAGGGGCGGCATGGCCTGCGCCACGCGTTCGGGGCGGTTGTCCTCGGTTACGCCGCGCACCGAAAACCATTGCCGGCCCGCCGCGCCGCCGTCGAAAGGTTCGAACCCTTCGGGCACCAGGACGGCCGCCGTCGGAAACGCCGCGCGGACCGCGACAGCCAGGGGCCTCAGGTTTTCGGGCGAACCGCCCACGCCGTGCAGCAGGATGAACAGCTGGCGCACATCGACGCCGGGTTCGGGAAGGAATTCAAGAGAACTGGAAGACGCCATGAGACTGCTCCGTGCTGGCATAAGGCCGTTGGGCTACGCCCTGATGACAGCATTGTAAAATGCGCGGCTTAAAGCGGACGGCCAGCGGGCTTTCAGCCCGACTGCCGCCGCAATTGCCTTCTTTCACCCCTGTAATGCAAACACCCACAACCGACTCGGGCGCCACGCCTGCGAGCCAGAATCAGCTGCACCGCGTGCTCAAGGCACGCCACCTCACGATGATAGCGCTGGGCGGGGCCATCGGCACCGGCCTGTTCGTCGCCTCCGGCGCCGCCATCGCCCAAGCCGGCCCGGGCGGCGCCCTGCTGGTCTACCTGGTGATCGGCCTGATGGTGTATTTCATCATGACCAGCCTGGGCGAACTGGCCACCTTCATGCCGGTGTCGGGCTCGTTCTGCACCTATGCGTCGCGCTATGTGGATCCGGGGTTCGGTTTTGCGCTGGGCTGGAACTTCTGGATCAGCTGGGCCACGGTGGTCGCCGTGGACGTGGTGGCCGCCCAGCTTGTCATGGCCTATTGGCTGCCGGACACGCCCGGCTGGATATGGAGCGTCGCCTTCCTGGCGCTGACCTTCGGACTGAACGCGTTTTCGGCGCGCAGCTTCGGCGAAGCCGAATACTGGTTCGCCATCATCAAGGTCGTTGCCGTCCTGTGCTTCATCGCCGTGGGGCTGGGCATGCTGGTGGGCATCATCCATAGCGGCGACCCGGTCGGGCTGGTCAACTGGAAGGTCGGCGACGCGCCGTTCGTAGGCAACGCGGCTACCTGGGTCGGCGTGGCGATGGTGGTGGCCTATTCCTTCCAGGGGACCGAACTGGTGGGCGTGGCCGCGGGCGAATCCGAAAATCCGCGCCGCAACGTGCCGCGCGCCATCAACAACGTGTTCTGGCGCATCCTGCTGTTCTATGTGCTGGCCATCCTGATCATCGGCCTGCTGGTCCCCTACACCGACCCGCAGCTGCTGCGCAACGAAGTCGAGGACATCGCCGTCAGCCCCTTCACGCTGGTGTTCCAGCATGCGGGGCTGCTGTCGGCCGCCACGGTGATGAACGCCGTCATCCTGACGTCCGTGCTGTCGGCCGGCAATTCGGGCATGTACGCCGCCACGCGGATGCTGTTCAACATGGCGGCCGAAGGCCAGGCGCCGGCCCTCTTCAAGCGCCTGACCGCAAGCGGCGTGCCGCTGTACGCGCTGCTGGCCACCACGGCGCTTGCCTGCCTGTGCCTGTTCAGCGTCGTGTACAGCCCGAAGGCGGTCTACATCTGGCTGCTGAATTTTGCGGGCATGACCGAATTCATCGTGTGGCTGAGCATCGCAGTCAGCCACTACCGCTTCCGCCAAGGCTACGTGAAGCACGGCTACGACACGGCCGACCTGCCCTACAAGGCCGGCCTCTTCCCGTTCGGTCCGCTGCTGGCCTTCGTGCTGTGCCTGGTCGTGACGCTGGGCCAGAATTACCAGGCCTTCCTGGAAGAACGCATCGATTGGATCGGGGTCGTCTCGACCTATCTGGCCATTCCGCTGTTCCTGGCGCTGTGGATCGGCCATCGCGTGGTGAAGCGCTCGCGCTGGGTCAAGTACGGGGACATGCGCTTCTAGAGGCTGAGCGTCAGTTCCTGGTCAAGGTAGGCCGCGCGCAGGACGTGCCCTGCCCCCACGATATCGAAGGGTTTGCACATGGCGCCGGTCGAGACGATCTCGCCGGCGCGCAGCGTCACATTGCGATCGGCCGCGTGCGCGTAAAGCGCCGCCAACGAACGCAGCGGGTCCGTCACATCGTCGCCGGTCTGCGCGCGGGCCTTGACCTGCCCGTCCAGCGACACCGCGGCCGACGCATCGACTTGGCGCAGCAGGTCGGCGTCCAGGCCGTCGCTGAACGGGTCGCTCACGACCAGGGCCTCGAACCCCACGTTGTCGGCCACGAAACTGGGCCACCCCACCGCGCGGCGGTCGACGAAACGCGAACGCACCAGTTCGAACGTGACGCAGGCGTGGCGGATGTCGGCGGGGTCGACCTCGCGCCCGGATAGCGGGGGAAGGTCGCGCGCCAGGACGAACGCGATCTCGCATTCCACGGTGACGGGCGCGTTCAAGGGCAGACGCACCCGGGCGCCCGAGCGGTGCAGGCGCTGTTCCTCCAGCTGGCCGATCAAGGGCCGCGACAGGTTGCCGGCGCGCAATTGCGCCGGGCTGCCGACCCCAAGTTTCCATCCGCCCCGCACCCCGCCCGCGGCGCGGAACAGCGCGTCCTGCACGGCGTAGCCCTCCGCCAGGGTTGGTGGCCGCAGCGCGACGGGAAGCGCCTCGAGCTGGGTTTCGCGGCGCCATTGGTCAAGCAGGAGTTCCGCGGCGGCGGCGGGATCGAAGGTGGGAGTCGGCATGGCAAGGGAAAAGGGGAAATGTTGCGGGCGCAAGCCCTTGGGGCGGCAACCCGAACCGGGGCCGCATCACATGATAGCCATATCGCCCGGGACGCTCCACGGGGGGCTGGAAGGCCGGTACAATACTGTATATTCATACAGCATAAGCCTTCCCTTTCCCGACCCGGGCCTTACCCGCCATGCAGTCCCCTGAACGTATCCACCCCGCGTTGTGGCGCGCCACCCAGATGGCCAAAGGCGCCACCCGCAGCCTGCCCACCGGCCACGCTTCGCTTTCCGCCGAGCTGCCGGACGGCGGCTGGCCGTTGGGTGCGTTGATCGAACTGCTGACCCCGCACCCCGGCATCGGCGAAATCCGCCTGTTACGCCCGGCGCTGGCTCAATTGGAAACGCGCCGGCGCATCGCCCTGGTGCAGCCGCCGCACGCCCCCCACATCGCCAGCTGGATGAGCTGGCGTCTGGATCCCCGGCAGTTGCTGTGGGTGGCGCCGCAAAAGCCCGTCGATACGCTATGGGCCACCGAACAGATCCTGAAAAACGGCAGCTGCGGCGCCCTGATCTGCTGGCTGCCCCACGTACGCCCCGAATCCCTGCGCCGCCTGCACCTGGCGGCCCAGGCCAGCGATTTGCTGTTCATCGCCGTGCGCCCGGCCAGCGCGGCGCAGCACGCCACCCCCGCTCCGTTGCGGCTGGCGCTTGCGCCCGCGCCGGGCGGATTGTCCGTCCATATCCTGAAACGCCGGGGACCGGTTTGCGACACGCCCCTGTACGTCGCCCTGGAACCCGGCGCCCTTACGCCTTCTTCCCCCCGCCATGCGCCTTTGGATCGCCGTCTTCCTGCGCTGCCTGCCGCTGGACGCACTACGCCCGCACTGGCCGCTTGAGGAGCAGGCGTTCGCCGTCCTGGATCAGGAACGCGTCGCCGCCCTCACCCCCGCCGCCCGCCAGGCCGGCGTCAAGCCGGGCATGCGCCGCGCCGGCGCGGCGGCCATCGCCCCCGACGTGGAACTGCTGCCGCGCCAGCCCCAAACCGAAGCCGACGCCCTGCTGGGCGCGGCGCTGGCCCTGCTGCAATACACGCCTGAAGTCGCCCTGGCCGGCGACGACACCGTGCTGCTGAACGTGGGCGCCAGCCTGATGTTCTTTCGCGGCCCGCGCGCGCTCAGCCAGCGGGTTCGCGCCACCTTGCACGCCCTGGACCTGCGCGTGGCGCTGGGCATGGCCCCCACCGCCACCGGCGCCTGGCTGCTGGCGCACCGCCCCGGCCGCCGCGTGCCCCGGCGCACCTTGACGCTGCCCACGCTGACGCGCCGGCTGGACGCGCTGCCGCTGGCGCTGCTGCCCCAGGCGCAGCCGCGCCGGGACTGGCTGGACGACATCGGCTGCCATACGCTGGCAGACCTGCGCGCCCTGCCGCGCGCCGGCCTGCAACGGCGCAGCGCGCCCGACCTGCTGCAAGCCCTGGACGCCGCCTATGGCCAGGCGCCGGAACTCTATCGCTGGATCGAACCGCCCCACCAGTTTTCACGGCGCCTCGAACTGACGGACTACGTCGAGCACACCGACGCCGTGCTGGCGGTGGCGCGCCGGCTGGCCGAACAGCTGGGCGGCTGGCTGACCGCCCGGCAACTGGCGGTGCAGCGCGTGGTGCTCAGCATGGAACACGAACGCGGCCGCCACGCCCGCCCGCCCACCGAACTGGAACTGGCGCTGGCGCAACCCGTCTGGCAGGCGCCGCAACTCTTGCATCTGCTGCGCGAAAAACTGAACCACTTCACGCTGGAAGCGCCCGTCATCGCCGTCGCGCTGCAGGCGCCCGACACGGTAGAGCAGCCCGCCGCCAGCACCACCCTGTTTCCGGAACCCGGCGGCACCGCGGCCGACCACGCCCGGCTGCTGGACCTGCTGGTGGCGCGGCTGGGCCGCGACCAGGTGCGCCACGCCCAGCCCGCTGCCGACCACCGCCCCGAAGCCGCCAATACCTGGGGCGACGCGCTGGCGCCCCCTCAGGCCCCCGGCCCGCTGCCCTCCTTGCTGGACCGCCCCTTCTGGCTGCTGGAAACGCCACTGCCCTTGAAACTGTCGGGCCATCGCCCCCAGTACGGCGGCCAGGCGCTGCGGCTGATGCGCGGCCCCGAACGCATCGAAAGCGGCTGGTGGGATCCTGCCCTGACGGTGCGCGACTACTTCGTGGCCGAAGACGCCGCCGCCGCGCGCTACTGGATCTACCGCGTGCGGCTGATGCGCGGCCCCGAACGCATCGAAAGCGGCTGGTGGGATCCTGCCC
>CAUSDE010000049.1:0-45388 GCA_963530045.1 uncultured Achromobacter sp.
CCCCCCCCGGGCCTTTGCCCCCCGGCGGGGGGTTAAACACCCCCCCCCCGCCGCGCGGGCGGGCCCGGGCCCCGGCCGGCGCGCCGCAATATCCATGAACGCGGATTTCATCCGCATCGACGACGCAGTGTGAGGAGCATCAAATGAGTGAAGTCCCCCGCGTTCCGCTATTGATCGGCGGCAAGCTTGTGCAGTCCAAATCCACCGAATGGCGAGACGTGATCAACCCCGCCACCCAGGAGGTCGTGGCCAAGGTGCCCTTCGCGACGCGCGAAGAACTGGACCTGGCCGTCTCCAACGCCAAGGAAGCCTTCAAGACCTGGCGCAACAGCGGGCAGGGCACGCGGATGCGCGTCATGCTGAAGTTCCAGGAACTGCTGCGCGCCAACACCGGCAAGCTGGCCGAGATGATCACCCGCGAACACGGCAAGACCCTGCCGGACGCCGAGGGCGAGATCGGACGCGGTCTGGAAGTGGTCGAACACGCTTGCTCGATCGCCAACCTGCAATTGGGCGAGTACGCCGAGAACGCCGCCTCCGGCATCGACGTCTACACGCTGATCCAGCCGCTGGGCGTGTGCGCGGGCATCACCGCGTTCAACTTCCCGGTGATGCTGCCTTGCTTCATGTTCCCGATCGCCGTGGCCTGCGGCAACAGCTTCGTGCTCAAGCCCTCTGAGCAGGACCCGACCTCGTCGTTGTTCCTGGCACAGCTTGCGCTGGAGGCCGGCCTGCCGCCGGGCGTGCTGAACGTGGTGCACGGCGGCCCGGATACCGCCAACGGCCTGTGCGAACACCCCGACATCAAGGCGGTGTCGTTCATCGGTTCGACCCGCGTGGGCACCGAGATCTACAACCGCGCATCGGCGGCCGGCAAGCGCTGCCAATCGATGATGGGCGCCAAGAACCACTGCGTGATCCTGCCGGACGCCGATCCGGAAGTCGCGCTGAATCAGTTGGTCGGCGCCGCGTTCGGCGCGGCTGGCCAGCGGTGCATGGCGTCGTCCGTGGCCGTGCTGGTGGGCGATGCCCGCAACTGGCTGCCCGACTTCGTCGAGCGCTCGAAGAAGCTGAAGGTGAATTCCGGCACCGACCGCGAAGCCGACCTGGGTCCGCTGGTTTCGCCCAACGCCAAGAAGCGCGTCGAAAGCCTGATCCAGAAGGGCGTGGACGAAGGCGCCAAGCTGCTGCTGGACGGCCGCAACCTGAAGGTGTCGGGCTTTGAGCAAGGCAACTTCGTGGGCCCGACGATCTTCGACGGCGTGAACGAAAACATGACCATCTACACCGAAGAGATCTTCGGGCCGGTCCTGTGCTGCGTGGGCGTGGAAACGCTGGAAGACGCGGTGGCCTTCATCAACCGCAACCCCAACGGCAACGGCGTGGCGCTGTTCACGCAGGACGGCGGCGCGGCGCGCTACTTCCAGAACAACATCGACGTGGGCCAGGTGGGCATCAACGTGCCGATCCCGGTGCCGGTAGCGTGGTTCAGCTTCACGGGTTCGCGCGGCTCCAAGCTGGGCGACCTGGGCCCCAACGGCAAGCAGGCGGTCCAGTTCTGGACGCAGACCAAGACGGTCACCGCCCGCTGGTCGGCCCATGCCAAGACCGTGAACACCACGATCTCGATGCGCTGAAACAGGGACGCCTTGCTCCTAAGCTTATATAAATAAGTCATATAACAAGGCGTCCTTATTACTTATAATTGGCCCATCTATCAGGGGCCAATTTAATGAACCTCCAGCAATTTCGTTTTGTGCGTGAAACCATCCGACGCGACTTCAACCTGACCGAAGCCGCCCGGATGCTCTATACCTCGCAGCCTGGAGTCTCCAAGGCCATCATCGAGTTCGAAGACGAACTCGGCATCAAGATCTTCGAACGCCACGGCAAGCGCATCAAAGGCTTGACCAAGCCTGGCCTGGCGGTCTCGCAGGTGATCGACCGCATCATGCGCGAAGTCGACAACCTGAAGAAAGTCAGTGACGAGTTCGCGCGCCGCGACGAAGGCGGACTGGTGATCGCTTGCACGCACACCCAGGCGCGTTACCTGCTGCCGCGTGTGATTCCGGCCTTTCGCAAGCAATTCCCCAAAGTGCATTTGTCCCTGGCCGAAGGCAGCCCCGCGCAATTGGCCGAGATGGTGCTGCACGAGCAGGCCGACCTGGCGCTGGCAACCGAATCCCTCGCCTTGACCCCTGGCCTGGCGACGCTGCCCGTGTATGCCTGGGAGCACACCGTCGTGGTGCGCCCCGACCATCCGCTGGCGGAGCTGACTTCCAGCGCCGCCAAGCGCCTGTCGCTGACGCAACTGGCCGAATACCCCATCGTCACCTACGACCGTGCGTTCACGGGCCGCAGCACGATCGACGAAGTGTTCGCCAACCAGGGCATCCATCCGGACATCGTGCTGGAAGCCATCGACGCCGACGTGATCAAGACCTACGTGGATGTGGGACTGGGCATCGGCATCATCGCCGGCGTGGCCTATGACCCGCGTCGGGACTCCAACCTGGTGGGCCTGCCGGTGGGCCACCTGTTCGGCACGCATACGACCCGGGTGGGCGTGAAATCGGGCGTATTCCTGCGCGACTACGTCTACACGTTCCTGGAAATGCTGGCGCCGTCGCTGACCCGCGCGGTGGTGACCGAAGCGGTGCAGGGCGCGCCGAAGTAGGGCGGCCGGACGGTCTCGGCCGACAGCAAAAAACAAGCGCGACATTCCTGGAATGCCGCGCTTTTTTTTGGAGGACGAGCGGCGTTGACTCGCCGGAAAGCCGCGAGTTCCCTGGCTGATAGCAAATCTCGCTATCCCTTTCGAGAAGCTCATTAATATTATTAAATAAGAACCGATCTCATTTAAGTTGACTAAAAAATAGGAATCATTATCATTACATCCAGGCTCAACGACCAGTGAGGTTCATCATGACGGCAGGACTCAGTGCAGTAGTGGTTGGCGCAGATCGACTGGGCAACATCCCGGATCTGCTGAAAGGACACAATATTTCGATCACGCACCACATCAGTGGCCGCGATCCTTCGCATCAGAAGAAAACGCTTCAACTTCCGTCGGGCACGCAGCTGGTCATCCTGCTGACCGACTTCCTGGGCCACAACGTCATGAAGACCTTCCGCAACGCCGCGCAGCGCGGCGGCATCCGGGTCGTGGCTTGTCGCCGTTCGGTATGCAGCATGCAGCAGGCCCTGCAGCAATGCGGCCTGTGCCCGCGCGCAGGCACCGTGCACTGATTTCCGGATGCCGCTGGAACACAAGAACTGGGGAGGCCAAAACGGCCTGCGCCTTGGAACCTGAATCCCCAAGCCGCGAAGAGCAAGAAAAAACGCCGTCAGACTGAAGTCTGGCGGCGTTTTGCTTTTTGGAGGATGGCGTCGGGCAGCCTGCTTATGCGAGGATGCCGGAGGCGGAATTCAATTCGCGGCGCGGGCGGACGCCATCAGGCTGTTGTCCAGGCGGCGGGCGCCGTTGTAGCGTTTGGTCCAGTAGGCCATGGTCATGCTTTCGACGCGGACGACGCCACCGGCGCTGGGCGAGTGCACGAAGCGGTCGTCACCCAGATAGATGCCCACGTGGGAATAGCGGCGGCCCATCGTGTTGAAGAAGACCAGGTCGCCGGCCTTGAGTTCGTTCTTGGCGACGGAGATGCCTTGCTGGGCGATTTCGGCGGCATTGCGGGGCAGCTTCAGGCCCAGCGAGCGTTCGGCGGAATAGGCCACCAAGCCGCTGCAATCGAATCCGGTATCGGGGGAACTGCCGCCGAAGCGGTAGCGGATGCCCAGGTAGTTGAGGGCTTCGCTGACCATGGCGTTGTCGCTGTTGGTGCCAGTGTGGCTCTGCTGGCGGTCCCGCTTGAATTTGTGCGTGACCAGCATGCCGATGGGGTCATCGGCGGTGGCGACCCACTCCATTTCGTACGGATCAATCTCGGACGTATGGGCGGTTGACTTCTGGCCAGTGCCAGCACAACCTGCCAAACCCGCCACACATGCCATTAATGCGAGCGTACGCAGACCCCGGTACGCTTGGCCAGTGGATGAATTGAATCGCGCGAGTATGGAGTGTCGATGCATTCGCCTGGGATGACTTGCCACGATGACAGCAAAAACCACGGGATTAGCCGTGGATCGAGCCGAGATGTCAGCAAAATCAACAATTATCTACAACGTCGCGGGGATTCTACCAAACTTTCAAGACCGGTCAGTGACAGATCGGCTATTTATCCATGACGCGTGGACATTTGGCGGAATATTTTGACTTGTGGCAAGCCTCGTGCAAGGTTCGCCTACCAGAATGACCAATTGATTCGAAAGAAATCAATCAGCCTTAAGGCGTATGAACAATACCAGGAGACATAAATGCAAAAAACCCGGGATTTCCATTACAGATCATTGCATGACCGCGATGGCTTCTGGCGCGAAGAGGCTGGCCGCATCCACTGGGAGACGCCCTTCGAGTCTGTCCTGGACTTCTCGCGGCCGCCATTCGCCAAGTGGTTCGTGGGCGGCAAGACCAATCTTTGCTACAACGCGGTCGACCGGTGGCTGCCGACGCAGGCGGACCAGCCGGCCCTGATCTGGGTGTCCACCGAAGTCGACCGGGAACAGGTCTACACCCGGCAGGACGTCTATGAAGAGGTCAACGCGGCCGCCGCCATGCTCAAGGAATTGGGCGTGGGGCGCGGCGACCGGGTGCTGTTGTACATGCCGATGGTGCCGGAAGCGGTGTTCACGATGCTGGCCTGCGCCCGGATCGGTGCGGTGCACTCGGTGGTGTTCGGCGGATTCGCCTCGGTCAATCTGGCCCAGCGCATCGACGACGCCGCGCCCAAGGTGGTCGTGTGCACGGACGGCGGTTCCCGCGGGGGCAAGGTCGTGCCCTACAAGCCGTTGCTGGATCGGGCGCTGGCCCTGGCCAAGACGCCGCCGGCCGCAGTTGTCGTGTTCGACCGCGGCCTGGCGCCGTTCGAGCCCGTGGCCGGCCGCGACCTGGACTACGCGACCCTGCGCGATCGCCACCGAGGCGCACGGGTGCCGGTGCAATGGCTGGAATCGTCCGAACCCAGCTACATCCTCTATACCTCCGGCACGACGGGCAAGCCCAAGGGCGTGCAGCGCGACACCGGCGGCTACGCGGTGGCGCTGGCCTCGTCGATGGAATACCTGTTCAATGGCCGCGCCGGCGACACCTTCTTCTGCACCAGCGACATCGGCTGGGTAGTCGGGCATTCCTACATCATCTACGGCCCGCTGATCGGCGGGCAGGCGACGGTGCTGTATGAGGGCACGCCCGTGCGCCCGGACGGCGCCATCCTGTGGAAGCTGGTCGAGCAGTACGGCGTGAACACGCTGTTTTCCGCGCCGACGGCGGTGCGTGTCCTGAAACGCCAGGACCCCGCGCTGCTAAAGCGCCATGACCTGTCCAGCCTGCGCGCCGTGTACCTGGCGGGCGAGCCGCTGGATGAGCCCACCGCCCACTGGATATCGGAAGGCCTGGGCAAGCCCATCATCGACAATTACTGGCAGACCGAGTCCGGCTGGCCCATCCTGTCGGCCCAGCCGGGAGTGGAGCGCGTGCCGACCCGTTTCGGCAGCCCGTCTTTCCCGGTCTACGGGTTCGATGCGCGCATCGTCAGCGAATCCACGGGCGAAGACCTGGGGCCGGACGAGAAGGGCGTGGTGGCGATCGTGCCGCCGCTGCCGCCGGGCGCGATGTCCACCATCTGGGGCGACGACGCCCGCTTCGTGCAGACGTATTTCACGTCGATCCCCGGCCGCCAGGTGTATTCGACCTTCGATTGGGGGCGGGTGGACGCCGACGGCTACTGGTTCATCCTGGGCCGCACCGACGACGTGATCAACGTGGCGGGCCATCGCCTGGGCACGCGCGAGATCGAGGAATCGGTCAACAGCCATAGCGCCATCGCAGAATGCGCCGTGGTCGGCGTGGCCGACGCGCTCAAGGGGCAGGTCGCCATGGCGTTCGCCGTGTTGAAGAATCCCGCCGGCGCCGAGACGCCGGAAGGGGCAAAGCAGCTGGAAGGCGATATCATGCGGCTAGTGGAAGATCAGCTGGGAGCGGTGGCCAGACCCGCCCGGATCCGGTTTGTGGGTGCATTGCCCAAGACCCGGTCCGGCAAGGTGCTGCGCCGCGCGATCGTCGCGGTATGCGAAGGACGCGATCCCGGAGACCTGACGACCATTGAAGATCCTAACGCCCTGGAACAGATCAAGGAGTCGCTGCAATGAATACCAAACCCGTGCTGAGCGCCGAAGACGTCAAGAAGATCCTCGCCGCGGCCGAAGCACACGCCGTGCAGAACAAATGGGCCGTGACCATTTCGGTGGTCGATGACGGTGGCCATCTGCTGGGCATGCTGCGTCTGGACGGCGCAGCCCCGATCTCGGCGCACATCTCGCCCTCGAAGGCCAAGACCGCCGCGCTGGGCCGCCGTGAATCGCGCATCTACGAAGAGATGATCAACACCGGCCGCGTGTCCTTCCTGTCCGCGCCGCTGATCGACGGCCTGCTCGAAGGCGGTGTGCCGATCACCGTCGACGGTCACGTGGTGGGCGCGGTCGGCGTGTCGGGCGTGAAGTCGACCGAAGACGTGCTGATCGCACAGGCTGGCATCGCCGCGCTGGGCCTGTGAGCCTGCCGCAGCAACCGGGGCCGTCTGCCGACGGTTCCGCGCCGAGCGCCGGGGCAGGGGACGCAAGTCCCCTGAATCCCGGCGTGGCCAAACGCGAAGTCTGGGCCTGGGCCATGTACGACTTCGCCAATTCCGGCTACACCACCGTGATCCTCACGGCGGTGTTCAGCACCTATTTTGTCGGCGTGGTCGGCGGGCGCGCCCCGTGGGCCACGCTGGCCTGGACCGCGGCGCTGTCGCTGTCCTATCTGCTCATCATGTTGACGATGCCCACGCTTGGCGCCCGCGCCGACGCGAACGGCAGCAAGCGCAGGCTGCTCTACACCAGCACGATCGGCTGCGTGGCCGCGACCCTGGTGCTGACCCAGGCGGGGCCTGGCGACGTCTGGCTGGCGCTGGCCGCCATCGTCGTATCGAACTACTGCTACTGCGTGGGCGAGTCCGTGGTGGCGGCGTTCCTGCCCGAGCTGGCCAGACCCTCGGCGCTGGGACGCGTGTCGGGCTGGGGCTGGAGCTTCGGCTATTGCGGCGGGATGCTCACGCTGGGCCTGTCGCTGGTGGTCGTCACGTTGGCCGAAGCGCGCGGCATGACGGCGGAACACTTCGTGCCCTGGGTCATTGTCGTCACCTGCGCGGTGTTCGCGCTGGCGGCGCTGCCGTCCTTTTTTCTCTTGAAAGAGCGCACGCGGCCGCAGGCGGACAAGCCTGAAGCGCTGCACATGCTAAAGCGCCTGGTATACGCCTGGCGCGAGACGGGCCAGCACTTTCCCGAATTCCGCCGCCTGCTGATGTGCATCGCCTGCTATCAGGCGGGCATTTCGGTGGTCATCACGCTGGCGGCGGTGTATGCCTCCGAAGTCATGGGCTTCACGACGCCGCAGATCATGCTGCTGGTGTTCACGGTGAACATCGGCGCGGCGCTGGGCGCGTTCTCATTCGGCTATGTGCAGGACCGCATTGGCCACAAGCCCGCCCTGGCCATCACGCTGTGCGGCTGGATCGTGATGGTGCTGGTCGCCTATGCGGCGACGACGGCGCCGGTGTTCTGGGTGGCCGCCACGCTGGCCGGCCTGTGCATGGGCACGACCCAAAGCGCGGGCCGCGCGATGACGGGCGCGTTGGCGCCCGCCGGCCGCCTGGCCGAGTTCTTCTCGTTGTGGACCTTCGCCGTGCAACTTGCCGCGGTGATCGGTCCGCTGACGTATGGCCTGGTGACCTGGGGCACGCACGGCGACCACCGCCTGGCCATTCTCGTGACCGGCCTGTTCTTCGTGGGCGGCCTGGCCCTGCTGTCGCGCGTGGACATGAAGCGCGGCCTGGCCCGCCGTCCCGCCGTCTGATCGCGCGCCACGCCACTGCCTGCCGCGGCCGCGGCCGGGCTGCTATCCTTATGAACTGCCTTGGATGCGTTGCGTGTCACGCGACGCGTCCAGCGGATTGCTTTGCACTGCTATGCAGGTGCGTTGTCAGCTTGTTCGTGCCGCTGGGTTCGACGCCGTTCCGGTGTTGCCCCCCCGCGCCGGCGCTGTCAGGTCTTTCGCGTTCACATGCGCATGCGGGCTCCGGCCCGCATTTTGCGTAAGGTGCCCGTAAGAGCGCGGCGATACGGTGGCGGGTGGGTAATAAAACAGCGGCACAAACAAACAGAATCACCGATTGGAGACAAGATCATGTCGAATGCCATTGAGTCCGTACTGGTAGAAACCCGCGTCTTTCCGCCGCCCGAGCGTGCGGCGCAGGGCGCGGCGATTCCCAGCATGGACGCCTACAACGCGTTGTGCGCCCAGGTCGAAAACGATTTTGACGGCTTCTGGGCCGGCCAGGCCCGCGACAACCTGACGTGGACCAAGCCGTTCACGCAGGTGCTGGACGAATCCGACGCCCCGTTCTACCGCTGGTTCGGCGACGGCGAGCTGAACGTCTCGGCCAACTGCCTGGACGTGCACCTGACCAACGGCAACGCCGACAAGACCGCCATCATCTTCGAAGGCGACGACGGCACCGTGAACAAGGTCAGCTACCGCGAACTGCTGGCGCGCGTGTGCCGCTTCGCCAACGGCTTGACCGCGCTGGGCTACAAGAAGGGCGACCGCGCCATCATCTACATGCCCATGTCGATCGAAGCCGTGGTGGCCATGCAGGCCTGCGCGCGCCTGGGCGTGACGCATTCGGTGGTGTTCGGCGGCTTTTCGGCCAAGAGCCTGCAAGAGCGCATCGTGGACGTGGGCGCATCGCTCGTCATCACCGCCGACGAGCAAGTGCGCGGCGGCAAGACCATCCCGCTGAAAGTCGCGGTGGAAGACGCCATCGCGATGGGCGGCTGCGAAGCCGTGTCGAAGGTCATCGTGTACCGCCGCACGGGCGGCAAGGTCCAATGGACCGAAGGCCGCGACCTCTGGATGCACGACGTCGAAGCGGGCCAGCCCGACACCTGCGAGCCCGTGCCGGTCAACGCCGAGCATCCGCTCTTCATCCTCTACACGTCCGGCTCGACGGGCAAGCCCAAGGGCGTGCAGCACTCCTCCGCAGGCTATCTCCTGTGGGCGCTGCTGACCGTGAAGTGGACGTTCGACGCCCGCAAGGACGATGTCTACTGGTGCACGGCCGACGTGGGCTGGGTCACCGGCCACACCTACATCACCTATGGCCCGCTGGCCGCCGGCCTGACCCAGGTCGTGTTCGAAGGCGTGCCGACCTACCCGAACGCCGGCCGCTTCTGGGACATGATCGCGCGTCACAAGGTCACGACGTTCTACACCGCGCCCACCGCCATCCGGTCGCTGATCAAGGCGTCCGAAGCGACGCCCGACGCCCACCCGAAAAACTACGATCTGGACAGCCTGCGCATCATCGGCACGGTGGGCGAGCCCATCAACCCCGAAGCCTGGATCTGGTATCACAAGAACGTCGGCCGCGAACGCTGCCCGATCGTGGACACGTGGTGGCAGACTGAAACCGGCGGCCACATGATCACCCCGCTGCCGGGTGCCACGCCGACCAAGCCGGGTTCGTGCACGCTGCCGCTGCCGGGCATCGCCGCGGCCATCGTGGATGAAACCGGTGGCGACGTCGACAAGGGCAATGGCGGGTTCCTCGTCATCAAGCGTCCGTGGCCCGCGATGATCCGCAACATCTGGGGCGACCCGGAACGCTTCAAGAAGAGCTACTTCCCGTCGGAACTTCGCGGCTATTACCTGGCCGGCGACGGCGCGCAGCGCGATGCGGACGGCTACTTCTGGATCATGGGCCGGATCGACGACGTGCTTAACGTGTCGGGCCACCGCCTGGGCACGATGGAAGTCGAATCGGCGCTGGTGGCGCACGAGCTCGTGGCGGAAGCCGCCGTGGTGGGCCGCCCGGACGACACGACCGGCGAAGCCGTGGTGGCGTTCGTGGTGCTGAAGCAGGCGCGTCCGGAAGGCGAAGAGGCGCAGGCCATCGCCAAGCTGTTGCGCGACTGGGTGGCCAAGGAGATCGGCCCCATCGCCAAGCCCAAGGACATCCGCTTCGGCGACAACCTGCCCAAGACGCGTTCGGGCAAGATCATGCGCCGCTTGCTGCGCGTGGTGGCCAAGGGCGAGGAAGTCACGCAGGACGTGTCCACGCTGGAGAATCCTGCCATCCTGGAACAGCTGGCCAAGCCCCTGTAAACGCATCCGGCCCGGACGGGCCGCAGCCTCGCAGCGCGAGGGGAGCATAATGTCAGACGCCCGCACCGGTAATCGCCGGTCCGGGCGTCTTTTCTTTTTTTCGCACCTTTTACTTGAATGGAGCCAAGGACGTGAGCCGCAGCAGTTTTGATCGCGCCGGATTAGCACTGATGCTCAGCACCATCGTGGTCTGGGCAGGCAGTTGGATCGCGATGAAACTGATCGTGCCCTACATCGGCCCGTTCGACTTCGTGGCGCTGCGCTACGTGACGGGCAGCATCGTGCTGTTCGCGCTGGCGATCGCCACGCGCCGGCCGCTGGCCATGCCGCCGTGGAAGCTGACACTGCTGATCGGATTGACGCAGACGGCGGGGTTCCAGGGGTTCGTGCAGACGGCGCTGGTGTCGGGCGGCGTGGGCAAGGTGTCGCTGATGGCTTACACCATGCCGTTCTGGGTAGTGCTGTTCGCCTGGTGCCTGCTGGGCGAACGCCCGTCGATTCGGCACGGACTGGGCATCGGCCTGGCGGCGATCGGGCTGGTCTGTTTCGTGGAGCCCTGGAATGGCCTGGGCGACATCCGTCCCGTGCTGCTGGGCCTGGGCAGCGGCCTGTGCTGGGGCGTGGGTACCGTGCTGTCCAAGCGGATGTTCGAACGCCATGCGCCCGATGTGATGACGTTCACCGCCTGGCAGATGCTGTTCGGCGGGCTGGTGATGGTGCCTGTGGCCTATCTTGTGCCGCAGATGACCGCGCAATGGGGCTGGCCGCTCTGGACCGGCATGACCTACATCGTGCTGATCGCCACGGCGGCCGGCTGGCTGCTGTGGCTGCAGGTGGTGCGCCGCGTGCCCGCCTCGATCGCCGGGCTGTCCAGCCTGGGCGTGCCGGTGGTCGCCATGCTGCTGGCCTGGGCGATCCTGTCCGAACGCCCCTCGTGGGGCGAAGTGGGCGGCATGGTCCTGATCCTGGCCGGCATCTTCATCGTCAGCCGCGCGGCGCCGGCGGCACGCGCTTCGTGACCCGGCCTGCCGGCAAACCGCCACCGATACCTCCCTCAAAAAACTCCATTCCCTATCCAAGGACTTCCCATGATCGATCTGCGTAGCGACACTGTCACACGGCCTTCGGCGGCCATGTTGCAGGCGATGGTTTCCGCCCCGTTGGGCGACGACGTGATGGGCGACGATCCCACCGTGATCCGGCTGCAGGCGGCCGTGGCCGAGCGCGCGGGCAAGGCGGCAGGCCTGTTCTTTCCGTCCGGCACGCAAAGTAACCTGGCCGCGCTGATGGCGCATTGCGAGCGGGGCGACGAATACCTGGTTGGGCAACAGGCCCACACCTATAAGTACGAAGGCGGCGGCGCGGCGGTGCTGGGCAGCATCCAGCCGCAACCGATCGAGCACGCGGAAGACGGTTCGCTGCCGCTGGAAAAGCTGGCCGCGGCGGTCAAGCCGTTGGGCGACGCGCATTTCGCCCGCACCCGGCTGCTGGCGTTGGAGAACACGTTCCACGGCAAGCTGATTCCGGCCGCCTACATCCAGGCGGCGACGGCATGGGCGCGGGAGCAGGGCCTGGGCACGCACCTGGATGGCGCGCGCGTGTTCAACGCGGCCGTGGCAAGCGGAAAGCCCTTGGCCGACCTTTGCCAGCCGTTCGATTCGGTGTCCATCTGCTTTTCAAAGGGCCTGGGCGCGCCGGTAGGCTCCGTGCTGGTGGGCAGTCAGGAGCTGATCGAACGCGCGCGCCGTTGGCGCAAGATGCTGGGCGGCGGCTTGCGCCAGTCCGGCGTGCTGGCCGCCGCGTGCCTGTACGCGTTGGAGCACAACGTCGAACGGTTGGCCGATGACCACGAGAACGCCCGCGCGCTGGCCGAAGGTTTGCGCGGCATTGCCGGCGTCAAGGTCTTGAGCCAGGACACCAATATGCTGTTCGTGGAATTCGAGCCGGCACGCTGCGAGGCATTGACGGCCGCGCTGGCCAAGGACGATATCCAGATGCGCGCTGTCTACGGCGGACCGACGCGGCTGGTGACGCACCTGGACGTGTCCGCCGATGACGTGCGGCGGGTCGTCCAGGCCGTGGCACGCCATCTGGCCTGAGCGGCGCGTAGCGGATCAGGCGCCAGCGCGCAGCACGTCCGCCAGTACCGTGAACAGTTCGTCGATCTGGGCGCGTTCGATGATGAGCGGGGGCGACAGCAGCATCGTGTCGCCCGCCGATCGGATCAGGCATCCGCGTTCCAGGCAGGCGTTGTGCACCGCATAGGCGCGCTGGCCGGGCTGGCCTTCCAGCGGCGCCAGTTCGATTGCGGCCAGCAGGCCGATGTTGCGGATGTCGACCACATGCGGCAGCCCCTTCAGGCTGTGCGCCGCATCTTCCCAGTAGCGTGACAGTTCCTGGCTGCGTTGGAACAATCCTTCGCGGCGGCAGAGGTCCAGCGTCGCCAGGCCGGCGGCGCACGCGACGGGATGGCCCGAATAGGTGTAGCCATGCGCAAGCTCGATGGCGCTTTCGGGCCCTTGCATGAACGCGTCGTACACGTGCTGCTGCACCAGTGTCGCGCCCATCGGGATGGCGCCGTTGGTCAGGCCCTTGGCGCTGGTGATGATGTCTGGCTTGACGCCGAAGAAGGACGACGCGAAGGCGCCGTCGATGCGCCCGAACGCGCAGATCACTTCATCGAAAATCAGCAGGATGCCGTGCGCATCGCAGATCTCGCGCAGCCGCTGCAGATAACCGCGGGGCGGCACGATCACGCCGGTGGAGCCGGCTACCGGTTCGACGATGACCGCGGCGATGGTCGAGGCGTCATGCAGCGTCACGATGCGCTCCAACGTATCGGCCAGGTGGGCGCCCCAGTCCGGCTGGCCGCGCGTATAGGCCATCTGCTGGCGGTCATAGGTGTGCGGCAGGTGGTCCACATAGGGCAGCAGATTGCCGAAGGGCTTGCGGTGGCCGCCGATGCCCGACACGGACAATCCCCCGAAGCCCACGCCGTGGTACGAGCGTTCGCGCCCGATCAGCCGCACGCGCTGGCCCTGGCCGCGCGCCCGGTGGTAGCCCAGCGCGATCTTCAGTGCGGTGTCGACCGCTTCCGAGCCCGAGTTTGAAAAGAACACGTTGGAAAAGCCCGCGGGCGCTTCGGCGCACAGCGCGTCGGCCAGCTCGAAAGCCAGCGGGTGGCTCATCTGGAAGGAGGGCGCGTAATCCAGTTCGTACGCCGTGCGCGAGATCGCTTCGACGATTTCGGGCCGGCGATGGCCCGCATTCACGCACCACAAGCCGGCAATGCCGTCCAGCACGCGGCGGCCGTCGGGCCGAATGTAGTGCATGCCCTCGGCAGCGGTGAACAGCACCGGATCCCGCTTGACGCGCCGGTTGGCGGTAAAGGGCATCCAGAAGGCATCGGAATGGGGGGCGGAGGTGGGGAGCGACGGCATGGGCGATCCTGCGGGGGTCAGTTCAGGTTCGCTTATTTTGTATTAAATATTAGATAAATACAATATGGTCGGCGACGTAGCGGCGAGCGCCGGCCCGCCGGGTAGCGTGGCGCGGAAAGCGGGGCGCGGCGGGTCAGGAGGCTTGCAGCGAGGCCTTCAGGTGGCGGCGCATCAATTGCGCGGCCCATTCCTGGTCGCCCGCTTCCACGGCTTCGATGATCTGCAGGTGTTCGCTGCTGGAGTTGATGAAGCGGGCGTCGCGATAGAACGCGGCATGCTCTTCCAGGCGGCGCAACTGGTTCTGCTGCTGCACCGCCTGCAGGATGTAGCGGTTGCCGGAGAAGCGGGCCAGCAGCTCGTGGAAGGACGCGTTCAGTCCGAAGAAATCGGTGGCCGAAATGTCGGCGTCGGCGCGCTGGATCAGCGCTTCGTGCGCGGCGCGCATGCGCGCCAGCGCCGGCTTGTCGACACGGAAGGTGGGTTCCAGCAAGCCGGCGCATTCGATGGTCATGCGGAAGCGGTAGCTCTCGCCAAGCGCTTCGGCGCTTTCCAGCGAGGGCGCGAACTGCCAGCCATGCCCTTTGCGCTTTTCGATCAGGCCGTCGGCGGACAGCTGCAGAAGCGTCTTGGCCAGGACGCTGCGCGGCGCGCCGTAGCGTTGGAGCAGCTCGCGTTCGGTGAAGGTTTCGGGCAGGCCGCGCGAGGCGCGCTCGTCGATCAGCCGGCGGTAGAGCTCGTTTTGGGTGGGGCCCGCGCCTTCGAACACCGGGGCGCCGGCGGCCGCGTTGTCCGCCACGGTGTAGCCGCTGTTGGGACGGTGCGTGATCAGGCCTTGGGCGGCCAGCAGGCGCAGCGCGCCGCGCACCGGCGTGCGCGACACCTTGTAGGCCGCGGCCAGGGCCTCTTCGGAAAGATGGTCGCCCGGCGGGTAGCGCCGCGCCACGATGTCCTCAGCGATATGGCGCGCCAGATCGACTTGCAGCGGCGTGGGGCGGGCGGGGGCGGCAGAGGACATGGCGCGTCGGCGAAACGGAAAAGGCGGCGGAGAGGCAATGGTACCGGAGACCCGCAGGCCGTTGCAGAGGGAGTGATGGCTCCGTAATATGAACTTTAATTGAATTTAGTACAACGTGATGCTGTTCGAGGGCTGATCAGCCGTGATGGCGGCGGCTGTCGGAGGGGGCTTCGTCGCGCTCGGCCATGCCGTAATCGCGCAGCACCTGCGCCACGCGCAACCGATAGTTCTGGAACACGCCACCGCGTCCTGCTTCCTGCGCGCGGCGGTGCGATTCCAGCGATCGCCAGCGCTTGACGGCGTCTTCATCCCGCCAGAACGACAACGACAGCAGCTTGCCCGCGTGGGTCAGGCTCTGGAAGCGTTCGACGGAGATGAATCCGTCGATGGCCTTCAGCTCGTCAATCAGGCTTGCGGCGATGTGCAGATAGGGATCGGGGTTGCCGTTGGCGGGCTCGACTTCGAATATCACGGCGATCATGGCGTGGGTTCCTTTGAAAACGCAAACTGCGGCACGCGTGCATTGGGCAGCGGCCGATAACGGAAATGGGAGGCCAGGGCGGCGGGGTCGACCCCGGCTTGCAGCAGATGCGCCAGCGCGCCCGCGGCGTGGTGCCGCGCCAGGCTGTGGCCGGGGCAAGCATGGCCCTGCGCCCCTGTGCCGGACGCCCCTATGCCGGGCGCCCCTAAGCCGGGCGCCCCGAACGTCCAGCCGGCATCTGGTTGGACCGTTGCGGCTGCAGCCAGCACCAGCAGCACGGTCTGGCCGGCCTCGACCTGCTGGCCGCCGATCGTGATCGTGTCGGCCAGGAATCGCCGCGTGTTGTGCACGGGCGGATCGTGGCGGAGGACGTGGTCGAGGATCGCCGGGGCGTCGGCGCGGGCCGCGCCGGCGGACAGGCCGCGCCGGCCGATATGGACCAAGGCGTTGCCCAGCAGCCCGGCGCCGGCCTCGCAGGACTGGAACAGCAGGCCGGCAAGGTTCGCCGCCATCATGGCAGCCGGGACCTCCGCGCGCGCGCCATCCTCGCGCAGCGTCCGTAACGCGGGGGAGGCGTCGCCAGCAAGCAGCAAGGATTCCAGGCGGGATTGCAGCGCCTGGGCGGCCGCGTGTCCGGCGGCAATCGCATCGGCGCTGGCCGTGGCGGGCAGGGCGGCCAGGAAGGCGGCGATCTGCGTCGCGCTGTCGGCCTGTAACGCGGCGCCCAACCCCAGGAAGGCCGCTTGCGCGTGGACGGGTGCGGCGGTGAGGTAGCGGTCCACGTCGGCGGCATCCCCGGCCGGTACCGCGGGCCAGAACGGCGTACAGGGCCGCGAGCCTTGTTCGTGAATGAACGTCGCCAGCAAGGCCTTCAGCCGCGTGTGCAAGGCGCTGTCGTTCATGCGCACGAAACGGCTGAACAGTTCGCCGGCAGGGCCTGGACACAAGCCCCGGGGCACGGGTTCGGACGGGGGGCGCACACGGGCGGCCGGGTCACGCATGACGGCCAGGATCGTGTCCGGATGGCTGGCGACCCACAGGCCCAGCGTCTCATCCCGATACAGCGGCCTCTCGCGCGCCAGCGCGGCGTAGTAGGGGTAAGGGTCGGGATGCGTGACGGCAAGCAGGGGATGGGCGGGAAGCATGGCGTGGTCGGCGGTGGGTCTGGCCGCCAGTATCCGCCGCCCGCGCACGCAACGATTCGGCGCCGGACGAACTATGCCTGCGTCGTACCGGCGTCGGCCAGCAGCGCCGCGTACCCCGCTCGTGAATCCGGCCACCGCAGCGTGAATCCGCTTGCCCGCAGGCGGGCATTGCTGAGCTTCTTGCTGCCCACGTTCGCCGGGGCGGGCGCGATGCGCGGCGCGGGCGCACCGGCCATCGCTGCCAGGTCGGCGTACAGCGCATGCAGCGGCAGCGGCGTATCGTCGCAGCCGATGTAGACGGGATCGACGTCAGGCAGCAGCGCCAGATGCACGACCGCCGCCGCCGCGTCGTCGATATGAATGCGGTTGGCCCAATGCTCGGGCTGGACGGGCGCGCCCGCCGCCCCGCTGCGCAGCCGCTCGATCAATTGCAGGCGGCCCGGCCCATACAGGCCCGCCAGCCGCAGCGACGTGGACGACAGGCCGCGCGCGGCCAGCGCCGCCTCGGCCTCCAGCAGCACCCGGCCGTTGAAACCTTGCGGAGCGGGCGGGGTGTCTTCATTCACCCAACCGCCTTCGTGTTCGCCATAGACCGCGCTGGACGACACGAACACAACGCGCTGAAGGCGCGACGCGTCCAGCGTATCCAGCACGGTTTGCAGGCCGTCGATGAAGACGCCCCGGTAGACCGACGCGTCGCGCGAGCCTGGGGCGGGCAGGTGGATCAACCGGGTCACGCCCGCCGGCAGGGCGGGCAGGCTGGCGGGCTGCGTGATGTCGCCTTGCAGCCACCGGATGCCGCTGTCGTCGTCCTTGGGGGGGTGGCGGCGCAGCGCATGGACCTCGTCGCCGCGCGCCAGGAAGCGCCGGGCGACGCGCTGGCCCAGGTCGCCGCAGCCAATGAGAAGTACGCGTTCGGTCATGGAGGTCACCTGAAAAATGAAAAAGCGCCCCAAGGGGCGCCTTGTGGCGGGGCGGGCCCCGGCCGGATCACATGCCGCTGTACACCGGCCCTTCGCCGCCTTGCGGCGCCACCCAGACGATGTTCTGGGTCGGGTCCTTGATGTCGCAGGTCTTGCAGTGCACGCAGTTCTGCGCGTTGATCTGCAGGCGGTCGTCGCCGTGGTCGTCCTTGATGAACTCGTACACGCCGGCCGGGCAGTAGCGCGATTCCGGGCCGCCGTACTTGGCCAGGTTGATGCTGACCGGCACCGACGGGTCCTTCAACGTCAGGTGGACGGGCTCGTTTTCCTCATGGTTGGTGTTCGAGATGAACACCGAGCTGAGCTTGTCGAAAGTGAGCTTGCCGTCGGGCTTGGGATAGTCGATGCGGGCGCATTCCGATGCCGGTTGCAGACAGGCGTGGTCGGGCTTGCTGTGGCGCAGGGTCCAGGGCATCTTGCCCTTGAGCAGCAGTTGCTCGACGCCGGTCATCACGGTGGCGATGGTGCGGCCCTTCTTGAACCACTGCTTGAAGTTGCGGGCCTTGTTCAGTTCGGCGTGCAGCCACGAGGCCTCGAACGCCTTCGGGTAGGCAGTCAGCTCGTCCTGGCGGCGGTCGGCCACCAGGGCGTCGAACGCCGCTTCGGCGGCCAGCTTGCCGGATTTGATGGCCGCATGGCTGCCCTTGATGCGGGACGCGTTCAGGAACCCGGCTTCGCAGCCGACCAGCGCGCCGCCCGGGAACGTCAGCTTGGGCAGCGACAGCAGGCCGCCGGCCGTGATGGCGCGGGCGCCGTAGGCGATGCGCTTGCCGCCTTCGAACGTGCCGCGGATGGCCGGGTGCGTCTTGTAGCGTTGGAATTCGTCGAACGGCGAGAGCCACGGGTTGGCGTAGTCCAGGCCGACGATCATGCCCACGGCGACCAGGTTGTTGTCCAGGTGGTACAGGAACGAGCCGCCATAGGTGTCGGAATCCAGCGGCCAGCCGGCCGTGTGGATGACGAGTCCCGGCTTGGATTGCGCCGGGTCGACTTCCCACATTTCCTTGATGCCGATGCCGTAGGCCTGCGGATCGCGGCCGTCGTCCAGCTTGAAGCGTTCGATCAGTTGGCGGCCCAGTTGGCCGCGCGCGCCTTCGCCGAACACCGTGTAGCGGGCATGCAGTTCCATGCCGGGCTGGTAGTGGTCGGTGTGCGAGCCGTCGCGGGCCACGCCCATGTCGCCGGTGGCCACGCCGCGCACGGCGCCGTTTTCGTCGTACAGCACTTCAACGGCGGCGAATCCGGGGAAAATGTCCACGCCCAGCGCTTCGGCTTGTTCGCCCATCCACTTGACGACGTCGCCCAGACGGACGATGTAGTTGCCTTCGTTGTGGAAACAGGGCGGCAGCAGCCAGTTGGGCGTGGCGCGCGCGCCCGTCTGGGACAGGAACAGGAATTTGTCCTGCGTGACGGGCACGTTCAGCGGCGCGCCTTTCTCCTTCCAGTCGGGGATGAGCTCGGTCAATGCCAGCGGGTCCATGACGGCGCCGGACAGGATGTGCGCACCCAGTTCCGCCCCTTTCTCAAGGACGCAGACGCCGATCTCCTGATTCTTTTCAGCGGCCAGCTGCTTTAGACGGATTGCGGTGGCCAGGCCGGCGGGTCCACCGCCAACCACGACCACGTCATATTCCATCGACTCGCGTTCAGACATTTGCAAAGCTCCCCGTATGTATTCCATATATGGCTGGAAGTATTATCGGCGATTGTATTGCAGGCGGAGGCCATGCACGCCTTCGTATTTCTTTTAGCCTTCAGGAGTAATTGGTGAACCCGGACAATCTGTCTGCGCGGATTCTGGCGGTGGGCGATACCCATCAGGTGGAATTGCCTTTGCGTTGGGGCGATTCAGACGCCTTGAATCATCTGAACAACACGCTGTATTTCCGCCTCATGGAAGAGGCGCGCATGCAGATCCTGTACGACGCGGGCTTCGAGCTGCCTGCGGACAACGGCGCCATCCTGGCCCATGCCTCGTGCGATTTCCTGCGCCCGCTGACCTATCCGGCGACCGTGCGCGTCACGCACAAAGTGACCCGCATCGGCCGTTCCAGCGCGGAATTCGAGCTGCTGCTGGAGAAGGTCGGCGACGATGCCGGCCCCTATGCCCGCGGGCGCAACGTGCTAGTCTGGATGGACTACGTGGCTAATACGTCCGCACCGTGGCCGCAGGAAGTGCTGGCGCAGATGGGCACGCAGTTCAAGGCAGCCGCCTGAGGGCGGGCAATCCCGCAGGGGCCATCCTCCGAAAGCCCGCGCGGAATTGGCCGTCATGCCGTTAAAATCAAGCGCAAAACCAGAATAGAAATAAAGGGGCGCGCCACCCTCGGCGCCGCGACCCAGAGACATCGGGCAATGTCGCGATGCCGTCTGGGGCCGACGCCGGCAGCCGCGCTCCAAGGAAAGACAGGGCCCTCCCCGAATTTCTTGATCCCCATGCGGGACGGCCGCGCAAGCGGCGGGGCGGGCACTCTTGAGTTCGACCTTAACTAGGAGTTGGAGCGATGGACAAGGTTTTTGCAAGCGCCCAGGAGGCGCTGGCAGGCATCGTCAAGGACGGTCAGATGATCGCCGTGGGCGGTTTCGGCCTGTGCGGTATTCCCGAGGCCCTGATCGCCGCGCTGCGCGATTCGGGCGTGAAGGATTTGACGTGCATCAGCAACAATGCGGGCGTCGACGGTTTCGGCTTGGGCCAGTTGCTCAATACGCGCCAGGTCCGCAAGATGATCGCGTCCTACGTGGGCGAGAACAAGGAATTCGAACGCCAGTTCCTGTCGGGCGAACTCGAGCTTGAGTTCACCCCGCAAGGCACGCTGGCCGAGAAGCTGCGCGCCGGCGGCGCGGGCATTCCCGCGTTCTTCACGCGCACCGGCGTGGGCACCATCGTGGCCGACGGCAAGGAAATCCGCGAATTCGACGGCCAGCAATACGTGATGGAGCGTTCGCTGGTGCCGGACGTGTCGCTGGTCAAGGCGCACATCGCCGACCGCAGCGGCAACCTGGTGTTCCGCAAGACGGCCCGCAACTTCAACCCGAACGTCGCCATGGCCGGCAAGTTCACGGTGGTCGAGGTTGAAGAGATCGTTGACACCGGCAGCCTGGATCCCGATCAGATCCACCTGCCCGGCATCTATGTGCAACGGATCGTGCTGAACACGACGCCGGAAAAGCGCATCGAACAACGCACCACTCGCCCGGCCTAAGGAGAAGACGACATGGCATGGTCCCGCGATGAAATGGCGGCGCGCGCCGCGCGCGAGCTGCAAGACGGTTTTTATGTGAACCTGGGTATCGGCCTGCCGACCCTGGTGGCCAACCACGTGCCCAAGGGCGTGGAAGTGTGGCTGCAATCCGAGAACGGCCTGCTGGGCATCGGCCCGTTCCCCACCGATGACGAAGTCGACGCTGATCTGATCAACGCCGGCAAGCAGACGGTGACGACGTTGCCGGGCTCGTCGATCTTCTCGTCGGCGGACTCGTTCGCGATGATCCGGGGCGGCAAGATCAACCTGGCCATCCTGGGCGCGATGCAGGTGTCCGAAAAGGGCGATCTGGCCAACTGGATGATCCCGGGCAAGATGGTCAAGGGCATGGGCGGCGCGATGGATCTCGTGGCCGGCGTCGGCCGCGTCGTGGTCCTGATGGAGCACGTGGCCAAGAAGAAGGACGGCACCGAAGACATCAAGCTGCTGCCCGAATGCAACCTGCCGCTGACCGGCGTGGGCGTCGTCGACCTGATCATCACCGACCTGGGCGTGATGGAAGTCACCGAAGGCGGCTTGAAGCTGCTGGAAACGGCGCCGGGCGTGACGGTGGACGAAATCCAGTCCAAGACGCAGGCCAAGCTGGACGTGTCGGCCGTCAAATAACCGGCTTCCGTTGTTCAGGTGAAGACGCCCCGCAAGGGGCGTTTTTCATTGGGCGCTAGGCCGTTTCGTCCAACCGCATTCCTACGTGCGGAATGCCGTCTTCGATGTACTCGTCCGTGACCTGCACGAAGCCGTGTCCGCCGTAGTAATTGCGCAGGCGGGCCTGCGCGCCCAGGTACATGGCGCGGCCTGGCCAGCGCTGGCGCACTTCCTGCATGGCATGGCGGATCAATTCGTGGCCCAGGCCCTGGCCGCGCGTCCAGGGCGCGGTGATGACCCGTCCGATCTCGATTTGCCCGTCTTTCTGCGACGGGTCCAGCATGCGGCAATAGGCGGCCAATTGGCCGTCCTGCCAGGCCATCAGGTGCGTCGTCTGGCCGATCAGGTCCTTGCCGTCGATGTCCTGGAAGATGCACTGCTGTTCGATGACGAAGACTTCCGTGCGCAGGCGCAGGATCGCGTAGATCTCCGGCACGGTCAGGTCTTGGTGGGGCTTGCAGATCCAATCGGGCATTGCGTCAATCCAAGGCAACAGGGGTCGAAAAAAAAGGGGTGAAACGGAGGGCGCGAATAGCGTACCTCAAACCGGCCCCGTTTCTTTTGATGCACTGTTACATAAATTCACGGGTATACCCTTACTATGAAAATGAATTTTCTTATCTAAAATTTGTGTGTAAACAGATTTACACAATCCTCCGCTACGACCCCTCCCCGAACCGATGAACAAGGCCGCACTTACGATCGCTGATCGGATCGCCCGGGCTCAGCCCGCGCTGAGCCGGACGCAGCACAAGATGGCCGAGTACGTGTTGGCGCACCAGTTCCGCGCCGCCACCATGACCATCGATGAGTTCGCGGCGGCGGTGGGGGTGTCGGTGGCGACGGCGAACCGTTTCGCGCGCGCCCTGGACCTTCCCGGCTACCCGCAATTCCGCGCCGAACTGGCGCGCGGCTTCGAAGCCGCGCTGGAACCCGTCGAAAAGTTGCGCACCGAACTGGCGCATTCCGCCAGCGCCGTGCAGATCTTCGCCGCCACGCTGGAAGAAGACATCCGCAACGCGCAGCGCAACCTGCAATCGCTGGATTCGGCCGCCTGTGAGCAGGCGGTTGAAGCCATCCTGGCTGCCGACCGCGTGTTCATCATCGGTTTCGGCGCCAGCGGCTTTTTGGCCGGCCTGCTGCAACGCGGCCTGTGCATGAGCCTGCATTCCGTCGAATCGCTGGCCGGCCCCGGCGGCGTGTCGCACGCGGCGCGTCAGATGTCGCGCATGACGGCCAAGGATCTGGTGATCGCTATCGGTTTCCCGCGCTATCTGGCCGACACCGTGACGCTGGCCGCCGCTGCCAAGCAGGCTGGCGTGCCCGTCCTGGTGCTGACCGACAAACCCACGTCTCCGCTGGCGCCCACGGCATCCGTCGTGCTCTACGCGTTTTCCGCGCGCCAGCTGATCCCCAATTCCGAAACCGCCGCGCTGGGGCTGATCGAAGCCCTGTCCGCCGCGGTGGCCTATCGGGCCAAGAATTCCGTCGCGGCCGCTGCTGGGGTGACCCAGTCCGTGATGCCGTGGCTTATCCATGGAGTAGGTAAACGATGATTCAACCCGTGATTGCCATTCACGGTGGCGCCGGCGCGATGTCCCGCGCGGCCATGTCGCCCGAGAAAGAACAGGAATACCTGGCCGCCCTGGAGTCGATCCTGACCGCCGGCCAGGCCGTGCTGGCCAACGGCGGCAGCGCGATTGACGCCGTCACCGAAGCCGTGCGCCTGCTGGAAGATTGCCCCTTGTTCAACGCCGGCCACGGCGCCGTGTTCACCAGCGCGGGCACCCACGAGCTGGACGCCGCCATCATGGACGGCGCCACGCTGCGTTCGGGCGCCATCGCCAACGTGAACTGCGTGCGCAACCCGGTGTTCGCCGCGCGCAAAGTGATGGAAAACAGCAAGCATGTGCTGTTCGTGGGCGAGGGCGCCGAAGCCTTCGCCAAGGAACAGGGCCTGGACATCGTCGATCCGTCGTATTTCTCGACCGAAGCCCGCCGCGAGCAACTGCTGCGCGTGCAACGCGAAACGCCGGACGCCGCCGTGCTGGACCACGACGGCCAAGCCATGGTCGCACGTGGCCAGCCCGCGCCGGCCGACCCGCTGGATGCCGACAAGAAGTTCGGCACGGTGGGCGCGGTGGCCGTCGACGCCCAGGGCAACCTGGCGGCCGCTACCTCCACCGGCGGCATCACCAACAAGCAGGTCGGCCGCGTGGGCGATGCCCCGCTGATCGGCGCCGGCACCTATGCCAGCAACAAGACCTGCGCCGTGTCCACGACGGGCACGGGCGAAATGTTCATCCGCATGGTCGCCGCCTATGACGTGGCGGCGCAGATGGAATATTGCGGCGCTTCGCTGGAAACGGCGGCAAACCGCGTCGTCATGGAAAAACTGCCCACCATCGGCGGCAAGGGCGGCCTGGTGGCCGTTGACGCCCAGGGCAATGTGGCCTTGCCGTTCAACACGGAAGGCATGTATCGGGGTTACGCCCGCGTAGGCGAAAAGCCGGTCACCGCCATCTATCGATGAGCGGCGGCGGGTTCTGTATTGATATTGGGGATTAATAAAGATGGTTGATCGCGCAAACAGCCTGGCGCTGCCGGAAAACCGCGTGGTCCAGGTCGACGACCTGACGGTGCGCTTCGTAGGTTCGGAGCGCACGGTCGAAGCCGTGCGCAACCTGTCGTTCCATGTGGACCGGGGTGAAACCCTGGCCATCGTGGGCGAATCGGGTTCGGGCAAGTCGGTGACGTCCCTGGCACTCATGCGTCTGGTGGAACATGGCGGCGGCCGCATCGCCCAGGGCAGCATGGCCCTGCGCCGGCGCAACGGCTCCGTGATCGACCTGGTCGGTTCCAGCCAACGCGTGATGCGCAATGTGCGCGGCGCGGACATGGCCATGATCTTCCAGGAGCCGATGACCTCCTTGAACCCGGTGTTCACGGCCGGCGACCAGATCGCCGAATCGATCCGCCAGCATCAGGGCAAGGATGCCGCTGCCGCGCGCGCCGAGGCGCTGCGTATGCTGGAACAGGTGCGCATCCCGGAAGCCAAATCGGTGCTGGACCGCTACCCGCACCAGTTGTCGGGCGGCATGCGCCAGCGCGTGATGATCGCGATGGCGCTGGCCTGCAAGCCGGCGCTGCTGATCGCCGACGAACCCACCACCGCGCTGGACGTCACCATCCAGGCGCAGATCCTGCAACTGATCCGTCAGCTGCAGGAAGAAATGCACATGGGCGTGGTGTTCATCACCCACGACATGGGCGTGGTTGCGGAAGTGGCCGACCGCGTGCTGGTCATGTATCGCGGCGACAAGGTCGAGGAAGGCCCGTCGGAACAGGTTTTCGAGGCCCCCAAGCATTCCTACACCAAGGCGCTGCTGTCGGCGGTGCCGAAGCTGGGCGCCATGGAAGGCACCGATCTGCCCGCGCGGTTCCCGCTGTTGCAGGTGGAAGGCCAGGCGCAGCCTGTGGCCGAACCTGGTGTCACCAGCACGCAGGAAGTGCCGGCCGCCAAGCGCGAGCCGATCCTGAGCGTGCGCAACCTGGTGACCCGCTTCGATCTGCGCGGCGGCATCCTGAGCCGCGTGCAGCGCCGCGTGCATGCCGTGGAACAGGTCAGCTTCGACCTGTACCCGGGCGAAACGCTGTCGCTGGTGGGCGAATCGGGTTGCGGCAAGTCCACGACCGGCCGTTCGCTGTTGCGCCTGGTGGATAGCCAGGGCGGCGAGATCAAGTTCGGCGGGCGCGACATCGTGCGCTTGAAGAACAGCGAGCTGCAATCCCTGCGCCGCGACATCCAGTTCGTGTTCCAGGACCCGTTCGCATCGCTGGATCCGCGCGTCACGGTCGGTTTCTCCATCATGGAGCCGCTGTTGGTGCACGGCGTGGCCAAGGGCCGCGATGCCGAGCGACGCGTGGCCGAATTGCTGGAGCGCGTGGGCATGCCGCCGGAAATGGCGCAGCGCTACCCGCACGAATTCTCGGGCGGCCAGCGCCAGCGCATCTGCATCGCGCGCGCGCTTGCCCTGAACCCGAAGGTCGTGATCGCCGACGAATCGGTGTCGGCGCTGGACGTGTCGATCCAGGCCCAGATCGTGAACCTGCTGATCGACCTGCAGCGCGACATGGGCATTTCGTTCCTGTTCATTTCGCACGACATGGCCGTGGTGGAACGCGTCAGCCATCGCGTGGCCGTGATGTACCTGGGCCAGATCGTCGAGATCGGCCCGCGCCGCGCCATTTTCGAGAATCCGCAGCACCCGTACACCAAGAAGCTGATGTCGGCCGTGCCGATCGCCGATCCGGCGCGCCGCCACCTGAAGCGCACCTTGCTGTCCGATGAAATCCCCAGCCCCATCCGCAAGCTCGGCGACGAGCCGGTGGTGCAGCCGCTGGTGCAGGTTGGAACCGATCACTTCGTTGCCCGCCATCCGGTCGGCGGCGCGTATTGATTCCGTTGTCGTACTTGTTTTTCTTCCACCAAACCCCCTAATTCCATTATCGGAACCAGGAGTTGCAATGATGAAAGTTCTGCGCCCCACCAAGCTGATGGCCGCCGCCGCGGTGGCCTTCGGTGTGCTCACTTCGCCGTTGGCGTTTGCCGCCAAGGACGTGACGTTTGCCGTCTCCATCGCACTGGAAACGCTTGACCCGTACAACACCAACAGCACCCTGAACCAGGCGGCCGGCAAGGCCTACTACGAAGGCCTGTTCGAATTCGACAAGGACCTGAAGGTCCAGAAGGTCCTGGCGACCGATTACACCGTCAGCGAAGACGGCCTGGTCTACACGTTCAAGCTGCGCCCCGGCGTGAAGTTCCATGACGGCACCGACTTCAACGCCGAAGCGGTCAAGATCAACTTCGATCGTCCGGCCAACCCGGACAATCGCCTGTCGCGTTACATCCAGTTCAGCGTCATCGAAAAGATCGACGTGGTTGATCCGCTGACCGTCAAGATCACGCTGAAGAAGCCGTTCTCGGCCTTCATCAACGCGCTGGCCCACCCGGCCGCCATGATGATCTCGCCGGCCGCCCTGGCCAAGTACGGCAAGGAAATCGGCTTCCACCCGGTGGGCACCGGCCCGTTCGAATTCGTCGAATGGAAGCCGGCTGAATACCTGAAGGTCAAGAAGTTCGACGGCTACTGGAAGAAGGGCTACCCGAAGGTCGATACGCTGACCTTCCGTACCGTGACCGACAACAACACCCGCGCCGCCGTGGTGCAGACGGGCGAAGCGCAGTTCGCTTTCCCGGTGCCGTTCGAACAGGCCGCCGTGCTCTCGAAGAACGACAAGCTGGACGTGGTCGACCACAAGAACTCGATCATGGCCCGCTACCTGTCGATGAACACGCAGCAAAAGCCGTTCGACAACGTCAAGGTGCGTGAGGCGATCAACTACGCCATCAACAAGGAAGCTCTGGCCAAGGTCGCTTTCTCGGGCTACGCCACCATCGTCGACGGCGTCGTGCCGACCGGCGTGGACTTCGCGCACAAGACCGGCCCGTGGCCGTACGACATCAAGAAGGCCAAGGCCCTGCTGGCTGAAGCCGGCTACCCCAACGGCTTCGAAAGCCAGCTGTGGTCCGCTTATAACGACGGCACCTCGGTGAAGGTGGTCCAGTTCCTGCAGCAGCAACTGGCGCAAGTCGGCATCAAGGTGTCGGTGGAAGTGCTGGAATCGGGTCAGCGCGTGCAGCGCGTTCAACAGGTGCAAAAGCCTGAAGACGCCAAGGTCCGCATGTACTACGCCGGCTGGTCGTCCTCGACCGGTGAAGCCGACTGGGGCCTGCGTCCGCTCTTGACCACCGCCGCGTTCCCGCCGGTGCTGAACAACGTGTCGTACTACTCGAACAAGTCGGTGGACGACGGCATCCAGGAAGCCCTGGCCACGACTGATCGCGCCAAGAAGACGGAAATCTACAAGAACGTTCAGGAAACCATCTGGAAGGACGCCCCGTGGGCCTTCCTGGTGACCCAGAACAACCTGTATGTGAAGTCGAAGAACCTGTCGGGCGTGTACGTGGAACCGGACACCTCGTTCTGGTTCGGCGACATCGAACTGAAGCAGTAAACCTAGCTTCACTCTCGGGGCCTTCGGGCCCTTGTAAGGCCACATACGGCGGGGGCGCGGTGTCCCCGCCGATGTTGCAGGAATTTCAATGCTGACCTACATCGTCAAACGTCTTTTGGGCATGATCCCCACGCTGCTGCTGGTAGCCGTGGTCGTGTTCCTGTTTGTGCACATGCTTCCGGGCGACCCGGCGCGACTGGCCGCGGGCCAGGAAGCCGACCAGCAAACGGTTGAGCTGGTGCGCAAGGAACTTGGGCTGGATCTGCCCCTGCCGCAGCAGTTCGTGCGCTATTTCAGCCATATGCTGCAAGGCGACCTGGGTACCTCGCTGCGTACCAAGCGCCCCGTCTCGACCGAGATTTCCGACCGCTTCATGCCCACCTTGTGGCTGACGATGGCCAGCATGGCGTGGTCAGTGACTTTCGGCATGATCATCGGGATCGTGTCGGCCGTCTGGCGCAACCGCTGGCCCGACCGCCTTGGCATGACGCTGGCGGTGTCAGGCATCTCGTTCCCCGCGTTCGCGCTGGGCATGATGCTGATGCAGGTGTTCTCCGTGAATCTGGGCTGGTTGCCGACCGTCGGCGCCTCAAGCTGGAAACACTACATCCTTCCGTCCATCACGCTGGGCGCCGCGGTGGCCGCCGTGATGGCGCGCTTCACGCGAGCCTCGTTCGTGGAAGTCATCCAGGAAGACTTCGTGCGGACCGCCCGCGCCAAGGGCCTGACCGAACGCCGCGTCGTGATCAAGCACGCGCTGCGCAACGCGCTGATTCCCGTCGTGACCATGATGGGCCTGCAGTTCGGCTTCCTGCTGGGCGGCTCGATCGTGGTCGAGACCGTGTTCAACTGGCCCGGCCTTGGCCGTCTGCTGGTCGACGCCGTGACCCAGCGCGACTATCCGGTGATCCAGGGCCTGGTGCTGCTGTTCTCGCTGGAATTCATCCTGATCAACCTGATTGTCGACGTGCTCTATGGCGTCATCAATCCCAGTATCCGTTACAAGTGAGGCGGCCATGAGCAATACGACACCCGCCACGACCATCGCCGCCGTTCCCAAGAACGATGTGCGCACCCCCGCCACCGAGTTCTGGCGCAAGTTCAAGAAACAGAAGCTGGGCGTGGGCGCCGGCATCTTCGTCCTGCTGCTGGTCGTGGTCGCGGTCTTCGCGCCGTGGATCGTGCCGTTCGACGCCGAGAACTTCTTCGACTACGACGCGCTGAACGCCGGCCCGTCGCTGACCCACTGGCTGGGCGTGGATTCGCTGGGCCGCGACATCTTCAGCCGCATCGTCATGGGCGCGCGGATCTCGCTGGCCGCGGGCTTCCTGTCGGTCGCCATGGGCGCCGTCGTCGGCACCTTCATGGGCCTGATGGCCGGCTACTACGAAGGCTGGTGGGAACGCATCACGATGCGCATCTCCGACGTGCTGCTGGCGTTCCCCGGGATGCTGCTGGCCATCGGCGTGGTCGCCATCCTGGGCTCCAGCATGGTCAACGTGATCGTGGCCGTGGCCGTGTTCAGCGTGCCGGCGTTCGCCCGCCTGGTGCGCGGCAACACGCTGTCGATCAAGCAGATGACCTATGTCGAAGCGGTCAAGAGCGTGGGCGCGTCCGACTGGACGATCATCATGCGCCACATCCTGCCCGGCACGATCTCGCCGATCGTGGTGTACGGCACGATGCGCATCGGCACGTCGATCATCACTGCGGCCAGCCTGTCCTTCCTGGGCATGGGCGCATCGCCTCCCACGCCGGAGTGGGGCGCGATGCTGAACGAGGCGCGCGCCGACATGGTGATTGCCCCGCACGTGGCGATCTTCCCGGCACTGGCGATTTTCCTGACGGTTCTGGCCTTCAACCTGCTGGGCGATGGCCTGCGCGACGCGCTCGACCCCAAGATCGACCGCAAGTAAATGAGTGCCTCGCCGCGCCGGGCCGCCCCTTTCGGGGGGCAGCTATCCCGAAAGGGGGCGGCGTCAGGGGGCAGACTCTTCTCGCCGCCGTCCTCGTTTGACTCACGCGCCCCATTGGGCGGGCGTGAGCCGGGCGAAGGGCGGCGGCGTTTTGCATCAAGGAGCGTGGCGACACGCGGCAACCATGGATAAACAAGCGCACGAATTTCCCCGCATCGGCGTGCTGCCGTCGGGTCCGCTGGATACGATCTGCGACGTGGGCGACGTCACGGTCGGGCACTGCACGCTGGCCGATGGCCCCCTGCAGACCGGCGTGACCGTGGTGCGCCCGCACGGCGGCGACCCCTATCTGGACAAGGTGCCCGCCGCCGCGACCATCCTGAACGGCTTCGGTAAAAGCACGGGCCTGGTCCAGGTGCAGGAACTGGGCGTGCTGGAAACGCCCATCGCGTTGACGAACACCTTTGGCGTGGGCACCGTCGCCAACGCGCAGATCCGCCAGGCGGTGGCCGCCAACCCCGGCATCGGCCGCGGCATGGCGACCGTCAACCCGCTGGTCTTCGAATGCAATGACGGCTATTTGAACGACATCCAGGCGCTGGCGGTGCAGGAGTCGCACTACGCAGACGCCTGCGCCAACGCTGCCAAGCCGTTCGCGCAAGGCGCGGTGGGCGCGGGGCGCGGCATGTCCTGCTTTTCCTTCAAGGGCGGCATTGGCTCGGCGTCCCGCGTGGCCGCCATCCAGCCCGGCCTGCGCTATACCGTGGGCGCGCTGGTGCTGTCCAACTTCGGCCGCTTGCCCAACCTGACCGTGGCGGGCAGGCCATTCGGGCGCCGGCTGGCCGATCAACTGGACCGCGGCCTGGCGCAGCAAGGCGAAAACGCGGTGATCGTGCCGGAGAAGGGCTCCATCATCTTGCTGCTGGCCACGGACGCGCCGCTGGACGCACGCCAGTTGCGCCGGCTGTCCTTGCGTGCCGGCGCCGGCCTGGCGCGCACCGGCTCGGTGTTCGGCCATGGCAGCGGCGACATCGCACTGGCTTTTTCCACCGCCTATACGATCCCGCAACTGGCCGAGCAGCCGATGCCGGCCGTTGCGATGCTGCATGAAACGCGCATCGACCCCTTGTTCGAAGCGGCCGCCGAGGCCTGCGAACAAGCCATCATTTCCGCGCTGTGGCATGCCGATGGCGTGACCGGGCGCGACGGCCATCACCGCGCCGCCATCCGCGACGCGGCGCCCCAGTGGCGCCAGTGGCTGTCCGACACCGCATTCTGAATCCCCTGAGGACTGATCCCATGAAGATCCTGATTTCCACCGATATCGAAGGCGTCGCCGGCGTCTTCCATGCTGAACAAGTCCGTGCCGGCAACGGCGAATACGAGCGGGCCCGCGCCTGGATGACCGCCGAGGCCAATGCGGCCGTGCAAGGCGCGATCGCCGGCGGCGCCGAAGAGATCCTGGTCAACGACTCGCACGGCGGCTTTCGCAACCTGCTGCCCGACGGCCTGGACGAACGCGCCCGCCTGGTGCTGGGCAAGCCGCGCTACCTGGGCATGATGGGCGGCCTGGAAGAAGGCTGCGACGCGGTCTTCATGATCGGCTACCACTCGCGTTCGCAGGGCCGCGGCATCCTGGCCCACACGATCAACAGCTTCGCGTTCTCGCGCGTGTTCATCAACGGCATGGAACTGGGCGAAGCCGGCCTGTACGGCGCGCTGGCCGGCGAGATGGGCGTGCCCGTCATCCTGGGCACGGGCGACGACGTCTTCATTTCGGAAACCCGCGACACCTTTCCCGGCGCCGAATGGGTGCAGACCAAAGTGGCGCACGGGCAGGGCAGCGGCATCACCCTGTCTCCCGCGGCGTCCCGCCGCGCCATCGCTGCCGCGGCCGAAACCGCCGTGCGCAGCTTCAAGAAGCAGCCCCCCGTTCCTTTCCGCATCGCCGCCCCTATAGAATGCCGGTTGCAGACGCAGAGCGCGGCGCTCGCCGACCTGTTCTGCATGTGGCCCACGCTGGAACGCGTGGACGGCGTCACCTTGCGATTCACGACAGATAGCATGCAGGCCGCCGTCCGTACGCTGAACAGCCTGGCCGCCATGTCTTTCATGTTGCGCTAAGGATCCCATCCCCCATGTCTAGCACCGACGCCCGTATCGCCCAATTGCGGCAGGCCATGAGCCGCCGCGGCCTGTCCGCCTATATCGTCCCGTCTTCGGACCCGCACCTGTCCGAGTACCTGCCGGCGCGCTGGCAAGGGCGGCGCTGGCTGTCGGGTTTCACGGGGTCGGTGGGAACCCTCGTCGTCACGGCCGATTTCGCCGGCCTGTGGGTGGACAGCCGTTACTGGGTGCAGGCCGAGGCGCAACTGGCCGGCACGGGCGTGCAACTGATGAAGATCGCCCTGGCCTCGACCCCGGGGCACGTGGACTGGCTTGCCGCCAACACGCGGTCGGGCGACGTCATCGGCGTGGACGGCCAGGTGCTGGGCCTGGGCGCCTTCCGCGCCTTGTCGGTAGCCGCAGCCGCCTCCGGCGCCACGCTGGAGATCCGCGCGGACCTGTTGGACGAGGTCTGGACGGACCGCGCCGGCCTGCCGGACGCGCAGATCTATGAGCACCTGGCGCCCGAAGCCTGCGTGAGCCGTGCCGACAAACTTGCGCAAGTGCGCGAGGGCATGCGCGCGCATGGCGCCGACGTGCATTTCATCTGTACCGTGGACGATATCGCCTGGCTGCTGAATCTGCGCGGCGCTGATGTGGACTACAACCCCGTGTTCGTGGGCCACGCGCTGATCGGTCTGGACCACGCCACGCTGTTCGTGGCCGACGGCAAGGTCGACGACGCGCTGCGCGCCACGCTGGCCGCCGACGGCGTTGAAGTGGCGGGCTATGCCCAGGCCGCCGATGCCCTGGCCTCACTGGAACTCGACCAGAAGCTGCTGATCGACCCGGCGCGCGTGACCTGCGGCGTGTTCCATGCCATGGACCCGGCCGTGCCGCGCATCGAGGCGATCAACCCGTCCACGTTGCTGAAGTCCCGCAAGACCGACGCCGAACTGGCCCATGTGCGCCAGGCGATGGCGCAGGACGGCGCGGCGCTCTGCGAATTCTTCGCCTGGTTCGAAAGCGCGCTGGGCAATGAAACCATCACCGAACTGACGATCGACGAGCAGATCACCGCCGCCCGCGCGCGCCGTCCGGCCTATGTCTGCCCCAGCTTCGCCACCATTGCCGGCTTCAATGCCAACGGCGCCATGCCGCATTACCGCGCCACGCCGGAATCGCATGCCACCATCGAAGGCGACGGCCTGCTGCTGATCGATTCGGGCGGCCAGTACCTGGGCGGCACCACCGACATCACCCGCGTGGTTGCGGTGGGTTCGCCCAACGCCGACCAGAAGGTGGACTTCACGCTGGTGCTCAAGGGCATGATCGCGCTGTCGCGCGCTTCGTTCCCGCGCGGCACCCCGTCGCCCATGCTGGACGCCATCGCGCGCGCGCCCATTTGGGAAGGCGGTGCGGAGTACGGCCATGGGACCGGACACGGCGTGGGCTACTTCCTGAACGTGCATGAAGGCCCGCAGGTCATTTCGTACCGCGCCATGCCGGGCCCGCACACGGCGATGGAGCCGGGCATGATCACGTCGAACGAACCGGGCATCTATCGCCCGGGCCGTTGGGGCGTGCGCATCGAGAACCTGGTGGCCAACCGCAGCTGGCTGACGTCCGAACTGGGCGAATTCCTGTGCTTCGAAACGCTGACCCTGTGCCCGATCGACACCCGCTGCATCGAGCCGTCGCTGATGCGCGCCGATGAAACCGCCTGGCTGAACGACTATCACAAGACGGTGTTCGAGCGCCTGTCGCCGTTGGTCGAAGGCGAGGCGCTGGCCTGGCTGACGCGCCGCACCGCAGCGATCTGATCTTCCGGTCGAGCCCATGAAAAAGGCCGCGGGCGCTATGCCCGCGGCCTTTTTCCTTGTGGGGATTTCGCGCTGGCCGGCGTCAGGCTTCCTGCGGGGGCGTTGCGCGCGGGTAGAACAGGAGCCTGCCGACCAGGCAGCCCAAGGCCAGCAGCGCGGCGTAGGCCAAGAGCGCCACGACGGGCGCCATAGGCGATAGCGCCGCGCGTATCAATTGGTCCCAGGTCATCGCCCGGGCGGCCAGGAATCCGATGCCGACACCCAGTGCCTGGGCCAGCCAGAACGCGAGCGTGCCGTGGACCACCGCCCGGCCCAGACGCGCCGCGCCGATGGCGCGCGGCAGGATGTTCAGGCAGAGCACGGCGCAGAGCGCCAGCAGGATCGCGGGCAAGGCCAGGTAGCCCAGCAGGAACTCCGTCCAGCCCGCGCTCAGGGACTGCATCTGCAGGAAACCGCCCAGCGCGATCGAGACGCTCAGTTGCCAGATCAGCACGGTCAGCCCGGCGATCCAGGCCGCATGGCGCCGCTCATAGGCGGGCTCGCCGGCCGGGCCGGCGGGTTGCACCGTCCAGGCGGCAATGCGCACGATCACGCAGATGCCGATGATCTCCAGCACGATGGTCACGACCCGCACGATGAGGCCCAGCGCCAGGAACTGGCCGACGATGCCGATGCCGAACCGGGCCTCCAGCATGTCCCGGTTGTTCATGACGAAGCCCATCAGCGCGTTATGCAGGAAGGCCATGCCGGCGGCCACGGCCAGCGTGTAGACCAGCAGCAACGCGATGAAGGTGCCGAACAGCTTGCGGGGCTCGTCCACGGCCGTCGTGTTGTGGCGCTCAAGCCAGCGGCGCATGGCGCCCCAGGTGGTCAGCCCGGCGATCGCCGCCGCTGCGGCGATATGCGCCAGGAGCGGGGCCAGGAACTGAGGCTCGGTATGCATCTCCCGCATTTGCAGGGACTGCGGTAAACCGAACATCGTGTAGGTCTGGACTACGGCGGCATACGCCAAGCGCAGGAAAACGGCGGTCAGCGCCAGTCGCCACGCGAGCGAGGTGGGGGATCGGGCGAGATCGGTCATCGGCAGGGGCGGGAAGTGTTGAGAAAAAACAGCAGTCAAAAAATTAGGGATCGAACATAGCACGACGCTGCGCCGCGCCATGCAACGCGCTGGCCGCCGCTACGTTTCGAGTGCTGCTAAATGTTACGCGTCATCGCTAGGGGAAAACCCAAATAACCTTCGCCTCCCGGCTATAATCCAAATTTCCCGCACGCGCCCGCTCGTCCCGGGTGCTCATTACGATGACCAAATACGTATTTGTCACCGGCGGAGTGGTGTCTTCCCTGGGCAAGGGCATCGCCGCTGCGTCGCTCGCCGCCATCCTCGAGTCGCGTGGTCTGCAGGTCACCATGCTGAAGCTCGACCCGTACATCAACGTCGATCCGGGCACGATGAGCCCCTTCCAGCACGGTGAAGTGTTCGTCACGGAAGACGGCGCCGAAACCGATCTGGACCTGGGCCACTACGAGCGCTTCATCTCCGCCCGCATGCACAAGGTGAACAACTTCACCACGGGCCAGATCTACGAATCGGTGTTGCGCAAAGAGCGCCGTGGCGACTACCTGGGCAAGACTGTCCAGGTGATTCCGCACATCACCAACGAAATCCAGGACTTCATCGCCCGTGGCGCCGAAGCCGGCTGGAACGGCAACACGGACGTCGCCATCGTCGAGATCGGCGGCACCGTGGGCGACATCGAGTCCCTGCCTTTCCTGGAAGCCGCTCGCCAGATGAGCCTGCGCATGGGCCGCAACAATGCCGCCTTCGTGCATCTGACGCTCGTGCCCTTCATCGCCTCCGCCGGCGAACTGAAGACCAAGCCCACGCAGCATTCGGTGCAGAAGCTGCGCGAAATCGGTATCTACCCGAACGCGCTGCTGTGCCGCGCCGACCGTCCCATCCCGGACGACGAGCGCGCCAAGATCTCGATGTTCTCGAACGTGCCCCTGGACGCGGTCATCTCCGTCTGGGACGCCGATTCCATCTACAAGATCCCGGCCATGCTGCACAAGCAAGGCGTGGACAACATCGTCTGCGAAGCGCTGGGCCTGACCCCGCCGCCGGCCGATCTGTCCATGTGGGACAACCTGGTCGAAGCGCTGGAGCACCCGCAGCACCAGCTGACGATCGGCATGGTCGGCAAGTACGTCGACCTGACCGAATCGTACAAGTCGCTGACGGAAGCGCTGGTCCACGCCGGCATCCACACGCGCTCGAAGATCAACATCGAGTACATCGACTCGGAAGACATCGAAACCCGCGGCACCGACCAACTGAAGCACCTGGACGCCATCCTGGTTCCGGGCGGCTTCGGCAAGCGCGGCACCGAGGGCAAGATCGCCGCCATCCGCTACGCCCGTGAAAACGGCGTGCCGTACCTGGGCATCTGCCTGGGCATGCAGCTGGCCGTCATCGAGTTCGCGCGCCACGTCGCCGGTCTGGGCGGCGCCAACAGCACGGAATTCGATCCGTCCGCGCCGCACCCGGTGGTGGCGCTGATCACCGAATGGATGGACCGCGAAGGCAAGGTCGAAAAGCGCGACAACACGTCCGATCTGGGCGGCACCATGCGCAAGGGCGCGCAACGCGTGCCGATCAAGGCCGGCACCCGTGCGCAGACCATCTATGGCGATGAAGTGAACGAGCGTCACCGTCACCGCTACGAGGTCAACAACGTCTACGTGCCGCGCCTGGAAGAGGCCGGCATGGTGATCAGCGCCCGCACGCCGTCGGAAAACCTGCCGGAAATGATGGAATTGCCCGACCACCCGTGGTTCGTGGGCGTGCAGTTCCACCCGGAGTTCACCTCCACGCCGCGTGACGGCCACCCGCTGTTCTCCAGCTATATCCGCGCCGCCATCGAGCAGAAGGCTCGCCGCGGCCAGGGGGCCTGATGCGCGTCCGCGGTCTCGAGTTCCGCATGCGGATCCTCGGGGTCGCGGGCCCGTCCCCCAGCGTCGGCCTGTACGGCGGCGCTGCTTTCGGATACAACCAATTAGCATCGGATATGCGTCGCCGTGCCGCTTTAAGCGACACTGGCGGCGTTGCCGTATCTGGCGCCAGCTATCCGCTATAGATACCTAACAACGCAACTGCCCTGAAGGAACCCCATGAGTGCTTACCTCATCGCCGACGTCACGGTGACCAAGCCCGCGCAATACGAGGATTACAAGCGTCTGTCCACGCTCGCCATGCGCGCGTACGATGCCAAGATCCTGGTGCGTGGCGGAGAGTCCAAGCACCTTGAGGGCCGTGAGCCTGGCCGCACCGTCGTCATGGAATTTCCGTCCATGGCCGCCGCCCAGGCCTTCTACGACTCCTGGCAGTACCGCCGTGCCCGCAACGCCCGCGAGGGCGCGGCCGTCATGAATATGTTTATCGTTCAGGGAATGTAAAGTCATGAGTGCAATCGTCGATATCATCGGCCGCGAGATTCTGGATTCGCGCGGCAACCCCACCGTGGAATGTGATGTGCTGCTGGAGTCCGGCGCCATGGGCCGCGCGGCCGTGCCGTCCGGCGCCTCCACGGGCGCCCGCGAAGCCATCGAGCTGCGCGACGGCGACAAGAGCCGTTATCTGGGCAAGGGCGTGCTGCGCGCCGTTGAAAACCTGAATACGGAAATCTCCGAAGCCCTGATGGGCCTGGATGCCCAGGAACAGACCTTCGTCGATCGCACGCTGATCGAGCTGGATGGCACCGAGTCCAAGGAACGCCTGGGCGCCAACGCGATCCTGGCCGCCAGCATGGCCGTGGCACGCGCCGCCGCCGACGAATCGGGCCTGTCCCTGTACCGCTACTTCGGCGGCAGCGGCCCCATGAGCATGCCCGTGCCGATGATGAACGTCATCAACGGCGGCGCGCACGCCAACAACACGCTCGACCTGCAAGAACTGATGATCCTGCCGGTCGGCGCAGGCAGCTTCCGCGAAGCCCTGCGTTGGGGCGCTGAAGTCTTCCACATGCTGAAGAAGCTGATCCACGGCCAGGGCATGTCCACGGCCGTCGGCGACGAGGGCGGTTTCGCGCCCAACGTGCCCAGCCACGAAGCGGCCATCCAGCTGATCCTGAAGGCCATCACCGAAGCCGGCTACGAGCCGGGCACGCAGATCGCCCTGGGCCTGGATTGCGCCAGCTCGGAGTTCTACCGCGACGGCAAGTACACGCTGGCCGGCGAAGGCGGCATCTCGCTGTCCTCGCAGGAATTCACCAACCTGCTGGCCACCTGGTGCGACAAGTACCCGATCATCTCCATCGAAGACGGCATGGCCGAAAACGATTGGGACGGCTGGAAGCTCCTGACCGACCAGTTGGGCAAGAAGGTGCAGCTGGTGGGCGATGACCTGTTCGTCACCAACACCAAGATCCTGCGTGAAGGCATCCAGAAGGGCGTCGCCAACTCGATCCTGATCAAGATCAACCAGATCGGCACGCTGACCGAAACCTTCGCCGCCATCGAAATGGCCAAGCGCGCCGGCTACACCGCCGTCGTGTCGCACCGTTCGGGCGAAACCGAAGACTCGACCATCGCCGACATCGCCGTGGCAACCAACGCGATGCAGATCAAGACGGGTTCGCTGTCCCGTTCGGATCGCATGGCCAAGTACAACCAGCTCCTGCGCATCGAGGAAGAGCTGGCTGAAGTGGCGTCGTATCCTGGCCTGGAAGCTTTCTACAACCTGCGTTGATGGGAAGCGCGGCAGCGGCGCCTGGCGCCGCCGCCGCATCCGCGCCACGACTGCTCTGAGGGTTCTCGCGTATGCGCCTGTTGTTCCTGGTGCTGTTCGTGCTGGTCGGCTTGATCCAATACCCGCTGTGGCTGGGTAAGGGCGGCTGGTTCAAGGTCTGGGATCTGCAACGCCAAGTGGCGGAGCAGCGCGAGACCAATGAAGGCCTGCGCGCGCGCAATGCCGCGCTGGAAGCCGAAGTGCGGGATCTTGAAGGCGGCTCAGGCGCCATCGAAGAGCGCGCCCGCGGCGAGCTCGGCATGATGCGTGATGGCGAAGTGTTCGTGCATATCCTGCCGCAGAACACGCAGCCTCCCGCCGCCGGCGCGTCGCTGGCGGCTGACCCCGCGGCCAAACCCCCCACTGCCACGCGCGCCAGCGCGCCGGCTGCCAAGCCGCCCGCCAATCGGGCCGCCAGCCCTGCCGCCAACCCGACGGCGCCCAAACCGGCCACGCCGGCCAACAACGCCACGACCCGCCACTGAGGTTTTTCCTCAGGGGCAGCGGGCGTCGCGGCAGGCGCCGACCACCATTCCTTCCGGTTGAGGCGTCTTGCCCGACCAATCCACCGGATGCGAGTGCATCTCCATTTCCAGCTCCACCCGGATCGGCAGTAGACCGTGTGCACGCGCCACGCCTGCATAGCTGGCGTCGTCGCGTCCCAAGGCCGCCAGCAGCATGCGCACGGGCGGCAGCAAGGGCCGGTGCAGATAGGTCAGGCGCAATTTCAACGTGTTCGCATCGAAGATGCTCAAGCCCCCGGGCGGGGGAGGCCGGCGTGCGTGCTGCAGGTCCTGGTAGTCGTTGTCGATGGCGCGCAAGCCTGGCGCCGCTGTCACTGTGAGCCCGGCGCGGCCGTGCTCGCGGAAGGCGCGGGCATCGGGCTGCAGGATTTCGATGCGCCAAGGAGTCAGGCCGGTCAGCGCCGCGATGCCGGCCTGGGCGCGTTCCCGACGGCGCCGGGCGTCGACTTTGCCCGCCACGCCTTCCCCGCCGACGTGCAGCGGCAACAACGCCTGTTGAAAAGCCTGCCGCATGCGGGCGGGATTGCCGTGCGCCGTTGCGCCCGCGCGGGCGGCTTCAATCAGCGCCAGGTACGCCATCTGGCGTACGGCCTGCCAGCGGGCGGCGTCGATCGCCAGCAGGCCTAGCAGCAACACCACGGCGCCGGCCACGGCGAATTCGATGGCGGCGGCGCCCCGCTGCCGCGGGCAGGCAAAGAAAAAGGCGGTCATGGCTGCGCAGTGTGGCGCGGGCATGACCGCCCGTCGATACGGACAATCCGAAGGGGTGAAACCGTCCCGCCAGGCGGGACGCGGGGAATCAGTGCACGGTCGGCGGCGCGTCGTCGGCCGGGGGCTGGTTTGGCGCAAACAGGGTGGCGCAGTCGACCGCGTCGAACTTATAGGGCTTGCCGCAGAAGTCGCATGACACGTCCACCTGGCCGCGCTCGGCCAGGACACTGTTGACTTCCTCTTCGCCCAGCGAACGCAGCATGCTTGCCACGCGCTCGCGGGTGCAGGGGCAGTGCCAGCTGACCGTCACCGGATCGAACGCCAGCAGGGTGTCTTCCCAGAACAGGCGGTGGATCAGTGTGTCGATCTCGGCTTCCAGCAGTTCGTCGCGCTTGAGGGTACTGGCCAGCGCGTTGGTGCGGTCCCAGGTTTCCGCGGCGGCCTGCTCGGTCAACAGCGGCGCATCCGTGCCGCCATGGAAAGGCAGGCGCTGGATCAGCATGCCGGCGGCGTGGTCGGCGTCCGCCGCCAGCCACAGGCGCGTGTCCAGCTGTTCGGACGCCTTCATGTAGTGTTGCAGGGCCTCGGCCACCGTCTCGCCTTCCAGCGGCACGATGCCCTGGTAGGCCTGCTGGCCCGGCAGCTTGCGCTGCGGGTCCAGCACCACGATGAAGCGGCCGGCGCCGCCCGGGTTCAGCAGGCTTTGCATCGTGCCGTCGGCGGGCACGTCATGGCCTTCGCGCACTTTGACGGTGGCGCGCAGGCTCAGGTCTGAGCGGCATTCCACCACCAGCAGGGCGATGGGGCCGTCGCCCTGGATCTGGAGCACCAGCGAGCCCTCGAACTTGATGTTGGCGGCAAGCAGGGTGGACGCGGCCACCAGTTCGCCCAGCAGATGGGTGATGGCGGGCGGGTAGTCGTGGTTGGCCTGGACGGCCTTCCAGGTCGCCTCAAGGCGCACGGCCTGGACGCGGACGCTGCGGTCTTCGGTAAGGTATTTTTTGAGCTGATCGGTCATAGCGGAATGTTAGCCGATCAGGGGCGCGATTCCCCCTGCTGGCAGCAGGGGGTTCAACGGCGCCCTGGGGCGTTCAGGCCAGCCGTTTCAGGGCCGTCTTGTAGTGTTGGCCCCGCGCCACGTAATGGGCGGTGTTTTTGTGCAGATTGGCGATTTCCTCGTCCGAGAGCTCCCGGACGATCTTGCCGATGCCGATCACCAGCGAATTGTCGGGAATGATCCGGTCTTCGGGGATGATCGCGCCGGCGCCAATCAGGCAGTTGCGCCCGATGACCGCATTGTTCAAGACGATGGCCTGCATGCCCACCAGGGCGCCTTCGTGGATGGTACAGCCGTGCAGCATGGCCTGGTGGCCCACCGTCACATTGGGGCCGATCGTCATGGGACAGCCGCTGTCCACGTGCAGGACGCTGGATTCCTGGATATTGGTGCCGTGGCGGATCAGGATGGCGTCGTTGTCGCCACGGATCGATACGTTCGACCAGATGCTGACGCCGGCTTCCAGCGTGACGTTGCCGATGATGTCGGCACTGTCGGCCACATAGGCGGCGGGGTCGATGCGGGGGATCAGGTCGTCAAGCTGGTAAATGGGCATTGCCTCAGGTCTCCGGTTGCTTCTCGGGGCCGCCGTGGGCCACGTCGGTGTCGACGGCCGCGGTCGCGGCAGGTGCCGCCGCCACCGGGTCTGCCGCAGCGACAGGCGCCGGGGCGGCGGCGCGGGCGCGCGCTTCTTCGCGCAGGCGCAACACGCGGCGCTGGATCTTACCGGTGGTGGTCATCGGCAATTCGTCGACGAATTCGATCTCTTTCGGGTATTCGTAGGGCGCCAGCCGTTCGCGCACATGCTCCTGCAGGTTCTCGATGACATCGGCGCGGTCGCGGTGGGCGAACTCCGGCGTCAGCACGACGTAGGCCTTGACCAGGGCGCCGCGCTCGGCATCCGGCTTGGGCACGACGGCGGCATTGGCCACGGCGGGATGCCCGATCAGGCAGCTTTCGATTTCGCCCGGACCGATCCGGTAGCCGGACGACTTGAACACATCGTCGGCGCGGCCGGCATACCAGAGGTAACCGTCGGCATCCAGGGTGGCCAGATCGCCGGTCAGGCACCAGTCGCCCTTGAATTTGGCCTGGGTGGCCGCTTCGTTGCGCCAGTAGCCCAGGAACATCACAGGATCGGGGTAGCCGTGGATGTCCAGCCGGTTGACGGCGATTTCGCCGGTTTCGCCGGCGGCCACGGGCTGGCCGTCATCGTTCAGGACCGCGACCTGGTGGCCGGGGTAAGGCCGGCCCATGCTGCCGGGGCGGGCGGGCCAGCGCTTCTGGCTGTTGCCCACGACGTAGTTCATCTCGGTCTGGCCGAACATTTCGTTGGGCGTCACGCCCAGCGCCGACTGGCACCATTCAAAGACGGTCTCGCCCACGCTTTCGCCCGCGCTCATGATGGAGCGCAGGGCCAGCTGGTAGCGGTTGCGGGGTTCCGGCACCGCCTTCATCATCATCTTCAGGGCGGTGGGGAAGAGGAAGGTGTTGGTGACCTGATAGCGTTCCAGCAGCTCGAACGCGCGCTCGACGGAAAAGCGCCCGCGCGTGCCCACGATGGGATGTCCGAAATACAGGGTGGGCAACAGCGCGTCCATCATGCCGCCCGTCCAGGCCCAGTCGGCTGGCGACCAGAACACGTCCGCAGGCTTCGGGAACCAGTCCTGCGAGGCCACGAAGCCCGGCAGGTTGCCGATCAGCACGCTGTGCGGCAGCAAGGCGCCCTTGGGCGCGCCGGTGGTGCCCGAGGTATAGAGCAGGATGGCGGGGTCCGACGAGCGCGTCGGGATGGCCTTGAATTCGCTGGGCTGGCGGGCCAGCAGGCTGCGCCAGGGCAGCACGCGCTCGTCGGCGAAGCCGATGCCGATGATCTGCTGCAGGTTGGGGCAGTTGTCGCTGACGGCCAGCAGGTTGGCGCTGGAGGCGTGGTCCACGATGGCGACGCGGGTTTCCGAGTCGCGCAGGCGGGCTTCCAGGGCCTCCGGGCCGAACAGGGCCGACAGGGGCAGCACGACGCCGCCAACCGTGTAGATGGCCATGTGGGCGACGACGGTTTCGGGGCGTTGCCCCAAAACGACACCGACCCGATCGCCGCGGCCCACGCCCATTTTCACCAGGCCGTTGGCCAATTGGTTGACGGCCTCGGCCAGTCGGGCATAGGTCCAGACCTCGCGGTTGCCGGACTCATCTTCGTAGTAGATGGCAATGCGCCGCGCATCCGGACTACTGGATGCCCAGCGGTGGCAGCACGCATCCGCAATGTTGAACTGGGTGGGTACCAGCCAGCGGAATGATTGGTAGAGCGCCTGATATTGGTCGTTCATGGCCCTATGTTGTAAGCATGTTGCAGCTGCGTGAACGGGCCAACTCGCCCGTTGCCTCAGATGCAAGCATGACCTAGAGGGCCGTGAACTGCAATATCCCCGTTGCGTAATGGGGACGCATACGGGTTATTACGGGTGTTTGCTTTGGCGGCGCAGTGCGGAGGGCAGGGCGGGCAGGGACAGCGAACGCGGGGGACGGGCGACCGGTTCCGCCTGCCTTTCGGCCTGGATGGCGGCCCAGTCCAGCAGCTGCAACTGGCCATCATGGGTTTCGGCCAGGGCGGACAGGCTTTCCACCCAGTCGCCGTCATTGCAGTACAGGATGCCGCCCACGTCGCGCAGCTCGGCCTTGTGGATGTGCCCGCAGACCACGCCGTCCAGCCCGCGTCGGCGCGCCTCGCCGGCCAGCGCCTCTTCGAAATCCGTGATGAAGGAGACGGCGTTCTTGACCTTGTGCTTCAGGTATTGCGACAGCGACCAGTAGTGCAGCCCCAGGCGGTGGCGCAGGCGGTTGAAATGGTGGTTGATCCACAGCGCCAGTTGGTAGAGGCCGTCGCCCAGGTGGGCAAGCCAGCGGCTGTGCTGGATCACGCCGTCGAACTGGTCGCCGTGCAGCACCAGCAGGCGCATGCCCTTGGCGGTCACGTGCACATCTTCGTCCAGGATCTCGATGTCGCCGAACGCGTAGCCGGCGAACTCGCGGGCAAATTCGTCATGGTTGCCGGGGATGAACACTACCCGCGTGCCGTTGCGCGCCTTGCGCAGGATGCGCTGGATGACGTCGTTGTGCGCCCGGGGCCAGTGCCAATGCTTGCGCAGCTGCCAGCCGTCCACGATATCGCCCACCAGGTAAAGGGTGTCCGAATCGTTGTGGTCCAGGAAATCGAGCAGGAATTCCGCCTTGCACCCGGCAGTGCCCAGGTGAATATCGGAAATCCAGAGAGCACGCCAGTGCGCGGGTCGGATTTCGTTCACGGTCGCTTCCATGTGGGCTGTCGTCATGCCTCAGGATGAAATCATCCGGCGATGACGGGCGTATGAAGAAACCGTGACGCTGTTGTGACGGTGGCACGGCGCCGGGCGCGGCCACCGTCACAGGCAATGCTCAGGGCTGCGGCGTGTCGGCCTTCTTGCCGCGCAGGCGCTTCCACAATCCGCCGCCCAGCGCAGCCGCGGCCAGGATGCCGACCTTGGCGAACTTGGCCAGGAAGGCGGCGATCACGGCGAACAGCCCCAGCTTCTTGGCGGCCACGCCGGCCACCAGGGCGGCCAGCCCGTATTCCGCGACCTTGTCGGTCGAGGAGTCGAAGTCGGCGTAGCGCTTGCCGTCCACGTAATTCAGGTTGTCCAGCAGCGCCAGCACGGCGGTCTTGTCCTTGGGCACCAGGCTCTGCTGGGTGATGAGATCCAGCGTGATGTAACCGTCGCGGCCCAGGGCGTAGGTGTTGTAGTTGACCGTTGGATCCTCTCCGGCTTCGGCGCCCTTGTGCTTGGCCGCTACCGACCAGACCAGCCGCTGCGTGTTGCTGTCGTACTTGGGCGCTTCAACCCAGCCGTCCACCGTCAGCTCCGGGAAGCCGCGCTTCTTGCGCTCTTCGTTGGACTGTTCGGTGCCTTCCCGCAGGCTGTCCAGCAGTTCGCTGACGTTCCAGTTGCGCGCGTCGTCGTCCTTGATGTAGCCGGCCTTGTCGAAGTTGACGGTGACGACCCAGTCGTCGTCGTCGCTCTTGGGCATGACCACGCCCAACAGCGACGGATCCTTGCCGTTGCCGTAGGCCTGCATCAAGCGCTCGGCCTGGAACCGCGGCACGAAGAACATGTTCTGCGGCAGGTGAACCACCGCCTGATCGCCCAGCTTCACATCCGCCGGCCCCTGCTGGGCGGCGGCGAAGGCGGCTTTCGTGGCGGATTCGATTTCCTGCTGGGCTGACGCGTTCTGGGCCGAGGCGCCGGACGGCAGGAAGAGCAGGGCGCTGGCGGCGGCCAGCGACAGGCGGGAAATGAAAGCGCGCATGGGAGTCTTGAGGCGTCTGTTTAACGGGGCCTCATTGTCTTTGCGGGCGACTTTCAACTTTCTGAAAGCAGGCGGCCAAATGGCCGCATGGTTTTGCTATTTGTAATAGTTTGTGTTTAGCGCGGCGCGGTGATGGGTGGGTTGCGCCCTCAGCGCGCCTTCTGGCGCTGCGGCGCATTGCGCAGGCGCGTGCCCAGGATGCGGTCATGCAGGAACTGGCCGTCGGGGTCGAGCCAGGACCAGATGAATATCGTGAAGGGCGCGGCCACGATGAACATGTCCACCGAAGCCCAGCCGGTCAGGTTGGCGGCGCCCCAGACCACCGCCGCGCCCGCAAGCACCAGCGGCCAGACCAGTACGTAGCGCAGGATCAGGCGGGCGGTGCTTGGCGTGTTGCCGTCCCGGTCGACGAGCCGGATGTTCCAGGTCTTCATGGGCAGCGTCTGGCCGCGGCGGCGCCAGCACAGCACGAAGTAGGCGCCGATGGCGGTGAACAGCCAAGCCTGCCGCGCCCCGCGAAGCTCCAGCGCATTCTTGCTCTGCGTCAGCGTATCCAGCAGGTAGCCCGCCAGGAACACCACGCCGAACAGCAGCACGGCTTCGTACATCATGCAGGCGAATCGGCGCAGCCGATTGGGGGTCTGGTCAAGAAAGGCGTCGGTCGTCATGGACCGGAATTATAGAAGAGGATGGTTAACCCCCACGCTTCGCGCCCTTCGTGCGCTCTCTGCCCCCCGAGGGGGCTTTCCTCCC